>JAFLSV010000027.1 GCA_022510785.1 Desulfovibrionaceae bacterium | reverse complement strand
GGCTTACATGAACAGGATTACCACCCATAATTTCAATATTAGAGCCAGAAAACGTCGGTGATTTGTAATTACTGGAGGAGCCATTCGTCAGACCAAAATTTCTAAACGTGCAAAACTTAATGCCGCCTTCCAACGCGGGCACGCCGTATTTTCCTTCGTTCATCGCTACGGTATCATCGAACTCATGCCAGTGCGCATCGGCCCCCAGAACACACCGGGCGGCGGCCTCCGCGCTCATGTCCGGCGCGGGCACGAGGCCCTGTTTGCCGGGCTCGGAGTTCGTGGGCGGGGTGAAAACATCATCCGATCCATTCAGCATGGCCTGAGCCCACCAGGCGCTGTTTTCGGCGTCCGTCGGATCCTTGGCTCCGGCTCCCGACGGCCCGGACGCCTGGAGGCTTGTGTAGTACTTGCCGTCACTGCCCACCACCAGGGCGGGCACGGGGTAATCCAGATCCGCCGACCACTCAGCCATGCCTCCCGATTGCCGCCAGAACGCCTGCTGGGAGAGGGCGTTCAGAATTCCGTTGAAATCCTGCCCCATGGGCGGCAGGCCCCCGGCTTCTCGCGGGTACATGGTGATGGGCGGAAAGCCGGCGCTCCACGAGGCATTGGGCTCGCTTGCGCCCGGGCTTTGTTCGGGAATGTCGTTTTTATTGCCGTTTTGCGCGAAGGGCATGGGAATTGGGGTCGGTTTGACAGGCAACATGATACTCCTCCTTAACGGGGGTCTCCGCTCCAAAAAGGCTCGGAATTAAAAGGGTCATACCCCGCCTCGTAAAAACCGAAGCAGGGAAAAGGAATTTCGCGCCAGTTGAGTTCCACGCCGGCGCCTTTGGCGATGAGGCCGTAGTTTTTCAGGATTGAGCTCTCCCACGGCTCCAACGGGAAGTAGAGGTACAGGTCTATGGACATGACCTCGCCGGGGCGCTCGTACACGGCGATATTGCGGCCCGGAAAAAGACCCTGCAAAAGGGCATTGAGCGAGGCCGCGTCCGCCGCCGCAATGTTGGCCATAGCCTTCCACAAGAGCAATTGCCGGTAGGCGTTGTCGGCCAGTTCATAGACGCCCGTGGGCTGGTCGCTGCCGTCCCAGAACGGGGCCTGATTGAAGGGCTGATTGTCGCTGCCCTGGAAGCCGAAAAATTCCGTGGTGTCCGTGATGTCGATCTTGCGGCCGATGCCGAGAATGCGGCCCCAGATATCCAGCCCCGCGCCTTCGGCCGTGTGGATGTTGAAAATCCTCTCGTAGAAAAGCTGGATGTCCGCGTCCGGCGCGATGCGGATGCGGGCGGAATCCACCAGGGCTCGGATGACCGGGCTTGCCGCGTACTGGCTTTGAACGCTTTCGCCTTCGTGCAGCATGGATTACGCCTCCTCGTCCAGAATGGTCACGGTGATGTCGCTGATATTCAGCACCGGAGCCTGATCGGCGTTGACCGTCACCACGTCGCCCCAGGCTCCGCCCCCCTCATTCCCGGGCACGGGCGCGGCCAGTTCCACGCTTTGCAGATTCTGGACGCCGATATTGAGGATGGGGCAATAAAAGCGCGAGGCGTAGACATCCTGAGCCATGCCCACGCGCAGCGCGCCGCTCTCTCCATTGAAATCCGCCAGCACGGCGGCTTTGATTTTGTCCGCGATATCGTACACCGTGGCGTCGGTTTTGCGGATGGTCACCCGCACCCCGAAGGGCAGCGGCGCGGGGCGCTCGATGCTGTAGGTGTAAATGGGCTTCCAGGGCAGGCTTGTGTCCTGATAGCTCACCCGCGTATTGCCGGCTGTGCCGCAGCCCGCGTCCTTCTTGCGGTAAATGGCCTCGGCGATGTCCGCGTCCTGCCCTCCCACCACGGAGATATATACGCTGTGACCGGGGATGGTGACGCCCCACTGGGTCACGGGCTCATTGGTGGTGTTTTCCAGCACCACGGCGTCCGTTACCCCTTCCAGGTTGGCGATGGTGCCGTACAGGGCATTGACGCTGCCCCGCGCGTTGGCGGCCACGCTGCTGAAGCGCCGGGCCTCAAAGGCGGCCTGCGTTTCCCGCGTGGAGCCCGTCACGGCGGCCGCCGGGTTGGTCACGGTATCCCAGCCCGGGGTCACGGTGACAATGCGGGTCAGGGTGTTGGGGGCCGCGGCAAGGGGGCCGCCCTCGGACGCTGTGAACGTGGCTTCCACGCTGCTCTGCCCCTCCGGAATGGTGACCGTGCCCGTACACACCCACTCGGAACTGTCCGCCTCGGATTTGATGACGGCCCCGGCAGGAATGACCGTGCCGGCCAGCCCGGTGCACAGACACCGGGCGCTGGACGGCGTGGACAGCTTGCGCTTGAGAAAGTAAATCGCCCCCAGAGCATCCTGCCAGATGCCTTCCGCCGTCAGGGGGTTGAACTGATTGGCAAGGAAGAGCACCTCGTTGTCCTTGTCCGCAATGGCCGCCGTCTGGCTGTCTATGAGCTGGCCGGCGGGCGTCTCGGGCTCGGTGTTGAGGTCGGGGCGCCCTTCCTTGCGGAAGGCCTTCACCCAGTCCCGCCGCACGGCCTCGCGCACGGTTTCAATGTCATCCGGGTAAAGCCCGGTTTGTGGGTCAAAATTCAACATCGACAGTCTCTCCCGCGTCGGTGGTGAGGGAAATCTTTCCTTCCATGACCCGGTTCGTGATGCCCGTGATGTCCACACTGGCATCTGCCACCCCGTCCACGCTCATGGCCGCCCGGCGGATGCGCCCGCGCACCACGCTCAGATCCGGCGCCACGCCGAGCTCCATGAGAAAATGCGGCAGGCCGCGATCCGGGTTATAGAAGGCGTCCTTCGTGAACAGGCGCACGGCGTTGGCCACGTTCTGGGCAATGCCGTAGCTTTCAGACGTGGTGGCGATGCCTCCCCCGGCGTCCAGGGTCAGATCCCAGGTGTCGGGGTCGAGAAAAAGCGTGTGTCCGGCCATCAGTTGCCTCCTGACGCATTGGGCGCGCCGGTATTGCCGAGCCCGGCTTCCACACCGCCGTGAGTGTGGGTGGACAAGACGATGCCCTTGCCGGACATCTCGCCGGCCGCCGTTATATTGCCGGCCACTTCCAGATTACCGGACATGGTGACCGTGGGGGCCTGTATGTCCACGCCCTGGTCCGTCTCGATGGTAAAGCCCTGCGGCGCGTGAATGGTGATGGTTTCATCCTGCTTCAGGTGAATCCAGACTTTGGGGGCCTTGTTGCTGACACTCATGGCCAGCACGCCGTCCGCCGTGTCGAAGAAGCGCCACGAGGCCGGACGCTGCGGCTCGGTGCTGTCCGGCCCGATGCCGGAGGAATCGGACTTGAGGAAGTTCGCGATGCCGATATCGCCGGGCACCGGATCCAGCACAAGGGCCGCGATGCCCGCCTGAAGCCGGAAGTGCGGCATGCGGGGAATGGGCACCATGGGCAGGGCGTTGCCCTCGGCGTCCACCTGGCTCACAAGGGGCGTGGCGCTGACCGTGCCGGCCGGGCCGTCCGGGCCACTGGACGTGCAGGAGTCCACACGCACGAGGGCCGAGGTGTTCACGATCTCGCGGATTTTGCGCTCGATGATGAAGTCCAGCTGATTGAAGAGGCTGGCCCCGGTGAAGCTGTCGCGCAGGCTGCGGTTTTCTTCGCTCATCCCGTCACCACCCCCAAATCCGGCCCTGATCCGGCAGGCTGATGGCGTTCAGTCCGGCGAAGGGGCCGGAGAACAGGCCGCCATTGACGTGCGCCATAATCCGCTCTATTCTTTGGGCGAAGGAACTCACGGCTCCCGCGTCGGGACGACTAGACGTAGGCCCGGCGTGCGTAGAAGCGTGTCTTGTACAAAACTTGCCGCTGTCACCCGTGAGCTCCTTTTTCCTGTCTTCCACAATGCCATATCCTGTCAGAAGCCACGTCTTTTTCCTGCCGTGTTCCTCAAGCGACAAAAGGGCTTCGTACCCGTCTTTCTGAAGGGCAACGGTCTTATTGCCCCGGGAAAACCTGGCAATCTTCCCATTGGCCACCGCTTCCAGAACCGGGGCGATGCACGAGTGACCGTGCCGGGCCGCGATGTGTTCCAGCCCCTTTTTCCTGTCGCCCTTGATGATGGTGACGTCATTGGTGCCGCCGTATTGCTCAAGGTCGTTCCGCAGGCCGGGGATGGTGGACTCGGGGCGGCCGTTGGCGATTTCACGCATGGCGTCTTCCACCTTGTCCCGGCGTGACGCCTGCCCCGCCTCGGAATCCCATTCGCTCTGCCCCACGTTGCCCTTCACGATTTCCCCGGTCTCGTCGTCGATCTGGAATCGCTTGCCGTTTTTGGCCGTGCGCCAGATGTGAGCATCCAGCGCCATGCCGTCAGGCTCCGGCAGCAGAATCCGGCTCAGCCCGGCAAAGGGGCCCGTGAAGCCGTTCATATCTTCCCCCCGGCCCCGCTCATGTGCGGATAAAACGTGGTCATGGAGCTCTGCCAGGGGCCGCCGGAGGGGTTGAAGGCCTCCAGCTCGTGCGAAAGCTTGATGATGCGCCAGGTGCCGGACGCCTTGGGCACAATGCTCTCCAGCTGAATGAGCCTGCCCAGCCGGAAGGCCGGATTGTACAGGGCCTTCACCTGCACGCCCTCATTGGAGAGCACGGGGTAGCCGATGAGCCCGGTGTCCTTGCTGAGCAGCACGGCGTTGCCCGACTCTTCGCTGCCGCCCTTGGGGCACAGGGTGATGGTGTCGTCATCCAGAATGAGCTCCGCGCCCACCTGCCGGGCGGCCGAACGGGCCTGGGCCATGGGCGATCCGTTGAACACGGCGTTGGAAATCTGCGAGGTCACGCCTTCGTTGACGAACTCGTAGCCCATTTTTTGGGCCTGCATGGCGATGAAGTCCGCCACGGACTGACTCCCGGCAATGGCCGAGGGGCCGGAGGACGTGATGTTGCCGAAATAGCCCGTCATGGCCTCTATCTTGAACGCCACGTCCGGGGCGGCGTTGAAGTCCGCGCTGGCGTTGGTGATTTCTCCGGAAAAGGCCAGGTGCATCCCGTCCCGCGGGTTGCCCGCGTAAATGACCATAAAATTCCGCGCGTGGAACAGGGGCTTGAAGGCCAGGGTGCTCATGGCGTCCATGTCTTCCAGGCGCAGGCCGCGCAGGGTGACGGACGCCTTGTTGAAGTCCGGGGGCCCGGTCTTTTCGATGCGGGCCTTGATGGGAATGCCGGTCATGATCTTGGTGTTGCCCCCGGCCTGAAATTCGCCGGCCCGCAGAGTGACGTGGACTTCCAGCAGGCGCTCGATGAACGACGCATCAGCCATGAATGCCCTCCAGCAGGGCCGCCCGGGCGGCCTCGTCCCGCATTTCGTTCACCTCATCGACGGTCAGGTAATAAAGCTTCCAGCGCGTGCCCAGGCCCTGCCACTGCGGCGGCTCCTGGGCGTCCGGCTGCGTGCGGGAATCCACAATAAAGAGCTCGCCGGAAAAGCCGGCCACATCTCCCACAATGCCCACGCGGGGCAGGCACACGGCGCCCCGCCGCACCACAGATCCATCCACGTTCAAATCCAGATAGACGCGCTCCCCCCGCTGATACAGGGCCACGGTGCAGTTCTGACCCGACCCGGAACTGTCAGGGAGCGTCACCAGACAGGACTGATTGGGGTACGCTTCCACGGGTATTTCCAACATGACTTACCCCGTTATCCAGCTTTTGAGGCCCGCCGCGGCTGAAACGGGCTTTGCCTGAACCTTGCCGCGCTCCCGCCTCGGGGCCACGGCGGCGTTGGTGTACTGCGCCCGCACCTGCTTGACCTCCACCAGAGAGAGTTCCACAAACAGGACGCCGAGGCCGTTTTCCCGCTTGCGGCTGTAGTTGAAGGACTCCAGATTGAGATCCGGATATTCCGCGTTGGGCGTCACCAGGCTCACAAGCTGGGTGCCGCCCTGAAGTGTCGTCAGGGTGTCCAGCGCCTCCTGCAAGGCGGCATCATCGCCCTGAATGCCCAGCGTGACGTGGATTTCCAGCGGGCCGTTCGTTTTATTGTAGCTGGCGAAGCTGCCCTCTTCCACGGGCGCGGACACCACCTGCCCGTCCGCGCGGATGTCCGCGGACAGAAAGGACGTGAAGGCGATGACCCGCTGGCCGTTGTCGTCGGCCAGAAGCCAGCGGTTTCCGGATCTGTGCACCCAGGAATCCAGCGTGGACGCGGCGGCCAGCAGCTGCGACATCAGTACATCCCTCCGTCCGCCGCGTTGACGGCCTGATTCATGGGGTTGTTTTCAACGGCCGTGCCCATGTCCCGCGCGATGCCCTCGGCGTCGGTGGCCTGGGTCACAACAGTGATCGTGCCAATATGCGTCTGGCTTTCGATCTGTGTGCTGCGGTTGGTGGTGGCATGGGATGAAACAGCTGTGGCGGTCAGTTCGCCGGATGAGGGGACGGAATAGGCGCCGGGGCCAAGCCCCAGAGGGTCGTCCGTTCCCGTTGCAGGGGTTTCAAGGGGCTTTGGGATTGTCAGCTTGCCGTTCTCATCTTCTTTTATGCCGAACAGGCCCTTGAAAAAGCCGCCTATGCCCGCAATGGCGTCGGGAATCTTGTTGACGGCTCCCAGGACGGTATCCAGGATAAACTTTCCCAGCCCGGCGAATATTTGTTTCACGACCTCCACGGCCCGGCCGATGACCTCCCGCAGCGAGGCGCCCACGTCTTCCCAGGTGCCAAACAGCAGGGAATGGACGAACCCTGCCAGACCCAGGAACAGGTTTTCAATGGGTGCAATGGCGGGCTCGAAGTAGGAGAAGAAGTCCATCACCAGTTCCTTGAGGCTGGTCCACAGCTGCGAGCCGATTTCCTTGAGCCGTTCCCAGGCCGCGCCAAGGCTGGCGGCGATTTCCTCGCCCGTGCCGAATATGGCCCAGAAGTCCCCAAAGGCCGATTCCCCGCCCTGGATGTACACGATGAGATCGTCAATGGCGACGGCCAGCGCGATGATGCCCGCGATGATCCAGGTCAGGGGGTTCGCCAGCATGGCAAGGCCCATGTTCACAAGGGCGGGCAGCAGCACCGCGGTGATGGTTCCGGCCAGCACGGTGACAAAGCGGATGATGTTGGGCTCGTTGCGCCGCACCCAGTCCGCCACCTGATGCAGAAGCTCGATGCCGGCCCGGATGGCCGGGGACAGCGCCCGCATGATGGTGGTGGACAGCCCGGCCATGGCGAACTGGAAGTCCATGAGGGCCAGACGGCCCTTGCGGTAAAGCTCGATGTCGTCCCGGTTGACGCGGGACAAAAGTTCCTGTTTTTTTCGCCATTCTTCCATCTGGGGCGTCCAGCGGCCATACATCTGGGCCACCTGGGACACCCCGGACAGGTAGCTGCCCACCATAGCCCCGACGGAGAGCGCTCCGGCCATAGGCGCGGCGAAGCGGGTCACAATGCCCCTCAGGAAGGAACCCCACTGCCGGCCCAAGTCCTGCATACTGTTGGAGAGTTCCTTGACTTTTTTATTCGCGCCGTCCGCATCGTTCTCCACCTCGTCCAGGGCATCCTGCATACCTTGCACAAAGCCCTGCGCGAAGTCCCGCAGTGTCTGGTCGATGTTCTGGAGCGCGGTGGCAACCTGAGACAGGCCCGCCTGAAACTCTTTCGGGTCAAGGCCGAGGGAGACAACAAGGGAATCGACTTCCATAGATCAGCCTTTCCGGGCCGCTTCGGCGGCCGCGCGCTCGTTGTGGTTCCTCACCTGGAGTATTTCCGCCATGTTCAGGGCATCCTCGTAGCTGTACCAGGTTTCCAGTTCCCGGATGGTGGCCAGACGCTCGCCCACAATCAGCGCCGTGAGCGGACTGATATTTTGGGTTTCAACGAGTCCGGCCGGGGCGTCGCTCCATCGTCGGCGGAGGCGGACGGGCCGCCTTGTCCGAAAAAACCGAAGTTCAGGGCCAGGGCTTCCTTGCGCAGGGTGAACAGGGTGCGCACGTCTTCGACGATGCCTTCCACCACGTCCGGGGTGAGTGGCTGCTCCACGCCCGCGTCCACCCGGGAACAGCAGGCCAGCAGCTCGTCCAGCAGGGGCCGCGCCTTCTCGTAGTCCAGCGAGCCCAGGGCGGACAGGCCGGATTCCGCCAGCGCCCTGCCCAGGCCCGACGCCACCTCGCCCGCATTGCGGGTGTCCGTTCTCGCGTCCAGAATGCCCGTGCCCGCCAGCAGAATGCCCGCGCGCGCGATCCAGCTTTCCAGCTTCAGGGCGGACATTTCCCGGATTTTGATGGTCAGCTGCCTGCCCCGGTCATCCACGACAATGGTCTTTTCCTTGCGCATGATGGCTCCCTTACACCGCGGCGTCGGTGATGGTGAGGTCGGCAAAGTCAAACTTCCACGTCGTCGGATCCAGCACCTTTTTGGCGGACGGAACCGGTGTGCCGGATTTCAGCACGCCGCCCGTCCAGGTGAAGGTCTTGCCGATGCTGGGCACGCTGGCGATGAGCGAGCACTCGTAGATGCCTCGCCTGCGCTCGCAGGCCCGGTACAGCTGGGATAAGGCCGCGTAGCTGGGGCTGGAGGCCTCCAGCATGACGGTCACGGTCTTGATGCTGGGAATCCAGCCGGCCACCAGGCCGCCGTCCACGCCCATGCGATCTTCGGCGATGGTCAGCTCATCCTGGCTGTAGCTCTGATCCGTGGCGAACTGCTGAAGGCGGATGCCCGCCGGAAAAAGACCGGCCACCACCAGCACAAGGGTGGCGTTGGCGCTGGTGATGTCACCAAGGGGAAATTGGCTCATGGATAGGCTCCTTTATCTCGGGGTTTACGCCAGCACCGTGGAGGCCAGATCCAGCTTGTGGACGGAACCGCCGTAGGTGTACCAGAGGCTTGCTTCCGGGCTTTCGCGGTTCACGCGGGCCGCGGCCTCGCCGGAGTCATTGGCCGTGTCGCCGGGTTCGCCGCCGATGTGCAGCACATAGCCGTCGTTGCGAAGCTCGCCGGAAATGTCGCGCCCGGCCTCGCGCACCAGCTGGGACTTCTGCGATTCGGACAGGGCCACGCCGGTGTCGATGACGCCGGAATAGAGCGCCCGGTTGATGGGGTCCAGACACCAGGACTTGATGAGGGTATAGCCCTCCTGATTGTAGGGCACGCGCGGCGTCTGGGCGAAGCCGTTCATGCAGGCCACCTGAAGGGCGTTGTTCAGCCACACGGCGTTGAGGTAAGTGTCAATCCAGCGCCAGGATCCGAACATCTGCCCCGGATAGAGAAAGATGAACTGGTCATTGCGGGTGGCATAGTCGCCCATGAAGTTCATGCCCTGCGCCGTCAGGTTCACGGCGTCGGTTCCCTTGGTGACGTTGGCGGGCACGCCGTCCTGAGCCTTGAACGCGAAGGTGATGGTGCCGTTGCGGCGGTTGAAGTCGATGGAAGCCGCCGTGCCCATGATGAGGGCGGCGTATTCCAGCTTGTCCCACACGCCGCAGGTGGAGGTCACGTTGGCCTGCCTGAGGGCGGCGGCGATGGTGGCTTCGCTTCCGGCCTGAAGCAGCAGGGGGTCGTCGTCCCAGTAGATGTACAGGTAATTGACGCCCTGGGCCCCGGCCCATTGCGCGAAGGCCAGCGCGTCTTCCTCGCCCGGCTTGTCCACGGTGGTGAAGGTGACGAAATTTTCCGTCAGTTCGAGGATGGCCTCCATGTTTTCCGCCGGGGTCATGGCGCTCAGGCCCGGAGAGAGCACCGCGCCGGCGGCCCGGGTGAGACCCAGGGGCCCGGCGGCCGTGCCCGTGGCGTAGTCCGCGCCCGCATTTTCGCCGGTCTGGGAACTGGTCAGGGTGAAGGCGTCAAAGAGGCTGGAATAGGCCACGCTGACGCCCGCCTCGCCAAACGCTTCCTGAATGATCTGCGCGACGTCACTGAGACTGCCTGCCGTGCTGAAATCAAGGTTCTGTGCCGTGACGGCCCCGGAGCCCAGCTGGAGACTCAGTGTGCCGTCGGTGATAAGTTTCAGCGCCGCCAGAGACTGCGAGGGAGTGCCCTGCAATTCCCCGCCCCGGATGAAGGCCGGAGCGTCCGCCGCGTTGCGCCGGGCCACATAGAAGGCCCGGGGCTTGGTGAAAGAGTTGTTGTAACCCTGGAAGTACACGGCGGCCGCCCGGTATTCCGGGGACTCCAGCCCGAAATATGCGCCCACGCTGTCCGGATCCGGGAAGGGAAGAACCAGCTGGGAAGACGGAATGGAGGATGAGCCGGACAGCAGCAGGCCGTTGAACTCCAGGTCGTTGCCGCCGGGCGTGAGCAGCCGGGGGTTGACCCGCACAATTTGCGACGCGGGAATAGCCATGATGGTTACGCTCCTTTTTCGGGGGTCACGGGATGGTGAACATCCACGTTTTCAAGGGTAATATGGACATCCTCGAAGGCGTCCACGTTGACACTTGCGTCGTTCCAGCCGGCCAGGTGCAGGGTCACGCTGGAGCGCGTCTGCCACTGGTTCTGGTCGTTGGTGAAGGGCAGCGCGCGGGGGTCGTCGGCATGCAGGGCGGAAAGGCCGTAGGGCCGGAAAAAGTCCACGGCCACGGCGTCCCGCCCAAGGATGACCAGCTGCGAGGCGAGGCCGGCCACCGCCTGTTCATCCGTGCCGCAAAAGTCCACCTGCACGTCGTACAGGGTGAGCATGGAAATGCTGAGGTCGAGCCCCGGGGCGGCATGGGGGGGCAGCTTCCACTCTCGCACGTTGGTGCCCCGCCGGGCCGCGCCGATGAGGGTGAGCACGATGAAGTCGTCGCTGTCCGGCAGGGCCGCCCGGTTCTCCCAGCCGCGCACAATGTGCCGGGGCGACGGGCTGAGCCGCGCCTGAAGAAAGTCGTATACCGCGCCGAGCACGTCAGTCATGCGGCCCTCCCCGCGCGGCTTATTCCGAGAAAAGCCGGAAAGTCGGAATAAGCGGCCTGGTTAGTCCGAGAAAGCGGACTCATCGGCTGACCTCCGGGAGCCGTTCCGACGGATCTTCTGCCGGATCTTCTGCCGGATCGTCAGGACTCGCGCTCAAGTCCGGCCCCTTCTCCTGTTCCGTGATGCCCACGCACACCCAGCCGGAGGCAGTGAAGTCCTCCAGCATGGCCGTGACCAGCCACCAGAAGCCGTCGGAGCGCTGAATCATGTCCCCGGCGCGCGCCAGGGGCCGCACAATGCCGTTCGGCGGCAGCTTTGGGTCAGGCGCGAACAGGTAGGCCTTGCGGTCGCGCTGCGTGAGGTTGACGGCCTCGCTGTGCTGGAGGTCGTCGCTGCCCAGGCTCTGAATCTGCGCACTCACGGTCTGCGCCGGGCCGTACACGGGCACCATGCGGCCCCGGACGTTGGTCTGCCCGGTGGACTGCCGCAGGGTGACCGTCTCATCCGGGTGCAGGGCGGGAATGGCGCCCCGCACGACAGCGTGGAGGTTCATCATGCGTCCACCTCATAATTCACGGCCTGAATCATGGAGCCCGTGTCAATGAGGGTTCCGGGCGTCATGGTTTCGCCGGGCGCGCCGCCGTCCACCTTTTTTGTCTTGGCCCGAATGGTGGCCGGGGCATTGGGTGGCGGCATGTCGCTTTTGATGGTGGCCTGAATGTCGGCGGCCATCTGCATCCCCGCCAGGGTCAGGGCGTCCCGGACAGAGCGGCCATTGGCAATCGCCCGTTCCAGCCCCCGGCACCACTTTTCCCCCTCGCGCTGAACGGTGTTTCGTAAGAAAGGCCTGGCGGGAATGCCGGTGGTTCCGAATTCATTGTAAGCCGCATAGGGCGCAATGGGCTCTCTGGTTTCAGAGTTGGTGGCGTCTTCCAGAATCCCGGCCCGCACCACACCCCGCGCCTTGGCCAGTTCTCCCAGCCGCCGCATCAGCCTGTCTCCGCCCTTCAGTGTGGCGCTCATGTGTCCTCCCCTTTTATCCCCACGGGTGGCAGTGCCGCACCGGGTAATAGCGACCGCCCGCCACCCAGGGCTGGATGGCCTGCCAGTAGGTCTGTCCGCAGGGCGTCTGGGTAAAGAAACTCTTGCCCGCGCCCTGCGGAATGGAGAACGACACGCTCACGCTCCCTTCGGTGGCCGAGGCCAGCGGCCCGCTCTGGCCCGGCTGCCACAGGGCCATGGTGGCCAGGTGGCAGACCAGGAGCCAAAGCAGGGTTCTGCGGATGAAGATGCCCCTGTCCGGGTCATAGGGCACGGGCGAGGCGTTCGTGTTGTCCAGCACCAGGCAGGCCACATCAAAGGCCTGCTGAAGCTGGGCGTCCGTCAGCGCGTTGGGCGGCGCATCAAAACGCGGATAGGCTTCCCGGAAGGCGGCCGGGTCAAACACAACGACAGCCACGATCAGTCCTTGCCGTCGTTGGGCTGGGTCGGGGTCTTTTCCGGATCCACGGGCTCCAGGCCGTGCCGAAGCTCCGCCCGCTCGTCGGCCATGTCCGCGGCGTCCGCCTTGCGTTCGGCCGCGAAGAGCAGACCGGACTTGAACAGGGGCAGACTGTTTTCGTAAGTCTTTTTGATCCATTCCCAGTCCGCCCGGGCGATGGTGGTCAGGCCGTAGGCCCCCACGGGCAGCTTGATTTCCGCCTTGCCCCGCAGCTGGACGGCGTTGCCGTTGATGGTCACACGCCGGCCGTCCGGCATGGTGAAAATGATGCCCGTGGCGCGGTTCAGGGCCACTACCACGGTATCCGCGCCGGCGGAACCGTCGGCTGCGGCATGAGTCAACGGTGAAATCTGAGGGGCGGGCTGAGACTTGGGCTTTGTATTCGGTGCCATGATGTGTTCCTTGAAGGCCCGGCAGTCACGTTCACTGCCGGGGTTGGGTGTTCGCGCGCTTCCTTTCCGGCCTAGGCCCCGGTCATCTGGGCCACGGCGAAGGGATAGCGCACGATGCCGCCATAGGTGGAGGCCGTGAACTTCTGCCGGAAGCTGGACATGCCGGGCACAATGCGGCCGGCCCGCATCTTTTCGCCGAAGGCCAGAATGCCTGTGGGCTGGCCGCCCACTTCCTCGGCGATCATAAGCACGGTTTCCCCGGCGCTGTCGCTGTGCAGTTCCGGCAGGGTGACGATCTTCAGACTGGTAAAGTAGCGCCGCAGCATGTCCACCACGCTGATGTTGAAGTCCGTGGCGGAACCGAGGGCCACGGCCAGTTCGGGCGACAGGGCCAGAATCAGCGGGGTGTTCGGGTCGATGAGGCCGTTGGAATTGGTGGTGAGCTCGGCAAAGAGCGCACGGATATCATTGTAGATCTGCTGGGTGCTCTTGGTGCTCCAGTTGGTGGATCCGCCCGTTCCCGTGGCCGCGGCCGTGATGGCGTTGGGCAGGTTGGGGTCGTTGAGGATGCCGGTGATGTTGCGGCCGGCCACGCCCAGCAGGTAGAAGCGGTTCTGGTCGATGTCCAGCACGGTGGCGGCGGCGCGCTGCTTGGACGCGGCCAGGTTTACCTTTGCCGCGCTGGACAGGGCCATTTCCAGATCGCCGTAGGTGATGCTGGTCTGGAAGACGTACTGCTCGCGGGTGATCCACTCGGAGTTGACGTCGCTGGTGGTGCCGTTGGCGTAGTCGCTGTAGGGCTGGGTTTTGCCCACCATTTCATCCACGCGCCACTTCATGTAGGGCGTAGTCCAGTCGCCCTTTTTTTCCTCGCGGAAGATTTCGCGGGCACGGCGCGGGGCGGTCATGATCTCCACCACCGCCGGGTCAATGTAGGCCAGAAGCTCGGCGGGCACCGAGGTATTAGGATTGGTGATCATGGCGGCGTCCTGGGCCATCCGGGCCACGTTGGCCGGATCGAACCAGCCGCGCGCTCCCGGAAAAATGAAGCCGTAGGCGGCCGCCTGAACGACAGAGATATCTTTGGGCATGACAGATTCCTCCCTTACGCGGCGGGCGCGGCCGCCAGCGGGTTCCAGTTGCTGATGATGATGGGCTCGCCGGCCTCGCCGGGAGTTTTGACCACCCAGCCCGTGTCCACAGTATCTCCGCCGGCCGCGTCGCCGGTGCTGATGGAGCCGTCGGTTTTGGAAGCCAGCACCTTCTGCCCCACGGTGGCGGCGGTGCTGGACACGGCCCAGTAGTCTCCGCGCACGGCCACGGTGAGGGCCGAACCGGCGGGCACGTTCAGGCCGCCTTCGCCGCTAAGATCAAAAGAGACGTAGTTGATGACCCGTTCGACAAAGCCCAGCACGGCCGTGGCTTCGCCGGCCGCGTTGGTGGCCTGGGTGTTATCGGTAACACCGCCTGACACCACGGGGAACACAAAGCCCCCCACGGGCAGCTCCACAGCCGCCAGAGGATTGAGCGGGGTATAGACGCTCTGATCCGGGGTGGCCTTGGCTCCGGGCACGCCGGGCGCCAGATAACGGTTGACGACTTTCTGCAAAGGCATGGAATTTCCTCCTTTTTTATTCGGCGAGGGTGATGTTTTTAAGGCCCGCGAACTTGCCGCTGAACTCGGCGTGCCTGGTCAGGCTGTCCTGAGCCATGCTGCCGAATCCGTCCCCCGCGAAGGGGGACGCCTGAGCCTTACCCAGGCGCAGCATGTCAACCATGCCCTGCCACGCCTGGCGCGGATAGCGGGTCGGGTCGATACCGCTCTGCCTGAGAGCGTAAGCGTACACCTCGGAGGCGGAGTCAAAGCTCAGGGAATCCAGGTTGCCTGTCAGGGGCAGCACATGACGCACGGCCTGCTCAAGCCCGCGTATATGTTCCTTGGCTTCGGCCACGGCGGAAGCCTTGATGCGGGCCGCGTCCATAGCGGTAAGAGGGGCAGACCCTCGCCGTCCGTGCATACGCAGGGCGGAGTCCTGAGCGCCCTTCAGTTCATTGTCAGGCTCGGCGTCGCTGGTGGCCCCGGAGTAAGCCAGGCCGCTCAGGCTGGATTCCAGCTTCGCCCGCTGCTCGGCGCTCAAATCCGGCACGGAGTCCAGGATACGCTGGATTTCGGCGTTCTTGTCCTCGTCGCCGGCCAGCTTCTTTTCCGCGCCTTCCCGTTCGTGTTCGCGGTCGAGCTTTTCCCGTTCGGCGGGGTCGCGCATGAGGCCCTCTCCATACTTGACGCCTTCGGCAAAGGCCTTGGATTCCGCCGGGTTTTCCGCATCCAGCCCACATTTGTCCATGGCCTCCCTGAGTCCGTCGCCGGGCTTGCCGGAATCGGGTTTGCCGTCACCAGGCTCGGCGTCGCCGGTGGCCCTGGAATAGGCCAGGTCGCTCAGGGCATCGGTGAGCTTTTTGATCTCCTCCGGCTCCAGCTTGCCCGCGAACTCGCCGACGAGCTTGCGGATTTCGGCCGCCTTGTCCTCATCTTCGGTGATGTCCACGATTTCACCAGTGGCGGGATCCACCTTGTGCAGGTCAATGATGGCCTGCGCCAGATCCACTTCCTTCCGTTCGATGTCCGGGTCGGCGTCGAGCGCCCCCCGGAACAGGCTTTTCAGCTTGCCCATAAGAACTCCTTTGAGAGTATGTGTTTTCTGATCCCGGGCCATCCCGGAATCATTGAAACGCAGATTGACAACCTCGAACTGAGGCGCTATTGTTTCTCCATCGGCAGCGTTGCTGTCCTGAGTCGGCGTTTTCCTAGTGCCCCGGATTTGCCCGGGGGCCACGGGGGAAGACGACGATTCCTTGACTGTATCACTGTCACGAAGAGCCCCATTGTCTGCCTTCAGGCTCGAACCTGAAGTACCGGATGGGGCTTTTCTTTTCCTGTCCTCATAGTTCTGGGTGCCTTCCCGCGTCAGGTTGTAAACCAGATGCGCGGGTTGACGCTGGGGTCTTTCCGCCACATCGACAATGGCCTCTTTCGTGCCCGCGCTGGTTTCCACCTGTTTGCGGTATTCGTGGAAGGCTGTGGCGCTGTCGTCGCGGTCCTTGAACAGCTCATTTCTTCTGTAGGTTCCGGTAGCGATAATGTCCGGCATGTGGGGCACAAGTTCGGCCTTGAGCGTGTCCTGGTTCATGTTTCGCTTGATTTCCTGCCAGGTACGCCCGGTGAACGTGGCCTGTATCGGCCCGGCATCGGTCTGTGCCTCCACATGCCGCCCTTGCAGCTTCTCGCGAAAATACCCGTGAGCCGCTTCCTGATGGTTGCCATGATGCTCCCTGAGCAATGCCGCATACCTGTCCGCATCCGGCGCGGTGGAGTCTATCGGCCTTGACTTGTAGGGCTCTCCCTTGGGCTTCTGGCCCACATTGCCCTTGTCGATTTCCCCGTCCTTGAAATGGACATGCCTGCCGTTTTTTGTCGTGGCCCAGCCTTCATCCTTTTTGGCATCCAGCGCCCCGTCCGCCACCACCACATCGGCCCCGGCACGGCCCTCTTCCACCAGGGCGACGTGATTGCCCCGGATATTCCGCATGACAAAATCGTACTCGATCCCGTCGTGCTGCCCGGGCGTGAAATCCGGGTCGTAGCGGTACGCGCAGGAGAGCTCACGGAAGGCGCCGCTTTCGATGGCGTCAATGGCCGTCCCGTCCCACACGGTAAGCGGCGCGTCGATATAGGGCGCGTTCCAGACAGCCTTGCCCACCGCCCCCACACGGGTGAGTTTGGCCGGGTCGGCGGCGCTGTCCGGGTGGTGCTCGATGTGCAGGGGCAGCCCTTCCCAGGTGGGCAGGGACTTTTGCAGTTCCACAGGGTCACGGAAGCCGTAGTAGATCGTTTCCGGATCAAGCCCTGCCTCCTTCCAGCCCGGAATTTCCCGGCCACGGTAGGGGTTCACCGTGGCCTTGGTGATGTGGGACGAGGAGACATGCAGAAAGCCGTTTTCATCCACGCTGCGGGCGCTGGCACGGTCAAAGGCGAGCAGGACGGACATATCAGGCTCCAAATTCCGGTATGATGGGGCGGTAGGAACAGCGGCAGTTAACAAGATCTCCGGGCAGAACGTTCCGTTTCACGGCACTGTCGTACAGTCCTTCCTTGAGGTTAAAGCGTGTGCCGTTCATGGCCTTGTGAGTGGGACGACTGGAATATTTGCCAGGCAGATGCACCCAAATGGCCTCCGTCACGCCCATATCATCATCAAAGGTGCGCAGGATGGCCTGTGTGGCCTTGTCGCTCTGGTCGCGGGCGATCATTCTGGCCCGGCGCTGAGTGATGGCGTAGCGCTTGCCCAGCTCTTCCGAGATGTAATGCAAGTCGCGGCCCATGCTGACGCCGTTGGTCACAATGCCGCGCACCTCTTCCAGGTATTGGCGGGGAATGGACTTGATGAGTCCGACGTTCCAGGAAATCAGGGCCTGGGTCACGGTGTTCATGGAGCGGGATGGGTGGAATTTGACCGTAAACCCGGCGTCCTTGTACGCCTGCTCGCGGGAATGGACGGAAGCGCTCTGAATCTGGTGAATGAAGCGGCGACCCAGCCAATAGGCCAGAGTATCCCACCTTTTAAGCCAGCGCCGCGCATCCCGGTTGAAGCGCGCCAGAATGGTGTGCACCGGGGAAGCGTCGCCCACAATGCGAGATTCTTCCTTGCGGTAGGCGGCCTCCAGCCAGTAGGAGACGGAACGCTGCATCTCGTCCAGTTCCTTTTCCAGCCGCTTCCGGTAGGCAACCCTCACGCCCACGTTGGGCTTGACGGCGCGCAGGGTTTTGGGCCGTTTCATGCCGCCTTCCCTCCCCGCCGGAAAATGCCCGGCAGACGCAGCCATGAGGTTCGCCCACGCTCGTTCTTCGGCGCGGCCGGCGCGGCGTCGTACACCGCTCCGGCCTTGTCCACGTCGTCAATGTCGGCGGGATGGCCGGGCTCCATGCCTGGGGCCGGCATATCGCCGCCCTCCACGATCCCTTCCGCCATGCCTTCTTCCATGCCGCCCGGCAGATCGTCCGGATCGATGTCGGAAAATCCGCTGTCCGGGTCGTCGACGAGGGACTTGCGGGCCTCTTCTGGGCTGAGAATCTCCCGATCCACATACACGGCGATGGTATCCGCCCTGGTCTTCTGAAGCGTCGCCAGCGCCGCGCGGTCTTCCTCACCCAGCGGCGCGAAGTCAAAGCCCACGGAGGGATCGATGTCCCCGCGCAGATGGAGCTGGATGCAGTCCAGGGCTTTCTTGATGCCGTCACGCAGCACCTTCTCCTGCCGGCTCGCGATATGGTCGTAGTAGTTGCGGATGTCGCTCTCGCCCGTGGCGTTGAAGCCGGAGGGACTGATGCCCAGGAGTTTCACCGCCGGCGTGCGGTTCATCGCGGCCAGAATTTCCAGAGACTGCCGCACCACGTCCGTCATGCCGGAAATGGGCGTCTCCAGCTTAACCACATCCTCGCTGTCCTTATCGATGGCAAGCACGCCGTCATTGGTGCGTTGGTTCGCCATGAGGCGGATGCGGCGATCCAGCTGGGTCGTGCCCTCGCTCTGCGTCAGGATGTCCGCCATGCTGGTCTTGAAGACCGTGAGGGAAAATTTGGTCAGCAGGCGCTGGGTGGCCACGCGCACCTCCTGGAAGTGCATGACGTAATCCCACAAAATCTGTGCCTGCGGAATGCCGAGAAAGTTGTAGGAGGGCTTGAGCAGCACCGGCACTTCCTCGGCCACCAGCCGGATGAGACGCGAGGCGTGGACCTTCCGTCCCATGACCCACCACCAGCGCGGCCGGAAATAGCCCGGGGACAGCGGGTTCATGCTGTCGTAATCGCCGGGGAAGGTATTCACCGGGTCCACCACCACAAAGCGCAGATGCCCGCCCTGCCTGAGCTCGGACGAATACTTGCCGATGTTGAGGGGGTTGGCGAGGTCGATATCCCGGGCGCCGGGGTCGATGAAGATAAAGGCCCCGCCCTCGTAGCCCACCATCTGCGCGGCCTCATGGAACACGGACTGAAGTTCAAGCCTTGCCTGAGCCTGGGTCAGGTCGGCGAGCAGATCGTCGCTTTCGCCGTTCTCCGTACCGCCGTCATTTTTGGCGGCTCCGGTGCGGGTCAGCTGAATCCAGGCCCGGGTCATGTCGTCGGCCACGGTTTCCACGCAGGCCCGGATGAGGCCGTTCTGGGAAATGTTCTGCAAGGCCCCGTAGCCCATGAACTGCGGCGTGACGCCCATGCCGAGCTCAAAGGAGTGCTGCATGAGGGAATAGACGCCGCACGAGTCAAGCTGGCTGTCCATGGCCATGCGCACGTCATCCGGCGCGCCCAGGGTGCGGGCCGGGCCGTACATGGCCCGGATTTCCTCGGGGGTGGGCATGACGCCGCGCTCCGCCCAGTATCCGGCCGCGTGGGGCGAAATGTTCAGGCCGGCGGCGGCACGGGATGGAGCGCCCGCGCCGGGTGAGGCCGGTGCGCCCGTCGCGCTCGTCGCGCCCGTTCTGAAGGCCGCGGCTTTTTTCCGGGAACGGCTCATGCTCTCCCCCTCATTCCGGCCATTCCGGCCATGCGGGGCGTCGTTCTGGGCATGACGGCGGCCGGGCTGATGTTGAGCGGCGCGGATTTCACATAGCCGTCCAGCGCATAGCGGGCCGCGTCGATGCAGTGGTTGTGCGCGTCCACAAGAATGGGCAGCACGTCCCCGTTGTTTTTGTCCACCTTGTACGAGTACAGGCGGAATTCATCGGCGCAGTGCCGGCAGCGCGGGTGAATATGGATGCGCCGGAAGCCCTTGAGCAGGGCCACGCCGTCCTCCACGCTGCCCGCCCATTTTTTGGCCGCGCTGATGCGAAAGCCCTTGCGGGCCATGTGGCTGATGGTTTCCGGCCGCGCCCCGTCCGCCTTGATGGGCCATGTCCGGGCCGTGGGAATGCTGTCGAACAGGGCGGGCAGCTCGTCCAGTTCCACGCCCGTGCCCCAGGCTTCGGCGTCGATGTACAGGCATTCATCCTTGATAAACATCCGCACCAGGGCCGTGGGGTCCTGGGCAAAACCCCAGTCCGCGCCGTGGAAAAAGCGGGCGTCGGGCGGGGTTTCAAAGGGCGTCACCTCATAGCGGCCCTTGAACACCTGGGCGTCCGAGACCACGCGGGGCTCGCCGCCCCAGATGTGGGCGTAGGCTTCCGGGTCCGCGCTGAGGCAGTAATCCTTTTCGGCCCGCAGGGTGTCGGGCAGCCAGGGGTTATCCTCCCACCCCACCTTGACCACCACGGCGCCCTCGGGAGGATTCAGCACAAAGCGCTGATAGGTCTCGTCGTCGGGCAGGCCGGGGTTAAAGCTGATCCAGATTTCCGAGCCCTGCTTGCGGATGGTGGGGATGAGCAGGTCCCACGATTCGCGCGACACGGACTGCGCCTCCTCCACCCAGCACACATCCACCCCTTCCAGGGATTTGATTTCCTGCGCGTTGTGCCGGATGCCCTTGAAGATGAATTCCGACCCGTTCAGGGCGCTGATCTGCGTCCTGGTGATGGTAAAGGAGGCGGAAAGCTTCAGTTCGCTGATCTGGTCGCACAAGAGCCGGTGCACGGAATCGGCGATGGACACCTGAAATTCGCGCGCGCACAAAATGCGCATCCGGCGCGTCAGGGCCAGCACCAGCAGGGCGCGGGCAAAGCCCCAGCTTTTGGCGCCGCCCCGGCCGCCGTAAAAGACCTTGTAGCGGGCCGGCCGGTACAGCGGGGCCAGCTTGGCGGGAATTTCAATGTCAACGCCGCGGGCCATGCCTATGCCTCTTTTCCGGCGGGCGCAGCCGCCCGCGCGGCCGGTTCCACAAAACGCACCGCGATGCTCGTGACCGGGCTCATGCTCCCGTCGGAACTGGTCATGTCCACGGCGGCCCTGTCCACAATGCCCCAGGCCCGGCGCTCGCCTTCCTGCCGGATTTTGAGGGTCTCGGCGGTAATCTTGGCCAGCTTCGCCCTGTCGAAGTCTCCGGCGGCCAGTGCCTCGTCCATGAGGACCCGATGCCGCTCCCACTCTTCCTTGTGGCGGAGCATGACGGCCTTGAGGGCGTCGGCCGCGCGGTCTACGGCCTCAGCCCTTTTTTTGGGGTCAACGGTGTTGACTGTGCCGTTGACTTTTTCCTGGGCGCGCCGGGCCACCACCGCCGAAAGATCCTGCGTCCAGTTTTCCTTGCGGGCGCGACGGCTGATGGCCGCCTTGTCAACGCCGTGCCGTTTGGCAATCCGGCCCATGGTCGAGCCGGATTCGTACTCGGCCCGGATGGTCTCCCAGTCGTAGCGAGCGCTCATAGCATCCTCACCAGCAGCGCGGTGACGCCCGACGCCACGCAGGCGGCCCCGGCGATCCAGCCCGTGACCCAGATCTGTCGCCGCTCCAGCACGCTGAGCCGCTTGCCGTGGTCCTTGACCTGAGTCAGCAGGGTCTCGTCAATGCGCTTACCAAGCTCGTCCAGCTTGCCCTCGATGCGGGCCAGCCTGGACTCCGTTTCCAAATCGCGCTCCGTAATTTCACTTGCCATGTCTCAAAACCCCAGCCCCAGCATGCCCAGGAGCAGGCGGGAAACTTCGGCCAGCACGGACGGAGGCAGCACCACGTCCGGCCAGTAGGTGACAACGAGCGGCCGCACCATGACCTCCCACACAAAACACAGGGTCAGACACCAGCCGAGGAAGGAACGCCACAGACGCAGACGGGAGACCGGCGCGCTGGCGAGTTCCTGCTCGTTGATGCGGGCCTGATTGTCAGCCACCTTTCCCCGGTCGGGGATGAGCCCGGCCAGCTTGTCCAGAATGGTGCCCAGAATCGGAATTGCGGACCACAGTGCCATGACTTACGCCCCTTTCTGCCACTCGCCCGTCAGCATCTGGCTGGCCAGTTCCACGGCCCGGCTTTTGACCTGCCCGGCCCAGCGGGAGGCCAGCATTCCGCTTTTCGCGTCCTGCCAGCGTCCCTCGTGGATGGCCCGCAGGGTATTGGTAAACGTCAGCAGCCCATCCACGCCCATATTGAACGCCATATTGAGCAGCACGGCGCTGCGGGCGTCCCCCACCTGCCGCCACCAGGGCAGCCGGGCGTCCAGTTGGACGGCCACGGCCCGCACGTCGCGGTCCAGAATCTCGCGGGCCTCGGCTTCGGAAATGGCGCTGCCCGCGTCCAGACCGCCCCCCATCCCGCCACCCATCCCTTTGACGGGATTGGCGTCCAGATTGTGCCCGTAGCCGATGGTCAAAGCCCCTGCCGGGCAGCGGTAGGCAATATGCCGCCCGGATTTGTCCCGCCGGCATCCCTCCTGCCGCCGAAGCTGGGCCAGAAAGAAGGGGTGCTGCTCGATGAGCTCACTCATGAAAAAAACTCCCGCAGTTTGGGCGGGAGCCTAACACGGGGTTTACAGGAGGATAAACGAGGGCATATCGTGGGCATATCGCGGGCATATCGCGGGAGGGCTTGACAACATGTGTACGTTGAAATGGCGGAAGCCAACTAGGCGAAAAATTTGTCTTTGGGTACGGAAATTTGTGGCCCTGTTTAACCTGCGACGGACATGGCGAAAAAATAATATTGTCGGATTACTGTTGCCCTTATCCTGCATTGGTATATTTATTTTATCTGTGTATGGAACGATAATACGCGTAATTTTTGGTCATTTTGAAAGTAGTGGAACTTTTGGCGACACATTTGGAACTTTGAATACTCTGTTTTCCGGGCTGGCTTTTGCGGGAATCCTTTTGTCACTCCGAATGCAACAGGAAGAACTGAAGCTCCAAAGAAAAGAAATGGAACTCCAAAGAGAGGAAATGAAAAGGCAGGCAGAAGAATTAAAAGGCCAGCATGAAGAAATAGAAAAACAGCGTAAACTTTCTGAAAGTTACGCATTTGAAAGATTTTTTATATTAATGTTTGAAGAAATGAAGGAATCAAAATTAAAAAGAAATAGACTAGATTATGTAAATAATCTCATTATACCAAAAGCAAAATATGAATATGAAAATTGGTGCAAAAGTAAGTCTATAGATAAAGATAAATATTGTTATGCAATTCTTACAGATACAAATGAAATATTTATTAATAAATTTAAAAAAATATTTTCACATATCCAAAAATGTAAAGATGAAAATAACTGGAAAGAGTATTATGATATTGTGATGAATGATTTCAATCTTGAAGAAAAAAAATTTATATTTTCATACTATATATTCTTTGAAAAAAGATCTGAAGAAAATTTTCACATAATACAAGACATTAAAGAAAATATATAAGAAATTATTTTCCCCTCCACACCTGTAACCGTGCCGATTCTGCACTATAGCGCACATTGTGCCCTTCGCCCTCAACAGCAATGGGGGCGCCCTCAGCAACCCACTTTTTGACAGTCTTGGCCCCTACCCCCATCTCTCTGCAAATTTCCTCCATATTCCGGAGAATTTTGGGGTAATAGGCTATTTTTGCCTGAATATCGCCGTACTCGTCCATATGCCCTCACGTGTGAATTCCGGTTATGCTTCCGGCATTTCCCGAACACAAACTTCCCAGCGTCCCGGCTCGCCGTATCTCTTCTCGCACACCAGGCGCACCACCTGCCTGTCGTCGTTCCAGAACTGAAGGCGCGTCATGGCGTCCTTGAGCTGCTTGGTCAGATTATCAAGGTCGGGCTTCTTCGTATGCGCTTCAGTTCCGCGCAGCATGGCCGCCCGTGCCTTTTTCCCGGCGCTTTTCGGCGGTGGGAACAGCGCCCGGAACTCCAGAAACACAGCCCCGGAAAGGGGCACTTCCGGCGCATGACGTGCCAGCAGGGCATCCAGAGTCCGCTCGTTGGCCTCCTGTTGTTCAGATTTGTAGGTCACGCTGTGACCGCCTCTGACCGTGTGCCGCGCACGGGCCTGCGGCGTGGGCACACAGGGGAGAACAAAGGACATCCGGGTCATGCCACGGCTCCCTGTTTTGCGGCCAGTGCCTTCGCGCCAGCCGTTGCCCCGCTCCGGGGCTTACGGATGGCGACAGCGGTTCCGTTGGATGACTGTCCAAGTGCCCAGTTACTGTCTTCGCGCCAGCCCTTGCCGAGTCCGCGAGGCTTAGGGATGGCGACAGCGGGTTCTTCGCACGAAATGTCGTGTAGCCCATTGCTGCCTTCATCCGTAGCTTCCTGCGTCGCAACGGCTGAAGCATCCGTAAGCCGCTTCGCGCCTAACGGCTGAAGCACAGCCGTGGGCAGGGCCTCGCCGATCCGCGTAAAGCCCCCATGTGTCTGCTCAATGGCGCGTTGAACTCCGGCGGCTCCCAGCGCCAGCACGTTCAGCTTGCCGTCGGCCTGCGTCCAGAGGTCGATAAACTCACGGCGCTTTATGTCAAGATACCGCATATCCCACTGTCCGACGCACCCCCATCCGCCCATGATACGGACAACATACGCCGTGGTCGGGTGTACCTCTTTGGGGTCATCATAAAGCACACCCTCTGACGCCCGATTCAGCACCCAGTTCCATTCGGCGTTGGCGGCCAGTTCAACCGCCTTCTGGCCTCCGCCCGCCACCTCTTCCACCGCCTCTTTGAAAACGGCGAACGGCGGCATGGTCTTGTATGCGTATGTTTCAATCACGCGCACGGCCCCGGCCTCCACCTGTTCCGGCGTGTACCGGGACAGCAGGCGGAGCCAGATTTTCAGCAGCTCCGGCGTTATCTCTTTCCCGAAGTTTTCCGCTATGGCCGCGATAGCCGCCGTTTTACGCTCAAGCTCAGTCATGCCCCTGCCCCCATTTCCGCGAGTACCTTCTGTGCCGTTGCCATGTTTCGTTCCGCCAGTGTCCCGGCGGGCGCGTCGCGGGTTCGCCCGGTCGGCGCACCTGCCGGAACCGGTGTTTTCCAGAAACGCTCGGACAGGTATCTGCGCAGAGACGGGCCGTAGTTCGTGCGGAAGGCTCCGGCCTCCAGCCGCTTGTTGATGTCGTCGGTGATACGGGCAAGCCCCGGCCAGTCCCGTGACGCCCTGGCCTGCTTGAACTCGATGAACCCGGTCATCTCTCCCTCGGAACGCACAAGACGGGAGTACATTTCCCGGAGTTCAAGAAACTCAATGGACGGCTCGTCGCCCGTTTCCGTGGGCGGTGACGTGGGAGAATCTTCACTAAAACCAGCCGGAGCCGCCTTACGCGCACGCGCGCGATCTTGGTTCCCAGATATCTCTATGCTGGTATTATTAATTTCTTCTTTTTCTGTATCTGTATCTGTTTCTTTAACGCGCGCGCGAGGACCGGAGTTTCTCCGGAGTCACTCCGGAGTTTTTGGCCTTCTTCCGTGACCATTCATCACGGTATTTCAATAGGTTAGGCACAGATATGGTGACGCAGTTTTCAGAAAATTCCACCTGAAAAATTTTGTTTTTCTGGAAAATTCTGACAAAATTCTCGAACTTTTTGGCAGAAAAACCGTAGAAATTTCCCCATTTTTTCGGAGAAAAGCTGGCAAAATGTTCTCCGTTTTCGTCCATTTTTTCCGCGATAATTTCCAAAGTCCGCCACCAGAAGCCGTAACCTTCCATGCCCAGCTCATCGACCATCCGGGCCAGCTTCTCGTCATTGAACGAGCAGGTCAGGTGCTTGAACCATCTCATAGACTCACTCCGTTATCACAAACCTTGTGTGGCGTTGCCTTTGGCTTGCCATTGCCGGTGTCGAAGGATTAGAGTTCCGGCAAGCGCGTGCACAAAAAGCTCCTTGTCCTCAGCTTCGTCGTAATGCCGCACGATGGCCTTCAGCGGGTCCGAAGCGCTGACAAGGCACATGAGAATGGCATCCGAAAGCTCCGATACCTTGCAACGCGTATCAGAGGTGTGTTCCATGGGCGTATGCATGACTTTTCTCCCTGAATGTCCCCATTGTAGACGGAAAAACATGACATTTTATGGCATTGGACAAGTTCCAAATAAAAAACTCGGCACCTATTTGACATTCTGGCAGTGCAGCAACTGCGGGCATGGCGTGTGCGGCGAGAGCAACTATGCGGCAGCAGAAGAACCGTTTGACTTTGATGACTTTTTGGGAGTCTATCCTTCGCCGACGCCCCTTGAAGCCCCCGACGGCACCCCCGAGGATGTGGCGCAGGCCTACAAGACGGCCAGAAGAAATTTGCACAGCGGCCAGGACGGCGACTATGAGGCCGCCTGCATCATGGCGCGGCGAAGCGTGGAACTGGCCGTGAACGCCGCCGGAGGCCAGGGGACAAACCTGAAAGACAAGATTGACAACCTTGAGACCCAGGGGATCATTTCCCAGGCCATGCGGGAGTGGGCGCACGAAATCCGCGACATCGGCAACGACGGGGCGCACGAGCCGTCCGTGACCCGCAAGGACGCCCTTCAGGCCGTCTACTTTGCCGAAATGCTGTTCACCTACCTGTACACCCTGCCCAAAATGATGGCCGAGCGGCGCACTACCCCTTGACAAACCCGTGAGGGCGCGGGTAGCGTGGACGCAGACGGAGCTAGAAACTCCACAAGGCGTCCACGCCACCCACGAAAGCAGTGGCTTTCTTTGTGCCCTTTTTCCGATTCGACCCGGAAATTTGGGAAAATATGTCATTGTTTGCCGGGTGTT
Source organism: Desulfovibrionaceae bacterium (assembly GCA_022510785.1). Lineage (GTDB taxonomy): Bacteria > Desulfobacterota > Desulfovibrionia > Desulfovibrionales > Desulfovibrionaceae > Mailhella. Next base: position 1,036 of record JAFLSV010000027.1, on the reverse strand, counting down.
GGCGAAATACAAGACCCGTGAGGGGAAATAGCCAGCAGTGCCTTGTGCTGTTTCTAGCGCCCGGCACCTTCCATTCCCCCAAAAAATCCCTTGACATCCGCGCAAATTTACGACTACGGTCATCTCACTACTACTTAGGCAGTGTCCGCGTCGCTGTTTCCAAATATTGCGCGTTCCTGCCCGGCGCTTTTGCTGGGTTTCTTTTTGGGGTATAATGCCCCTCGCACCACGCAAATATGCCGGGTCAATAGCCCCTAATACAACACCCTCATGGGGAATAAGGGCAGCCGTCCTAAGCGGTAGTTGAGTCCCGGCATTTCTCATATCCAAATGCCAAACTACTAGACTTAGGAGGTCATTATGACCGCTTCCCAGCTTGTTCCCGTTGTTCCCGGCACCATCGGCAATGTTCCATGCCTCACTGTAGACGGAAGATCGCTTCACGGCGTTCTGGGCGTCCGGCGCGATTTTTCCAACTGGATTAAGGGCCGGATTTCCAAGTATGGATTTGTTGACGGACAGGATTTTGAGGTTTTCGCCAAAACGGGCGAAAACCCCAATTTTGATTCGCCTGATTTGGCGAATCAAAAAAAGCGCGGAGGTGACAGGCGTTCGCAGGAATACCGCCTCACGGTGGGCATGGGCAAGGAACTGTGCATGGTGGAAAACAACGAGCATGGCCGCGTTGCCCGGCGCTATTTCATCGAGTGCGAACGCCGCCTGCTGTCCCCTCAGCCCACGTCCGAACCGTCCCCCATTTCCAAGCGCAACGATCCGGAGCGCAAGGCGCTGACGGCCATCATTAATACCTGGGTGAGCATGGCCCCGGTTCACTACGCCGCCGCCCGCGCCCAGGTGAACGCTCACTTCGGCGTTGCCAGCGTGGACGCGCTGACTGTGGCTCAGGTCAAGGAGGCCATCCAGTGGGTGCAGGCGAAGATTGACGCGCTGCCGCCTGCGTCGGCTCAGCCCGCGCTGCCGGCTGTGCCGGAGAAGGACAAGTTTGAGGCGTACATCGAGAAGGTTGAACAGTTCC
>JAFLSV010000026.1 GCA_022510785.1 Desulfovibrionaceae bacterium | reverse complement strand
TGAGCAGCACGATGAGATAGACTTCGGGGTAATTGGCGTTGATGGAATTGGCAATGGTCTGGAGCAGTATGGTTTTGCCGGTGCGGGGCGGGGCCACGATAAGGCCGCGCTGCCCGCGCCCGACAGGAGCCATGAGGTCAATGACGCGCGAGGCCATGTTTTTGCCGTCCGTCTCCATGCACAGCTGCTGATCGGGATAGACGGGCGTCAGGTTGTCGAACAGCACAAGATGGCGGGCATTTTCCGGAGGCTCAAAGCCGATTTCGTTGACCCTGACCAGGGCAAAGTAGCGTTCGCCTTCCTTGGGGGGGCGTATCTGCCCGGTCACGTTGTCACCTTTGCGCAGGTGGTAGCGCCGGATTTGCGAAGGAGAAACATACACATCATCCGGGCCCGGCATATAGCTGCTCAGCGGGGAGCGCAAAAAGCCGTAGCCGTCGGGCAGAATTTCCAGAACGCCGTCGCTCTGAATGGCGCCGTTCTGGGAAGCACAGGCCTGGAGCAGGGCAAAGATGAGCTCCTGCTTGCGCAGTGAGCTGGCATTTTCAACCTGATACTGATCGGCCAGATCCATAAGATCCTGCATGCTGCGGGTCTTCAGGTCAGTCAGACTGAGAACGCTTTCCGGAGATGCTTCTGGAGTGGGTGCGGCAGGCACCTTTCTTTTCCGTAAGGGCATAGAGACCACCGAGGTTGGAAAGAGTAACGAGTATCAACAATGAAAAAACGGCGTCAGGCAGGCCAAAAGGCCGTGGCGGGACACTCATTTTTCCTGGGTCGGAACGGGGAGATAAAAAACACGAAGCGCAAGGGATTTTTTGTTGACAGAACAGGTTGCTGTTTGTGTAGCGCAGTTTGATGCGCTTGGCAAGCGTTGTGCGTGTTTCATGCGGATGCTTCGGCTGTTTTCCGGCGGGTATTGACGGTGTTGGCGGCCCGCGCGGGGCCGTCAAGAGCAAAATGGAGAATGGCGTCCACCGCTTCGGGCAGAGCCGCTTCAACAAGGGCTTTGGGTTCGGCGCTGAAGTGTCCCAGCACCCAGGGTATCACGTTGCCCGCGTCCGGCGGTCTGCCCACGCCCACGCGCAGGCGATGGAAATCCTGGGTTCCCAGACGGGCGGCAATGGACTTGAGGCCGTTGTGCCCGGCTGTGCCGCCGCTCCATTTCAGCTTGAGGCGGCCGGGAGCAAGATCAATGTCGTCATGAACCACAAGAAGCTGGCAGGGTTTCAGCTTGTACCAGGCCATAAGCGGCTGCACCGCGTCACCGCTGAGGTTCATGAAAGTCTGGGGCATGGCCAGGAGCCAGGGCGCGTCGCAGCCCGGAAGGACACAGCGCCAGAGCAGGCTTTGAAAACGTCCTCCCGGCAAGGGTTCGGGTTCGGGCACGGGCATATGTCCCAGCCGCTTGCGAAGCGCATCCGCCACGGCAAAACCCATATTATGGCGAGTTCCTTCATACTGGGAACCCGGATTGCCGAGGCAGGCGATGATACCGTGCGCATTCATGGCGTGTGTACCGCTTTTTTCCAATACCTAGTTGCCGGTAAAGCGGGTGAGATCGCGCGCCACATCCTGGGTGCGCAGTTCCGAGGCGGCCATCTTGCCGAACACCGAGTCGGGCTCCCGATCCACAATGCCCTGGAGCAACACCCTCCATCGGGTCATGTCCCCCATTTTGCGGTGCAGCCCCGCTTCGCGGAACTGAAGCCCCGCGTAATCGGGGGAGCTGTCAGGCACAAAAAGGGCGTATCGGTTGGCCCATTCCAGAGCTTCGGCATAACGCCCGGCTATTTCCGTCACGTCCATGAGGGCCGCAATGGATTCACGCACGCGCTCCGGATCGGCATAGGGGGACTGCTCGTCCTGTAATTGAGTGAACATGCCCAGCGTGTCAAGGTTATATTGGTAGGCGGCGCGCAAATCCTGGCGCTCTTCGGCTGAACGGGCCAGAAAATAGGTGGCGTAGGCGCGCTGATACAGGGGAATATCCGTTCGTTCGGCCAGTCTTGTCCACAGGGGCAGCGCCCGTCCCTGAAGTCCCAGGTTTTCGGCGGAAAGCGCCATGGCGTAGTCAAGCTGGTTGCGGGCCTCTTCCGGCAGAGGCCAGTTTTCCACCTTTTCGCCCAGGCTGAGAATTCCGTCCCAGTTCTGCTGATTTAAGTAGGTCGCGAGAAAAAGGTTATAGGAATAGAGCGCATCGTCTGTATCTCCCGGGCCATTCAGAAAGGCGCTTAAAAGTTCCAGCCCTTCCTGCTCGTTGCCCCGGTTGAGATTGGCACGGGCCAGCGCCATGCGCATGTCAGGTTCCAGTGGCAGGTATTCGTCGTGAACCTGGGGAAAATCTTCCCAGAGCCGCAGCACACGCTCAAAGTTTTCCTCCCGCAGGGAAGTTCCCAGTTCGTGGGCGAAGCCCCGCAAGAGAACAGTGCGGGCCCGGTTCGATTCGGGCTTGTCGGCATAGTCGATGAGAAAACCCCGCGCCGCCGTCATGGCCGGATAGTACTCCTCATTCCACAGTTGCCAGACTATGCTGCGCAACTGGGCAGTCATGAATTCCGGCGATTCCGGGTATTCGTTGATGATGCGCTGATAGTACAGTCCGGGCAAGCGGGGGTTCGGGGCTTCGAATAGGGCAATCAGCTCATCCACGGTGGGGTTGTCATCATGAATACCGTTTTCCCCAAGGTGCAGCAGGGCCGCGGGAGCCTCGGCGCTTTGGGGAAAAGCCTGCACCAGTTGATCCAGCACCTTGGCCGCCGCCTCGGAATTTCCGAGCAGATAATAGGCTGTGGCGATATGCTGCAGGGTGGAGGCCGCTTCCGGAGCGAGCGGTTTCAGGTTGTACTGCGTCCAATAGCTGCGCAAGGCGTCTTCCAGGTGGCCCTGTCTGAACCGTATGTCGGCGGAGATGGCCAGGTATTCAGGGTCTTCCAGATAGAGGCGCGGCCAGCGGCGCTCCACAAAGTCCACCAGAGTCAGAGCGCGTTCCATGTGGCCCTGGCGATACAGCGCGTATGTTTCCAGGCGGGCGGCATTTTTTGCCAGCGGACTGTCGGGATATTCCTGAAGAATGGTCTGAAGGGTCAGGGCGGCCTCGGCGTACTCCTGACGTTCCATTTCCTTGGCTCCCAATTCCAGCAGCGCGGCGGGCACGTGCAGGCTGTGCGGATACTTGCGGCGCAGAAGCTGCGTATAGCCCCGCGCATCTTCCACATTGCCCAGGGCAAGATTGACCGTGGCCAGCACGGCCAGAGCGTCAGGCACCCGTGGTGAGTCAAGGTTGAAATTCATGGCCTCATTGGCTGCGCTGATGAGCTCCTGGCTGCGCTCCGCAAAGTCGGGGCGGCTGACTTCGTACAGGGCCGTCATGGCATTGTACAGCAGCTCTTCCCGCTCCTCGCGGTTTAATTCCACCTCGCGCAGTGTTTGAATGGGCAGCAGCATTTCGCTGTAGTGCCCTGTTTTCAGGGCCTCACGCATGAGGCCCTGCAGCGCGGGAACATCGGGCGGCGGAGGCACGGGATTACCCTCTTCGTCCACATAAATGGGGGGCAGTTCCGGCTGCCTGGCCTGCCCTTTCTGGGTGTGTTCGCCCTGTGCCCTGGATGAGCCGTCCTTGCTTTCTGAAGCCTGTGCCACTGACGTCGGATGAGCCGCGGCGGAGTCCTGCGGATCGGCGGCCTGCGCCCTTGCCGCCCCGTCTGATGAGGAGTCTTCTGACTGCGCGGAAGCGAAGGAAGAGGCTTGTGCGCCGGACACGGCTGATGGCGGCGGCGCGGAGGAAGACGGCCCGGAACCGGGCGTCGTTCCGGCAGGAGCCGTGGCGCCGCTGGACAGGGCCCCGGTTGCCGCTTCTGGCCCGCTCATGTTCAAACGGCCGCGCACCATGGGAACAGGGGGCGGGCTTTCGGCTTCAGCGCCTGGTGAGGGCGTTGGAGCCACAACGGGCTCGACCGGCGGCACGGCCCCGGTCTGAGTGGACACGACGTTTGCCTGCGCGGCCCCGGACTGGGGGGAGGCCGCGGGCGCCGGACTGGATGGGGCTGATACTGCGGGCTCCGGCGCGGACGGCGCCTGCGCGGCGGCCGGGGCTCCCGGTGCGGACGGCGTCACAATCACCGTCGTGTTTTTTTCCAGAACGATATTTCCACCGGCGGCCTGCTGCGCGGACGAGGCGGGGGGTATTTCCCGGGCCGTCCTGTCTTGCGGGGGAGCGGAAATTGCGGGGGAAACCGCGGTGCCCGGCACGGAAGCCGTGACATCCTGAGGCGCAGCCTGGGAGGGACGTGTGGATGCGGAGGAGGGCGTTTCTCCCGTCACGGTCGAAACGACCGGCGCCGGGGCCGGCCCCGGGGCATTCGGCTGGGGAATCTCGGATGACGATACGGGTGCGGCGGAACCGCGCATGGGATCAGTTGCCGCAGTTCCCGGAGACGCTGCGGCGCCCGGTTGCTGCGAGGCTCTTTGCGTGGGGACGGCGGGGGCGGGCGTGGATTCCTGAACGCCAGCTCCTTCAGGATTACGTCCTGCTGAAGTCTGGGGCGTGGATGCCGGCTGCGCGGATTCCGCTCCCGCGGAGGGAGAAGGAGGAGTGCTGTCCGCGGCGCCGGCGGGGACGGGCTGATCCACCCGCCTGGTTTCTGAAGAAGCGGAAGAGCCGGCAGGGGCTTGTCCGTCTGGCGCGTTTGGCGTTGCGGATGGAGAGACCGCGGGGGCTGTTCCTGGGGAAGCGTCCGCCGGCCTGGGGGGCGTGGGGCTTGTCCCGGGTGGCGTGCGGGCTGGAGCGGCTGCGGACGAGGGAGCCGTTTCGGCAACAGCCGGCGTGGCGGAAGCTGCTTGCGCGGGGGAGGCGGGAGAATTTGCGGGAGGATCTGCGGCGGGCGGCGCGGAGGCCGCGGAAGAAGGCGGGGCAAGGCCGCCGTCGGGCCGCCAGCGCAGGCCCAGGGGATCGGAGTACAGGACAATAACCACCCCGCTGGCTGTGGGGCGGGGGGAAATAAAGCCAAAGGCCGGACTGCTTGTGGTCAGGTGAATGTCCCCGTTTTCCAGGGTCAGACCGCTGAACAGGGCATCCGGCGCCGGGCCCTCGCCCCGCAGTTCCAGGTTTTGCGGCGGCGGGGTCAGGGTGAGCGTCAATGCCTGCTCGCCTGTGCGCCGGGTGTCGGCAGTGGCGGCCGGCGCGTCCGGCTCAATGGTGATCTGCTCCTGCCCTGACGATCGTGACCAGTGCCAGGAGGCGGCTTCAGCTTCGCCCGGCAGGGCGAGGGGAAGCGCCAGGGGCAGGCAGAAAAGCAGGGACGGGATGGCGTATTTCACGATAAATCCTGGATAGGGCGAAAAGCGCAAAAAACCATGCAAAAAACGTGCTACAAGTGCGGGGACATGGCAAGGACGCCTGCGGCGGGAAAAAGGGCGCGCAGAACGCGGCAAAAAGTGCCGCTGAAGCTCATTCCTCGCCCCGTCCCTCGCGTTTTTTCAGTTTTTCGATCAACGTGGTTCGTTTGATGCCCAGCATCTCCGCCGCCTGGTTTTTGACGCCGTCCGCCAGACTGAGGGCCTCGTCCAGCAGGCGATCCTCCATGGCTTCCAGAAATTCCCGCAGGCCCATGTCATAGCGTTTCAGATCCTCCAGGGTGGGCCAGCTGAACACGGCATCTGCGGCGTTTCTGGCGATGGTTTGCGGCGCTTCCGGCGCAGGGGCGGACAAGTCCTTCGCTTCCTTCGCGTCAAGATCGGGCAGTTCCGGCAGGGCATCCAGCTCCGCCACGGCATCCAGAATTTTTGCGGGCAGATCGTCCCGAAGCACCACCGTGCCATCGACCAGAATGCTCAGGCGTTCCATGAAGTTTTCCAGCTCGCGCACATTGCCCGGCCATGAATAGGCCAGCAGCACACGCGCGGCTTCGGATGCCAGAGCCAGGGGCGGGCGCTTGCGGCGCTCGCAAAAGTGCCGGAGAAAATGCCGGGCCAGAAGCAGAATATCCTTGCCCCGTTCCCTCAGGGGAGGCAGGTGCAGCGGAATGACGTTCAGCCGATAGTACAAATCTTCCCGAAAATGGCCGAGGGCCACTTCGCGTTCCAGATCCCGGTTGGTGGCGGCAATGATGCGCACATCCACCTTGCGCGGCCCGCTGCCGCCCACACGCTCGATTTCTTTTTCCTGCAGAACCCGCAAAATTTTGACCTGCAGGCTGATATCCATTTCGCCAATTTCATCCAGAAATATGGTGCCGCCGTCGGCCAGTTCAAATCGGCCGGGTTTCGTGCGGATGGCGTGGGTAAACGCGCCCTTTTCGTGGCCGAACAGTTCGGATTCCAGCAGCTCGTGCGGGATGGCCCCGCAGTTGATGGGCACAAACGGCTTATCGCTGCGCTGGCTCGCGGCATGCAGGGCGCGCACCAGAAGTTCCTTGCCCGTGCCCGATTCTCCCGTGACCAGCACAGTGCTGTCGGTGGGGGCCACTTTGGTCAGCACCCGAAAGACTTCTGTTAATGAGGAACTTTCACCGATGATTCCCGTGCGATTCATATCGCCTCCACATCCTCTTTCTCCTCAAGATGATGTCCGAAAACCGTTGCGCGGTGTTTGAGCCGCCCGCGGCGCGCCGGCGGACGGTCGGCCCGCCAGGATGGCTCAGGCGCTCATGCTGTCCGCCCGCACGGTCACAGGCCTGGATAAGCCCCAAGGGATAATTTGCTTCCGGCGTCGTATGAATACTCTGATTCTAGGTATAAATGCACGACTGTCAATAGTCTGACAGCGGGGCGCCGCATAAAATCCCATACCCGGGCGCAGTGCCCGCGCTTGCTGGCTGAGACGGGATGCCGGGCAAAGGTTCACTTGACAGCGCTGGCCTTCGCCTACTACCTTTCAGTGCGAGCGAGCCTGCCGCCCTGTTCAGTCGAAGTGCCCTCTCTTCCGTCAGGCGGGGTTCGCCCTTCCCGTGTTTTCGTCCACCCCCGTTTTTGGGCGTCCTGTCCAGCCCAGGCTTTTTAGCGCCTGTTTTTTTGAGGAGAACGCGCCATATGGCCATGATCGAGTTTCAGGACATCCACAAGTGGTATGGCGAATTTCATGTGCTCAAAGGCATTTCCGAAAAAGTGGAAAAAGGGGAAGTCCTGGTCATTTGCGGCCCCTCCGGCTCGGGGAAAAGCACCTTCATCCGCTGCCTCAACCGGCTGGAACCCATCCAGCGTGGCTCCATATTGCTGGAAGGGACAAATATTTATGACAAAAGCGTTAATCTTAACGAGCTGCGGGCCGAAGTCGGCATCGTGTTTCAGCAGTTCAACCTGTATCCGCACCTCACCGTGCTGGACAATGTGACCCTGGCGCCCGTCAAGGTACGCAAGATGCAAAAGGCCAGGGCTGTCAGCCTGGCTATGGATTTGCTGAAGCGGGTCGGCATTGAAACGCAGGCCAATAAATACCCGGTGGAACTTTCCGGCGGTCAGCAGCAGCGTGTGGCCATTGCCCGCGCTCTGGCCATGCAGCCCAAGGTCATGCTTTTTGATGAGCCAACTTCGGCCCTGGATCCGGAAATGATCAACGAAGTGCTCAATGTGATGAAAAATCTTGCGCGTGACGGCATGACCATGCTGTGCGTCACCCACGAAATGGGGTTTGCCCGTGAAGTGGCGGATCGGGTCATCTTTGTCGATCATGGGGAAATTCTGGAAGAGGCGCCTCCCCATGTCTTCTTTACAAACCCCAGGCATGAACGCACCCGCGCTTTCTTGAAAGAAATATTATAGCGCATGGCGCTGGCTGGGCCTTTTGGCATGTCCCGGGCATGGGCGGCTTTGTCCCCTGCGGTGAAAAATATGCCGCGCCCGGAATGCCTCATTTAAAGCCGGCGTATCGCGTCTGGTGAGCCGCAGGAGATTGTCATGGCCGTCTTGCACCGTCTGGATATTATCTCTCCGGAAGCCCATTTTCCCCTGGCCGAGGCTTTGGTGGCCCGGGCCGTCAGTTCGGGGTGGGAGGAAGAGTCGCTGCCCACCGGAGAAACCCGCCTTCGTGTGCACTGCGGGCACAAGGGAGTTCTTGACGCGCTGGCGGATGAACTGCGCGCGCTGCTGCCCGACCTTGTGGTGGAAAGGGCGGAAGTGGAGGATCAGGACTGGACATCTGCCTGGCGCGATTTTTTTACTCCGGTTGCCGCGGGTGATTTTCTCATCCTGCCCCCGTGGCTGCGGGATACCGATCCGCAGGGCCGCAGGCCCGTGCTCATTGAGCCCGGGTCGGCCTTTGGCACAGGCCATCACCCCACAACCACCCTGTGCCTGGAAGCCTTGTCACGATTGCGCGCTGCCGGGCTTGTGCGGGCGGGGCAAAAATTTTTGGATCTGGGCACGGGCACGGGTATTCTGGGTATAGCCTGCACCAGGCTGGGCCTGCAGGGCCTGGGGCTGGATATCGATCCCCTGGCAGTGAACAGCGCTTTGGAAAATCTCAGCCTCAACCAGGCGAAAGAGGCCTTTGAGGTGCGGGCCGGCAGCGCGGATGCCGTGGCGGGCCAAAGCTATGATCTGGTGATGGCCAATATTCTTGCCGCCCCCCTGCGGGATATGGCGGCGTCCATTATGGCCCTGGTGCGGCCCGGCGGCTGTCTGGTATTGTCGGGCTTTTTGCGTGTTCAGACGCCGGGGGTGGAAGCGGCCTATGCGCCGATGGGCCGGGCGGAGCACATAAGCGCCCCTTCCGCCTCGGGCGATCCCACCCGCGCGGGCTCAGGTGATCCGGCGGCGGATGAATGGGTATGCCTTTTCTGGCCGGATTTTCGTTAGGCCTGCCATTCACGCATCGGTCATGGGGCGGGAAGTCCCGCGGAGAAGCGCCGCCTGTCAGCGCGCTTCCGGCCGCGGCGGACGGGGCAGGGCGGACACCAGCAGGGGCAGGCAGAGACCCGCCGCGCAGCACAGAAGCGCCACGAGAATTTCCGGCATGTCGGAAGGAGGCAGAGCGGGCATGGAGCCGTCTTTCCACGGCCATACCGTGCGCAGCGAACCGGCCATGATTCCGATGAGCAGGGCCAGTGTGGCGTCATGCCAGCGGCGCAGGCAGGTGTTCAGCACCCGCGCGAAAATCAGCAGGCCGCACAGACAGCCCAGGGCAAATATGGCAAGTATCGGCAGATTGAGGCTTGCGACAGCGCTCAGCACATACTGGTATTGCCCGAGCAGAACCAGAATGAAAGCGCCGGAAATGCCGGGCAGAATCATGGCGCAGATGGCGATAAAGCCCGCCGCAAACAGCATGAGAGGCGTCTGGGACATGGAGACGGCCTCAGCGCCGCTCAAGCACCAGGCAAACAGGACACCCGCGGCGAGGCTTGCGCCTTCCTTCCCTCCGCGGCGCCCCAAATTGCGGAAAAGCAGGACGATGGACGCCGCGATCAGGCCGAAAAAAAAGGCCCATATCACGACCGGATAGCTGTGAAGCAGATACAGCACCAGTCTGGCCAGACTGAATATGGAACAGCCTATGCCGGTGGCCAGGGGCAGCAGAAAGGCCCAGGGAATGCGGCGAAGAGCCGGAAGGACGTGTCCCTGGAACAGGAGACGGAAAAAATTCCTGTCCACGGACTGGATGGCGTCGAGCAAGGGCTGGTAGATCCCTGTGATAAACGCAATGGTTCCGCCTGAAACGCCTGGCACCACATCGGCCGCGCCCATGGCCATGCCGCACAGCAGATAGCGCAGAATATGCTTCATGGAGACTTCCTGAAAAACGGGGATGAATGCGGGTTTTCCCGAAAAAAGGGCACAAAGTCAATCATTGACCGCGACGTTTCATCGCTTCAGCATAGGGCGGAAACGGAAATCGAGGGCTCACCGCCGCCTGAGGCAAAGCCGGCGGATCTGACGCGTGCCGGGGAGACGCATGCCTGAAATTCTTGTGCTCGGGGTCGGCAATGTCCTGCTGACGGATGACGGGGTGGGAGTCCACGCCGTGCGTGAGCTTGTGCGTGAATCCTGGCCGGATACAGTTACCCTGCTGGACGCAGGCACCTTCACGCAGGATGCGTTTTATCTGTTCAAGACGTGCGGCACACTGCTCGTTCTGGATAGTGTCCGCGCCGGAGGCAGGCCCGGCACGCTCTATCGCCTCACGGAAGGGCATCTTGTCCAGAAGCGGAGCCTGCGCCTGTCCATTCACGACATTGACTTGCTTGACTCCCTGCGCATGGCCGAACATATGTATGGTGCCAGGCCCGAAATGCTCATCGTTGGCATGGAGCCTGCAAACCACACAACGTGGAGCATGGAGCTTTCCCCGGCGGCACGGTCGGCCTTCCCCGGGTTTGTGGAGCTGGCCCGGCGGGAAATCCGCCGTATAAGCGGCATGGCGTGAACCTGCCTTATTGTCTTGACATGCCGGCACCCGGCTTTTAAAATGCATTATATCCTGAAAACCAGCCTGAGGCCGCGCATCCATGCCCATAAAAATTCCCGCCGAACTTCCCGCCTTCCGCGCGCTTGAGGGTGAAAATATTTTTGTCATGACCGACGAACGCGCGGATCACCAGGACATCCGGCCGCTCGAAATAGCCATCGTCAATCTCATGCCCACCAAAATCTCTACGGAGACGCAGCTTTTGCGGCTGCTGGGCAATTCGCCGCTGCAGGTGAACATTACCCTGCTACGTACCGCCGAACATGTGTCGACCCATACGCCGGTTCAGCACCTGGAACGTTTTTACCAGACCTTTGAGGAAATACGCCACCGCTCCTTTGACGGCATGGTGGTGACCGGCGCGCCCGTCGAGCATCTGCCGTTCGAGAGCGTGGATTACTGGCAGGAACTTTTGCGTATCATGGAATACACCCGGCAGCATGTCTGCAGCACGCTCTATATCTGCTGGGCCGCGCAGGCGGCGTTGCACCATTTTTACGGTGTGCCCAAATATCCGCTTCCTGCCAAGGTATCCGGAATTTTTGAGCACCGGGTGCTTCATCCCTCATGCCGGCTGTTCAGGGGGTTTGACGATGTGTTTCTCGCCCCTCATTCCCGAAATACCGAAGTGCGCGGTCAGGATGTGGCCGCCGTGCCTGAGCTGAATATTCTGGCCGAATCGGACGAAGCCGGGCTCACCCTGGTGGAATCGCGCGATCACAGCCAGGTATTCATGACGGGGCACCTGGAATATGACCGCGAAACCCTGGATGAGGAATACCGGCGGGATCGGGGCAAAGGCCTGAATCCCGCCGTGCCCGCGCATTACTATCCCGGCGGTGACAGCACCCGCACGCCTCCCATGACCTGGCGGGCTCATGCGCATCTTTTTTACAGCAACTGGTTGAACTATTACGTGTATCAGGAAACTCCCTACCGTTTGCATGCCATGGATGACGCCATCGCAGCGCAGTCCGAAATTCAAAAAGGAGATCAGCATGAATCAGCATCCTGAGACAGTTGCCGTTCACGGCGGACAGGTTCCCGACCCGGCATCTCTGGCCCGTGCCGTCCCCATTCATCGCACCTCCTCCTATCAGTTTCGCGATGCGGCTCATGCGGCCCGCCTCTTCGGCCTGGAGGAGCCCGGGTACATATATACCCGCCTGGGCAATCCCACCCAGGCCATTCTGGAAGAGCGCATGGCTCTGCTGGAAGGCGGAAGCGGCGCGGTGGCCTTTGCCTCCGGCACCGCAGCCATATTTTCCGCGCTGATCAATGTGGCGGGCACGGGCGATGAAATCGTGGCCGCGAATAATTTGTACGGCGGCACGTTTACCATGCTGGATGCCATTCTGCCCCAGTTCGGCATCCGCACACGCTTTACCGGTGTGAACGATTTTGCGGCCATGCGGGCGGCCATCAACGAGCATACGCGCGCTCTGTATGTGGAGACCATTGGAAATCCCGGCCTGGATGTGGCGGATCTTAAGCGGACGGCAGATCTGGCCCATGAGTTTGGCCTGCCCCTGCTGGTGGACGGCACATTCACCACGCCGTACCTGTTGCGGCCGCTTGATCATGGGGCCGATGTGGTCATCTCTTCCCTGACGAAGTGGATAGGCGGCCATGGCACGGGAATTGGCGGCATAGTGGTTTCGGGTGGTCATTTTTCATGGGGCGGCGGGCGCTTTGAGCTCTATGACGAACCGGACAGGGGCTATCACGGTTTGCGCTGGGGCCATGATCTGCCGCCGGAGGCTGATCCGTTTTTACTGCGCCTGCGCACGGTGCCTCTGCGCAACCTGGGAGCCTGCATATCGCCCGACAATGCCTGGATTTTCCTGCAGGGGCTGGAAACCCTTCATCTGCGCATGGAGCGCCACTGTGAGAATGCCCTGGCCGTCGCCCGTTTTTTGAAGGCGCATCCCGCGGTGGAGTGGGTGCGCTATCCGGGGCTGGAGGACGATCCGTCTCACGAACTGGCCCTTCGCTATCTGCCCAACGGGGCGGGCGGCATGGTCGTGTTCGGGGTCAGGGGAGGCAAAATCGCGGGACAGCGCTTTGTGGACGGCTTGCGGCTTTTTTCGCATCTGGCCAATGTGGGCGATGCCAAAAGCCTGGTCATTCATCCCGGCAGCACGACCCATTCCCAGTTGAGCGAGGAACAGCAGCGCGCGGCGGGCCTGGCACCTGAACTGGTGCGCTTGTCTGTCGGCATTGAGCACAAGGATGACATTATGGCGGATTTGGATCAGGCCTTGAAAGCTTTGTAGGGGGAAGGCCCCGTCAGGGTGTGCGGGGTAAAAAAGCCCCCCGGGCGCAGCATCCTCAACCTTGATGGGGTGTTCCGCAACCCGGCGCGGTATGCATTTCCAGGCGGGGCCTTCAGCGTGGCCGCCTGGCGGAAAAGCTGATCAGGCAGGTGACAGTCAGAGCCCATCAGCGGCAGTCTTGGCGGCAAATCGGGTTTTCGATCAAAAATTCATAACGCTCATTAAACAGGCAATAAAGCGTGTATGGCACCGATAAAGCCCAAGCCAGACTGATAATGACCATAAAGGCCAGAATGCAGACCATTGCCCGGCAAAACCATATTTCCAGCATAAAGGCCGTAATAACCGTGATAAGGCAGGTTATGCATCCCAAAGTTTGACGCAAAAGCTGGTTTTGAAAACTTTTTCGGTATGCGCGAAGGGCATCGGCGGAAAGCTGCCCGACTACCGAATCCATGGCCCCGACGAGGGCGATGATTGTAAGAAAAAAACCAGCCAGCACAGTGTGCACGGAAAAGACAAGAGGAAGCAGCCTGTCCAGGATATCACGACTCAGATGGTCTGAAAAATATCCTCCGGCAACCCCAAGAATACTTGCGAAGAAGATATAGTAGCATCGTCCCCGCGCGAACTTATTAGTTTTTTCGTACATCTTGGCTGAATTCCTCTAGTTTTTTGATGGCTTCGTTAAAAAATACGGATTTACCGTGTGATTTAAGAGATATTTTTTTGGTTATGATAATCTGATCAGGAGTAATCACTGCATTGTTCTTGGTGAAGATTTTATAGTTTGGTGAGCTGTCAAGCGCGTTGTCTGCTTCTTCCATCATCCATTTATCGTTCGTGGCTGGAGCGCCGCGTTCATGGCTGATGGTCAGCGAAAATTTGGCATTAGCCCGAGCCGCGGCCTCAAGCAGGCTTGCATCGCGTCGCAGAAGCCGAAAAAGCAGATTGTACGGCCTGCCCGCAGACTTGTCCATGATATCCTGGATGAGAGGCTCGCTGGCAAAGGCGTCGAACTGAATTTTTCGAACCCCATGCTTTAAAATAGTTTTGAGCCGGTCTTTATCGGCAGGCCGAACCAGCTCAAGCGCCCATGCGTCGTCATTGGGATCCCTGTCCATCAGTTTAAAAAGTTCCCGTAAAAAGTAAATAATGCTGTCGGCCCGTATGCCGGAAGGACAGGCAAAAACGTCATTTTCTTTTACAAGGCAGATGACGTCCCCGTCTGAGAAATCGTACCCATCCGGCGCCGCCAGGGTGTCAAGGGATACCATGGACTGGTTTCCCTGTGTTGTGGGGATGGTGGAGGCTTCTTCCTCAGGCACGGATACTGAAAACTGAAAAACAACCGAGGAGCCGCGATCCTTCAGAAGGAGCCCCGACCATCGCTTTCCGGCCAGGGAAAAAGTCCTTTCCTCGACCGTGGGCAGAGCTTGCGCCGCATCCAGGAGGTCTTGCTGCAGGGTATTCGTGTAGCTCGTGTTTGTTCTGGCAAAAAAATAGCTAAGGGTGCGTGTTGTGTTGTTGCTCATGCTGATATCCTTCGTGAACGCTTTCTATCGTTTCACCGTCCGCAGGGGAGCAAGACCGGCCGGCGGACGGTGCCGATTGGCGCCAGCAGTGGCGCGGGCCCGCCGCCCGGAGGCGTCGCATGCCGTCCGGACATATCGCCGCAGCTTTTTGCATGACGCGGGCCGCAGAAGTTTATTGATGCGAGTGGACGCTAAACCTCGAACAGCATTTCCAGATCTTCGCGGGTGAGTGATTTCCACGAATCCTGCCCGGGTATGACGGCTTCGGCCACTCCGCGCTTCATGTCCTGCAGCTTGAGGATTTTTTCTTCCACGGTATTCTGGCAGATCAGCTTGTAGGAGAACACCTGCCGGGCCTGCCCTATGCGGTGGGCGCGGTCTGTGGCCTGACTTTCCACGGCCGGGTTCCACCAGGGGTCATAGTGGATGACGTAGTCGGCGCTGGTCAGGTTGAGCCCCGTGCCTCCGGCCTTGAGCGAAATAAGGAAAATGGGAATGTTCGGGCTGTTGTTGAAGCGATCCACCTGCTCCAGGCGATCTTTGCTGGAGCCGTCCAGATAGCAGAAGGGAATGTCCGTCATCTGGAGCCAGCCCCGGATTTGCTGCAGCATCTGCACAAACTGGGAGAAGACCAGCACCTTGTGGCCTTCTTCCACGATGTCAATGATCATATCCTTGAAGGCTTCAAACTTGCCGGAAACCATGTTGGCATTGAAACCGGGCATATCCATCCTGAGCAGTTTGGGATGGCAGCAAATCTGCCGCAGCTTGAGCAGGGCGTCGAGGATGGACATCTGACTTTTGGCCATGCCCTTCTGATCCACGTCGGCCAGCACCTGAGCGCGCAGTTTGCGGGCCAGGGCGGCGTAAAGTTCGGCCTGTTCCTCGGCCAGCGCGCAGTATGTGACGCTTTCGATTTTGGGGGGCAGATCCCGAACCACCTCGGCCTTGGTGCGGCGCAGGATGAACGGTTTGACCCGTGAGCGCAGGTATTCCAGGGTTTCGGTGTCACCTTCCTTGATGGGTTTGATGACCCCTCTCTGGAAGGCGTGCTGCGAGCCCAGAAAGCCGGGCATGAGAAACTCGAACAGGCTCCACAGTTCAAACAGGTTGTTCTCAATGGGCGTGCCCGACAGGCACAGGCGCATCCGCGCGTGGATATTGCGCACAGCACGCGCCGTAATGGTATTGGGGTTTTTGATATTCTGGGCTTCGTCCAGAATAATGGCGTTGAAATTGTGCTGCTCCAGTTCTTCCAGATCACGGCGGAGCAAGGCATAGGTGGTGATAACCAGATCCGCGTCCGCAATCTTGTGAAAGATGCTTTCACGCCGCGTTCCGTACACGATAACCCGCGACAGCCTGGGCACAAACCTGGATGCTTCGCGATCCCAGTTGGGCAGAACTGACGTGGGAACCACAATAAGATTGGGGCCGCTTGCCCCCTTGTTGACCATGTGCTGAATGAAGGACAGGGTCTGGATGGTTTTGCCCAGGCCCATTTCGTCGGCCAGAATACCGCCGAAGCCATATTCATCCAGAAAGTTGAGGTATGACACACCCTGAAGCTGGTAGGGACGCAGTTCGGCGTTGAGTCCGGCCGGGGGCGCGATTTGCCGGACTTCCTGGAAGTTGCGGATATTGTCGCGCAGCTTGCTCCAGAATGAGTCTTCCCGGGCGCCGGGCAGGTCTTCAAGCAGGCTGTCAAGCACCGGAGCCTCAAATTGCTTGAACTGACGCTTGGGAGGTTTGGCCGGGTCGAGTCCCAGCACCTTGAGCTTGTGGGCCAGCTTTTCCAGCCATGATTCAGGCAGGCTGGCGTAGGAGCCGTCTTTGAGCTGGACGTAGCGCTTGCCCTTGAGCCATGCCTTCCAGATGCGTTCGAGAGGCAGGTTCTGACCGTCGTAGTCCACCTGAATATCCAGCGAAAACCATTTTTCCTTTTCGTTGCTTTCCACCGCGGCGTTCACCACAGGGGTGGAGGCCCGTACCTTGTAGCGTGACAGGGTGGCCTCGCCGTAAACGCGCCAGTTTTCCACCAGGGAGGGATAGGAATCCAGCAGAAAGGCGATGGCTTCCTCCGGCTCCATGAACCACAGGCGGGTGCTGCGCGGCTGGAAGCGCATATCCGTAAGCTGTGAGAGGAGACTGTTTTCTTCGACCTGGTTGCGGCGCACAAGAAAGGTTTTGCCTTCAAACACATAGCTGCCGGTCTGAAAGTCGGGGTTGGGGCCGGGCAGGGTAAACTCGCCGTGGACGGTTTCGTAGACGTTTTGCACTTCCAGGGTGAGCAGACTGCCTTCCTCGTCCAGAAAAAGCTTGGGATTGTAAGTGGCAGGCTGAAAGACAGGTTCCATGACCTTGAGAAATTCATCCTGCTCATACAGTTCGGAAGAGGGCAGGCGGGTCCATACCCGGTCAAGGAATTCGGGGATATCTTCCTGCGGAATCACGGGCCCGGCGTGAACCAGGGACTGAATGACCTCGTGGTGCAGACAGGTCTGCACGGGGTAAAAGCCCTGGTTCCAGCATACCCACAGGGGCATCTGACCATGAAAGGTGGCGCTTTCATGGGTGGAACCGGGTATTTCGGCATCGTCGTCCGGCTCTTCATCCAGAATGGAGAAGGGCTGCTTGCCTTCGCGCTGAAGCATGACGTCAAAGCGCAGGCCGTCTTCATCCAGCGAGGGGCGCAGTTTGAGGGCCATACTGGAACTTTCGATACGGCAGGGAATTTCGCTGTCTTTCCAGTACAGATAATCTTCGTGCCGTATGGCCCAGAAAAACCACGAGAGAAGGCCGTCGGGTATTTCCACCCGATGACCGTAGTAATCGAGATACTGCGCGATTTGCCTGATGACCTTGGGCAGTTCCGGTGAATATTCGCACCATTCGGGATTGCGCAGAATATGCTCAAGGGTGATTTCCTGCCGCACCGAGGACAGTCCTGTCTTGTTCTGGCGGGCGCGGAAAAAGGCCACGGACAGTCTGCCCGGTTCCGGATAAAAGCGGAAGAGAAAATAATGGCGGCCGGTTTCAGGCTCAAAGGTGCCGCCGAAAAAGTTGCGAAAGCTGTGCCGCCATTCAGGACGGGGTTTCTGTTCCACCTCGGCCGCGCCTTCGGTTTCCGCCAGCGAGGCCAGAAATTTAAGAGCCGCTGCGGCCATGTGCCGGCAGGGCCCGATGGAAGAATCCATGCAATTGCAGGCGCTGTCCACGCGCTGATCGGCGAGGTTGAACGTCAGCACGGGTTTGTACGCCTGGAAGTCCTCGCCTGAAACGGTGGCTTCGATGACCCATACGTCGCCTTCCGCGCGGATGGTGAATTTGCCCACCCCGCCTTCCGACAGAATTTCCCGGCCGGCATCCGCGATATATTCGGGCAGGGTACTGTCCACAAAGGTTTGGGCAAGGCTGCGCGCGGCAATTTCCTCTCGACGGTTCATGGATCTCCTCAATAATGCAAAACGACAAGGGGCAGCTCAAAATCCGTGTCCGGCATTGCTGTTTGCCGTTTCCGCGGCGGCGGGGCATTGCCCCGTCCGGCGGGCGGGTTTCTTCATCCAGAAACAGCAGTGGGTGGGACACCTTGAGTATTATCCGACTTTACAGCAGTTTTCAAGAGAAGGGAACTATGCTATTGAAGCTTCATGAAAAATTTTCCTGGGCCTTTTCAGGTGCCGCTTTTCGGGCCTTTGACCCCTGCGCGGCAACGCTGTTTGTCGTGGCGCGTTGCGCTGGCGTTCATGCTCGCTTTCGCGGGTGGCTGTGACGATTCTGCCCGGAACGAGACCGGGTCATCCCCGCTTCCGCCGGCTCTCTCCTCAAGCGACACAGGCACGCCCGATTACGGGGGCCGTATCGTCATGGGCAGCATCGGCGAGCCCTCCAGCCTTATACCCTACCTGGCCTCAGACTCCGCCTCCCAGGAGGTGGCGGGCCTGCTGTATACGGCCCCGCTCGAATACGACAAGGACTGGAATATCGTGAAATTGGCCGCCGAATCGTGGGAAGTGGACGAAAGCGGCACCCATATGCGCTTTAAGCTGCGCGATGATCTGAAATGGCAGGACGGCCAACCCCTGACCGCGGACGACGTGACCTTCACCTACAGGCTGATGGTGAACCCCAGCACCCCCACGGCCTACGCGGCGGACTTCCTGAACATCGCGGAATACAGGCAGACCGGCCCCCTTTCCTTCGAGGTGCGCTATGATGCCCCCTATGCGCGGTCGGCCGTTACCTGGATGCATCCCATCCTGCCCAAGCATATTCTCGAAGGGCAAAACATTGCCGCGACGCCTTTCGCGCGCAATCCCATCGGGGCGGGACCTTTCCGGCTGAAATCATGGGAGGCGGGCAGCCGCATCGTTCTGGAGGCCAATGAGCGGTACTTCAAGGGGCGTCCCTATATGGACGAGGTTGTGTACCGCATCATTCCCGACCTCACCACCATTTTTCTGGAAGCCAAAGCGGGCAAGATTGATTTTCTGGGCCTGACGCCCCAGCAGTATCTGCGTCAGACAAACGGGCCGGAATGGGATACCGCCTGGAAAAAATACAAATATCTCGCGTCGGGATATACGTTTTTGGGGTTCAATCTGAACAGTGCCCTTTTTGCCGACACAAAGGTACGGCAGGCGCTGTCCTTTGCCGTCAACCGCGAGTCGGTCATCAAGGGGGCGCTCATGGGGCTGGGTGAATCCACCATAGGCCCCTACAAGCCGGGAACCTGGGTCTATAATACGGCCATTGAGCCCTATGCGTACGATCCCGAACGGGCCAGAAGCCTGCTGGCCGAGGCGGGCTGGAGCCCCGGCAGGGATGGTGTGCTGGTCAACGCCGACGGACGGCGCTTTTCTTTCACCATTCTTGTCAATCAGGGCAATGAGGAACGGGTTAAGGTCGCCACCATAATCCAGCGGGAGTTTCAGGCCGTGGGTGTGGAATGCTCCATTCGCACGGTGGAGTGGGCCGCCTTCCTCAAGGAATTTGTCAACAAAGGCAATTACGACGCCCTTATTTTAGCCTGGAATATTCTGGACGATCCCGATATATTCGACGTGTGGCATTCCTCCGCCATTTCGGAAAATGGTCTCAATTTTGTCCATTACGCCAATGCCGAAGTGGATGATTTGCTGGAAAAGGCCCGCGTTACGGTCGATCGGGCCGAGCGCAAGGCTATGTATGATCGTTTTCAGGAAATTCTGCATGAGGAACAACCCTACCTGTTCCTGTATGTGCCGTATTCGCTGCCCATGGTACAGGCCCGCTTTCGCGGGATAGAACCCGCCCCGGCGGGCATCACCTATAACTTTGATCGCTGGTGGGTTCCCAGGGCCCTGCAGCGATGACAGAAACTCCATGACGATGACACGCACCCCTTCCACGGAATCCGCGCCGGCGGCGGAGCCTTCGGGCCGGCCCGCGCCCGTTATCCCCTCGGCGGATGAAATTGTCGCCGCCCTGCTGAAGCACAATCCCGAGGCCGACGCCGGCATGGTGCGCAAGGCGTATGAGTATTCCTCGGCGGCCCATGCCGGGCAATTACGTCTGTCGGGCGATCCGTATTTCATGCACCCCACCTCGGTGGCCAAAACTCTGGCCGAAATGGGCTTTGACGAGCACACCGTGGCCGCCGGGCTGCTGCATGACACCGTGGAGGATACCAGCGCCTCCATCGAGGAACTGGACGCTGAATTTGGCGAACAGGTGGCGGACATCGTGGACGGCGTGACCAAGATCAGCCTGATGACCTTTGATACCAAGGAGGAAGCCCAGGCCGAGAATATCCGCAAAATGATTCTGGCCATGTCGCATGACATCCGGGTACCCATCGTCAAGCTGGCCGACCGTCAGCACAACATGCGCACGCTGGACTTTCAGAAGCCCCATAAACAGCAGTCCATCTCGCGTGAGACGATGGATATTTACGCCCCCCTGGCCAACAGGCTGGGCCTGCACCTCATTAAGCAGGAGCTGGAGGATCTCAGCTTCCGGTACCTCAAGCCCGATGTGTACACCCATATCACCCAGTGGCTCAAAGACCATCAGATGGTGGAACGCCAGCTCATTTCCCGGGTGATCACCCAGCTTGAAGATATCATGAAGCGCAACGGCATTACCGGCCGGGTATTCGGGCGCATCAAGCAGACGTATAGCATCTACCGCAAGATGCAGCAGCAGGGCACCACTCTGGACGAAATGCACGATATCATTGCCTTCCGGGTTATTGTGAATGAGGTGCGGGACTGTTATGCCGTGCTCGGGCTGGTTCATGCCCTGTGGAAACCTGTGCCGGGCCGCTTTAAAGATTATATTTCCATGCCCAAGGCCAATGGTTATCAAAGCCTGCACAGCACGGTCATCGGCCCTGAGGGTGAACGGGTGGAAATCCAGATTCGCACCGAGGAAATGAACAATCTGGCCGAGCACGGGGTGGCTTCGCACTGGATGTACAAGGAGAGCAACCACTCCATTTCCATGCAGGATATGCCCCAGTTCCAGTGGTTGCGCGATCTGCTGGAACGTCAGCGCGAGGAAGCGGATTCGCGCGAGTTTATGCAGTCATTGCGGCTCGATCTCTTTAAGGAAGAAGTCTATGTTTTCACCCCCGCCGGGCAGGTGAAGCAATTGCCGGAAGGTGCCACACCGCTGGATTTCGCCTTTCTCATCCACACCGATGTGGGAGCGCACTGTGTGGGGGCCAAGGTCAATGGCAAGCTGACGCCCTTGTCCACGCCCCTCAAGAGCGGCGACATGGTGGAAATCATCACGGACAAAAATCGCCAGCCCAGCCGTGACTGGCTGAAGCTGGTCAAGACCTCCAAGGCCCGTAACCGCATTCAGCACTATTTGCGCACGGAGGAAAGGGCGGCGGCCATTGCGCTTGGCAAGGAAATGCTGGAAAAGGAAGGCCGCCGCATCGGCCTGAACGCGGGCAAGGCCGCCAAGGACGGCAGCCTGCAGCTGCTTATGCCCGAGTTTTCACTGAACTCGCTGGACGAGCTGTACGCCGCCGTGGGCTATGCGCGCCTGACGCCGAAGCGGCTGCTGCGCCGTCTTCAGACACTGCTGCATCACAAGGAAGAGGAAGAGGTCATTGCGCCCGTTCCCAAAGAGACGCCCAGCAAGCGCGTCTCGGACGGCATAAGCATTCAGGGCCTGGATGAAACCCTCATCCATTTCGCGCGCTGTTGCAATCCTGTGCCCGGCGACTCGGTGGTGGGCTTTATCAGCCGGGGGCGCGGGGTCATTGTTCATACCGCCACCTGCCCTCATGTGCAGGATCTGGAGCCCGAGCGCCTGATTTCAGTCGCCTGGGATAAGCAGGAAACAAAACCCTTTCCGGCCAGAATTCATATTGTGGGCAGGAATGAAAAAGGCCTGCTGGCCCAGATCAGCGGCTGCTTCAGCGACCAGGATGTCAATATTGATACTGTTCAGGTGTATTCTCTGGTGGACGGACGCTCCGAAATGGACTTTACAGTAGAAGTGCGCGACGCCGTGCATCTGTATCAAACCATTGAAAAGCTGCGCAAGGTACCTCATATCATTGAAGTTGCCCGCGGTTCAGCCGATGATGAATAATCCTGGCGCATAGTATTTTATTTCCAGCCTGCCTCCGGATGCCGAAAAAATCGCCAGGGCAGTCCGTGAACACTGGGGGTATCGAAAAGACGCTCCACGGGAGTCTGGATGTGGTCTGCCATGAAGGCGCCTGCATCATCAAAAAAAAGACAAGTCCCCGAAAAATCTGGCAATTCTTCGCGGAATCGGCTTCAATCCCGCCAAGCCCCGTACCCCCGAGGGGATGACCACAAAAAGGCGCAGCCCGGATCTATGCTGTCACAGATCTTCACCGAGCGCCACTTCATCAACATTGAGATGCGCCGGCCCTGTGAACGGGCCATTTTCCCTTGACATGCGCGTCAATATAGGCCATAGACGTGTGTTCTGATTGCGAAAAACCGCCCTGCGGGGCGATACGGAGGTTTGTCCATGAGCACGCCTGACAAAATGCTTGAAGGCGCCGTCAAAACCGAAGCCGGAGTGGAAGTCAACGGTATCCCCGTTCAGCCCATGGTGGAGCAGTGCGCCGGCTGTGAGCGCGTCCGCGCCTTTGAAGGGCAGCAGTATTGCAGCAGCTACCCTGTGCCCGCGCGCAAGTGGGCCGGCGGCAAGTGCAACTTTGCCACCCACATCAAAACCGAATCCGTCGGCAAGGCCAAGGTCAACCCGCTGAAGGCCTCCAAGCGCGCCGCCAAGGGCCGCTAGAAACTTTCCGGGACAGGCAGAGACCTGACGCTTTTGCGCCACGCGCTGCATACCCGCCCCGGTTAGCTGCCGCGGCAGGGCGGCTTTTTCCCCTGGCGGGAAAGGTGCCGAGGGGAAAAGGGCGGCCGGCGCCGCGCTCCCCAGCATTTGGCGCGGAGGCTGTTTCAGGCTTGTGCATGGACTTTTCACCGGGCGTCGCATGGTACGGACACTGAGACGCCCGGTGAACATTTTTTTCTCTCTCCATTCCGGAGACAGTATGCTGGAGACATTGCTCAAGGCGCTGGCCGCCCGGACTGATCGCGCCCTGGAACTGCAAACGGGCCTGACGTCGTTTCCCGCCTTTGGTCCGGACAACGGCGGCCCCGGCGAATGGGACAAGGCCGCGTGGCTGGAAGCGCGGCTCCTGGCCTGGGGGGTGACTCATATCGAACGTGTGGATGCGGACGATGCGCGTGTGCCATCGGGTAAGCGCCCCAACATGATTGTGCGCGTGCCGGGCGCAAGCAGCCGCACCCTGTGGGTTCTGGGCCATCTTGACGTGGTGCCGCCCGGCGATGCCAGCTTGTGGCGCAGTGATCCGTGGGTCGTCACCCGCGACCCTGAAAACCCCGATATTATCCGGGGCCGGGGCGTGGAGGACAACCAGCAGGCCCTGGTGGCCGGCGCGCTCGTGGCTGCGGAGCTGACGGAGCGGGGCATAACGCCTGATCTGGGCTTCGGGCTCATCGCGGTGGCCGATGAGGAAACAGGGAACAGATACGGCGCCGAGCATGTGCTGAAAGAGCTTCCCGATCTCATTGCCCCGGATGACCTGGTGCTGGTGCCGGACTTTGGCACGGCAGACGGCACGCTCATCGAGGTGGCCGAAAAGGGAACCCTGTGGCTCAGGGTGACGGTGACCGGCGTGCAGTGCCATGCCTCCACGCCCGACGAGGGCAAAAACGCGCTGATCGCGGCGTCGTCCATGATTCTGCGCGTTCATGAAGTGGAAGAGCGCTTCAACGCGCGGGATCCGCTGTTCACGCCGCCCCGCTCCACCATGGTTCCCACCCGGCATGACGTCAACGTACCCAATGTCAACACCATTCCCGGCAAGGATGTGTTTTTCATCGATTGCCGCGTGCTGCCTGCCTATTCCGTGGACGAGGTGCTGGACGCCTTCCGCTCCCTGGCGGCTGAAAGTGCCGCCCGCTACGGCGTTGCCGTGGATGTGGAGGTTGTCAGCCGCGAGCCCGCTGCTCCGCCCACCCCGGTGGACAGTGAGGTTGTGACCCGCCTGAAGGATGGCATCCGCCGCATCTATGGCCTGGAATGCCGGGCGGGCGGCATCGGGGGCGGCACGGTGGCCCGCCTGCTCCGTCGCCGCGGCATTCCGGCCGCCGTGTGGAGCAGGGTTCTGGACAATGCCCATGTGCCCAATGAGGCCGCGCGGCTGTCGAATGCGGTCAATGACGCGCGGGTCTACAGCACACTGCTGTTCACGAGTCAGGCCTTGTGAGGGCGTTCTGTCCGATGCGTCCGAGGCAGCTGCGTTGTAAGCCCTTGCGGCAATTGCCGCCGGCCGGTCTGTTTTTCTGAGTGGTAGGAATCTATGTCTTTCGCCCGTATTCTGACCCGCGCGGCGGGGCGCCTTACGCCCCGCTCTCTTGTGTCCAGCCTTATTCCCGAAGGGGGCGGGCTCAGCCCCCGGCTGTGGGCCGTGCTGCAAAGCGGCTTCTATTCCCGCGCTGATTTCGGCAAGGATATCCTTGCGGGGCTCACTGTGGGCGTGGTGGCCATGCCCCTGGCCATGGCCTTTGCCATAGCCTCCGGCCTGGAGCCCATTCAGGGCCTGTTCACCGCCGTCATCGCGGGCCTGGTGACCGGTATGCTTGGCGGCAGCCGTTTTCAGGTCAGCGGTCCCACCGGCGCCTTTGTTGTCATCATTTATGGCATTGTGTACCGGCACGGGTATGACGGCCTGGTCATCACCACCCTGCTGGCCGGGGCCATTCTGGCTGTGGCCGGATTTTTCCAGCTGGGCTCCATCATCAAGTTCATTCCCTATCCGGTGACCACCGGTTTTACCGCGGGCATTGCCCTGACCATTTTTTCCTCGCAGGTGGGCGACTTTCTCGGTTTGCCCATCCGCAACGCGCCCCCGGAATTTTTCGCCAAGTGGGGCCTCTATCTGGAGCATCTGGGCCAGACTTCATGGCTGACCCTGGGCGTGGCCTCCGCCACCCTTGTTCTCATGATACTGGTGCGCCGATTCTGTTCCCGCATTCCGGCTCCGGTGGCCGGCGTGGTCTTTGGGGGGCTTCTGGTGTGGGCGCTGCAACTGCCCGTGGACACCATCGCCGGGCGCTACGGGGCCATTCCGTCCACGCTGCCCGTCTTCCACTGGCCCGACGTGAGCTGGAGCCGCATTCAGGCTCTTTTTCCCGACGCTGTGACCATTGCCCTGCTGGCCGGGCTGGAATCTCTGCTGACCTGCGTGGTGGCCGACAGCATGACCGGCGACCGCCATTCTCCCAACATGGAGCTGGTGGCCCAGGGCGCGGGTAATATGGCCTGCGCCCTGTTCGGAGGCATTCCCTCCACCGGGGCCATAGCCCGCACGGCCACCAACATCAGCAGCGGCGCCCGTTCACCCGTGTCCGCCATGATTCACGGCCTGACCGTGCTGGCCTTTGTGCTGTGGCTGTCGCCGCTCACCTCCGCCATACCTCTTGCCAGCCTGGCCGCCGTCATGGTGCTCATTGCCTGGGGCATGCTGGAAACAAAAGCCATCAAGGCCATTCTCCGCGGCCCCAAGTCCGACTGGTCTGTCATGCTCCTGACCTTTGCGCTGACTGTGGCGGTGGATCTGACCGTGGCGGTCTATGTGGGCGTCATTCTCGCCTCACTGCTCTTTATGCGCCGCATGAGCGCCATGGCGGAAGTGCACGAGGTGGAATGCGACCCCGAAAGCATGACCTGTGAGGATTTGCCCCTGCACAACACGCTTCTGCCCGAGGGTGTGCGCGTGTTTTCCTTTAATGGCCCGCTTTTTTTCGGTATGGTGGATCGCTTTCAGAATGCCATCACGGGCGGGGGCAAGCCCACCAAGGTTTATGTGCTCAACATGCAGGGCGTGGGCGCCATCGACGCCACGGGCTTTCATGTGCTGGAGGCCTTTCTCGCGCACCGCTCCGACGGCTACCGGGTGGTTCTGGCCGCGGTGCCCGCTCCCGCTCGCCGCATTTTGCGCCGTATGGGCCTTTTGCAGAGCCTGGGCGAGGATAATGTGTGCCATTCCCTTGAAGCTGCTCTTGAACGCGCCGCCGCACTGGCCGGATCGTCGCAATGACGCGGGGCACGGTCATCCGATCCATCCAGGTGGTCAATGTGCGCTGGTACAACGCCACGGCGTGGTACGGCGTGACTTTGGCCCATGCCCTGCAGTCGGCGGGACACCCGTCGCTGGTGGTGGGCCTGGAGGACACGCCGCCCCTGTGGAAAGCCCGGGAACTGGGGCTGGAGACCCGCGCCCTGCCGCTCAACAGCCTCAATCCTGTCAGACTGGCGACCCTGGGCGGGCAGATGGATCGGCTGCTGCGGGATTTTCGGCCCGACGTGGTCAACTGTCACCGGGGCGAAGCCTTTGCGCTGTGGGCGTTGCTCAAAAAGCGGCATGGTTTTGGCCTCGTCCGCACCAGAGGCGATCAACGCCTGCCCCGCAACAACCCACCCAATCGCATACTGCATCGGCGCGTGGCCGACGCCGTGATTGCCACCAACAGCCGTATGGCCCGGCATTTTGTGGATGTGCTGGGCGTGCCGGACGCCCGGGTGCACAGCATTCTGGGCGGCGTGGACAGGCGTCGTTTTCGGTTCGACCCGGTTGCCCGGCGTGAGGTGCGAGAGCGCTGCGGTTTCACGGACAGTGATTTTGTCATGGGCGTGGTGGGCCGCATGGATGAAGTCAAGGGCATGCGCGAAACCATCCATGCCATGGCCTTGGCCCGGCCCCGGCTGGAGGCCGCGGGACTGCACCCGCGCCTGCTCCTCATTGCCTTTCCGTCCCACTATGGAGAAGCCGATGCGGCCCGCTGGACAGCGGAAGCCGGTCTGGGTGAACTGGGGGAAAGCGTGCGGGTCAGCGGCAGGGTAGAGCGCCCGCAGGACTGGATTAATGCCCTTGATTTGGGCATTCTGGCATCGCTTGGCTCAGAGGCCATCGCGCGGGCGGCGCTGGAAATTATGGCCTGCGCGATCCCCCTGGTGTCCACGAATGTGGGCGTCATGCCCGATTTGCTGCCGGCCCGCTATCTGTGTGAACCCGGCGACGAAGGCGCTCTGGCCGATCTCATGGTCATGGGCGGTGACGGGGAAGAGAGGGCGGCCTTGCGCCAGGTGTGCGCGCGGCGTATGGCGGATTTGGGCGTGGACGATTTTTGCGCACAAACGCTGGGTTTGTATCGTTCCATCGTGGCCGGGCGCGGCATGTGATTCATGCGCTGCGGACAAGCCGTCCGTCCGGTGCCAGCGCGGCGCGGTGTGAGCGGGGGCGCGCCTTTTCAGGCTCTCTTGGAAGAACGTTCCTGCTCCGGGAATAAAAAAAGTACGGAGGTTCCATGTTCGTCGGCTTTATCAGCGATAACGCGGCCGGGGTTCATCCCCGCATTCTTGATGCTGTGGTCAGAGCCAACAGCGGCTATTGTCCGGCCTATGGCGAAGACGACTATTGCAGGCAGGCTCAGGCCGAATTCCGCAGGCTTTTCGGCGGCGATATCGAAGTGTTTCTCGCGCTGAGCGGCACGGGGTGCAACGTGCTGTCCCTGCGTAGCGCGCTGCGGCCCTGGCAGGCTGTCATCTGCTCTGATGTGGCTCATATCAACATGGATGAGAGCGGCGCGCCCGAATGGGGAGCGGGATCCAAACTGCTTGCCGTGCCTTCGGTGAATGGCAAGATTTCTCCGGACTCTCTGGATATCTACCTTCCTGATATCAAGGATTGCCACCACGCGACGCCGCATCTTTTGTCCATCACGCAGACCACGGAAAAGGGCGCCGTATATACTCCGGAGGAAATACGCGCCCTGGCGGACAAGGCGCACGCGAACGGGCTCCTGGTGCACATGGATGGAACCCGCCTGGCCAACGCGGTGGCCGCTCTTGAACCGCGCGGGGTGAATCTGCGCGCGCTGACCCGTGATGCGGGGGTGGATCTGCTCTCGTTTGGCGGCACCAAGAACGGATTAATGCTGGGCGAGGCCGTGGTGTTCTTCCGGCCGGAACTGGCTGAGGATTTTCGCACCATGCGCAAGCAGTCGCTGCAACTGGTGTCCAAGATGCGTTTTGTGGCCGTTCAGTTCATCGAGGCGCTCAGGGACGGACTGTGGCTGGAAAATGCCCGTCACGCCAACAAAATGGCCCGTTTGCTGGCGGATGGGCTGGCTGGCGTGCCGTACATGACAGTGCGGGAGCCCGAAGCCAACGCCGTGTTTGTGCGCATGGAACCGGAGCGCATGGCCCGCCTGCTCCAGGACTTTGATTTTCATGAAACGGATTCTGCCTCACACGAAGCGCGCCTGATGTGCAGTTTTGCGACCACGGAAGAGGAAGTTGCCGCTTTTGTGCGGGCGGCCAGGGCGCTGATCTAGGCTTTCGGGAATAAGGCAGAATTAAAAAGTCAAGTCCCGCAAGGTTTTTTGAATCTTGCGGGACTTTGGCGGATTCTTTGGTGGCGCCAGGAGGGATCCGATCACAAAGCCTATTGTATTGAAATAAGGGGCAAAGTCGTAATTTCAGCCTTAAAAATACCGTTTCAAATACCGTCAGAAGGTTTTCCTGGGCAGGTCATTGGAGTTATTGGAAAAATAAATTTTGAGTCCATGTCTGTCAATTGGAATATAAAAATAATAAATTCAGCAAGTTATTGACGGAAAATTGAATGTTGGCGCATGGACGCAGCATATCGGCTTTTGCTTGAAGCTGGGCTGTGCGCCATTGCCCATCACTGTGCGGTACGGAGCGGAGGGGGGGCGTGTCTCCTTTGCTCCACCGTCGGACGGCAACGCCAACAGCCCGCCTGCCGAGACAGGTCTGTTCTTGCAGTCAGTCCTTAAAAAACGGCTTTTCGCACCGCACTTTTTTGGGGCTATCCGCAAAAAATTTTGCTCCGCCCGTTGGCGGATTGCGCCCACCAAAGTCACCGCTTTACCCGCCCTTGAGCCAATCAGTTTTCGTACCCGGTATTTCTTCTGCGAGAATCAAGGGCCAGGCTGATTTTTTCTGCCACCCGCACCAGTTTTCGCAGGGCATCTT
>JAFLSV010000025.1 GCA_022510785.1 Desulfovibrionaceae bacterium | reverse complement strand
TTAAAGTTTTGAGCATGTAAGAAAAACTCCTTTTGATTTGTTAGGATTGACTCGCGGTCTGGCAACTGCGGTCATCAACAAATCAAAAGGAGGTCGTCATGGGCGACACCAAGAGCTTATCGCACACGGCATGGAACTGCAAATATCACATAGTGTTCGCGCCGAAGTACCGCCGCCAGGTGTTTTACGGTGAAAAGAAGCGGTATGTAGGTGAAATATTAAGAAAACTATGTGAATGGAAAGGTGTAAATATTATAGAAGCAGAATGTTGTCCCGACCATATCCATATGTTGCTTGAGATACCCCCAAAACTGAGTGTATCGAGTTTTATGGGATACTTGAAAGGGAAAAGTAGTTTGATGATCTATGAACAATTCGGAGATTTGAAATTCAAATACCGCAATCGAGAATTCTGGTGCCGAGGGTATTATGTGGATACGGTAGGCAAGAATAAGGCGAAGATTCAGGAATATATCAAGAAACAATTGGAAGAGGACAAGTTGGGAAGTCAATTGTCCCTCCCGTACCCCGGTAGCCCGTTTACGGGCGGCAAGTAGCAGAAATGCAGATGTCAGATCGCCGATGCGCCTAGTTGGGCGCGGCTGGCAAGAGAGCCTTACAGGCGCATATGAAGAACCCCCGGCTATGCCGGGGGGTTCCTTTTTGGATTCTGTGTGTGGTAGCGAGGGAGAGACTCGAACTCTCACACCCTTGCGGATACCTGATTTTGAGTCAGGCGCGTCTACCGTTCCGCCACCCCGCCCCGTTGCGTCAGTCGCGCCGGCTTGCCCTGCGCCCGACCGCCCGGTCAGACTAGCAGTCAGCCCACCCTTTGGCAAGCCCTATGAGAGAGAAACAGGACGTGAACCACGGCCATTCCATACTTGCCATCATATCCCCAAAAGGGTATCATACATCTGCCTGTCATGCAGAACCCGTCTTCCGGACTATCTCATGGAGCCCTCCCGACCATCCTTGCCCTTTCCGCCAGCTTCGCGTCCTTGCGCTTTGTATCCCGCAGCTTCGCGTTCCGCGGCCTTGCGGCTCCTTGTCCCTGCGGCGGCGCTGGTGGAATCCGCCCCCGAAGCGCCGGGGTCTGACCTTGCCTGCCCTCCGGAAAGCGAGTCCGGCGACCCCCCTTCCGATATTCCCCTGCCATGCCCGCGCTATGCCGCGTCCGTATTCGCGGCTCTTCCGTCGCCAGACACGGCGCTCTGGCTGCTTCTTGTGCTGGCAGGCGCGGCGGCCCTGTGCTGGCTGATCCGCCGCCACGAAGTCCTGCGCGCCGCCCTGACGGCCGATCCCTGGGCCGACTCCCGCGCCGTGGACAGCACCCTGACGCTGGCGCAGGATCACCGGGCCGTCTTTCACCTGGCGGGACGCCAGAACGCCACGGAACAGCCCGGCCAGAGCCTGCGCGCCGTGTGCGCGCACCTGGAACGTCGCGCGCTCGTGCTGCTGTCCATAAGGGAAATGGCGGACGCGGCGGCCTGGGTCGGGCGGCCGGTACGGGTAGAGTTCAGCATCACCGTGGGCGACAGCCCGCGCTTTTTCCGTTTTGACAGCGCTGTTCTGCGCGTCGGCCGGGACGGAGCCCGCTGCCTGCTGGAACTGGCCCGGCCCGCCAGACTGGAATCCTACCGGCGCAGAAGCTTCCCCCGCATACGCCCCGCCAGGTCGGAGCTGGCCGCCGCGGGCCTGTGGCGGCTGGAACCCTGTCCGCCAGCCAGCGATGCGGAAAGCGGCGGCGCACCGGTTCAGGCCGGTCCCCCGCCCGACAACCCGGCCCGCCTGGGCGCGCCGCTGTTGGCCTTTCGGCCCGGCGCGGCGGCCAGTCTGCGCCTGGACAGCCTGTCCGCCTCCGGCGTGGGACTGCGGATTCCCCGTGACGCCGCGATCCCCGAGCGATGTTTGCTCTTTCTGTGCCTGCGGACGGACAGGGCTTCTCCCCTGGCCCTGTGGCTGGACTGCGAACGCCGCCACCTGACCACGCACCCTGGCCGAACCACGAATCTCCTGGGCCTTTCCATCACCCGCTGGGGCCGGGTGACACGGGCCGATGACATCATTCCCTGGACTCCCGCGGCCTCTGACGGTTCGGTACCCTTGCTCCTGCGCTGGACGCTGCGCCGCGCCGCCTCCCTCAACCCTTAAAACAAGGAGCCTCTCTTGGACGGCGAATCCCACAGTGGTCTGTGGACAAAAATTTCTTCCCTGTTTTCGCACAAGAACGAAGATTACCTGGAGCAGGCCATTCTGGAAGCCCGCGCCGAAGGCGACCTGAAGGCCGAAGAAGGCTCCATGCTGCTGTCCATCCTGACGCTGGACGAGCTTCAGGTACAGGATATCATGACCCCCCGCACGGACATTGACTGCCTGCCCGCGGGCACTCCCATTGTGGAGGCCGCCAGGGCCATAGGCGACACGGGGCATTCGCGCCTGCCCATCTATCAGGATACCCGCGACAATATCATCGGCATTGTCTACGCCAAGGACATGCTGGCCTCCCTCCTCCGCACCGAGAGCCACAGCGAGCCGGTGGAGAGCATCATGCGGCCGCCCTTTTTTGTGCCTGAAACCAAAATTTCCAGCGAGCTTTTGCAGGAATTCCGCAGCCGCAAAAATCATCTGGCCATCGTCGTGGACGAATACGGCGGCACATCCGGCCTGGCCACCATTGAAGACCTGCTGGAAGTGATTGTGGGCGACATCGAGGACGAGCACGACGCCCCCAGGGAAGAGGACATACGGCCCCTGCCCGACGGTGGTTATGAACTGTCGGGCCGCGCCTGCCTGGAAGACCTGGCCCCCCTGGGCATGGCCTTTGAGTCGGACGAGGTGGATACCATCGGGGGCTACCTGAGCCTGGACGCAGGGCATGTGCCCCAGCAGGGTGAATCCTTCAGCCTGGACGGCTGGATTTTCACCGTGGCGAGCGCCGACGCCAAACAAATCCACACGGTGCGCGCGCGCCGGGCCGATGCCGGGCCAGCGCCCGCCGAAGCCCAGGCATAGCGCGTCCGCGCGTCCGGAAGGCATGGCCGCCCCTCCCTTCTGCCGCCGGACGCGAAAAAGTGACGTTTTTCCTTGACAGGGCCGGGTCAGGGGGCTAAAAAGTGGGGCTTCAGTCCCTTATGTATGGTTTATTTCTGGAGGAAACCCATGCCCACCATCAACCAGCTTATCCGCATTGAGCGGAAAAAGGTTGTGAAACGGAAAAAGACCCCGGCTCTGCAGGCCTGCCCCCAGCGCCGCGGCGTGTGCACCCGCGTGTACACCACCACCCCCAAGAAGCCCAACTCGGCCTTGCGCAAGGTGGCCCGCGTGCGTCTGACCAACGGCATCGAAGTCTCGGCCTATATCCCCGGTGAAGGCCACAACCTGCAGGAACACTCCGTGGTCATGATCCGCGGCGGCCGCGTCAAGGACCTTCCCGGTGTCCGCTACCACATCGTGCGCGGCACACTGGATACGTCCGGCGTGCAGGATCGTCGCCAGCGCCGTTCCAAGTACGGCGCCAAGCGGCCCAAATCCTGATTCCGCTGAAGCCACGGCGTATGCCGCTTCGGCGGCGCGCGCGGGGCGTCCTCATTCTCCCTGTTGCGGGGATGACGGACGCGGTATTTTTTGGCTTTTCGGCCCGCCGGTGGTTCCGGAGGCCGATTTTCATTCACCCCATCACGGAGGAATCACCATGCCCCGCAAAGGCCCCGTTCCCAGAAGGGAAATTCTGCCCGATCCCATATACAACAGCCGTCTGGTGGCCCGCTTTGTCAACCGTTTGATGTACAACGGCAAAAAGGGCCCGGCGGAAGCCATATTTTACCGCGCTCTGGATGTTCTGGGCGAAAAGTCCGGCGAAGACGCGCTGCACGCCTTTGAAAAGGCCGTGGAAAACGTGAAGCCCCACCTGGAAGTGAAGTCCCGCCGCGTGGGCGGCGCCACCTATCAGGTGCCCATGGAAGTGCGGCCCGAACGTCAGATTTCCCTGGCTCTGCGCTGGCTCATCACCTATTCCCGCGCCCGCGGCGAAAAAGGCATGATCAACAAGCTTTCGGCCGAACTCCTGGACGCGTTCAACAATCGCGGAGGCGCTGTCAAAAAGAAGGAAGACACGCACCGCATGGCCGAAGCCAACAAGGCTTTCGCCCATTACCGCTGGTAGGTCGCGCCTATGTCTCAACGCACTTTTCCTCTCGACAAACTGCGCAATATCGGCATCATGGCCCATATTGACGCCGGCAAGACCACGACCACGGAACGCATTCTGTACTATACGGGCGTCTCCCACAAAATCGGCGAAACCCACGACGGCTCGGCCACCATGGACTTCATGGAGCAGGAGCAGGAAAGGGGCATCACCATCACCTCGGCGGCCACCCACTGCCAGTGGATGGGGCACACCATCAACATCATCGACACGCCCGGCCATGTGGACTTCACCATCGAAGTGGAACGCTCGCTGCGCGTGCTCGACGGCGCCGTGGCCGTGTTTGACGCGGTGGCGGGCGTGGAGCCCCAGTCCGAAACCGTGTGGCGTCAGGCGGATCGCTACGGCGTGCCCCGCATCTGCTTCATCAACAAGATGGATCGCATCGGCGCCAACTTCTTCCGCGCCGTGGACATGATCCACGATCGCCTGAAGGCCAAGCCCATCATGCTCCAGCTGCCCATAGGGGCCGAAGATCACTTCGAGGGCGTGGTGGATCTCATCAAGGGCAAGGCCATCAAGTTCGACAAGGAAACCAAGGGGTCATCCTTCTGGGAAGAGGATATCCCCGCCGACATGATGGAGCTTTTTGAAGAAAAGCATCATGAAATGGTCGAAGCCGTGGCCGAGGAAGACGAGGAGCTGCTCAACAAGTACATCGAAGGCGGCACCCTGACGGAAGAAGAGCTTATTTCCTGCATCCGCAAGGCCACCATATCCCAGGCCATCGTCCCCGTGGTGTGCGGATCGGCGTTCCGCAACATGGGCGTGCAGCCCCTTTTGGACGCCGTGGTGCGCTACCTGCCCTCGCCGCTGGACATTCCCCAGATGAAGGGTGTGGCGCCCGGCGCCCCCGACGACGGGGAAGAGCTCGAATGCGCCTGCTCCGACAACGAACCCCTGGCCGGGCTGGTGTTCAAGCTGGCCGCCGACCCGTACATCGGGCATCTGGCCTATTTCCGCATCTATTCCGGCTTTCTGGAATCGGGCATATCGGTGCTGAACGCCAACACCGGCAAGGCGGAGCGCATTGGCCGCATCCTGCGCATGCACGCCAACAAGCGCGAGGAAATCAAGTGGGCGGGCGCGGGTGACATTGTGGCCCTGGTGGGCCTCAAGCAGGTGTCCACCGGCGATACGCTGTGTTCGGACAAGCGTCCCATCGTGCTGGAATCCCTCGATATTCCCGAACCGGTTATCGAAGTGGCCATCGAACCCAAAACCAAGGCCGACCGCGACGCCCTTTCCGCCGCGCTGAACAAGCTGGCCAAGGAAGACCCCTCATTCCGCGTCAAGGGCGATGATGAAACCGGCCAGACCCTCATTGCCGGCATGGGCGAACTGCACCTGGAAATCATTGTGGATCGCCTGACCCGCGAGTTCGGCGTCAACGCCAACGTGGGCAAGCCCCAGGTGGCCTACCGCGAAACCATCACCAAGCCCTCCAAGTCCGACACCAAGCACGTCAAGCAGTCGGGCGGGCGCGGCCAGTACGGCCACGCGGTCATCGAGGTGGAACCCAACCCCGGCAAGGGCTATGAATTCGTCAACTCCATCACCGGCGGGGTTATTCCCAAGGAATACATTCCGGCCATCGACAAGGGTATCCAGGATGCCCTCAAGTCCGGCGTGCTGGCCGGCTTCCCGGTGGTGGACGTCAAGGTGAACCTGGTGTTCGGCTCCTACCACGAAGTGGACTCGTCCGAACAGGCCTTCTACGTCACCGGCTCCATGGCCATCAAGGACGCCATGCAGAAGGCCTCGCCCGTGCTGCTGGAACCCATCATGGATGTGGAAGTGGTGACGCCCGACGACTACCTGGGCGACGTTATGGGCGATTTGAACGGCCGCCGCGGCAAGGTGCAGTCCATGGAAGCCCGCGCGGGCGCGCAGGCCATCCGCTGCCAGGTGCCGCTGTCCGAAATGTTCGGTTACGCCACGGATCTGCGCTCGCGCACCCAGGGCCGCGCCACCTTCTCCATGCAGTTTGACCACTATGAAAAGGTTCCGGCCAGCCTGGCCGAAACCCTGATCACGAAGAAAAGCTGAGAACTTCCCGTGTGACGACAAGGCGGCCCGTTCCGTGAGGAGCGGGCCGCTTCGCATTAATGGGCGGCGGCCCCATTCCGGCGCCTGCGCCGCCAAACGACGGCCAGTCCCCGGCCGGAAATCCCTGCCCGGGCATTGCCGGAGTTGTCACGAACCTTCGATCAGACACGATTTGGAAGACAGGAAGCAAAGCCGGCGGAGGCCCGATCCACTCACTACCAATTATACCTTTATGGATTTTAGAACATCAATAATTTGATATATGTTTGGTTGATGAAAAATGGAAATTGGCCATTTTTCCTCAACAGGTTCCAGATCAAATATATATTTTTCAAATTGAATATTTCTTTTTTGAAACATATATGGAAGTGTTGCAGGAATATCTCTTCTTCTATTAAATACAAAAAATTTCCCATATACATTTTGTGAGAAAAGAAGTGAAAAAAACGCTGATCCATCACATCCAGCAACAATAGAAGATGTGCTGACCAATCTAATCTGTTCTTGTAAATGCAAGTCTTCTGGATATACTATATCAAACCCTAGTTCTCTGATTTTTTCTTCAATATCGCATTCATTATCCAATTTACCATATTTTAATTTTGATCTGGATAGCCAAATTTTTTTGGATACACAGTCATGAAAAGTTTTACATTTTAGCGCATCAGCTTGTTCATCAGTGATGGCCAATGGCCATATGGAACTTCCCGGAGAAGAATAAATCAGTTTTTCTATCAATGTAGGTTTCTTTATTATGTGTACTTCATTTAAAACATTAATTGTTCTAAGCCATGTTTTTTGTATACTGTAAATTTTGTCATTAGGGCTTATAAACAGAACCGGATAATTATTACATTTTCTTATTGTATGTAATCTTGATAATGACTCCCATATAAAATGACCAAAATGCCCAAATAAACATCCTCCATATATGTAAGTACCCTGTAATGATTCAGTATAATCTTGTAAAGGCGGCTGTTTACCACGCCATCCTATACTATCTTTAATAAATTTACCTTCTGAAGAGTATATACCTCCTGTAAAAGAGTCCATGGTACCCTCTAATGGCATTATCCGAGCATTTTTAATAATCTTCATATATGTGTCATACCTCTCAAATGACCATATCAAAAAAGTACCTTAATCTGCATGGCGTTTTTCCAGAATGAAGTCAAAGCGCTCTGGCGCAGGCGTATTCCTTTTTATATTTCCTCTGAATGACAATATGCCACGGGAAAATATGGGACAAAAGTCTGAAACACTGTCCAATGATGACCACAGCCTGGGTTCAGGAAAGGCAAGAGGCCCCTCCCTCAAGGCATAATGGCGTGCCGCGTTATTCCCGGGCCGACTCCAGCGCCGACTCCAGAACCAGGCATCGCACCACCTGCTCGGCCCTGGTCAGAAACTGCATGGGATCGTGGCTTTTGCCGTCCTTCAGAAGCTCAAAATGCAGGTGCGCCCCTGTGGTGCGGCCGGTGCGGCCCACCTCGCCCACCCGGGTTCCGGCGCTCACGTCTTCGCCTTCGGTCACCAGTATTGTATTCAAATGGGCATAGCGGGCCACCATGCCGTCATACTGCCGGATTTCCACCGTGCGCCCGTAGCCGCTGAAAAAACTGGCGCGAATGACCGTGCCGCCCTTGAAGGCCAGCACAGGCGAGCCCTTGGGGGCGCGGATATCCACCCCATGATGGGTGCGGTAACGGCCGCGGCGCTTGGGATCGCGGCGTTTGCCATATTCGGACGAAATGCGGACGCTTCCCTCTTCCTGACAGTGCGGGCACTCCTCCACGTTGTGCAGACTGGGTTCCATAAACCAGCCCGCGCCGGCCTCCGTAATCAGCGGCGCCCTGGCCGGACTGAACGCCGCCACCCTGGCCGACGAAAGCGCCACCAGCCGCCCGGGAGGCACGCCGGAACCGGCAAGGGCAGGACGGTTGACCACGGCTTCGGCCTTAAAATCCTCCATTACGTCCCGCACAAGCCGCGCTTCCCGCGAAGGCGCGGGCACAGAGGGCTGGCGGGCCACGCAGGCTGTCAGGGCCAGAGCAAGACCGATCAGGCCTGACGCTCTGGCGAAGCGCTTCCATGGCTTGGCGATCACAAAGCCTCCTTGATCCTCATGCATGCGAATGGCCGGTTCCCCGCGCCGCGCCGAGAGGCAGTGCCCGCCGGGAACGGGTTCCATGACCCTGTTCCGCTACATTTCGCGCACGGCCGTTATGCTGACTTCGCCGCGCAAGGCGTTGATTTTGCCCAGACGCACGCGCAATTCCTGCCCGGGAAACAGCTTTTCCCCGAACAGGCTGCGTCTGCCCCGCACCACAAGCTGTTCGCGGGGCAGGCTTATGCTGACATACGTGTCGTTTTCCTCGGCAACCACGGCGTGCCAGGGGCAGTCTTCCGCGCTGCGGGCGCGGGCTTCCTGCTGCAGGTACACAAATTTCCAGTAGCGCAGCCGATGGCGCTGCACCTGCCCCGCCGCGTCCAGCCGCAGATTCAGGGAGGCCAGCAGCGCTTTCAGTTCGTCCCCGTTCCAGCGCGGCGAGCCCGTGTTCAGCCA
The DNA here is from genome assembly GCA_022510785.1 of Desulfovibrionaceae bacterium. Taxonomy (GTDB): domain Bacteria; phylum Desulfobacterota; class Desulfovibrionia; order Desulfovibrionales; family Desulfovibrionaceae; genus Mailhella. Next base: position 21,344 of record JAFLSV010000025.1, on the reverse strand, counting down.
TGCCAGCACCTGCGCCTCGTTGACCAAATCGGAATAGCGCCGCAGGGGCGACGTGACCGGGCTGTAGGCGCTGAGCCCCATGCCCGCATGCGGCCGGGCCACCGCCTCCAGCGAGGCCGGGGCCAGGGCCCGCACCACCCGGGCGATGTCCGGCGCGGACGACCACACCCCCGCAAAGTCCCTGGGCACGGCCACATCCTGCGTGCGGTGCAGCAGGGGAACCCCGTGTTCCAGTCCCCAGGCCGCCAGAGCGGAATTGGCCAGAATCATGAGCTCCGCCACCAGCAGCTGGGCCTGGCGGGCGGGCGGCGTTTCCTTCAGGAACACGCGGATATCCTCGCCTTCGCCCACCAGGTAAAAATCCGCATCGGGCCGATCGATGACCACCGCGCCCTGCTCCACCCGCCTGCGCAGACGCCTTTCCGCCAGATCCATGGCCAGGCGCAGGGCCCCGGCATAAGGCCGGGCGGGGTTGCCGTCCTGGGCCTCACCGCTCAGCACGGCCTCACAGGCCACATAGCTGAGGTTGGCGCGCAGGGTCACGCGGGCCAGCCCGGGACGCGCCGCGGCAAGAGAGCCGTCGGCGTCCACGTCACAGCGCAGCACAAAGGCGGGCCTCATCTGGCCGGCCAGCAGGCTGTATGCGTCGGTGCCCAGACACTCGGGCATCATGTGGTAGTCGGCTTCGGGCAGATAAATGCTGGTGGCCCGATGGGCCACGGCCCGATCCAGAGGGCCGCCAAAATCCCAGCCCAGGGCCGGACAGGCCAGAGCCACCGCCACCTTCCAGCCGCCTTCGGGCCGGGGCTCGATGGAAAAGGCGTCGTCAATGTCGCGGGTGCTGGCGCTGTCAATACTGATGAAGTCTTCGCCGGATGCGGGAATGTCCAGACAGGCGCTCTGCCCGATGAGAGCCCGGATTTCTTCCGCAAAGGCGTCTGACCAGGCGTCACCGGGGTCGTAATCGGCCCGTTCCAGCCAATAATTGTAATGAGGGGGCACCAGGCCCCAGGTTTCGGCCAGCAGAAGAGGCAGATGGGGATCGTCGGGCAGCCCTTTGCTCACCTGTTTCCACAGGGCCTCGTCTTCCTGCGTGTCCGGATCCACCATGCGCGCGCGCAAAAGACGCTCCAGACGGGAACGCACGGGCTCGGGCGGGGCTTCCGTGTCCGCCGGCGGCGCGGCCTTGGAGTTGACCCGGCTTTCCCAGAGGCGGCGGAACCATTCCGCCCCGCCCACCACCAGAGAGTCGCGCTGACGCTGGGCCTCCCCGGCCTGGCGGCGCGCTTCCACGGTTGCGGCGTCGTACACCTCAAAATTCGGCGGTTGAAAGCGAAAATGGCTTTTGCAGGCCAGAAGGACATGGCCGCAGGCGGCCACGCTGTCCACGTCGGGATTGCTGAGGGCCAGTTCCGTCAGCCACAGGGCCGAGGCCTTGTCCACCTCGCCCTGCGCCAGTTCCCATATTTCCACGGGATCGATGCCGGCTTCCTTCTGTTCGCGCGTTTGCTTGTGGGCCAGGAGCAGCGCCACGGCTTCATCGCGGCTTTTGCCCGCATCGTGGCGGGGGCCCGCCCAGGGAAGCAGCCGGCTGACCGCCAGAGTTGTCTCGCGCCGGTTGGGCAGCAGAAGGCGCACTTTGCCCCCCTGTTCTTCCATGACCCAGGCAATCTGAGGCGCGTTGCCCTGCAAAAACTCCACCACGCACCCCGAACCGGGAAACTCGACCAACGGAGACGCCACCTGTGCTTACCCGCCTGATGGTATCAATGTTTGAAACTGCGCTGCCCGGTAAAAACCATGGCCACCTGGGGCGACGCCTCGTTACAGGCCTGAACCACCTCGCAGTCACGAATGGAGCCGCCGGGATGGGCAATGGCCGTCACGCCCTGGGCAATGGCCGTGTCCACTCCGTCGCGGAAGGGGAAAAAGCCGTCGGACACCAGCACGCTGCCGGGCAGCCCGCCCCGCGCCGCGCGGGTATCGGCATTGACGGCGTCCAGCCGCGCGGCGGCTTCGGCATCCTTCAGCGCCTTCTGCTGCAATTCATACAGTGACAGATTGTGCCGCCGGAAGGCCAGCGTGTCGGCATACTTGGTATAGGCCTTGTGGATGGCCAGCTCCACACAGCCCACACGATCCTGTTCCCCGGTGCCGATGGCCACGGTGGCACCGTCCCGCGCGAAAATGACCGAGTTGGACGTTACCCCCGCCTCCACGGCCCAGGCAAAGAGCAAGTCGTCCAGTTCGCGCCGGTCGGGCCGGCGGGCCACGGCGGTGGTGCCGTCCCTGTCCGTGCCCGTGGCGGGGATAAAGTCGTCCACAGTGCGGATGCGGTTGACAAAGGACTGCTGCAGAACCAGACCGCCGTCGCTCAGACTCTTGATGTCCAGAAACGGCGTGCCGGCCCATTCCTCCAGGCGGCCCAGACCGGGCAGAAGCAGAATGCGCAGGTTCTTGCGGCTTTTGAGGATGTCCACCACGCCCTCGTCGTAGGCGGGAGCGGCCACCACCTCAAAATACTGCGAGGCCAGAAATTCGGCCGCCGCCTTGTCCACAGCCCGGTTGACCACCACCGCCCCGCCGAAGGCCGCGATGCGGTCGCACCAGAAGGCATGGTCAAGGGCCTCGCGCAGCGTGCCGGCCCAGGCCGCGCCGCAGGGGTTATTGTGCTTCATGATGGCCGCGGCGGGACGGGCCGTGAGGTATTGCAGAATATTGGCGGCATTGTCCACATCGGTCAGGTTGGTCTTGCCGGGGTGCTTGCCCGCCTGGAGCATCTGCCCTTCGGTGAGGGCCGAAACCACGCCCTGCCCCGGAGCCCGCCAGCTTCTGCCCGCCAGGCTGTGGCTGCCCTCGCGCAGTTCATACAGGGCCGCGGGCTGATCCGGATTTTCACCGTAGCGCAGGCCGCGCACCTCGCCGTCCATGTTCCAGACCCGCTTGGCGTAGGTGAGAACCGTATCGCCCAGGGTGAGGGTCAGGGTATCGGGAAAGCCGTCCGCCACAATGCGGCGGTACATGTCCTTCAGATCTTCGCTCATGCTTGCTCCGGCTCACAGGGAAAAAGTGTGATTTGTCCATTTGCGGCTCGCAGGCCTGTGTACCATATTCCCGGCAGCCGGGCAAATTCCCTGTGACGCGGCTCATTCGCCCTGTCCGGGAAAATATGGTTATCTTCTTGAATTAACATAAAATTTTTTAACCCATCGCTGTGATTGCCTTTTGCCGCCCGGATAGGATAAGGATACGGTGAAAATCGCGCGCCGTTCAGCTGCGCTGCCGTCCGTGCGCGGCGGGGTTTCGGCGCACGCCGGGTCTTTGCCCGGGCGAGGATGCCGCCCCCGCAAGGCCCGCCCTTTTTCCGCCGGGGAATTTCATGGAAGAGTTGCTGCTCAGGCTTGCCCGCCAGCTGGACGCCCTGGATGAGGCATCACTTATGTCCCTGTGGGACACATACGCCAAAAAGGTTCAGCACTTTGAACCCTCGGAACGCTGGCAGGAGGCCGTGCTGGTCTTGTCCTTCATTCAGGCAAAACGCTGGAAAAACCAGCTTTTCAACGCCCAGTGGGCCGCCCGCACCCGCAGCGCCAAAGACGGCGGGCAGGCGCCGGGCCTGCCGCCCCACTCGGCCTTCAGCCTGGAAAAACCGGACGCCGCCCCCAAGGAGGCCCGGCGGGCCAGGGTGCTGAACTTCCGCCCTCTCGACCATTCGGACTGAGGCGCCTGGAGCCGCCCTTTCGTCCCGTCCCCGGCACTTCAGCGAAGCGGCTGACAGCGCGGACAATACACCGTGGCGCGGCCCGCGATTCTTTCCTGCCTGAGCGCGCGGCCGCAGTTCACGCAGGCTTTGCCGCCGCGCCCGTACACCCGGAACGAATTCTGAAACGAGCCCGCGTCACCCCGCGCGGTGCGGTAGTCGCGGATGGAGCTGCCGCAGGCCATGATGGACTCTTCCAGCACCCCGACCAGGGCGCGGCGCAGGGCGGCCAGCCTGTCCGCGCCGAGGCTCCCGCCCGGCACGGAAGGCCGGATGCCCGCCCGGAACAGGCTTTCGTCCGCGTAGATGTTGCCAATGCCGGCAATGACCGTCTGATCGAGCAGCAAGGCCTTGATGGCGGCGGAACGCCCGGCAAAGAGGCGGGCAAAGGCCGCCTCGTCCAGCTCCAGCGGTTCCGGCCCCAGCTTTTGCCAGAAGGGCCAGGACTCCAGTTCCGCCGGATTCACGGCCCGCGCGTAGCCGAACTTGCGGGCGTCGTCAAAAAAAAGGCGCTGCCCGTCGTCCAGCTCGACCACCACGCGGGTATGGGGGCCGGGTTCGGTATGCGGCGGGTACACAAAGAGCCGCCCCGTCATTTTGAGGTGAAAGGCCAGGGCCGTCACGCCGTCCGGCGCGGCGGGGGGAGCCAGGCGCACCAGGAGCAGCTTGCCCCGCCGCCCCGTGCCGGTCACGGGCCGGGGGCCTTCGGCGCACACCAGGCCGGGCCTGATGCCGCCCTGCCAGGTGCCCTTGTTGAGCACCGTGACCCCGGCCACGGCCCGCCCTTCCAGGCAGGGTGCCAGGGTGCGGGCTATGGTTTCCACTTCGGGCAGTTCGGGCATGGCACAACTCCTTGCGCCGCCATTGTCCGGCATTGCCGGCCAGAGGTCAACGGCCGGGCGGCATATGCCGTCCGGCCGCCACACTGCCGCGCCGTCAGGAAAAGGTTCTTTCCGTCCGAAAGAACGCTTTCAGGCAGCGCCCTCAAGCCGGACACGGAACAGTTCTTCGTCCGGCAGATTCAGGATGCGGCGAACCAGATCCTGCTTGTACGCGAGGTACGCGGCCCGGCCCTCCGGATTGCTGTCCTCATCCTGCCAGCGGCGCACCTGGGCGCGAAACTCGTCATCAAACACGGCGGGGGACGGGATCAGCGTGGCCGTCCTGCCCCTGTAGCCAACCTTGAAAATAAAATGGCCCAGCACCGAAGGAGGCGCGCCCTCGGCCGGCATGGCCGGATCCTGAAGGCAGCGCCCCTCGCGCACGGCATGGGAAACCATCTCCACGCAGTCGAGAATGCCCCCGCCCGGAAAGCCCAGCCGCCAGGTCAGCTCGCGCCGGTGCACGGGCTCATCGGGCGACAGCAGGGCAAACGCCCTGGCGCACACCCGCAGCATGAGCGCCGCCGCGATAACATTGGCGTGCGTGCAATATTTCAGCAAATCGTCATAGCCGATGCTGAGATCCCCATCCTTATCCCGTACGGTCAAGTGCCATTCCATAGCTTATTCCATTGCCCCGGGCGTCACGATATCGCGCGGATCAACCCGGTTGCGCATCATGCCGTTGTCAAGCATAAAGGCCAGATCGTCATTCATGCTGTCCAGGTCGGCCTGGTTAAAGCGTTGGGTAAAGTGTGACCACCCGAACAGTTTTTCCGCCGCGGGAATGTCCACGCCCTGTTCCTCGGCACCCATGGCGATGGCCTCATCATGGTGCTCGGCTATCCAGGCGGCGGCCTTGTCATGGGCGCGCAGCACAGCGGCCAGACGATCCGGGTATTGGTCGATGAACGACTCGGAGGCGGCCACGGCCAGCTTGGGCACGGCCAGACCTTCGGCGCTGGCTATGACCGTTCCGCCGGCGCTCAGCGCATTAACCACCATATTGGCGGCCAGCAGGGCCGCGTCGGCGCGGCCGCTTTCAAGCGCGGCAAAGGCTTTGGGAATGTCCATCTGGATAAACTGCACATCATGGATGCTCATGCCCTCCCTGGCCAGGGCGGCCACCAGAATCTGGTGCAGAACCGTGCCCTTGGGGCCGGCCACGATTTTTCCCTTCAGACCCGGAATATCGGTCACGCCGTCCTTTGCGCCCACAATGGCGAAAACGCCGACAGGGCGGGACACAGCGGCCACGATCTTAATGGGGTTGCCCTCGCCGCGGGCCATTTGAATGGATGTGGTATTCATGACCCCGGCCACATCCAGGGAACCGGCGGCCATGGCCTGAGCCTGCTGCGCTCCGGACGTGATTTCATGCCACTCCACCGTGACGCCCAGGGGTTCCAGTTCCTTTTCCAGCAGGCCCAGCCGCTTCATGACGATACTTTGCAGATTGAACGGAGCCTTCACATAGCTGATGTTCAGCACTCCGCCCTCCGCGGCCCAGGCCGGGCCCGCCGTCATGGCGACGGCCAGCGCGGCCGCCCACAGCCTTTTCAGAATCATGGCACACTCCTTAAAAATTATCTGCCAAGACAGGTCAGCATATGTTCGCGCACGCGCTCGCGCCGCTCCCAGCCGGCAAATTCCCCGGCCTCGAAGACCGCGGCGGCACGGCCGCCGCGCATGACCACAACCCGCCGGGCGATGGTGAAGGCCTCGTCCATGTCGTGCGTCACGAACAGGCAGGCCATGTTTTGTTCGTCCACCAGCGTTTTCAGCATGACTTGCAGATCAGCCCGGGTCATGGCGTCCAGCGAGGCAAACGGTTCATCCATCATGAGAAAACGCGGGCGGCGCAGCAGAGCGCGGGCAATGCCCGCCCGCTGGGCCATGCCGCCCGAAAGTTCGCGCGGAAACAAAGCGCCCACCTCGTTCATGTCCAGCGCCACATCGGTCAGTGCCCGCGCCGTCAGGGCCGCGGCCTCACTGCGGCGGCGCCGGGCCGGTATGGCCAGGGCCAGATTTTCCGCCGTGGTCAGCCAGGGCACAAGGCGCGTGTCCTGAAACACCACACCGCACGAGTCCGGCGGGATGCATACTGTGCCCTCGTCAGGCTGTACCAGCCGCGCCGCCACCCGCAGAACCGTGGACTTGCCGCAGCCGGACAGGCCCAAAAGGCAGGTGATGCCGGCATCGGCCATATCCAGAGTCATGGAATCCAGCACGCGCCTGCCGGCAAAACTTTTGCTCACGTTCTCAAAGGCGATCATGCCGCGCTTACCTCCGGGAAGCGCCTGCCCAGCAATCCCGCCACGATCCGGCGGAACAGGGCATCCAGCGCCCAGCCGACAAGGCCGATGGCAAAAATGCCCACCATGACCACATCCACGCGCTGCATCTGTTCCGCATCGGAAATCATGTAGCCCAGGCCGCTGCCGGCGGCGATGAGTTCGGCCGCGATAAGCGCGCGCCAGCTGTAGCCAAAGCTGAGACGCACGCCTGTAATGATGGACGGCAGCGCGGCGGGCAGCGCGAAATAGCGGGCATAATCCAGACGGGACAGGGAGAGCGTGGCCGCCAGTTCGCGGAAAGGAGCATCCAGCCGGGCGAACCCGGCTCGCGCATTGAGATAGACCGGAAAAAACGACGCCAGGATGATAATGACCACCTGCGTGGCCTCGCCAATGCCAAACCACAGGATAAGCAGGGGAATGGTGGCCAGGGGCGGCGTCATGCGCATGAACGACAGCACCGGATCCAGGGCCTTTTCCAGCCGGGGCAGATGCGCAAGCCCCGCGGCCAGCGCGCAGCCCGCCGCCACGCTGAGGGAAAAGCCCCGCGCCACCCGGCCCAGTGAGGCCGCCATGTGCCGGGCCAGCACGCCGGATTCGATCATATCCCCCGCCGTGCGCAGCACGGAGGACGGGGAGGGCAGCAGATAGGCAGACACCAGGCCCAGGCCCGTGGCAAGCTGCCAGGCCAGCAAAAGAAGCAGAGGAAGCATCAGAACGCGCACGGCCTTCATCGCGTCAGCACCCTGAGCGCCTTGCGGCAATCCGCGGCAAGGAGAAGATTGGCCAGGTCAAACTTGGCGTCCTTCCAGCGCCGGGCGATGTCCGCCCCGGTGGAGGCATCGGGGGCAGGCACCTTGCTGGCCCTGCCCCAGCGGACAAACTCGGCGCCCGGGACGCCGGGCGGCGGCGACAATTCCAGAAGCTTCCCCCCCAGCGAAAAACGAAAATAGCAGCGGCCCGTTACCCCTTCGGACGCGCGTTCATCCACGAAGGAAGGATCCACCGTATAGCGGCCCTCGCTGACCATGCGCGTGACAAGCTCCAGCGTATCGCGCACCCCGTACCCCGGAAACGACGTGAACAGGGCAAGCTCGCGCCGTTCCGCCGGGCCGTATGGGGAGAGTTCGGCCAAGGCCCGCTGCGCCAGGCGAAAACCAAGGATCACGCCGCCCACCGAGTCCAGGCCGTGGTAGCGAAGCGCATCCGCGATGTGAAAGCTCACCGGCCTGCCCTGATCGAGAACCACAAGATCGGGCTCCACCCAGTCTGAGGGAGCGCGCAGGCCAGGTATGGATTCCGGCAGGATATCACAGGCATGTGCGGCAGTGTTCACGGGATCTCCTTCCTGTTTTTCGCGCAAGGGAAGGCCGGCCCTGCGCTTCGGCATCGCTCCCGGGGAAAGGGAGGCCGCCATGAGAATCCTGACTCCCTTCTATTGAAAACAAAATTCATTGTCAAGTCAGCCGGCAAACCCGATGGCCCCGCCAGAGCACGGCAACGGCGTGGCTCCGGCCCGCCCCGGGCTGCGCGGGCACGCGGCGGGCCCAGGGCGGACGCCGGCCCTCACAACGAGTCAGGCCCAGCGGAAATCCGCCGAGCCTGACATGGAATTATTCCAGGCATTCCGCCCGGAACGCGGACACCCCGCGGCCTATTCCTCTTCCCACTTGATGAAGCCGGGCTGCACGTCGGTCATGGCGTTGACGATGAGCTCCACCAGGCCGCCGTACGCGATACTGTTCTTTTCGAGCAGTTCGTTCTTTTCGAGCAGCTCGCGGATCTGGCCCTTGCAATTGGAGCAGGGGGCGCACACATACTTTTTGGTTTCCGGCCCCAGGCAGTCCGAGAAGGCCTGACAAATCTGATCCATCTTTTTGCGGCCGGTGATGTTCATGCGCCAGGCCTCAATGTTGTTGCGGGTCATGATGGCAAAACCGCTGCCGCCGCCGCAGCAGTAGTTGTCCACGCCGTGCGGGGTCATTTCGCGGAACTGGGGACAGATGGCCTTGAGCACATCGCGCTGGGGCTGCACCACACCCATGAGCCGCACCACGTTGCACGGGTCGTGCAGGGTGACCGGGAAATTATTACGGCTGGGATCCAGCTTGAGCTTGCCGCTCAGCACGATGTCGCGCAGCAGGGGGAAGCAGCTCACGCGCGGAATATTGAGTTCCTGCGGCAGAATGCGGTCGGCAATGACGGTAAGGGCCTTGTGGGCGTGCCCGCATTCACCAAGCACAATCTGCTTGACCCCGAGCTTTTTGGCCGCCTGAGCGTGCTTAAGCGCGATGCGGGCCGCCTGCACGTCGTCATAGAAGACGCCGTAGTTCACCGAGTCGTAACCGGCCAGCTCGCTGCTGAGCGTCCAGGACAGGCCGGCCGCCTGGAAAATGATGGAGAAGGCCGCGATATTTTCGGGCCAGGCCAGCATTTCCCCGGCGTTGTGAATGAGCAGGATGTCCGCGCCTTCCACGTCCCAGGGGGTTGTGAACTCGTAGCCCGTGGACTCGGTATAGTCCTCGTCGATGAATTCCACGGTTTCCTTGACCACGCTCTCGGTCATGCCCGTGGAGGAGCCGGCCTTAAGCTGAAGCATGGTGCCCTTGTCGTGCAGCTCGCGCGGGCTCCAGCCCAGTTCCTGGCTGAAGAGCTTGCGCAGTTCGCGCGCGATGAGGCCGTTATCCACACCGATGGGGCACACCTGGGCGCAACGGCGGCACAGGTTGCAGCGGTAGGCCAGCTCGGCCAGGCGAACCACGGTGCGCCAGTTGAGCGGCGTGTCGCCGTAGCGCCATTTGGCGAAAGGCTCCTTTTTGATATACTGCTTGTAGATGCGGCGGAACAGCTCGGAACGGAAGTTGGGCCGGTACATGTCGTGCTGCTTGCTCATCTCGAACAGGTGGCATGCCTCGGAGCACGAGTTGCACTGCGCGCAGTATTCCATGCTGGTATCCAGCATGGCCAGGCAGGTCCAGTTGTTTTCAGGGCTGAACAGCTTGCGCATCCCCTCCAGGAACCGGTTGACGATGGCCTCTTCCTCCTCGGGCGTTTTGGGCACGGGAATCTGCAGCACGACCACATCGTCCAGAAGGCAGCAGAATTCATTTTTCTGCGCGTCGGTGTAGGATTTCCACGGAAATTCCTCAAAATCCACCGGAAGCGTTTTCAGGCTGCTCACGTCCACCGTGGTCATCTGACCTTCTTCGGTGGTCATATCGTTCAACACGAGATCGGTCTTCATGCTTGGTACTCCTTAGTCCTGCTTCGTCGGGTCGGTGGTGGCCACTTCGGCCCAGCTCCTTGTGCCGTCGCCATTGACGTGCGGAGCCTTCCAGCTGACGGGCAGCTTGAGGTTGGCGTCTATGCCGGCCTTCACTTTCTGGCTGTCCTGGGCGGGAACGTCATCCCAGCGGATATCGTGCCAGGTGAAGTATTTCATGAACGCGTGTCCCATGAAGCTGAAGGGCACCCAGATGAACAGGAAGAAGGAAACGAGCAGATACAGCACATACACCGGGGTGACCGGCACGGGTTCAAAGGTCAGCATTCCCGAAAAGAACATGGCGCCCTGCATCACGAACCACCTGGGCCCGATGAGCGACATGATGAGGCCCATGGCCGAAAACGCCGCAAAGAGCCCCAGGTTGAAGAAATGCTCGGGCATGCTGAACTTGCGCAAATCGGGCTGCGTCATGCGGCGCTGAATGAGGGAGAGCGAGCCCCACAGCACGCCCAGAAAGCCCAGCGCGTTGCAGATCATGGCCAGATACGCGCACAGCTGCATGAACCAGCCCAGGTAGCCCGCCAGAAGGCAGAAGGAACACAGAACGGTCAGCCCCAGCGACCCGATGAGCAGGTAAAGCCCAAGATGGAAGGGATAGGTGCGCACCCACAGCGGACGGTTGTGCTCATAGGTGGCGTGCAGGAACAAGGCTTCCTTCAGAAAGCCGGTCAGCGTGCCCAGAAGGGAGCTGTGATAGGGCTTTTTCCACCAGGTGCTGCTTTCCAGGTAGCTGCCGCCGTGGGCCAGAACTTCCGGCGATTCATGCGCCACGGGGTACACTTCCCAGCGCAGGTGCATGGGCTTTTTGAGATAGCCGGCCATCTTCGCCACGATGATGGCCACGCAGCCAATGACAGCCGCATAAGCCAAGAGGTACAAAAGAATCATAGGTGTCTCCTGTCGCTTTGTCCGCAAAATTTCGGGCAAGAAAAACCGGCCCTGGACACAATGACTTCGCCTTTCGCCGGAACCGGCCCTTCCCGCACACCCGGAAAGGCGGATTCCGGCCCGGGGTGAAGCGGCGGCCGCGCCCTCCGCCTCGCCTCATCCGAAAGAGTAAAGCCCAAAATATATAACCCCGGCTATTGGAAAAAACAAGAGGAAATCTTGACAATTTCGACCCGCCCCTGAATCCGGCGGCTTTTTCCCGGGGGCAGGCCGCAGCCGCGCGGGCTGCGCGCCCCATGCGGACGGCCCGCGGGGGCATGGCGTCCGCGGGAACAGGACAGGGGCACGCGGTGCCCGGCCCGGGAGGGGAAAAGAATGGGCGACAGAGCGGGGGGCATCGCCGCGCCCCTGCCGCACGCGGGAATGCCGCGCGGCAAGGCGGTCAGCCAAGGGAGCGGGGCGGCTCAGGCGAGGGCGGTATCTCCGCGCAGCATGGCCAGGGCCTGGCGGCGCTCGTCGTCAAAGCGGCTGCGCACGGCGGCCCGGACGCCGGGCGAGGATGACGCGAACTGCCCCTTGCGCAGGGTGTATACGGTGTCGATAAGCGCGGCCTCGTCGCGGGGATCACCGCCGGACGCGGCTATTTCAGCGGCGGCCCGGCCGAACAGGCGCCTGGCGCCGGTGGGCCCGTGCTGCACGGCCGTGCTCCACAACACCTCCTGCAGAGCCGGCGAAAGCTCCTCCACGCCCAGGGCCTTGCGCACGCCGCGCAGGGCCGGGTTATAGTGGCTGTCCCGGATAAACTCCGCCTGCAGGGCTTCAAAACGCTCGGGCTGTTCCTCGGCTATGGCCTTCCACACTTTCGGAACCCCTCCCCGCGTGCTGCCGGTATTGGGCGGCCCGGCCCTGCGCAGGCGCTCGGCCATGGCCGGCTCCCGCTCGCCAAGAAATTTCAGAAAACTGGCAAAGGTGCCCTGCCGGGAAGAAATCTGATAGGTACCGTACGAAGTGCCTCCGTTGCGATCATAGCCTATGGCTGCCGCGCCCTCCGACCCGGATTCGTAGCGGGCCGAAAGCCGCCCCTGCGGGCCGGCGTCGTCCGTCGCCTTTTTGACAGTCCGGGCAGGGGAACTCTTGCGGGTGTCCCGGGTTTGCAGCACGGACAAAGAGCGCTGATCCAGGGCCATGCCGCCCGCATGGCGCAGGGCGATACCCGGCTGCCGCGCATCGTGGGCATTGCCCTCCCAGCGTTTCAGGGACAGGCCGGCCCTTCTTTCCGCATCGTCGCCGCCGCGCTGCGGAATCTTCCCGGTAACGGCGCGGGCGGCGGAAACGGCGGGGACGGAATTCCGACGCTGTTCCTCAGCCGCATTCAAGGCTTCCGTCTGGCTTTCCAGGGCCTGGCTGAACGAGCCCCCCCTGTCCGCGCGGGCGGACAGCATGCGGCGCACACGCCCGGCGTAATCGGGCGAAGAGACTTCGGGCGCGATGAACAACGGCTTGTCGGTAAACATATCTGTACTCCGTAGGACGCTTGTCAGCGACGGTATGTCGTCACACGCCCAGGCCTATGCAAGCCTGATGCCAAAGACTTTTTCCGGCTTTTCCGGCAGCCCGCGCGAGGCAGGCCTGAAAAGACGGTGCAAACCCGGCGGGCGTTCCTCCCGCTTTTTCGGCCAGGGGCGGGCTTTTCTTTTTCCCGCATCTCTTTTACCACAAGCCATGCCCGATGCTTCTCCGCCCCTTCCGCCAGCCGCGGCCTCCCCGCCGCCCCTGCCCGTGGACAAAGTGCTGCCCGATCTGGTGGCCGCCCTGCGCGCGAACACACGCGCCCTGCTGACCGCGCCGCCCGGCTCGGGCAAGACCACCCGCGTGCCGCCGGCCCTGGCCGCGGCCGGCCCCCTCGCCTGGGGGAAAGGAAAGGTGCTGGTGCTGGAGCCGCGCCGCCTGACCGCCCGCGCGGCCGCGCGCTGGACGGCCCGCCTGCTGGACGGCGAGGTGGGCGGCAAGGCGGGCTACAGCGTGCGCCTGGAAAGCCGGGTTTCAAGCCGCACCGTGGTCGAGTTTGTCACCGAGGGCGTGCTCACCCGCCGCCTGCTGGCCGACCCCGGCCTGAGCGGCGTGGCCTGCGTGATCTTTGACGAATTTCATGAGCGCTCCCTTCAGGCCGATCTGGGCCTGGCTCTGTGCCTGGAAGCACAGGAGCTTTTGCGGCCCGACCTGCGCCTGCTCATCATGTCCGCCACGCTGGATGCCGCCCCCCTGCTCGCCCTGCTGGGAAACTGCCCGGTACTGAGATCGGAAGGGCGCCTGTGGCCGGTGGATCTGCGCTACCTGCCCCCGCCCCCCGGCGCCGGAAACCCGGGCCTTCAGGATCCGGTTCCGGCCGTCACCCGGGCCGCGCGTCTGGCACTGGCCGAAGAGAGAGGCAGTCTTCTGGTTTTTCTGCCCGGCGCGGGCGAAATACGCCGCGCGGCCGAAGCCCTGGCCGGACTGCCTCCGGGCGTCTGCGTGCATCCGCTGTACGGCGATCTGCCCGCCGCCGCTCAGGACGCGGCCATCGCCCCGGCCCCGCCGGGCCAGCGCAAGATAGTGCTTGCCACCTCCATTGCCGAAAGCAGCCTGACCATCGAGGGGGTACGGGTGGTTATTGACGCGGGCCTGACCCGCACCATGCGCTTTGATCCCGCCACGGATCTCGACGGGCTGGTCACCGGGCGCGTCACCCGCGATCGGGCGGATCAGCGGGCCGGACGGGCGGGACGCACCGAACCCGGCGTGTGCTTCCGGCTGTGGGACGAAAGGGAAAAGCTCCCTGATCATGCCCGTCCTGAAATGCTGGACGCGGATCTTGCGCCTCTGGTTCTCGCCGCTCTCAGCTGGGGAACCCCGCCGGAGCATCTGGCCTGGCTGACGCCCCCGCCGGACGCGGCCCTGGCGCGCGCCCGCCGGACTCTGGAACTGCTGGGCGCCCTCCGCCATGCCGGGCCGGATCGCGGCACGTCCACGCTGACACCCCTCGGCGAAGCCCTGGCACGCCTGCCCCTGCATCCGCGTCTGGGGCGCATGCTGCTGAAGGCCGGGGAACACGCCGCTCTGGCGGCCGCCGTGGCGGCCATAGTTTCCGGGCGCGATCCCCTGCGAGGCCAGAGGGCCGGCGTGGATCTCCGGTGGCGGATCGACTGCCTGCGCGCCGATCACGGCCGTCTGCGCCGCTCGGCCGAACAGATATACGCGGCGGCCGGATACCGCCCGCCCCTTCGCCTGCCGGATCGGGCGGACGACGACAGGACGGGAAGCCTCATAGGACTGGCCTGGCCCGAGCGTCTGGCCCAGCGCCGGGCCAGGGGCAGCTTTCGCCTGGCGTCGGGCCGGGGGGTGAACATTCCGCCCGACGACCCGCTGGCCGACGAGCCCTGGCTGGCCGTGGCCGCGCTGGATGCCGCCACGGGCAGGGTCTTTCTGGCCGCGCCCGTGCGCCGGGAAGACCTGGAACGCGATCACGGCCCGCGCATCCTGCGGGAAGAGACTCTGCGCTGGGATCCCCGGGAGCAGGCTGTTCTGGCCCGCCGCCGCACCCGCCTGGATGCTCTCATTCTGGATGACGCGCCCCTGCCGCCCAGGGAATACTCCGAAAACTACGCAGACGCCGTGCTGTCCGCCGTGCTGGAGGGTGTGCGCAGCCTGGGCCTCATGTGCCTGCCCTGGACGGAAGATCTGCGCCAGTGGCAGGCCCGCGTCCTGTTCCTGCGCGGGCTGGAGCCCGAGCGGGGCTGGCCCGACGTGTCCGACGCCGCCCTGCTGGACGGGCTGGAAGGCTGGCTGCCTCCCTGGCTCAGGGGCATAAGCCGCCGCGCCCAGTTCGGCGGGCTGGATCTGGGCCGCGCCCTGAACTCCCTGCTGCCCGCTCCCCTGCCGCGGCGCCTGGCGGAACAGGCGCCAGGCCGCCTGCCCCTGCCCTCGGGCTCATCGGCGGCGGTGGATTACACGGCGCAAGGCGGGCCGGTGCTGGCCGTCAAGCTTCAGGAAATGTTCGGCCAGGCAGAGACGCCCCGCATAGCCGGAGGACGGGTGCCGCTGACCCTGCACCTGCTCTCCCCGGCCGGGCGGCCGCTTCAGGTCACGCGCGACCTGGCCGGCTTCTGGCGCGGCGGGTACCCCGCCGTGCGGGCCGAAATGCGGGGACGCTATCCCCGCCACCCCTGGCCCGACGACCCCCTGACGGCCGCACCCACGGGCAGAACCAAAAAACGGACGCACAAGCCCTGACGGCGCGCGAACCCGCGCCGGCGCGAAGTTCCCGGCTCCGGCACCCGGGCCGCAGCGCCCCGAACGGCGGGGGGCTACAGCTCCACGGCGGCCAGATACTCCTGAAAATTCAGGCCCCGGCGGCGGCAGTCGGCATAGCACAGCGCGTACTGCCGGAAGGTCAGCTGTTTGCCGTAGACCGGATAGAGGCGTTCCGGGCCGGCGAAGGGCAGGCCGAAATGGCGCCCCACCCCCGGATGAATGGGCAGCTCAAACTGGACATCGCAGGCCAGGCTGTCAGCGCAGCGCTCCGTCACGCCGGCAGGCAGGGGCGGCAGGCCCAGCCGCTCCAGCACCGCATCGGCTATCCGGCGCATCAGATCCGGGCAGGGATGGTTGACCGAGCTGAACAGCTGCGCGCGCTTCCAGTGCTGTTCCACATAATCCGCCAGTTCCACCACCGAACCGCGCTCGCGCTCGCGCTGCCTGGCCTGGGATTCGGCCACCAGCGTATCCAGATTGTACAGTCCCTCCAGCCTGCCGTGCAGGTACAGATGGATGATTTCCGAAAGTTCCAGGCCCTGATCCGTCAGATAATCCAGATAGATGTCGCCAAAGTTCATGGTGCTGGCATGGGTCCACAGGGGCCAGTAGCCTTTAAAAAACAGATCGGGCACGCGCAGGGCCGCCGCGCCGGGCCGAAGGCCGGCGAGCAGGCGCCCGGAGGCCAGTTCCTCCCACTGGGGCCCCAGATGCTGATACAAAAAGAGCGTGCAGCCGTGGAGCGCGTCTTCGGGCACGGGTTCCCGCGTGTAGTTGATCACATGCCGCACGCTCCAGCGCGCGGCAAAGCCCGGCGACAGGGCCAGCAGGCGGGCCAGGGGGCCGCCCTGGCAATTGGCGTGGAGCAGGCAAAGTTCCATAAGGGACTGATATATTATTTTTGGTGCAATAACAAGCTATTATCGCATGCTCCACGGACTTTGCCCGCCGCGTCCCCCTTGCTGTGAACCCCAAGCCCTGATATTTTCCCCTGGCCCGCCCACATGGATCGACCGCACAAGCAAAGCCCCGGCACAAAGCCGGACACGCGCCGCGCGGGGCATGGCGGCGCCGTTCCGCCGGGCGGACGCGCTTCACCGGCGTTTTACAGGAGAGGGAGAATGTTCGCCAAGCTCTTACCCCGTTCAGCCCCGTATTTTAAATATTTTGAACGGCAAAACAGCATTATGCAGGAAATGGCGAAACTTCTCATCGCCATTGTGGACGCCGAGCAAAATGCCGAGGTTTACCTGAAACGCATGGAAGAGCTGGAAGCCGAGGCCGACGAACTCCAGCACACCATTATCCACGAACTGTCCCAAACCTTTATTACCCCCATTGACCGCGAAGATATCTACGCCGTCAGCACCGCGCAGGAACGGGCCATTGACGGCCTCAACGGCCTGGGGGCGCGTTTTTTTCTGTTCTCGTTCGTGCATATGCGCTTTCCGGCCCAGAAGGTGATCGCGAATATCCACGAGATGACCCACGCCATCGGCAATTTGCTGGAGTGCCTGCGGGACAAGCGCGAACCCTCCGAACCTGTGGCCGCGGTGCACAGCCTTAAGGAAAACTGCGAAATGCTGGTGGGGGTCGGCCTGGGCGAGCTTCAGGACGGTGAAACCTCCTCCTTCGATCAGGTGAAGCAGCTCATGGTCTGGGATCAGTTGTACGACCGCATTGAGCAGACCGTTCTGCTTTTCGCGGAACTGACCGACACCCTGGAACAAGCGGTGCTGAAATATGCCTGATCTGCCGCTTCTGCTCGTGCTTATCGTGCTTGTGGCCCTGGCCTTTGACTTCACCAACGGCGCGCACGACAGCGCCAACGCCATCGCCTCGGTGGTCTCCACCAAGGTTCTGTCTCCGCGGACGGCCGTCATCATGGCGGCCGTTCTCAATCTGGCCGGAGCCCTGCTGGGAGAGGAGGTGGCCACCACCCTGGGCAAGGGCGTGGTCAACCCCGATGTGGTGGCCGGCTCCCAGGTGCTGGTGCTGGCGGCCCTGGCCGGGGCCATAGGCTGGAACCTGATCACCTGGTACGCGGGTCTTCCGTCCTCGTCCTCCCATGCCCTTATCGGGGGGCTCATCGGGGCGGCCGTGGCCCACGCCGGGTTCAGCTCGCTCAACGCGCCCTCCATCGGGACAAAGGTTCTGCTGCCCCTGGTGCTGTCGCCCCTGGTGGGCTTTCTGGCCGGCTTTCTCATGATGAATCTGCTCAAGCTTGTGTTCTGGCATGTCAACCGGCACAAGGCCAACCGCCTGTTTCACCGGCTTCAGATGCTGTCGGCCGCGTTCATGGCCACCAGCCACGGCCTCAACGACGCGCAGAAAACCATGGGCATCATCACCCTGGCCCTGTTTCTGTTTGGAAAAATTGACGCCATCCATGTGCCGCTGTGGGTCAAAATCTGCTGCGCCACGGCCATGGCCTGCGGCACGGCCATGGGCGGCTGGAAAATTATCAAAACCATGGGGCACAAAATCTTCAAGCTGGAGCCGGTCTACGGCTTTGCCGCCGAAAGCTCGGCCTCGCTGGCCATCATGGGCGCGTCCATGCTGGGCGCGCCGGTCAGCACCACCCACACCATCACCGCCAGCATTTTCGGCGTGGGCTCCACCAAGCGCCTGTCCGCCGTCCACTGGGGCGTGGCGGGCAGCCTGCTCACGGCCTGGGTGCTGACCATCCCCGCTGCGGCCCTTTTGGGCGCCCTGTGCTTTGGCGTGTTCCATCTGCTGGGCCTCGGCTGAGGCATCCGCCCCGCGCGGGCGGGCTCCCGGCCGCCGTTCTCAATCCGCCATCATCCGCCATTCAGAAAATTTCGTAAACCCGCGCTGTCCCAGGGGAGGACGCCATGACGCCGGATTTTTCCCGCATTAAGCGCGAAGCCCGCGCCCATTTGCCCGCCATGAGCGCCTTTTTGCGCGACATGATCCGCCTGCCCGGCGAAAGCCGCCGCGAAGAAGCCGTTATCCGCCGCATCCAGGCCGAAATGGACAGTCTGGGCTGCCGCACGGAAATTGACGGCATGGGCAATGTGCTGGGATTTCTGGGCCAGGGCCCGCGCCTTGTGGCCTTTGACGCCCATATCGACACCGTGGGTGTGGGCCGCCGCGAGAGCTGGAATTTTGATCCCTATGCCGGCTGTGAGGATGACCGGATCATCGGCGGCCTCGGCTCCTCGGATCAGAAAGGCGGCATGGCCGCCATGCTCTACGGAGGCGTCATCATGCGCGATCTGGGCCTCGTGCCGGACGACGTCACCGTGGTCATGACGGGCACCGTGCAGGAGGAGGACTGCGACGGCCTGTGCTGGCAGTATCTGGTGCGGGAACGCGGCCTGCGGCCCGAGCTGGTGGTCTGCACCGAGTCCACGGACGGCGGCATTTACCGGGGGCACCGCGGCCGCATGGAAATCAGGGTGGACGTGCGGGGCCGCGCCGCCCACGGCTCCGCGCCGGAACGGGGCGACAACGCCATTTTTCGCATGGGCCGCATCCTCGCCGAACTGGAGGAGCTGGGCGCGCATCTTGCGGACGATCCCTTTCTGGGCAAGGGAACGCTGACGGTTTCGGAAATTTTTTTCACCGCGCCTTCGCGCTGCGCCGTGGCCGACTCGTGCGCCGTGTCCATCGACCGCCGGCTGACCGCCGGGGAAACGGAGGAGCTGGCCCTTGGGCAGATCCGCGCCCTGCCCTCGGTGCGGGCCGCGGGCGACCGGGCGGAGGTCTCCGTGTACCGCTATGCCGAAGCCTCGTGGACCGGGCTTGTCTACCCCGCCGCATGCTCCTTCCCCGCCTGGGTGCTGCCCCGGGAGCACAGGGGCTGCCGCGCCGCCGAAGAGGCCTATCGGGGACTGTTCGGACGCGAGCCCCGCGTGGGCGCCTGGACTTTTTCCACCAACGGCACGGCCATCATGGGCATGTTCGGCATTCCGGTCATCGGCTTCGGGCCGGGCCGGGAAAGCGAAGCCCACGCCCCGGACGAAAAAACCTGGAAGGACGATCTGGTCACTGCCGCCGCCCTGTACGCGGCCCTGCCCGCGCTGTACGCCAATGCGGGAGAGTGAAGCAACATTCCTTTTATACGGGCGCCCCAAGCCATAAGCGCCTTTTCACCAGGGCCTGCAACAAGGACCAGGCTTCGTATGAGCGAGCACAATATTTTAGTTCACTTTTCTAATGTCTATTGAACTGACTTGTGATCCTGTCAATAACTTTATGGAGATCAAAAATACTGGATTTATGATTTGAAATTTTCTCTCTTTGATATATAACTTCAAAACCCTCCAGCAATAATTCTTCATTTGATATTTTGGGAAGAACATTACGAAATTTATGAAGAAACCAAATATGCCTATGAGAAAAATGTGTATCAATATTTTTTAGCTTTAATTTGTTGAATTTTGTAAACATAATAAAATAATTAATAGCATGCCATTTATTAAACATGTTAGTATTAAAATCAACAGTCTTTTGACTAAATATATTTTTATTTAACTCTATATTATTTTTTTCACAATACTCCTTAACAACTGTATCTGAAAAAATTAAATGCCACCAAGGTACATGTATTTTACGATACATATGATGGCCATCTGTATCATTCCAAATTGGATAAAACCTTATATATAAAAAATCTTCAACAAATCGAGACATAGCTTCTAACATAAGCTCTGGCTCTAAAAAATGCTCAAAAGCATTGAATGATGTTACAAGCGAAAATCTTTCATACTTCGCTAACTCACATATGTTTATTTTTAAATAATCACATTTCCCTTTTATAGTATAATCATCCCACATTTTATTTGACTTGATATCAATACCGATATTTTTTTGCACACCCAACTCATAACTGGCTCGAGGGTACTGACCATACCCGCATCCAATGTCAACAAATGATTTGAGAGAATTTAAATGTAGCTTTTCTAATATGTTATGAAGATCTTTTTTAGCATTATCAAGTAAAATATTTTTTTCAGCAATTATATATGTCCGGCTTTTATCAAAGCAAATATTGTTCATTTCTTTAAATATATTATAATCATTTCTGATATCATCATAATTTTTATTTTTTAAAATTTTATTTAACTCGTTAATACGATCAGAATTAGCATTAAGTGAATCAGTTAATATTTCTTCAGGGCAAATATCATAAACCATCATTACACTCCTATAATTCAGTCGAAGGATTAAGCAGAAGCCGTCCTTTTTCATCGACAGATGTACTGTCAATAATTTGTGGAATGATAATATGGCAAGGCGCATTTATTGTCAACAGGAATTCAGAACTTATTTTTTATTTGGAAAAATCAATAATTTCAATATGTTGAACTCTGTGTACACAAAAAACTATCAGTACATCTGTCGGCAACCGCGGATCTACAAAAGGCCCCCTCGGCAAAGCCGGGGTTCTTCATATACGCCTGTAAGGCTCTCCTGCCAGCAGCGCCCAACCAGGCGCATAGGCGATCTGACACCTGCATTTTTGTTACTTGCCGCCCGTAAACGAGCTACTGGGGTACGGGAGAGACAATTGACTTCCCAGCTTGTCCTCTTCCAATTGCTTCTTGATATACTCCTGAATCTTTGTCTTATTCTTTTATACCGTGCCCACATAATACTCTCGGCACAAGAATTTTCGATTGCTGTATTTGAATTTCAAATCTCCAAACTATTTATAGCTCATCAAACTACTTTTCCATTTCAAGTACCATATAAAACCCGATACACTCAGTTTTGGGGGTATCTTAAGCAACATATGGATATGATCAGGACAATATTTTGCTTCTATAATATTACACCTTTCTATTCACATAGTTTTCTTAATATTTCACCCACATACCGCTTTTTTTCACCGTAAAACACCTGGCATCGGTACTTCGGTGCGAACACTATGTGATATTTGCAGTTCCATGCCGTGTGCGATAAGCTCTTGGTGT
>JAFLSV010000024.1 GCA_022510785.1 Desulfovibrionaceae bacterium | reverse complement strand
AAAGAACTTTTGGCGGATCGCGGGTATGACGCTGACTGGTTTCGTCGTGCTTTGCACACCAAGGGGATTACTCCCTGCATTCCAGGCAGACAGCACCGGAAGGAGCCCTTGCCCTATGATAAGGAGCTTTACAAGCAGCGGCACAAGAAAAAAATCATGTTTGGGCGGCTCAAAGACTGACGCGGAAGAGCCACCCGCTATGACCGGTGCGCCCAAGCCTTCTTGTCCTCTGTTTGCATTGCTGCCATTGTCATCTCTATTAATGAGTCCTTAGCAATTCTCCGCAGAATCGGCTTCAATCCCGCCAAGCCTCGTACCCCTGAGGGGATGCCCACAAAAGGTGCAACTCGGATCTATCCTGTCACAGATCTCCACCGGGCGCCACTTCATCAAAATTTCGATGCGCCGGCCCTGTGGCTGCTGCCCGGAGCATTGACATGCGGCCCGCCACACGATAGGCTGGCACCCACAATACGACTTGTTGAATCCGGGAACCGGGCGGCGGCAATGCCGCCAACCCCGCCAGATCCGAAAGGAAGCAACGGTAACGGTTAATGCCGGGTGTCCGGTTCCCCAAAGGCGCAAGGCAACTTGCGCCTTTTCCGTTTGACGCCCTGACGGCAAACGGCGACAGCGCTCTTTTTTCCTTCACCGTGTTCCTTAAGGAGAACGCCATGCGCAGCGACAAAATGACCAAGGGGCGCGAAAAAGCTCCGCACCGTTCGCTTCTGCACGCCCTGGGGCTGACCAGGGCGGAAATGGATCGCCCCTTCATCGGCGTGGTAAACGCCGCTAATGAAGTCGTGCCCGGCCATGTTCACCTTGACCGGATTGCCGAAGCCGTCAAGGCCGGCATACGCGCCGCCGGAGGCACACCCTTTGAGATTCCGGCCATTGCCGTGTGCGACGGTCTGGCCATGAATCATGAGGGGATGCGCTTTTCGCTGCCCTCGCGTGAAATTATCGCCGACTCCATTGAAATCATGGCCATGGCTCATCCCTTTGACGGCCTGGTTCTCATCCCCAACTGCGATAAATGCGTGCCCGGCATGCTGATGGCCACCCTGCGGCTCAATATTCCGGCCATTGTGGTCAGCGGCGGCCCCATGCTGGCCGGGGAGGGCAACACCGATCTCAACAGCGTGTTTGAAGCTGTGGGTAAAACGCAGATTGGAGCCATGAGCCAGGAAGACATGGAAGAAATTGTGGAGACGGCCTGCCCGGGCTGTGGTTCGTGTTCGGGCATGTTCACGGCCAATACCATGAATTGCCTGGCCGAAGCCATCGGCCTGGCCCTGCCGGGCAACGGCACCATACCCGCCGTGGCCGCCGCGCGCATCCGCCTGGCCAAACGGGCCGGCGAGCAGATTCTGAGTCTGGTGAAAACGAATCTGTGCCCGCGCGACATTGTGACGGAAAAATCCGTGCGCAACGCGGTGGCCGTGGACATGGCTCTCGGAGGCAGTACCAATACCGTCCTTCATCTGCCCGCCGTGTTTGCCGAAGCGGGCTTGCCGCTTACCCTGGAAATTTTTGACGAAGTAAGCCGCGTGACCCCCAACCTGTGCAAACTGGCCCCGGCCGGTCATCATCATGTGCAGGATCTGCACCGGGCCGGCGGCATTCCGGCCGTGCTGGCCGAGCTGGCGCGCGGCGGACATGTGGCCGGCGATGTGATGACCGTTACCGGCCGCACCTTGCGGGAAAACCTGGCCGAGCTGAGGGCGGCCATCAAGGATACGGACGTTATCCATACCCTGGAGGCGCCCTATTCCTCTCAGGGCGGCATCGCCATTTTAAAAGGCAACCTTGCGCCGCAGGGAGCCGTGGTCAAGCAAAGCGCCGTAGCCCCGGAAATGCAACAGCGCGAGGCCCGCGCCCGCGTGTTTGAAAGCGAGCAGGACGCCATGCGCGCCATCCTGGACGGACATATCAGGCCGGGCGACGTGGTGGTCATCCGCTACGAAGGGCCGCGCGGCGCGCCGGGAATGCCGGAAATGCTCAGCCCTACCTCGGCCATTGCGGGCATGGGGCTTGACAGGGATGTGGCGCTGATCACGGATGGACGCTTCAGCGGCGCGACCCGCGGGGCGGCCATCGGCCATGTTTCGCCAGAGGCCGCGGATGGCGGCCCCATCGCGCTGGTGCGCGAGGGGGACACCATCCGTATTGATATCCCCAACCGTTCGCTGGAACTTGTCGTGGATGAAGCCTCTTTGGCGGAGCGGCGGGCCTCGCTGACTCCGCCGCCGGTCAAGGTATCCTCTCCGTTCCTGCGCCGCTACGCGCGTTTGGTCACCTCGGCCGCCTCCGGCGCGATATTCACGTCGTAAGCCAGCTTCGAGCCGCACGACGGGCAGGAGGGCGCTTCGGCGCCCTTTTTGGCGTGGAACGCCCCAGGCGTGACATGCGGCACATCGCCCTTGGTCGGCATCAGATTGTAACCCAGCTTGCCAGCCATGAATTCCAGCGGTTTCACATCGCCGGTCTGCATCATGATCTGAAGCAGAGTCTCCGCTCCGAGCTTGGCCCCGGTGTCATAGGGATTGACCTCACGCAACAGCGTGGAATAGGGCTTGCCAATCGCCTTGGCCAAATCCTTGGCTGGCACCGGATTGTCGAGCACCAGATTATGAATCAACGTTGACAGTTCAGACACCATAACGGAAACCTCCTGGAAAAATTGCCGGAAGCTGCTTGCGTTCCGGGCACTTGGTTCAAATCGGACGTGATCACATCTAATACCCGATAAAAAATATCGCACTTTTTATATATAGCGTCAAGAAGGCTTTCTATAAAAATACTACGTCTAACATGTTTATAAAAGCTCTCATTCTCCATCTATGCGGGATAACGCTAATGATTATGGTTTTAGATTTTAGGACTAAGACCTAAAAATACTCTTGAAAAAGTCTAGAAATGATTTTTGAGGTCTTTTTTGTCCATATATACGGATACCCTAAACCTTATATTGCCTCAACCGATAGGAGGGTATAGACATATTGGCAGTTTTCGCTGTCTCCAAAACCGGTATCGGATCATGACTCATTGCCGCATTATGCGCCGCAAGGCAAGGATTTTCGCCATGCAGGTTCCGCTTCGTCCCTTGGCCTCCCTCTGCTGCCTGACCCTCATGCTGCTTGCGGTCAGTCTGAGCGGGTGCGCGCCCACGCGCATCTCCGGCCTGCCATCGACATCCAGCGGCTCGGCATTGGGCGCCAGGGTCGTGCGCACGGCTTCCACGCAAATCGGCAAACCTTACCGTTCCGGAGGGCAATCGCCAAGCAAGGGCTTTGACTGCTCAGGGCTCATTTACTGGTCTTTTCAGCAAAACGGCGTCACCGTGCCCCGCGTCACCACCGACCAGGCCAAGGCGGGACGGCCTGTTTCGCGGGGCAGCCTGCAACCAGGCGATATTATCGTGTTCCGAACCTCATCAAGCCCCAACGGCCTGCACACGGGCCTCTATGCCGGACAGGGAAAATTCATCCACAGCCCCAACCGCCGGAGCAAGGTGCGGATGGATAGTCTGAGCACCCCCGCCTGGGCAAAAAGCTTTGTGACCGGCCGGCGCATTGTCGCCCCCGTGGCCAGGCGCTGAGCGCCGGGACGTCCGCAGGATTTGTGTGATGATGACAAAAGCGACCGGGGCATGAGACCGGTCGCTTTTGTCATGGCGGTGTCACGCGGAATACACCCGCGCCTTCGGCTTCAGCTCAGGCGAGCGCGTCTTCTTCCTGGTGCTTTTTTTCCGGAACTTCTTCCGTCGTGCCCGGTACGGAAAGGGAGCTTCCCCGGTTAAAACGCCTGCGGCACGCCGCGGCAAGGGGAGTTTCCAACGGGGCGAGACACAGGCCAAACCGCCGCAGCATATATTCCAGGGATGAAAGATCCCCTGTTTTTTCCAGGAGCTGGAAATAGGTTTCCACACCGAGTTTGGCCCCGGAGTCATAGGGATTGAGCTCGCGCAGCAGGGTGGAATACGGTTTGCCCACCGCTTTGGCTAAATCGCGGGCGGGGATGGGGTTTTCCAGAACCATGCAGTGTATCATCTGAGAAAATTCAGAAATCACAGTCTTTCTCCTCAAGCAAAAAGTTGACCGGAATTGGGAGGACGACACACTTGATATTTGAGAACTAATATAGATATACTTATATTAAGTCAATGCTTATGAAAAACTTTTCGTTTTCCCCAAAATGACCCCACCCCCAAAAACTGCCCCATGGAAAAGCTCGTGTTCCTGCCGTAAGGAGGCCGAAAGGAAACGGAGCCGATTCAGCGAAGAGCGGATCCTTTTTATCCCTCTGGTGGCCTCCTATGATGCGCCGGCCCCGCGAGGGGGGCGCTCCGCTTGACTTTTGGGCGGCTTTCCCGTTTGCTCGGCAACAGCGCCGGATGCGGGCAGACCAGGAGATCCCGGCCTGTCCGGACTTCGCCGCGCATGGCGGGCGCGAGCCCCTGTGATCCACCCTGGGGGCGTCGCGCCGGGTGGAATTGAAGATTTGGAGTGTCTTTCATGGGGTTTTTCTCTCCCGCTGCGCTCGATCCGGACGCCAACGAGGCCAAGCGCCGGGCGGCTCTGTCCTCGGTGCTGTGGTCGGCGTTTCTGACCCTGCTCAAGATTGTGGCGGGCTTGTCCACCAACAGCCTGGGCCTTTTGTCCGAGGCGCTGCACAGCGCCCTTGACGTTCTGGCCGCGGGACTGACCTTTCTGGCCGTGCGTCTGGCCGCTGTTCCCGCCGACTCGCGTCATCCCTACGGGCACGGCAAGGTGGAAAATCTGTCCGCCCTGGCGGAAACCGGCCTGCTGCTCGCCACCTGCGTGTGGATTGTGTACGAGGCGGTGAAACGGCTGCTGTTCGCCGCCTCACCCGTTGAACCTGGCTGGTGGGCTTTTGCCGTGATCATCATATCCCTGCTTGTGGACATAAGCCGTTCGGCCATGCTGCGCCGCGTGGCCCGCCAGCATCGATCCCAGGCGCTGGAAGCCGATGCCCTGCATTTTACCACCGATATGGTATCCTCGGTTGTGGTTTTGCTGGGCCTGAGCTGCGCGGCGGCCGCCCGCTGGAGCGAAGAGGGGTCTTTTCTGCACGCGGCGCTGATCCGGGCCGATGCCGCCGCCGCCCTGGGGGTGGCGGCCATTGTGGTGCTGGTCAGCTGGCGGCTGGCGGGCCGGGCGATTATGAATCTTATGGACGGCGGCAGCGAAAGCGAAACGCTTCAGGTCCGCGCGGCCCTGGCGGAAATGGCTCCGGCCTATCGTGTGCTGCGGGCGCGGGTACGCGAAAGCGGCTCCCAGTATTTTGTGGATCTCACGGTGTGCGCCCCCGCCGCGTTACGCGTGGACGACGCCCACACCGTCAGCACTATTCTGGAAGACATTGTGGCGTCGGTGCTGCCCGGCGCGGAAACCGCGGTGCATATCGAACCCGATGCGGACGGAACCCGGGCCGATATGTACGCCACGGCCCGCCATCTGGCCACGCTGCGGGGGCTCCCCATCCACAGCCTGGCCCTGATTACCCGGGGCGATGGCCTGCATGTCTTTGTGCATATTGAGCTGCCGCCCGATATGCCTCTGGTGGAGGCCCACGCCAGGGTTTCAGCGTACGAGACCGATCTGGAACAACGCCTGGGCGCGGTGCATGTGGTGTCGCACATCGAGCCTCTGAGCCAGCCCCGCCCGGCATATCCCGCCCGGGGCACGGACGATGGCTCCGGGGCGGTGCTGGAAATCCTTCATGAGCTGATGGCCCGGCATCCCGCCCTGAGCCATTGCCACGACGAAGAAGTGTGGACACTGGGCAACCACAGCGCCCTGTCCTTCCGCTGTTGTACCGATTCCGGCGCTACCGTGGCCGAAGCCCACACATACGCCTCCCGCCTGGAACAGGAGCTGCGCCGCCGTGTGCCCTCCCTGGGGCGTGTCACCATTCATGTGGAACCGGCATAGGCGGCGGAGCCGGCTTGCGCAGCCCCGGAAAAGCCGCGCGGAATCCCGCGGGCCGGGCCTGATTTTTGCCGGAACCCGGCCCGGGCCAGCCTTCTATACATTGAACAGAAAGTGCATGACGTCCCCGTCGTGCACCGTGTAATCCTTGCCCTCCACGCGCAGGGTGCCCGTGGAGCGGCAGGCGGCTTCACTTTTGTGGGTCATGTAATCGTCAAAGCTGATCACCTCGGCCCGGATAAAGCCCTTTTCAAAATCGCTGTGGATAACTCCGGCGGCCTGCGGCGCCTTCCAGCCCTGGCGGAAGGTCCAGGCCCGCACTTCCTTGGGGCCGGCGGTGAAGTAGCTGGCCAGCCCCAGGGCGCGGTATCCGCTGCGGATAACGTGGACAAGGCCGCTTTCGTCAATGCCGTACGAGGCCAGCATGTCCGCCTGATCCGCGTCGGGCAGGCCCTGAAGCTCCTCTTCCAGGCGGGCGCATATGGTGATGAGGTGCGCCCCCCGCGTGTCGGCCAGACCGCTCAGGGCCCTGACGTGTTCGTTGGCCTCCTCCAGGCCCGCCTCGTCCACATTGGCGCAGTAGATGACAGGTTTGGCCGTCAGCAGGGAAAGTTCGTGCCATGTCTGGCGGAAAGGCTCGTTGTGCTCGGGCAGGGCAAAGGCGGAAGCGGCCCTGCCGCCGTTCAGGTGTTCTAGGAGGCGCGCGCATTCGTCCGCGGCCCTTATGAGCTCGCGGTCGCCCTTGACCTGCTTGTTCAGGCGTTCCAGCCGCTTGCCCACAGTTTCCACATCGGCCAGCAGAAGTTCGGTTTCGATGGTTTCCACATCGCGCGCCGGGTTCACGCTGCCGTCCACATGGGTGATGTTGTCATCCTCAAAGCAGCGCACCACCTGAAGAATGGCCGCGCATTCCCGGATATTGGCCAGAAACTGGTTGCCCAGGCCCTCGCCCTTGCTCGCGCCGCGCACCAGCCCGGCAATGTCGATGAAGTCCACGGTGGCGTAAATGGTCTTCTGCGGATGAACCAGAGCCGCCAGCGCATCCACCCGCGAATCCGGCACCGGCACCGTGGCCTTGTTGGGTTCAATGGTGCAGAAGGGATAGTTGGCCGCCTCGGCGTTCTGGGCCTTGGTCAGCGCGTTGAACAGCGTGGATTTGCCCACATTGGGCAGCCCCACTATGCCTATGCTCAGTGCCATGACGCTCTCCGTACGCGTGTGGCCGCGCTTTTCCCCACCATGTGGAGACGCGGCGGGCGGTTTTTTCCCGCCGGAAACAAAAAACAGGGCGCGGGCGGCCGGAAAGCCCGAAGCTTTCCGCCCTCCCGCAAAAACTGTTACGCTGTTTTGATGCGCGAATCAACGTGGAAGCCTGGTGCGCACAGCCGGTTGGAGCGGAGGCGGCGGCTGCGGATCGGCGATTAGGGGTTCCAGTTCCTCGGTGATGGGTATGGTGCCCGCGGCCATGGCGATGACCTCGTTGCTGGGCGTGGCCACAAGGCGCATATTGAAGCGCACGCTGCGGTCGGTGAGGGTATAGGTGCCGGTCAGCACCATTTCGGTGGTGATGGTGCGGCTCTGGAGTTTGCGGGTGTCGCGGGTGAGCAGAAATTCACCCTTGCGGGGCACGCTGACCACCTCGGAGCCCTTGCGGGTTTCGTCCACCCTGTAGCCCTTGCTGACAAAGTAGCGTGACAGTTCCTCCGTCATCTGACGGGCCAGGGGACTGGTATCATTGAAATCACCCAGGAACACGGGCACGGTGCATGAAATGCTCACCGCATCGCGCGCGTAGCCCTCCGGTTCCAAGAGGCGCATGACCTGGGCGTCCAGTTCGGCGCCTATGTTGTCGGCGGTGCGGGGCACAAAGCCTATGGTTCGGCTGGAAAACAGATTTTTAAACGGCAGCCAGTCCCAGTCCGCGGCCGCCGCGGTCAGCGGCAGCAGCAGGGACAGGGTCAGCAGAAAAAGCAGAAAAAAACGACGCGGCATAACGGCATATCCCGGGCGGGAGCCCTTGTAACAAAGGTCAGCGCATGGTGCGTATCTGCAAATCCACGCTGAACAGTTCGCGTTGCAGCTGATCCAGGGCGCTCTGCGTGCGCGCGGACGCCAGCGCCAGGGAATAATACTGTTTGGCCAGTTCGTAGCGCCCTGCCGCCTGATAGCGGCGGGCCGCCATCCAGGTGTCGATGGTTTCATCGGCCTCGGCCGACACCGAAACCTGCGAGCACCCCGTCAGGCATGGCCCGCAGGCCAGTATCAGGGTCATCGCCAGCAGCAGAAGGGCGCGCGAAGCGCAGCCAAGCCGACATGAACGAAACATGCGTTACCTCCCCGGCACGATGGGCAGCCTGCCTGACCGCAGAGGGGGCCGCGCGGACATGCGCCGCACCAGATCGTTCATGGGCAGCACTATCTGGGCGGTGCGCAGCACCAGCCCGTCCGAGGGTCGGATCATGCGGGCGTTGACAAACACGGCGTCCAGATCGCGGTAGTAGGTGCCCACCACCAGAGCCGCCCAGTCCTTGTCGACCTTGAGGTCGGGCAGGGCGCGTGACAGGGTGAATTCACCCTGACCCGGCTCCAGGCGGATGGTGCCGTTGGTGCGGTATTCGCGCGCGGCGAATCCGCGGGTATTGAATTCATAGAACAGCGCTTCGCCCAGGTAGCGGCCCAGGCCGGAGCTTTCGTTAAAATTGTTCAGGGACACAAAGGTGGTGGGCACGGCCACCACGCCGGTCAGGGACTGGTTGGGCCATGTTTCCAAGAGCTGGGCCGCCATTTCCCGTACCTTGAGCTTCAGCTCCTGGGCGTCAATGATGCTTTGCGGCGGCGCGGGCCGCGGGCCGCCGGGTATAAGCGTATACTGGCCGTTGAGGTCGGGCACCAGCAGGCCCAGCTCGTTGCCGGTTTCGCGGTTGACGGGGTATTTCCCGTCCTGGGTGGTCATTGTCCCGGCGGGCCGGGTTATCAGGGGTGCTCCCGGGTTGACCCGGGAGGACGGAACCGCCTGGCCGCAGGCCGTTGTCAGGCCGCTCAGCGTCAGGACGCATACCATGCCCCACAGCGGGCAAGCTTTAAGCCTTTGCCACATGTCCCCCATCCTTTTTTGACGATCTATCCGTTTTTTCGGACGATTGGCGCCAAAGTTAAGAGTCCGGGCTATTCTTCCATGGAAAAATCCACGCGGATTTTATACAGCCTGGTGGCTGGCAGGTTGAGGATGGCAATGTCGTGGCGGGAACTGATGGCGTCCAGGGTGGCGCACATGGCCTCCCAGGAATCGCCGATAAGGGTGAACCACACGTTGTAGGCATGCCTGCGCAGATAGTTGTGGGTGACCCCGGGCTGGGCGTTGACGTCGGCGATGAAGGCGTCGAGCTTGTCGTCGGGCACTTTGGCTGCGCACAGGGTGGATCGGAAGCCCAGCTTCGCGGACTGGAAATTGGCCCCCAGGCGGCGGATGATTTTTTTTTGCCGGAGGGCGCGCACCCGATCCAGCGCCTCCTGTTCCGAAATGCCCAGCTTTTCGCCCAACACGGCATAGGGACGCGGCGAAAGCGGAAAATCGGTCTGGATAATATCCAAAAGACGCCGATCCACAGGGTCGAGCCCGGCCCCGGAGCCAACGGGGAAAGGGCTGCGCGTCATGGCCTGGCTCCCGGCGCGGGCGGGCGGGCCTGCCCGTGGCTTTTGGGCTGATAGGTGCACAGGGGTTCCTGGGCCATGGGGTCGCCCGACATGCTGAAGGCGCGGGCGCGGCAGCCGCCGCATACCCTGTGATATTCGCAGGGGCCGCATTTGCCCTGGTATTCCTCCTGAGTGCGGAATTTTCTGAACCACGGGGTGCCGCGCCACAGGTCGGGGAAGGGCGTGTCGCGCACATTGCCGCAGTCCAGGGTCAGGTATCCGCAGGGCTGGAGCTGCCCGGTGTGGCTGATGAAGCAAAAGCCCGTGCCGCCCAGGCAGCCCCGGGTCATGGCGTCCATGCCGAAGCTGTCGGGCGTGACGGCCAAACCCTCCTCGCGGGCGCGCTGCCGCATGATGCGGTAATAGTGGGGCGCGCAGGTGGCCTTGAGGTGCATGGACGTGGTTTTGCGGAAGTCATAGAACCAGTGCAGCGTCTCTTCGTATTCCCGCGCGCTGATGACCTGATCGGCCAGCCCGGCCGCCCGGCCCATGGGCACCAGCAGGAAAATGTGCCAGGCCGCCGCGCCCAGGCGTTCGCACAGGTGGAAAATATCCTTGAAGGACGCCAGATTGTTTCTGGTGACGGTGGTGTTGATTTGAAATTCCACTCCCGCGGACTTCAGGTGCCCAATGCCCCGTATGGAGGCCTCAAAGGCTCCGGACACGCGGCGGAAGGCATCGTGGCTGGCGGCGTCGGCGCCGTCGATGGAGATGGAACAGCGCTGGAAACCGGCGTCTTTGATCTGTCGGGCGTTTTCCGGCGTGATCAGGGTGCCGTTGGGGGACATGACGCAGCGCAGGCCCCTGGCCGTGGCGTAGGCCCCCAGTTCGTACACGTCGGGCCGCATCATGGGGTCGCCGCCGGTGAAGATGACAATGGGGCTGCCCACCTCGGGGAAGCTGTCGATAAGGGCTTTGGCTTCGGCCGTGCCCAGTTCGCCGGAATAGGGCTCGGGATGGGCCTCGGCCCGGCAGTGGCGGCAGGCCAGGTTACACGAGCGGGTCACTTCCCAGGCGATAAGGCGGCACTTGGGCGAGCCGTCGGGCAGGGTGCGGCTGGCCTGCGCGCCAGGGGCGCCGCCCGGGTGTCCGGCGGGATGTTCGCCCCTGGGGGGGGCGGGCTGTTCGTTCATGCGCGTATCCACCCTTCCTTCAGGGCCTTTTCGGCAAAATAGGTGATGATAAGCCCCGCCCCTGCGCGCTTGATGCCGATCAGGGATTCCAGCGCCGAGGCTTTTTCGTCCAGCCAGCCCCTGGCGGCCGCCGCGCACAGCATGGCATACTCGCCGCTCACCTGATACCCGGCCAGGGGCACATCAAAGTTGTCCTTCAGCATGCGGATGATATCCTGATAAGGCCCGGCGGGTTTGACAATAAAGATGTCCGCGCCCTCGGCGATGTCGGCTTCCATTTCGCGCACGGCCTCGCTGACGCCCGCCGGATCCATCTGATAGGTGCGGCGGTCGCCGAATTTGGGCGCGCCCTCGGCCGCCTCGCGGAAGGGGCCGTAGAAGCACGAGGCGTATTTGACCGCGTAGGACATAACCGGGGTATCCTCAAAGCCGGCTTCGTCCAGCGCGGCGCGTATGGCCAGCACGCGGCCGTCCATCATGTCCGAGGGGGCCACAATATCGGCTCCGGCCCGCGCGTGGGATACGGCGGTGCGGGCCAGCAAACCCAGCGTGGCGTCGTTGAGCACGCAGCCCGTGCGGTCACCTTCGCGGATCAGCCCGCAGTGGCCGTGCGAGGTGTATTCGCACAGGCACACATCGGTAATCACCACCAGATCCGGCCACGCTTTCTTGAGCAGGCGCACGGCCCTCTGCACAATGCCATTGTCATCATAGGCCCCGCTGCCCTGGGGATCCTTGGCGGCGGGGATGCCGAAGAGCAGCACGGATTTAAGGCCCGCGCCCACGGCTTCGCCCACCTGTTTTTCCAGCTCGGCCAGGGAAAGCTGGCACTGGCCGGGCATGGAGTCGATGGGCTTGCGGAAGCCCTGGTCGGGCGTATCCACCACGAAATAGGGCATGATGAGGTCATCGACGGACAGGCTTGTTTCCCGCATCATGCCGCGCAGAACCGGGGTGCGGCGCAGACGGCGGCCGCGGTGAAAGTGGCGGAGTTCCATAGGTGCCATCCTTATCATGGTATCGGTTTTGCTGACCGGATACCCGTTTTTTGTCGTGCGCCCGTGCCGCCGCGGGTGTGCCCGGCATGGGCGCCGTTTTTTTTACCGGATGCCGATTTCCTCGTCCGTGAGGTAGCAGGCGGGGTCTTCGGCCCACAGGTCGCCGTGCACGGCTTCGGCGCGGGCGCGGAAATTGCCGCCGCAGATGTTCAGAAAGCGGCACCTGGCGCAGCGGCCCTTCACATGGGGGCGTTTGTCCTTCAGCTTGTGCAAAAGTTCAATGCCGGGGTCAACCCAGATTTCGGAAAAGGGGCGCTCCAGCACATTGCCGAAGACGTGCCCGCGCCAGAACTGATCGGCGTGCACCCTGCCGTCCCACGAAACGCAGCCTATGCCCCGGCCGGAGCTGTTGCCTTCGTTGAACTGAAGCAGCTTGAACACTTCCTCCGCACGCCCGGGGTCTTCCTTTTGCAGTCTCATCCACAAATAAGGGCCGTCGGCGTGATTGTCCACGGTGAGCACCTCTTTGGGGCGCCCCTGGTCAAACAGTTCGCGGGTTTTGTCCATGATGAGATCCACCATGGCCCGCGTTTCGGCATGGTTCAGATCTTCCTTGATGAGATCGGAGCCCCGCCCGGAATAGACCAGGTGGTAGAAACACACGCGCGGAATGTCACGCTCGCGCAGGATATCAAAAATTTTGGGCACTTCCGCCGCATTGCGCTTGTTGATGGTGAAGCGCAGGCCGACCTTGATGCCCTCTTCCCGGCAGTAGTCCAGCCCTTCCAGAGCCTTGCGGTACGAGCCCCTGACTCCCCGGAAAAGGTCGTGCACCTCTTCGCCGCCGTCCAGCGAGACGCCCACATAGGACAACCCCACATCCCTGAGCAGTCTGGCCATGTTCCGGTCGATCAGGGTGCCGTTGGTGGAGATGACCGCGCGCATCCCTTTGGACGTGGCGTAGCTGGCCAGCTCGGGCAGGTCTTTGCGAACCAGGGGCTCTCCGCCCGAAAACAGCATGACCGGCGCGCCAAAGGCGGCCACATCGTCAATCATGGTTCGGGCCTGCGCGGTGGAAATGGGGTCTTCACCCCGCTCGTCCAGGGCCTGGGCGTAACAGTGGACACACCTGAGATTGCAGCGCCGGGTCATGTTCCACACGATCACCGGTTTTTTGTCGGCGGAAAACTGCAGCAGATGGGAGGGAAGCTTGCCGGACTGGCGCCCGTAGCGCAGGGCGTCCGAGGGCTCCACCTGGCCGCAGTAAAGTTTGGAAATGCCAATCATGAGGGCTCCTTGCTCAAGGTCGCGCGTGGGGCCGGCGCGCATGCCGGCCCGGCAGTCAAGAATACTCGCAAGAAACAGCGGAATCAAGCCGCAAGCCGCGCCGGGCGCCCTGCCCGCGACAGGGGGCGGACGTCAGGCGCCGCAGAGTGTGCCGCCCGCCAGCACAAAGCCGTATTCGTCATAGAGCGCCGCCACCTGGCCGGGCGCGGGGGGCGGCTGGGGGGAGGCAAAGCGGATGCGGAGCCTCTGGCCCTCCACCCAGGCCTCGGCGGGCGCAGGCACCTGCCGGTACCGGGTGCGGGCATAGAGCCGCGAGGGCCACAAGGCCGTGTCCACCATAAGATTGAGCCCGTCGGCCGCGCATTCCGTCACGGCGGCCTTATGCCGTCCGCCGACAATGAGGGCGTTGCGCTCGCGCTCGCGGCGCAGAACGAACAGGGGTTCGCTCCAGGCGATGCCCAGTCCCTTGCGCTGACCTTCAGTGTAGCGCCACAGGCCCTGATGCTCGGCAATGGCGGTTTCGTGGCGGGGATGGCCGGGATCGTCCAGCACAACCGGGCCGGGGCCGGGCAGGCTTTCGCCCCGCGCGGCGCAGCGACCGGACAGAAAGGCGTAGTGATCGTCACCAGGCACAAAGCATATTTCCTGGCTTTCGTGGGGCAGGGGGGGCGTTTCGCCGCGCGCGGCCAGCCAGGCGCGGACATTGCTCTTGTGCATGTCCGCCAGGGGGAACACGCAGCGCCGCAGGCGTTCCAGAGGCGTCAGGGCCAGAAAATAGCTCTGATCCTTGGCGGGGTCGTTCCCGCAGCGCAGGGCCCGGCCATAGACGGGGTGCTCGGCCATGGCCGCGTAATGGCCGGTGGCGAGGGCGTCGGCCGCGGGCGAGGCGTCGGATGGGGCAAGGGTCTCGTCCAGCAGGCGGCCGAATTTCATGGCGCGGTTGCACAGGGCGCAGGGGTTGGGGGTGCGCGCGCGGCGGTGTTCATCGGCGAAGGGCGCGATGACCAGCCGCTCGAAGTCGCCGGCGCATTCGAGCACGCGCAGGGGCACCCCCAGACGGGCGCACAGGCTGGCCAGGGCGGGCACGGGATCCGCCGCGCTGGCGGGCAGAAAACGGGCATGCAGGGCCACAACCTCGTGCCCCGCCTCGCGCAGGGAAAGCAGGGCGTAGAGGCTGTCAGTCCCGCCGCTGACGGCGACGGCGATGTTCATGCCCTGGATCTGCCACGCTTTGCGCCCGCGGGCAAGCCCGGCGTTCCTCATTGCCACAGGCGGCAATTCCTTCTATGATAAGCGGCAAGCGTGAACGGCTCCCGCGTCCGGCCCGCGGGGAATGCGGGCCGCCGGTGAAGTCCCGCGCGACTTTCCGGGAGAGGATATATGACCAAAATGATTATGGTGGTGGCGGTGGCGGCCCTGCTTATCGCGGCGGCCTGCGCGGGCATGCATGGCCCCCTGATGCGGGGTGTGGCCCGCGCGCCAGGCTCTCTGACGCAGGGTGTCCTCTCTTCCAACACGCGGCCGGCTGCGGCCGTGGTGCCCGCTGCCGGCTTCCTGCCCGTGGCTCACGGCGCGACAAGCGTAGGAGTGCCGTTCAACGCCTCGCTGACGGCCACCGCCAGCGCCCGGGTATGGTACGCGCTCCACGCGGACACGGCGCGCCAGCTTGTGGCGTCTTTGGCGGAAGTGGAGGGCGCGCTGCAATGGTCGCTCAACCCCAGCATGATCGATCGCCTGGGCCTGCGCGTGTTCCATGAGGGAAGAGTTTCTCTGTCAGGCGCGGAGATGCTCACATACACCTATGTGCGTCCGGCGGCCAGGGATCCGTGGATGCGGCCCTTCGCCGATCACGGCAAGGGTTGGGACGGGGATGTGCTGCTGCGCCAGTATACCTGGTGGATCGTGGGCGATCAGACCAAGGTGATGGTGGAATACCGCGAGCCCGTGCCCGCCGGGACGGATCTGGAATATGACAGGATGGCGCTTGGAGCCTTCAACCAGCGAGCTGACGCGGCCTTTACCCTGCTGCGCGGGGAACGGGGCGACGAGTTTCCCCTGGAGATCTCGTACGTCCGCGAGGACGAAGCCCGCGTCAACCAGCGCCAGCTGGCGGGCGTGCTGGGCGAGGCCATGAGCCGCGCCCACAGGTTCAGCGATGACTGGTAGCGCCCGCGCGCCGAGCCGGCCGTGATCCGCTCACGGTGAAAACAGGGGCCAGGGCCGCGGGAGCCGCCTCCCCCGTCTTTCCGGAAAGGGGGGTGCCGGGAGATCGAAGGCTTGACAAGATCCTCCGTATCGTCTATTTCCCTCAGTTCTGCCTTGCTCGCCGCTCCGGACACGGTGTCCGGCGCGGCGGGCCATAGACCGCAAGGAGGATTCTCATGCGCAAAATGGAAACACTGCTGCTCCTTTCACCGGAGCTGTCCGTGGAAGAGCGCGAAACCATTCTGACCACGCTGACCGGCGTCATTGAGCGCGAAAAGGGCGCCATGCTGGCCGTGGATCCCTGGGGCATGCGCGATCTGGCGTATCCTGTCCGCAAGCAGATGCGCGGCTATTATGTGCGTCTGGAATACGCGGCTCCGTCCCAGCTGGTGGCCGAGCTGGAGCGGATTATCCGCATTACGGACGGCGTCTTCAAGTTCATCACGGTCAGGCTGGCCGACGACGCGGCCGGGCCCGCCCCTCACTCCGAGCCTTCTGAGCCTTCCAAGGAGGTTATGTAATGGCCTTCCGCAAAAAATTCGCCCCGCGCCGCAAGTTCTGCCGTTTTTGCGCCGACAGGGATTTGCCCCTGGATTACAAGCGTCCCGACATCCTGCGCGACTTCATCACCGAACGCGGCAAGATTGTCGCCCGCCGCATCACCGGCACCTGCGCCAAGCATCAGCGTCAGCTCACCACCGAAATCAAGCGCGCCCGCCAGATGGCCCTGCTTTTCTATACCACGGCCCATTCCAGCGACGTGAAGAAAAAGACCACGATCTAGGGCAGGGAGAACGTCATGAAAATCATTCTTCGCGCCGATGTGGAAAACCTTGGGCACTTGGGCGACGTTGTCGCGGTAAAGCCCGGCTATGGCCGCAACTATCTGATCCCGCAGGGTCTGGCCATGCTGGCTACCCCCGCCAACCTGCGCGTGTTTGAGCTGGAGCGTAAAAAGCTTCAGGCCCGCATGGACGCCCTGCGCGCCCAGGCCAGCGATATGGCCTCGCGGCTGGCCGGCCTGGTGCTGACCATCGCCATGCGCGTGGGGGAAAACGACAAACTGTACGGTTCGGTCACCTCGTCCATTATCGGTGACGCCCTGGCCGCCCAGGGCGTTGACATCGACCGCCGCCGCATCCTGCTCGACGCCCCCATCCGCACCCTGGGTGAGCATACTGTGCGCGCCCGCCTTCATGCGGATGTGGTGCCCGAGTTCGTGGTGAAGATCGTTTCCGAAGACAGGGCCCATGCGGGTGAGGAATCCGCCGGGGAGCCCGCGGAAGCGGCCGGCCAGGAAGCCGTGGCGACAGAAGAGGTTGCCGCCGGGTAGGCCATGGTTGCCGCAAGCGAATCCGACGCCGCCGCTCCCCGCCGGAGCGGCGGCTTTCAGCCCAAGGCCGGCCGGGCCGAAAAGGCCCGTGAGGATCTTGTGCGCCGCGTTCCCCCGCATAACGCAGAAGCCGAGCAGGCTGTGCTGAGCGGGGTTTTTTTGCGTCCGGATTTGCTCCACGAAATTGTGGATCAGATCAGCGAAAACGATTTTTATCTGCCTGCCCACCGGATTATTTTCCGGGCCTTCCTTGACCTGTATGGCCGGGGAGTGGCCGTGGATGAAGTGACGCTGTTTGACTGGCTGAGCGATCACGGGCAGATGGAAAACGCGGGCGGGGCCGTGTACCTGGCGGAGCTGTCGCGGGCCGTGGTCAGCGGCGCCAACGCTGTGCACTGGGCCAGGATTGTGCGGGACAAATCCATGCAGCGGGCGCTCATCGACGCTTCGGCCGAAATCATCGCCAACTGTTATGATTCGACCAGCGATGTGCCCACTCTGCTGGATGAATCGGAAAAGGCCATTTTTTCCATTTCCGAACGCGCCAACAGCAATACCTTTAGCTCCAGCGGCGAGCTGGTTCGCACCGTGATCGACGAACTGACGGCGCGCTTCCAGAACAAGAGTGCCTCCACCGGCGTGCCCACGGGGTATATACACCTCGATCAGCTGACTGGCGGTCTCCAGCCCTCGGATCTCATTATCATCGCGGCCCGGCCTTCCATGGGCAAAACGGCCTTTGCCCTCAATCTGGCCATGCGCTCGGCCCTGAGCGCGGGCGTGACCGTGGCCATCTTTTCTCTGGAAATGAGCAAGGAATCGCTCATGGATCGCATGCTCTGCGCCTGGGGCCGGGTGGACTTGAGCCGGGTGCGCAAGAGCTATCTGGATGATGAGGATTGGAGCAGGCTGTCCATGGCGGCCGACACCCTGAGCCGGGCCAAGATTTTTATCGACGACACGGCCGGGCTTTCGCCTCTGGCGTTGCGGGCACGCTGCCGCCGCCTCAAGGCCGAGCAGGGCCTGGGCCTGGTCATGGTGGACTACCTGCAGCTTATGCATTCCAGCCGCAACGACTCGCGCGAGCTGGAAATTTCCGATATTTCGCGCAATCTGAAGGCCCTGGCCAAGGAATTGAAGGTGCCGGTCATTGCCTTGTCCCAGCTCAACCGCAAGCTGGAAGAGCGCACCGACAAGCGGCCCGTGCTTTCCGACCTGCGCGAATCGGGCGCCATTGAGCAGGATGCCGACCTCATCATGTTCATTCACCGCGAGGAGGCCTATAACAAAAAGGTGGACATGTCCAAGAAGGGCATTGCCGAAATTATTATTGGCAAGCACCGCAACGGCCCCACCGGCATGGTCAAGCTGGGCTATCGCCCGCAGTATACGGCTTTTGATGATCTCGACACCTCGCATGCCGACGAACCGGAAGCCCAGGGCGCGTAGTCCGGCCGCCAGGCCCGGGTGAACCTGTGAAACAGGCTTTTTTTCCTTGACCCCGCCGGCGTTCCGGTGAGGAAGCGCGCCCCGCTTCGCGCGCTCAATCAGGTCAGGATATCTCTGGACATTATGGACGGAATGCTTAACGTCTTCTCGCATCGCTCCGCCGTTGCGGCGACCAGTCCTTCTTGTTTTCAGGAGTATTGTCATGTGGGATTATACCGATAAGGTTCGCGAGCATTTTTTGCATCCCCGCAACACCGGAGAACTGCCCGACGCCAACGCTGTTGGCGAGGTGGGCAGCCTGGCCTGCGGCGACGCGCTGAAGCTTTTTCTCAAAATCAGCCCGCAGGGCGTCATTGAAGACGCCAGTTTTCAGACCTTCGGCTGTGCCAGCGCCATTGCCTCCAGTTCGGCTCTGACCGAAATCATCAAGGGCAAAACGGTGGACGAGGCTTCCGCCATCACCAATAAGGACATTGCCGCGTACCTGGGCGGCCTGCCCAAGGAAAAAATGCACTGCTCGGTTATGGGTGAGGAGGCCCTGGAGGCGGCCATCCGCAACTGGAAGGGCCTGCCTCCCCTGGAACACGAGGAGGAAGGCCGCCTGGTGTGCCGGTGCTTTGGCGTGACGGAAAATCAAATCCGCAAGGCCGTGCGCGAAAATAGCCTGAGCACGGTGGACGACGTGACCAACTTCACCAAGGCGGGCGGGGCCTGCGGTGATTGCCGGGATCAGATTCAGGAAATTCTGGATCAGGAAAAGGGCGTCGCGCGTCCCCTGGAAGAAATCAGGCCCGTGCGCGGGGCCATGAGCAATATCGAGCGCATGCAGAAGGTGATGAAAGTCATCGAGGAAGACATCCGCCCGCGCCTGGCCCAGGATGGAGGCAATATCGAGCTAGTGGACGTGGACGGCCGCACCGTGGCGGTGGCCATGCGGGGCGCCTGCTCCGCGTGCCGGGCCAGTCAGCTCACTATCAAGGGACTGGTGGAAAAGACCCTGCGCGAGCAGGTGGATCCCGAAATCACCGTGGTGGAGGCGTAGCATGGCCGAGCGCAGCATCGTCTACCTTGACAACAACGCCACCACGCGGGTCGCGCCCGAAGTGGCGGAGATCATGCAGCCCCTGTTTTGCGATCTGTACGGCAACGCCTCCAGCATGCACAGCTTCGGCGGGCAGATGGCCCGCTATGTGAACCGCGCCCGCGAGCAGGTGGCGGAACTCATCGGCGCGCAGCCCGAGGAAATTGTCTTCACGTCCTGCGGCACCGAAAGCGACAACACCGCCATCTCTTCCGCCCTGGAAACCCAGCCGGAAAAACGGCATTTCATCACCACCAGGGTGGAGCATCCCGCCGTGCTGGCCATGGGGCATCTTCTGGAAAACAGGGGCTACGAAGTCACCTGGCTGGGCGTGGATTCGCGCGGCCGCCTGGATTTGGACGAGCTGGCGGCCTCCATCCGCAAGGATACGGCCCTGGTGTCCATCATGTACGCCAATAACGAAACGGGCACCATTTTCCCCATGCGTGACATCGCCCGCATCGTCAAGGAGAAGGGCGCGCAGCTCCATGTGGACGCCGTGCAGGCCGTGGGCAAGGAGCCCATTGACCTTGGGGAACTGCCCATAGACTACCTTGCCCTGTCCGGTCACAAGCTTCACGCGCCCAAGGGCATAGGCGTGCTCTATGTGCGCCGGGGCACGCGCTTCCGGCCCTACCTGCGGGGCGGGCATCAGGAGCGCGGCCGCCGCGCCGGCACGGAAAACGTGCCGTATATCGTGGGCCTGGGCAAGGCCTGCGAGCTGGCGGCCCGGTTCATGCAGGAAGAGCGCGTGCAGGTTTCGGCCCTGCGCGACAAGCTGGAAAAGGGCCTGCTGGCGGCCATCCCCAACGCCATTGTCAACGGCGATGTGGAAAAGCGCCTCTTCAACACCAGCAGCATTGCCTTTGAGGCCGTGGAAGGCGAGGCGCTGCTGCTCATGATGGATCAGTACGGCATTTGCGCCAGCTCCGGCTCGGCCTGCACGTCAGGCAGCCTGGAACCGTCCCATGTGCTGCGGGCCATGGGCGTGCCCTTCACCTATGCCCACGGCTCCATCCGTTTCAGTCTGTCACGCTACAGCACCGAGGCGGAAATCGACACCGTGCTGGAAGTCTTTCCGCCCATCGTCAAGAAATTGCGCGAAATTTCGCCCTTCACCCGCGGGCGCTGAGTCGCGCCGGGAATAATCCTTCAAGGCCGGATCGCGCCAGATCCGGCCTTGAAGGGTCTGCGAAGCGTCCAGCAAACTCGTTTGACCCGCTATTTCGCATCCTGCCCGCCGTCTCCGTCTTTTGGCATAAGCCTTTCAGGCTCCTGCACAATGCCTTCTATCACGAGGGTCGGGTTACGCCCGGATTGCTGGGGGACGCGATCCTTTAATAAGGAAAGATCCTTGTTGATTGTCGCAAACACATGCCTGAAAATATTGACGGGACTGATGGGATATCCATACGAGATGTCCCGTGCCCCGTCCGGCATGTGAATCGCCAGAAGAATACCAAACATATCTTTGGCATAGCTTTCCAGACTCTCGCCTTCTGCCTCCAGGGCGCGCGCCAGCTCGGACAGATTTCCGGGCTCCACGCCGTCATCTATATAGCGAAGCCGGTATGAACCGTGATCTCCCATTAAAATGATAATACTGTGCGGATCATTTTCCAGAATATCCGTGATGATACTTTCCGCATCCTGAAAGCCTTGTTCCAGGTGGCGCTGGTAGACGCCGCTGGCCACCCATTCAGCGCGCTGGCGGTAGGTGTATTTTTCACGGAGCCAGGGCGTGTGCTCGCTTCCCCCTTTAAAAATGAGAAACAGCGGCTGTTTTCGTTCCAGCCCTTCCATCATGGCCTGATGCACGCGCTCCGGCAGTGTGCCAGAAAACTTGTGGTTTATCGCGTATTGTCCCCATTGCGTAATCAGCAGGGGGTTCAGTTCCCGCAGGGGACGGAGCCGTCTGGCGGGTATCCGGACGTCGCTTTCATCAAGATTTCCCTTGGGTTCAGTGAAAAAATAGCTGCTCAGCATGAGCAGATGGACAGTGTGGTAGCCGTTGGCCTTCATCGTGGCGAGAAGAACATTGTCCTCATCGCCGGCCAGGGTGGAGCGGATTTTTTGGGCGGCATCACTAGCGCCCTTGATACCAACATCAAAGTTCTGCATGGTGCTGACTGTAAACATGGATGATAAGGTACTCCCTGCATCAGAAAATATATCATGATATATTTTGAAGCCATTATTTTCTAAAAATTTTTGAAAGTATGTGGTATCCATATGAAAAATATTTTCAAGAATATCAAAGCCATGAGTTGATTCCATATAAAATAAGTAGATATTGGGCTTTTCTGCAAGCGTTATAAGTGGCATTGTGCGTAGTAATGGCGTATTTTCGGAGTTTAATTTGTCCATTGCAATATCTTCTGCCGTTGATATTGTGGAAATACACAAAAATATCAACAGGATAATATTGAGAAATCCGGGCCCGAAGCGCCATACGATCAGGCTGCACAGCGCAATGGCGCCTGCATGAAGTGCGATCAGCCCCCCGCTGGTTTGGACTGTCGTCCTGATGAGAAAATCCAGAAAAAAGGCCACGATTTCCACTGCGGCCACGCACAGAAGAAAGTTCATGGCAAGGCGCGCGCCGGCCCCGCGTGTCGATGCGAAAATCAGACAACGCATACCTGCATGGAGGAGGAAAAAAATCAGGACGATGCACGCCAGCTTGGCAAAAAGACGCAATTGTCCGGTAGGGATCAGGTTGCGAAATTCCGCATGAAAAAATGTATACCCTCCCTGCACCACAAGTATGCTCAAGGCCAGGCACAGGAGCGCGGCTCCAGCGCGGGATTTCGCTCCAAGCCTGGGCAGCAGGCCCGTCGCTCCCAGCAGCAGCGCTGAGCCCGCAACGGTGGCCAGGGCAAAGCCCAGTTCTCCCCAGGCATACATGTGCCAGTTATGGCTCCACATAAAAAGGGGCCCGGCCAGCAGGGCCAGGGGAAGCGTCAGCGCGGGGGACAAAAGACATTGTGCGGTAAGGATGGTGCCGGCAAAGTTTTCCACAGCGGTGACCGCGGCGGCAAAGGCGCGGACATTCATGAGCAGATAGAGAATATTGTTGAACGTCCAATAAAGCAGCAGAGCTGACGGCGCGGCGTAAAGCAGCGCAAGAAAGAGCATGGCCACCGCAATGGCCTGTATGGTGTCTTTCCTGCGCATGTCCGTCGAGGTAAAAATGGTCGCCAGATTGATGGCCGTCATGACCAGAGGCAACAGATTGATGCCGCCCAGCAGGGCGTCGGGCCGGCTTAGATCGCGCAGGAACAAGAAAGATTGCCCGCGCAGGATCTCCAGTCCTTCCACCATAAAATAGGCAGCCAGGAGGAAGGGGATCTGCAGCGCCACCCCCAGGGCTGACCGCACGGCCATGACGGGGTGATAGCCGTAGCGCCGGAACAGCCGCTGGATGCGCGCCTGGCGTTCTGCTCCCTTGCATTCTTCCCGTATTTTTTTGAGCTGAGGCGCAAGGACGTTTTGAATGTCATGCTCCTGGGCCACAATGCCCGAGACCGCGCGTTTGAGAGGCGAAATGGCAAAAAAGGTGCATAAGGACAGCGCGATGAGTCCTGCGCCGTAGCTGCCGGAAAGCCCGACGCACAGTATGTAAATATTTTTATAAATAAGCTCGAGGGGATATATGGTAAACGTGTAAAGCCACGACATAGGGACGCCCCGTTATTTTTGAAGTTCGGCAATAAGGTAGTCCGCAACAGCCTCTCCGGCATGGCCGAAATTGGCGGCGTACTTGTCGCGAAGCGCGGCAAAAGTCTCCGGACGGAAAGAATCCAGGACTTCCCGCACGATGGTCACGATATCGGACATCTGAGCCCTGCTGACCTTGCGGCCTATCTCCTGCTCCATGGCGCTTTCGGCGAGCAGTTCTTTCAGGTCGGCGTATTCATAGCCGCCCAGGCCGGCCAGAGGCATTTCCAGAGAGAGAACAGGCCGCTGATACAGGACAGCAAAGTCCAGGCGCACACTGGATGTGTCCGAAATCATCAGGGCGGCCCGCTGCAATGATGCGAAACCATCCACATCTTCGTCCCATTCCACCTGGGGATACTCGGCCAGCTTGCGTTTGAACGAATCGAACAACGCCTTTTCCGTCTTCAGGGACTGTGGATGCGGGCGAATGAGAACGGTAAAACCCGCCTGCGCAAGCTCGGCCACAAAATCTGTGCCATACACGGAAAGGCATCCCTTTTCACCCCATGACGGCGCGATGAGAATGGTTTTGCCATCATTTTTCAGGGCGGCATCTGCTGTTATGGCCTTCTGGTGCATGCCGTCCAGGTAGGGCACACCGCAGATGACGCAATTTTTGGCAGGCAGATTCCGCTTATGT
This sequence comes from Desulfovibrionaceae bacterium, assembly GCA_022510785.1. Taxonomy (GTDB): domain Bacteria; phylum Desulfobacterota; class Desulfovibrionia; order Desulfovibrionales; family Desulfovibrionaceae; genus Mailhella. The sequence continues at coordinate 7,557 of JAFLSV010000024.1, read as the reverse complement.
TCAATAAGGCGAATCTGTTTTTCCATGGAACTGCTTGTCGTAAGAATAGTATCGTACCAATCAAGCCCGCCCCTGTGATACCAGGCATAGGCGAAATCTCCAAAAGAATGCCATACATGGATCATGCAGCGTACTTTAGCCGAACGTGTGATGGGATAGCCCGGCATACCTATATTGGGCGTAGTGGACAGCAGAATATCCGCGTTCACATGGTTCATGTGAAACGCGCCCATACTGCCGTTGCCTATGTAGCGAGAGTCCATATAGTTGCTGTCAATAAGCAGTGCCGGATCGTGTATATCTTGTGTAAGGTATCGAAAATATATTTTTTTGTGCAATAATGCTTCTATAATTGGCTTAAAAGTGCCCCAGTAGTTTTTGCCTTCGCTGAAAATAACAAGCTGTCGAGTTTGTTCTTTAGATATTGCATTTGTGGTTTGTGACATGCTTTTGGGCGCAATCATTCGGTAAAAAATATTTTTTAATGCATAAATACCTGCCCCGGCAAGGCTGATGATCCCGTAAACAAGCGCATTGCCTGTTCCTGGATCCATATATGCGTGTGCCTCGAGCGGATAGAGAAGGATGCCAAGGGCAATACAGATTATATTGAAAAAGAATGATATTTTATAAAATTTCTTCATAAATCCTTCTCCGTGTTACATTATTCGTTATCAAAATTTAAAATTTCTTCCATAACGCGAAGTCTGTCTTCAGTATTATCTATTTCATCGATGTAGTATCCGTCATATGAAAATGTGCGGATATCCAATGCTGGAGCTATTTCATTCAAGGCATTTTCAGCGTAGCATGATATCTTGCCTTCGGATATAAACTGTACAACTTTGCCTACCCAGGCTGAGGCAGCCGCTTTTTGCAATTTATAAAAAGGCTGGAAGGCAAAACAGTCGTCGTCAAAAATATGGACAGATATTTCGATGATTTTTCCGTCGTTAACGCGACCTTTAAAATCTTTTGCTGGTTTTGGTTTGGTAAAGTTGACCGGCGCGCAATTTTTGTAGTGGCTGTCCAGAATATCTCGTACAAGTTTTTTGTTAAAAACCAGATCTCCATGCAAAAAAAGCATATCATCATCAATATAATTTTTTGCAAGATACATAGAATATATATAATTGGTTCTATCATATATTTCATTACGGATAAACGTAAAAGATACATGATTAAATTCTGCAGCGGTACTTTGTATTTGCTCTTCAAATGGGCCAGTTGTAATAATAAATTCCTGAATACCTTCTTCTGTTAGCAGGCGAAGCTGGCGATGGAGGATGGTTTCTTCATTTTTTAACTTAGTCATGGATTTATGAAAATGTTGGGTAAAGTCTCCCATTCTATTGCCAAGCCCAGAATTAAAAATAATAGCTTTCATCTTTACCGCCTTTTGTGGAGTATGTTTTTGTATGTTGCTGAAAGCTAAGAAAAAATAGTGATAATTTAACAATATATAACACAAGAAAAAATTATATTTTAGTTCCTTGTGCTGAAAAAGTATCCATACGGCAGGGCCGGTTTGAATCAGTCACGAATAAGGATTCTCAAGGTTTTATTGACAGACATTCTGTCAACGATGCTAAGGAAAACGATACGCACAAGCCCTATTTTTGGCAAGAAAAATTTAAGAATACGTCATCACGAAATTTTTTTTATTGAAAAGCATATATATTTCAAGTTATTAGCTTGTGCTATTTTGTTCTTAACAATTTTTAGCGACAGAATGTCTGTCAATGGTAATTCTATAAGTTAATGAAAAAAGCCGCCCGAAGGCGGCTTTTTCTGCATGCATGGTTTCCTAGGAAGGGGTTACTTCATGACAGTCTGCTCTTGAAGTCCTGGTAGGAAAATTCACGCACAACCCGTGCGTCGCCGCTCCGCGGATCCCAGGTGGCAATGGCGGGCAGGCGCAGGCCGTTGAAAGTCGTGGTTTTGACCATGCTGTAAATGGCCATGTCGGTGAACATCAGGCGCTGACCCGCTGTGAGTGGAGCATCAAAGGAATACTCGCCGATAATGTCGCCCGCCAGGCAGGATTTGCCCGCCAAGCGGCAGGTCCAGGCTTTTTCACCGGGCAGGCCGGCGCCCACGGCATTGGGCCGGTACGGCATTTCCAGCACGTCCGGCATGTGGCAGGCGGCTGAGGTATCCAGTATGGCCACGGGCATATCGTCGGCCCGCACCACGTCCAGCACGGTGCAGACCAGTACGCCCGCGTCAAGGGCCACGGCTTCGCCCGGCTCCAGATAGACCTGCACGCCGTAGGTGTCGCGGGCGTGCGTGACGCAGCGGCACAAAAGAGCCACGTCATAGTCCGGCCGGGTAATGTGGTGGCCGCCGCCGAAATTCAGCCAGCGAAGTCCGGACAGCCAGCGTCCGAATTTCCGTTCCACGGCGTCCAGTGTGCGGGCCAGGGCGTCGGCGTTCTGTTCGCACAGGGTGTGGAAGTGCAGGCCGCTGATCCCGTCAAGAAAATGGGCGTCGGCCGCCGCTTCGGCCTCGAATTCCCGCAATCGTATACCCAGGCGCGATCCGGGCGAACAGGGGTCGTAGAGCGGCACGGCCCCCTCGGAGTGTTCGGGGTTGAGGCGCAGGCCGCATTCCACGCGCACGCCGCGCTCGCGCCCCGCGGCCTCCGTCAGGGGGCGCAGGCTCCGCCACTGGGCGAAGGAATTGAACACGATGTGATCCGCCCAGCGCAGGGTTTCAGCCAGTTCGTCCCGGCTCCAGGCGGCGGCGAAGGCGTGGACTTCGCCGCCGAATTCCTCGCGGGCCAGGCGGGCCTCGTCGGGCGAACTGGCGCAGCATCCGTGCAGGGGGCCGCCCTGCGCGCGCGACAGCAGCGGAAAGGTGCTCCACTGGGCAAAACCCTTGAGCGCCAGCAGAACTTTTGCCCCGGTGCGGCGCTGCACCTCGTCAAGGACGGCGGCATTCCTGCGCAGCTTGTCCAGATCCGTGATAAAACAGGGCGAGGGAAAGCGGGCCGGATCCGGGTAAAGAGACGCGCTCATGCGGAGCTTCCGGGCTGTGGCGCTTTAATCCATGTCCTGCACAACCCAGGGCAGACCATAGCGGCCCAGGGCGTCCAGGAAGGGATCGGGATCCATCTGCTCCATGTTCCACACGCCCGCCTTGTTCCAGGCTCCGGTGACCATCATCATGGCGCCGATCATGGCGGGCACGCCCGTGGTGTAGGAAATGGCCTGCGAGCCCAGCTCGGCATAGGCGGCCTCATGGTCGCAGATGTTGTAGATATACACCGTTCTGGGTTTGCCGCCCTTCACGCCGCGCATCAGGCAGCCGATGCAGGTTTTGCCCCTGGTGCGCGGCCCCAGCGAGGCCGGATCGGGCAGCAGCCTGGCCAGGAACTGGAGGGGCACAATGGACTGCCCCCGGAAGTCCACGGGCTCAATGCCGATAAGCCCCACATTCTTGAACACCTGAAGGTGATTCAGGTAATTGTCCGAAAAGGTCATCCAGAAGCGGGCCCGGCGCAGGCCCTTCAGGTTGAGCACCAGAGATTCCAGCTCTTCATGGTACATGAGGTAGCAGTTTTTGGGGCCGATGCCCGCCGGGAAGTCAAAGCGCATTTTCCATGCCAGAGGGTCGGTTTCAACCCATTCGCCGCGCTCCCAGTAGCGGCCGCGGGCCGTCACCTCGCGCAGGTTGATTTCGGGGTTGAAGTTGGTGGCAAAGGGCAGGCCGTGATCTCCGGCGTTGGCGTCAATGATGTCCAGCACATGGATTTCGTCCAGCAGGTGCTTTTGCGCATAGGCGCAGAACACATTGGTCACGCCAGGGTCAAATCCGCTGCCCAGAAGGGCCATAAGCCCCCTGTCCTGAAATTTTTTCTGGTAGGCCCACTGCCATTTGTATTCAAATTTGGCCTCGTCGGGCGGTTCGTAGTTGGCCGTGTCCAGGTAGCTGACCCCGGCTTCCAGGCAGGCGTCCATGATGGGCAGATCCTGATAGGGCAGGGCGATGTTCATGACCAGGTCGGGGTTGACCCGGCGGATGAGAGCGACCGTATCGGCCACCTTGTCCGCGTCCAGCTGCGCGGTTTCCACCGCGCGGCCGGTGCGCTGCTTCACGCTGGCGGCAATGGCGTCGCATTTGGCCCTGGTGCGGCTGGCCAGCACAATGTCCGAAAAGATCTCCGGCGCCTGCGCGCACTTGTGCGTTACCACCGAGCTGACACCGCCCGCGCCGATGATCAGAACTTTTGCCATCTGAACCTCCTTACAGGGGACTGGATTGTGTCCCCATAGACAGCGGAGTCGCCCGTTTCCGCGTTTTTTCAGCGTTCAAAGTAGGTATAGCCGCGCATCCCGCCTTCGTAAGCCTGCATAAGGCTGTAACGCTGAGTCGGGGTCAGCCGTTTTTCGCGCACGGCCCGTTCGGCCGCGCGGCGGATGTCTTCCAGAATTTTGCGCGGATCATACTCCACATAGGCCAGAATGTCGGAGATGGAGTCGCCGTTCAGCTCCCGCACAAACTCGTAGCTGCCGTCTTCCTGGATGCGCACGGACACCACATTGGTATCGCCCAGCAGGTTGTGCAGATCCCCCAGGGTTTCCTGGTAGGCTCCCACCAGAAATACTCCCAGATAATACTCCTCTCCGGGCCTGAGCGTATGCAGATCCAGGGTGGATTTCATGCCCTGGGGCGCGATAAAGTGGTTGATGCGGCCGTCGCTGTCACAGGTCATGTCGGACACAATGCCCTGGCGTTCGGGTATTTCATTCAGCCGGTGCACGGGCATAATGGGAAAGACCTGATCGATGGCCCACGAGTCCGGCAGGGACTGGAACACGCTGAAGTTGCCGTAATAAATGTCGGCCAGGGTGGAGTCGATTTCCGCGAGGTCCTTGGGGATCTGCTTGAGTTTGGATTTTTCCTGGGCGATGCCGCGCATGATGGCCCAGAAATAGCGTTCGGCCATGGTGCGCTGCCGCAGGGTCACGCGGCCGGTGATGAACAGCTGACGCATTTCGTCATAGTAATAAACGGCGTCGTTGTAGCATTCCTGCAGGCTGCGCAAACTGAGGGCGTTCAGGGTTTCGCGCAGGTTGCGCACCGCTTCCGGCGCGTCGTCGGGCAGTTCGTCGGGCAGGCTGCCCACCTCGATCAGGCTGACATCAAGAATATTGAAGAGCAGTACGGAATAATAGGCCACCGTGGCCCGGCCAGACTCGGTGATAATGTGCGGGTGGGCGATTGCCTGCTCGTCCAGAATGGTCATGACGGCTTCGACAACGTCGGTGCAGTATTCGCTCAGGGAGTAGTTGCGGGAGCTGACATAATTGGTGTGCGAGCCGTCGTAGTCCACGGCCAGGCCGCCGCCAAGATCCAGATAGCCCATGAGCGCGCCTTCCTGAACCAGGCCCGCGTAAATGCGGGTAGCCTCCATGACGGCGGCGCGGATGTCGCGGATATTGGGCACTTGGGAACCAAGGTGGTAATGCATGAGCTTCAGGCAGTCGAGCAGGCCGCGTTCCTTCAGGGTATCCACCACATCCACGATTTGGGCCGAGGTCAGGCCAAAGGACGAGCGTTCACCCCCGGATTCTGACCAGTGACCGCTGGCCTTGGTGGACAATTTGACCCGCACCCCAATCTGCGGCTTCACCTTCAGCCTGGCGGCGCGCTCCAGGATAACGTCCAGCTCGCCCGGCATTTCCAGCACAAAAAAGCAGTTGAAGCCCATGCGCAGGGCGTGCAGCCCCAGGTCAATAAATTCCTCATCCTTGTAACCGTTGCAGATCAGACATGCTTCCCGGCTCTGCAGCTGCGACACGGCCGCGATGAGCTCGGCCTTGGAGCCCACTTCCAGCCCGTGGTGATAGGCCGCGCCGTACTGGGCTATTTTTTCCACCACCTGCTGCTGCTGGTTCACCTTAATGGGGAACACGCCGCGGTAGTCCCCCCTGTAGCCCAGCTCACTGATGGCGGTGCGGAAGGTCTGGTGCAGCAGGGAAATCTGCGAATCAAGAATATTTTCCACGCGCAGCAGAACCGGCATATCGTAGCCGCGATCCTGGATTTCGTGGATAATTTCCAGCACGCTGACTTCCGGGCCTCCGTCGTGCCCGAAGGGCCGGATGACAACCTCGCCCTTGGGCGACACATCAAAATATCCGGCGCCCCAGGTGCGGATGCCGTAAAGCTCGGCGGAATCTTCCACGCTCCACTGGTGCAGGGTTTGTTTTTTGGCCAATGCGCGGGCTCCTTTACGGGAAAAAAGAGGACGGCCTGGGTTTGACGCCCCTGCCGGACATGACGTAAACTCTTCTACTCCCTACGGAGACAGACAACACTTGTCAAGGTTCCGCGGGCGCGCGGGCGGACAGGGCGGGCTCATGGGCGATGCCCGGGACAGCTATGCAGACCTGGATCATGCACATTGACATGGATGCTTTTTACGCGTCCATCGAGCAGCTCGACCATCCGGAGCTGCGCGGCCGGCCCCTTGTCGTGGGCACGGGCAAACGCGGGGTGGTCAGCACAGCCTCGTACGAAGCCCGCCGCTTCGGCATCCACTCGGCCATGCCCGTTGGCGAGGCCAGGCGCCTGTGCCCTCACGCCGTCTTCATCCCTCCCCGCATGCGGCGCTATATGGAAATGGCGCAACGTATCCGGGCCGTGCTGCGCGAGTTTTCTCCCCTGGTGGAGGCCGCCTCCATCGACGAGGCCTATCTGGACGCCACGGGCCTGGAACGCCTGTTCGGGCCTGTCGAAAATATGGGTCTGCGCCTCAAGGAAGCGGTACGGCGGGCTTCGGGCGGGCTGACCTGCTCGGTGGGCATCGCCCCGGTGAAGTTTCTGGCCAAGATTTCATCCGACATGCGCAAGCCCGACGGCCTGTTTATGCTGCGTCCCGAGGATGTGGCGGACTTTGTGGCCGGTCTGGACGTAAGCCGCATTCCCGGTGTGGGCAAAAAATTTGCGGCCGCGCTGGCCTCCGTGGGGGTGCGCAAGGCCGGCGACGCGCTCCGCTACCCGCGCGAATTTTGGGAACGCCGCTACGGCAAGGCGGGCGTGATGCTGTATGAACGGGCCCGGGGCAAGGATTCCCGCCAGGTGGTTCCCTTCACGCCGCCCAAGTCCGAAAGCGCGGAGACCACGTTTGAGGAGGATACCCGCGATCGCGACGTTCTGCGTGGCTGGCTTTTGCGCCACGCCGAGCGGGTGGGCCGCTCCCTGCGCAGGCGGGGGCTGGCCGGGCGCACGGTGACCCTGAAAATCAAGTACGCGGATTTCCGGCAGATTACCCGGCAGGCAACCCTGCCCGCGCGAACCTGCAGCACCGACACCATCTATGAAGAAGCCTGCAAACTGCTGGCGGCTCTGTCCCTGGAGGGAAAGGTGCGGCTTATCGGCCTTGGCGTGTCCGGCTTCAGCGATGTGCGGCCTCATCATCTGTCCCTGCTGGATGCCGGGGCGGAGCTGAACCCCGCGCATGTGGAGGAGCGCCGGACTAAGCTGGACGGCGCGCTGGACGCCCTGCGCGAGCGCTATGGGGCGGAGGCCGTGGTTCGGGGCCGCCTG
>JAFLSV010000023.1 GCA_022510785.1 Desulfovibrionaceae bacterium | reverse complement strand
TGGAAGTGCAGAAATTCATGACGCGCGCCAACTACGCCGTGGCCGAATTTCTGGTTCAGGCCAATATGAAATGGTGGAACGGCCTCACGGCGGATCAGCAGGATGCCATCATGAAGGCCGCGGCAGACGCCGAGGCCTTCATCCGCGAAAAGGTGGCCGCCGCCGAAGCCGAGGCGGAGGAAAGCATCGCCAGGGCCGGCATTGATATCCATATCCTCAGCGATGAGGAACTGGACGCGTTCATCCAGGCCACCGCTCCAGTGCGGGAAACCTATCTGAAGAACAGCGGCGAACTCGGCGCGAAGCTCCTGCCCCTTGTGGACAACGCGCGCAGGTAGGACTGTGTTTTCCGTGCTGAAACGCGCGCTTGAGTGGTGCAACCTTGTGTGCGGCCTGGCCAGCGGATGCTGCATTCTGCTGGTCGGGCTTCTTCTCTTTGTCGAAGTTGCGCTCCGCTACGCGGGCCATCCCACGGAATGGATTCCGGAAAGCAGTGTCTATCTTTTTTGCGGCGCCATGCTCTGCGGCGCGGCCTATACCCTGCGGCAAGGCAGCCATGTGCGGGTTGAGCTGCTGCTCATGCGCGTGCCGCCGCGCGTGAGGATCTGGCTTGACACCCTCTCCGCGCTGGGCGGCGCGGCCTTTTGCGCCCTGGTGACCTGCCATGCGTGGGAACACCTGGCCGATGTCCTCATGACCGGGGAAACCACGCCCACGTCCATGCGCGTGCCCTTGTGGATCACTGACATGCCCCTGCTGGCCGGCTTCGGGCTGCTGACGCTGCAATTCGCGGCCATCGCCCTGGGCAGGCTTGCCCGCGGCGCGGCCGGAACGGGCCCGGAAAAGGCGGACAGGGCATGATTCAGTTCCTGATCATCGTTCTTTTGCTGATGGCCATTCTGCTGGCGGGGCTGCCGGTGGCCTTCGGGCTTGGCTCAACGGCTGTCGTGCTGGCCCTGGCGCAGGAACATATTTCCATCAATTTTCTCAGCATCACGGTGCTGGAATCCCTGAACAGCTTCACACTGCTCGCGGTACCGCTTTTTGTGCTCATGAGTCAGGTGCTTCTGGCCGGCAAGGTGGGAGATAACCTGTTCGACACCATCAACGCCTGGGTCCGGCATCTGCCGGGAGGACTGGGCGTGGCCACGGTGCTTTCCTGCGCGGTCTTCGCCGCCATCACCGGGTCGGGCGCGGCCACGGCCGCCACCATCGGCATGGTCGCCTATCCGGCCATGACCAGCCGCGGCTATGATCGTCAGTTCACCCTGGGGCTGCTGGCTTCCGGAGGCACCCTGGGGATCCTCATCCCGCCGTCCATCCCGATGATTCTGTATTCCTCGATCACCAATACCTCGCTGGACAAACTCTTCATGGCCGGGGTCGTGCCGGGCATCCTGCTGACCGTGCTTCTGGCGGCCTATGCCGTGTGGCGGAGCAAAAACGGCGGCTTTATTCCCGTGCCGAAGGCAACCTGGGAGGAACGCAGGACGCTGACCGTGCGCAATATTCCTGGTCTGTTTCTGCCGGTGATCATCATCGGGGGCATCTACGGCGGCATCTTCACGCCCACCGAGGCCGCCGCCGTGGGGCTGGTCTACAGCCTGTTCGTGACCCTGTGCGTGTACCGGACCCTCTCGCTCCGCCAGCTTCCGCGCATTTGCCTGGACGGCATGGCCACCTCCTGCATGATCAGCATGATCGTCATCGGAGCGCATCTTTTTGGCAAAATCATGACCCTGATGCAAATCCCGCAGGAATTGACCCAGGTGGTGGTGGAAAACAATTTCAGTCCCCTGCTCTTCATCCTGGCCATGAACGCGGTGTTGCTGGTGCTCGGCTCAATTCTGGAAACGGTTTCCGTGGTGCTGCTGACGACCCCTCTGGTTCTGCCCATCATGGAAAGCCTGGGCATCGATCCCATCTGGTACGGCGTGGTGCTGACCATGAACATGACCATCGCGCTCATCACGCCGCCGGTGGGCATGGATTTGTACGTCATCAAGAGCCTGCGCGGCGACATCAGCCTGGGCGACGTGATCCGGGGGGTGGCTCCCTGCGCCCTGCTCATGGTGCTTTTTTTGTGTGTGATCATCGCCTTCCCGCCCATCAGCACCTTTCTGCCGTCACTCATGCCGTCGCGGGGCGTGTAGCCGCTGCGCACGCGCGGGTTTTGAGGTGAGCCGGGGGGTTGCCTGCCCAAACAGGAAACCCCATGCGGAAGGCCTGAATAGCCTCGGCGCAGGCCTTTTCCATGCGGGAGCCGCGCCGGGCTTGCGGTGCCTGAATGTATAAGCGCCGCGCGGAAAAAGAAGCCCCATGATCCCGCCCTCAGATCAGGCCCGCTCCTTTTCCCTCCAGTTTGGGGGGCGTTTCATGACATATTCATCAACTGTGATCACAAATGAAGTGGAGCGGAAATGGCTGCAATCATCCAGCATGAGGGCTTTAGTATCTTCACGGCTGAAGTGTCCATAGCGCAGGGCGTCATCATTCCAGTAGGCAAGAATAGGAAATCCATCCAGCGGTATGGATTCATCAGTGAGTATTCTGTCAATATGATTCTGCGAATATGAAGCCATGCCGGTGTGGTGACGGAAGCAAAACTCCGGATGCCGCTCCACCCAGTATTTCATGGCGTCATCGTGTGTTTTGTTCACAGGTTTTGTCAGCAGGGCGATACGCTTGATTTCAGGGCTCATCACACCGACAGGACGAATGGGGTAAAATTCGCGCACCATGTACTCAGTGACGCTATACGCCCCGATGAGTTCAGATTCTTTGTAGAGATCTTTCAGAGTTTCCCATCTGGCTCCCTTGATTTCATCCACGGCCCTGACTCCATACGGATCGCCGCCATTGGTGTCTCGGGTAAGGGCCGCCATTTCGGAATCCGATATGATATTTGCGCGATATTCCAGGATTTCCTGGCGCTCCGCAAGGCCTGGGGCGTGTTCGTTCAGGTACCAGTGCCGAAAATCAGAGGCTGTCGCGCATCCGCCCAGAAGTACTATGAGCTTGCCGGTAAAGCGGGGATACATGTGCATGGGCATACCCTCATCCAAGATATCCGCATCCGCGCTGATGCATGACGCGCCAGAGGCCGCGGCGGATTCCCGCCCCGGCTCCGGCCGCGCGAAAAGACCGGAGCCGGGGCGGGTTTTCTTCTTGTGCCGTCAGCGCTGGCATGACAGGGGTCAGATCCGCCATGCGGCCTTCATGCCTTCGCTCACGGCGTTGAGCACACGGCCGGCCGTAACGCAGTCACCAACGGCGGCGTAGCTGATGCCGGCCTTGTCGAGAGCCTCGCACAGCGTGCGATCGGGACGGGAACCGAGCGCTATGACCACGGTATCAAAGGGGCCGATCTGGCGGACGCCGTCTTTCGTCTCCACCGAAATGGCATTTCCGGCAAAGGCGAGCACCTTGTGGTTGGTGAGCATTTCGCTTCCCAGAGCGGCAAGGCGCTTTTTCTGAAAGTCCTGCATCACGGGGTGTATGCCCTGGGCGATGTCGCCGGTCATTTCAATGATGCTTGTGTGGCGGCCGGTTCGGGCAATGTATTCCGCCGTTTCCGCCCCCACCAGTCCGCCGCCCAGAATGGCCACCCGATCACCGAGCTCGCCGATGCGGCCGGCAAGAACCTCATGGGCGAAAACATGCGGGATGGAGTCCAGTCCCTCAAAGGGAATGGACAGCGGTTGGCTGCCCGTGGCGACGATGACGGCATCGGCCTTCATGGAACGGATATCGTCAACGGTGGCTTCGCAATGGAGCTTCACGGTGACGCCCGCGTCCTCAAGCCGATGGGCCATGTTGAACAGATACAGGGCGAGATCGCGTTTGAACGGCGGCAGGGACGCGAGGAAGAACTGCCCCCCCAGGCGCGGGCCCTTTTCACAAAGCGTGACCCTGTGACCGCGGCGGGCCGCCGTGTAGGCCGCTTCCATTCCGGCGGGGCCGCCGCCGATCACAAGCACATGCTTCGCGCGCTCAGCTTTGCGCGTGATATCGTAGGTGTCTTCGAACCCCATGCAGGGATTGACCGCGCACAAGGTATCAAGGCCGATGCCGGTGCGCATGGCGCAGCCATCGTTGCAGCCCAGGCAGACGCGCACGCTCTGGAATTTGCCCTCGGCGCAGCGCCTGGGCAGTTCGGGATCGGCGATGAGGGCGCGGCCCATGGCCACGAAATCCGCTATGCCGCTGACGATGAGGTCTTCTGCCTGAAAAACGTTTTTGATGCGGCCGGCAAGAATGAGCGGAAAATCGGGGCCGACAGCCTGCCGCACGGCGATGGCGCGGTCAAGATTGATGATATAGCCCTCGCTGGCCGGAGGAATGACGGTATGGTGCGTGGCATAGTTGCCGGAGACAATATGGATGGCATCAAGCGCGCCGGTGCGGGCGAACATGGCCGCGGCGGCAGCGCCTTCCTGCAGGGGAAGCCCGCCGGGCAAGCTTTCCTCCACCGTCATGCGGAAGGTCACGGTAAAGTCAGGCCCAACGGCCGCGCGCACGGCGCTGATAACCTCCCTGTTGAAACGGGCGCGCTTTTCAAGCGAACCGCCGTATTCATCGCTGCGCTTGTTCGTGTAGGGAGAGAGAAACTGCGTCAGCAGATAGCCGTGGGCGCCGTGGATTTCCACCGCGTCAAATCCAGCCTCCCTGGCGCGCCTGGCCCCGTCCGCGAAGCGCTTGACAATGGCGGCGATTTCTTCACGGGACAGAACATGCGCGGGTTCCTCGGTATAGGCCACGGGGCAGTCGGAAGGGCCGACCACGGGATAGCCGCTGATGGCCTGCCAGGTTTCCCGGCCGGCATGATGCAGCTGCACGGAAATTTTGCCGCCCTGCTTGTGGACGGCCTCGGCAAGGCGTTTCAGACCGGGAAGCTTGGCATCGTCATCAATGCCGACGCCGCGCCCGAAGCCCCTGCCCTGCGGGTCAACATAGGTGGCTTCCAGCGTATAGAGTCCAACACCGCCACGGGCGCGTTCAGCCGCATAGGCAACAAGACGATCGGTGACAAAACCGTCCTCCGTGGCAAAGCTGGTCACCATGGGAGGATAGATGAGGCGGTTGCGCAGTTCCATGTTGCCGAGGCGAGCAGGCTCCAGGCACTTCATACACATTCTCCTTCAAAAAAGCGCGGGGCGGGCCGTGAACATGCCTCGCCCCGCGGGTTTTGCCAATATTACTTGCCCTCGCCGGCGGCGCGGATCTTGTCCGCCAGGCCGACGATATCAGGCGGAAAGTCCTTCAGGGCGCCCTGGGCGGCCTCAATCCAGCGGGCCTTTTCTTCGGGGCTGAGGCGGGTGATCGTCACACCATATTCCTTTTCCATGGTTTCGAGAACCTTGGCGTTCTTGTCGGCATAAATGCCGTCCAGATAGGTATGATAGATGTCGATGGCCTTGGTGAACATGTCACGGTCGGCATCGTTGAGCCCGTCCCACCATTCACTGCTGGTATAGGCCATGTACAGAACGGGCAGGTGGTCGGTAAGCAGAAGATTTTTGGCCACATCCACGATACGGTTGGCAACATAGGCGTGCCATTCGTAGTCCACCGTGTCGATGACGCCCTGCTGCAGCGCCGTAAGCACCTCCGAGGGGTTCATGGGAGCGGGAATCATGCCCAGAGCCTTCATGGAGGAGATATGGAACTTGGCGTTGGAGGTGCGGTCCTTGAGGCCCTGGACATCCTCCAGCCTGGCGAGAGGCTTCACGGACAGCAGCCCGCGGTAGGTGGCAAGATTGACGCACAGAGGCTTGATGCCCTTCTTTTCGCCATAGGCCCACAGCTCCTTCACGGCATCAGACGCCAGGGCGCGATCGAGCTTTTCCTTGTCAGGAAGCAGGTAGGGAACGTCAAAAGCGGCAAATTGCGGCACGAACTGCCCCACGTTGTTCACGGAATCGACAACAAACTGGATATTGCCGAACTGCGCGCCCTGGAAGGCCGTGTCAGGGCCGCCGAGGGAACTGTTGGGGTAGATGTCCACAACGTATTTGCCCTTGGAATTTTCGTCCACATAGGGTTTAAAAGCGTCCCGAAGCGCAAGAAAACAGGGATCACTTTCGCCGTTGGCGGTCCATACCTTGACACTTTTCGGCGCCGCCAGGCTGTCGGCAGGCACAAGGGCGCCGCTCAGGGCGAGGGCCGCGGCAAGGGTCATGGCGATAAAACGAAGCTTCATAATCCAACTCCTGGGTAAAAAGTTACAAACTACAGAAGGCACAAGGTGAAAGCGGGCACATAGGCAAGAATGAAACAGCCTGCGATTATGGCCGCGATAAAGGGCAGCACGGCATGTGTGAGCCGCACAATGCTGAGATTGCTGATGCTGCAGCCAATGAACAGGTTGACGCCCACCGGGGGTGTGAGACCGCCAAGGCACATGGACACCACAAAGACAATACCGAAATGCACGGGGTCTATGCCATAGGTGGTGACCACAGGAACAAGCAGCGGCGCAAAGATAAGGATAATGGCAGAAACCTCAACGACCATGCCAAGGAAAAACAGGAAGACAATGAGTATGGCAAGCAGGACATGCTTGCTGCTCGTAAGCGCCTGCATGGAGCTGAGAAGCGCCTCCTGGATATTGGCCAGCATCATGATGTTGCCCAGAGCGTTGGCCGTGACCAGCACCAGCATGATAAGGCCGACGGTGTTCGCGGAGTCGACCATAATCTTGGCGCAGAGCTTCCATGTCATGGATCGGTTGATGAAGGTTTCCACAAGAAGGGCGTAGACCACAGCCATAACGCCCGCTTCCGTGGGCGTGGCGATGCCGCCGTAGATGCCGCCGAGGATGATGACCGGAACGCCGAGCGCCCAGCCGGCCTTCTTGAAGGATGCCCAGCGTTCAGCCAGGCTGGCCTTGGGCAGAACCGTGTCGTAGTTGTGCCGGTGACAGATGTACCCCGCCGTAACCATGAGCATAAGGCCGATGAAGCAGCCGGGGATAATGCCGCCGATAAACAGATCCGCCACGGATACGCCGCCGAACGCGCCATACAGGATCATGGGAATGCTGGGCGGAATGATGATGCCCAGCGCGCCCGACGATGTGCTCACGGCTGTGGCAAAAGGCTTGGGATAGCCCTCGCGTTCCATGGCGGGAATCATGGTGGCGCCGACGGCCGCCGTGGTGGCGGCGGCGGAACCGCAAAGGGCGCCGTAGAACAGGCAGGTGATGATGGTGATGTACGCCATGCCGGCCTTGCGATGGCCCAGCATGGCGCGGCAGAAGTTCAGAAGTGTGTCCGCCAGTGTGCCGCGGGCCATGATGTCGCCCGAAAGCACGAAAAACGGAATGGCCAGCAGGGGAAAGCTGTCGAAGTTGTTGAACAGCTTCTGGGTAAAGAACATCATGGATTCATCCGCCCACCACAACGCGCCGACGACGCCCAGACCAAGGGATACGCCAATGGGCACGCCTATGACCAGAAGGCCGAGGATGAGCAGGAACATAAAGCTCAGTTCGTTCATGCCGCCCCTCCCGTTTCACGCAGCGATACGCCGGTGCACAGTTCGATGAGATCCCGGATGCCCTGCAAGGCACTCAGACAGGCTGTGAAGGGTATGCAGGCCCACACGATCCAAATAGGCAGCGGAATAGATATAGCCATTTGATCGATTCGGTATACCCGCATAGTCATATTTATACCAATATAAACTATGAATAAAAAGAATCCAATAGTGATAAGTTTATTGATTAAGTCAAATATATACTGCACATTTTTTGGCATATACATGATAACTATATCCATACGAAGATGTCCATGCCGTTTCATACCTATGCTGACACCAAGGTATGAAAGTGCAAGAAAAAGAAATCTTCCAACTTCCTCAGCCCATGGCAGGGAAAAACTGAGAAAATATCGTGTTATAACTTGGGCAAAAATTACTGCGCACAGGATGGTAAAACTGATGACGATACAGATTTCCGTCAGTCTGTCGATACATTTAAAGAAAGATTTCAGCATAGTTCTCTCCATGAGCAGAAGGGAAAGTACGCTGGATCCCTGTGAAAACGGCAGTACAACGTCGTGTATGTAAAAATGAGGAGCCAGTCCTTCTCAAGGACGGCTCCTCACAGACTCACTTCAGTCCGAACAGACGTTCAGCGTTTTCATGAAGGATCTTGGGCAGAACCATGGGGTCATAGCCCTGGGCAAGGAACTTGGGCAGCGCCTGCGTATAGTCGGCGTAGGGATAGGCCGACGCATAGCACATCTTGTCGCCAATGACGGTGTTGACCGCTTCCACCAGCAGGTCGGCGCCGGGCAGGTGGCGGTAGATGGAGCTTTCCAGATAAAGGTTTTCATGCCGCCACACCATGGCGATGATTTCCTGAGTCCAGGGGAAGCAGGCATGGGAAAGAAGAACCTTAAGTTCGGGCAGATCGGCGCACACGCGATCCATGGGCAGAGGGGAACCCCACTCCATGTAGGAGCCTCCGCGGATGGGCAGCGGGCCCACTGTCACCAGAACCGGCACGCCAAGCTCGGCGCATTTTTCATAAATGGGATAGAAGCGTTTATCGTCCGCGCAGGTCTGCAGGGCAAAGGGATCGACAGAAACCCCCCTGAGGCCGAGGGTCTTGATTGAGTGTTCGATGTCTTCCTTCACCTTGGGGCTCAGCGGATCGGCGCCGGCCACACCGATGAACACCGGCCAGTCCTTCACCAGTTTGGCGATATAGTCGTTGGAGACGTAAGGGCCGCCCACCGAGCGCAGGTCACGCCCGGAGCAGACAGCGCCGGTGATGCCCATTTTTTCGAAAAATTTCATGGTGGTTTCCAGAGGTTCGGGACGAAGCGGGCGGGTCTGGGTCACCCAGAAATTCGCCGGTTCGGGATCGGTATACCACTGAAATTCGGGGGTCAGGGGACGGAACCGACAATCGATGATGGCCATGGAAATCTCCTTTATAAAAAAGAGTTATGGTATGATTTCGTGCTTGCAAAAATCACGCCTGAGAGGAAAGCCTGGTGATGTTTTATTTTAACATAGTGAAATTACTTGTTTTTTTGTCACGCGCATACGGCTTTCGCGAAAAGGCGGCTGGCTCTATGTGTCTTTTTGCACATTCTCTGCGCCCTCTCTTCTCCATTTTGGACATAATTTGAATATTTTTTGAAATTTTTGTGGATTTTTGGCGAAATCTGGCGGGATAATAATTTTTATAAAATAAATTCAGTATATTCTGTAATGGACAAATTGAATATTCTGCTTGTATGGCCCGGACGGCGGATGGAAAAAGGCTCCCCTGCCGGGGAGCCTTTTTCATAAGGCCGAAAGCTGGAAGCGGAAGAAGACCTTTCTTCCTTCGTCATACCGATTTAATCCATGCAGCCGATTTCACGGAAATACTTCACCGCGCCGGGATGGATCTCAATGGGCAGTTCCTTGCATACGCGCTCAGGGCTGATGGTGCTCCATGCGGGAAGGGCGACGGCGATGTCATCCCGGCCTTCCACCAGAGCCCTGGCCATTTTGTAGGCGTCTTCCTCTGGGACGTCAGCATTAATGACCAGTCCGGAAGGCGCGGTCATAATCGGAATATCTTCTTTGATCATGGGTTGATACATGGACGATGGCAGAGTTCCTTCGGAAAGGGCGCGCGATGCCTTAAGATCGGCAATCAGCGCGTCGTCGAAGGGCAGGAAACGGATATCCATATTTTTGATGAGCTCGGAAATCATGAAATGCTCACCGGGCGCCGTTATGCTCATGACATCAATTTGCCCTTCCCGCATCATGGTGCCGCATTCAGCGGGAGTGCCGCCGTACAGCGTGCAGCCACGCTCCTGGAGCTCTTTTTTGGTGGCGCCAAGTGCCTCAAAAACCCAGCGGGCAAACACTTCGGCGTTGCCGCCGACCTTGGAACCCATGTAGATGCGCAAAGGAGCCTTGCTTTCCACAATATCACGAACCGTCATGATTTTGCTGTTGGCGGGCACGGCAAAGATGATGCGCGTGACATCATCGAGGTTGGCGAGGGCCTTGACCCTGACGGAAGACTTGAAGGGCTCAACACCGTCTTCGGCGGCCTTCATGAACGTGTTGGCGGTGATGCCGACAGCGCTTTGCCCGCGTTCCACGCGGACGACATTGGTCACGCCGCCTCCCGAGAACAACGTGGTATCAAATTCGGGATACATGGCGCTCAGCACCTTGGCATAGGCTCCGAGGCCCACAAACCACGCCCCGCCGGGGGCGGCGGCAGCGATATCGATTTTCTTTTCACCTGCGGCATGAGAGCTCAGAGGCACAACGGCAAAGGCTGCCGCGCACAGGATACTGGCAAGAAACTTTTTCAGCATGGCGTGTCACTCCTTGGGAAGTTCAATGTTGAAAAGCTCTGCGGCGTTTTTGTACAGAAGCTTGGGAAGCACTTCTGCCTTAAACATGGTTTTGAAAATGCTGAGACTTTCTCCAATGGGCATAAGCGGGTACCCTGATCCGAAGAGAAAGCGATCCTGAAGCCAGGTATTGGCTGCGGCCACATAGTCCTGCGCGCCGGAATTGTTCATGAGATACATATCCGGACAAAGCCATATATTGGTTTGCCAGAAGCATGCCCCGATAACCGCCTGAACCCAGGGCCAGCCACCGTGCGAGACCATAAACCTGGCATTGGGAAAGTCAGCGGCGATCCCGCTGATGATGGCGGGGTTGCTGTAAGACACATCAGGCCCGGCCCGGCCGCCCAGCATCACAATGACGGGGATGCCGTGCGCCTGGCACATTTCATAGATGGGGTACAGACGGCGATCATTGGCGTAGCGGGGCATGGCAAGCGCGCCCGGCTCCATGGAAACAGCCTTGCAGGGACCGTTGACCACATATTTTTCAATATCGGCCAGGGCCTGCGGCACATTGCCGCAGTCGAGCCCGGCGGCGCCAAAAATACGGCCATGGTACTGAGTGACCACTTCGGCGACATCGTCGTTGGAAACATTGTACCGGAAGTGACCGTTGCGGCCGGTGGCAAGCCCATAGGTGATGCCGGCTTCATCCATTTCCTTCAGCATCAGTTCTTCAGAAACCTGCTGCACGGATTCGGGCGAGGTAAGGCCGAATCTGGCGCTGAAGGCCTTGTTGGCGGCGGGGCTGGCGTACTGCTGCCTGAAACTCTTGAAGGGTGGCCGAAGCCTTACGTCAATGACCATGGTGCATTCTCCTTTTGAAAAGTATCCGGAGCCGCCTTGCTGCTGAAACGATGGCGGTTCAGCTTTCGGGAAGCGTATAGTCCTTTCCGGCCACGGGGTGCGGCTCTGTCTTGTTGCGCGCATAGTGGCAGATGACGACGAAGCCCATGCAGCCCAGACCGATGAGATCGGTGAGCGCTCCGGGGTAGAACAGACAGAGGCCGCCAAAGAGCAAAAGCAGGCGCTCAAACGGATTGCAGGCGCGCAGCAACCAGTTCTGAAGCGCGCCGGAGAGCCCAATAACGCCAATGATGGCGGTCACTGTGGCGATGAGGGCATCAAGCCTGCCCCCCTGCCAGAGCAGGGAAGGTTCGTACACAAACATGACGGGCACAATAAAGGCTACGATGCCCAGTTTCATGGACGTGAACCCCGTGCGCATGGGATCGGCCTTGGCTATGTTGGCTCCCGCGTAGGCCGCCACGCAGACAGGCGGGGTGATGAAGCTGAGAATGGCGTAGTAGAAGCAGAACATGTGCGCGACAACAGGAGGCAGCCCCATCTTGATAAGCGCCGGGGCGCCGAGTGTGGCCACCACGATATAGGCGGGCGTTGTGGGCATTCCCATGCCCAGGATGAAACTGGTGACCATGAGCAGAATGAGCATGATGAACAGATGCCCGTCAGCCAATGTGGTGAGCACGTTGATAAACTTGAAGCCGATACCCGTGTAGTTGATAACGCCGACCACAATGCCGGAAGCCGCGCAACATGCCACAACCATGAGAGAGGTGAAAGCGGCCGCGTACAGGGTATCAATGAAACGTTTCAGGGTAAAACGGGTGTCCTTGCGGATAAAAGAGAGCAGAAGAATGGAGCCTGTGGCCATGTTCGCACAGATGGCGGCACTGCGCCCATCAAGCATGACAAGGATCAGGACGACCAGGGGTACCAGGTAATACAGGCGGACAAGAATACTTTTGAGGGACGGCACAAGGTCGCTGCTGATAAGTCCAAGACCACGGCGACGCGCCTCAAAGTGGATCATCACCCATAAGGCCAGATAGTATAACACGGCGGGCAAAAAGGCCGCTTTGGCAATGTCGAGGTAAGAGACTTTGCAGAATTCCGCCATCATGAAGGCGGCCGCCCCCATAACTGGCGGCATGATCTGGCCGCCGGTGGAGGCTACGGCTTCTACCGCGCCAGCAAAATGGGGCAGGTAGCCGCATTTTTTCATGAGCGGGATGGTGAATACGCCGGTTGTGTATACATTCCCGGCAGAGGAACCGGATATGGTACCAAAAAGAGCGGAAGCAAAAATTGCCACTTTCGCGGGGCCGCCCTGTGATTTGCGGGTGAGGCGGAAGGCCAGATCCATAAAAATGGAACTCATGTTGCTGCCTTCGAGAAAGGCGCCAAACATCATGAACGCAAACAGGGTGTTGCATGCCAGCATGATCGGCACGCCGTAAATACCTTCACCGGTGAGATACATATTCTCGGCGATGTTTTCCAGCGTTGCGCCATTGTGGCGGATGACAGCCGGAAGATGATCCCCCCACAGAAAGAACATGAAAAACACCAGCGCCACAGAAAACAGGGGCAGACCGGTCATGCGGCGGGTGGCTTCCAGCACGAGGCCCACGAGAATATAGGCCAGTATCATTGCCTCGCCGGGCACCTCGTCAATAAAAGCCATGCGCTCCTGCAGGACTTCATAGTTGAAAAACAGGTATACGGACGTTGCCACCGCGCAACATGCAAGAACAAGATCCAGCACAATAAGAGGGACTGGTTCCTCTTTTCCCTCATCAATTTTAATGGCAGGATGGGAAAGAAAGATCAGTACAAGTGCAAAACTCAGAAAAATAGCGGCTAACAGCGATCCCTCAAGTACACCGTAACCAATTGTGTAGTACACCTGGAACAGTGTCATGCCAACGCCTGTAGGATAGGCGATCTTTTTCAGTGTACTTCGGGAAAGTATGGTCATACGCATTTCCTGTCACAGTGCATAAGCGGCCATGAAGCCCTGGCGGACAGCATGAAAAACCTTGCCGGGGCGCACACAGTCGCCGGCAGAAACGGCAGCCATGCCGGCCTCGGCCAGTTTTACGCCCAGCGCATTGCAGGAACGATAGCCAAAGGCCATAACCAACGTATCAAAGCCTTCCAGCATGCGTTCCTCGCGGAGCTGATTGCGCACGCGCGCGCCGCCGGCGCTGAGCGCGACAATTTCGGTATTCACAAGACTTTTCACCCCAAGTTCTTTGATGCGGTCAAGGAAAAAAATTCTCGTCCGGGTTTCCATGTCGGGCGCAAGGGCATCACGCAGCTCCAGCACAGTGACGCTTTTGCCCTGTTCAGCAAGAAATTCAGCGGTTTCGCAGCCAACAAGGCCGCCGCCCAGAATGAGCACCCTGGCGCCCGTGCGTGCGCCCATCAGAACATCCTGAGCGGTGATGGCGCCGGAACCCTGGCAAAATCCGGGAATGAGAGGAGTGCTGCCGGTGGCCACAATGGTCATATCGGGGGCCAATGCGGCGATACTTTCCACGGTGGCATTGCAGTGGAGCTTCACGGTGATATCGGATTGGGCGATGGCCTGCTCGTAATACCGGCGCAGTGTGTCAAAAGCGGTCTTGTGCGGAGGCTTGCAGGCCACATGAAGGAGGCCGCCGAGGCGTTCGCCGCGCTCCAGCAGGGTGACCCGGTGCCCTCTGCGGGAGGCGGTAAGCGCCGCCTCAAGTCCGGCAGGGCCGGCTCCGATGACAACGATGTTCTTGGCGCGTGCGGCCTTGTCCATGGGGTAGCGGCCTTCCTGCCCGGCACGGGGATTCACGGCGCAGGACACGTTGCCATAGGGCGCGCCTACGCATCCCTCGTTGCAGGACAGGCAGGGAATGACGCTGCGGGCGTCACCGGCAACGCTCTTGGCGGGAAGATACGGATCGGCAATAAAAGGACGCCCCATGACAATCACATCAGCCTTTTCGTTCCGCAGGATCTCTTCCGCCAAAGCCGTGTTATGGATGCGCCCCGCCACAGCGACGGGAACCCGCTGCCCAATGGCTGCGCGGACTGCGGCGGCGCGATCGGCATTCCATCCATCGGGAATGCAGGCCGGGGGGATGGTATAGCGGTTGGTTTCGCAGGCCCCCGCGCTGATATTGAGAGCGTCGATGCCGTTATCCACCAGGGCTTTAAGAATGGGCAGGGAGTTTTCCAGCATAAGCCCGGTTCCGTTAAACTCATCAACGCTGAAACGGGCGGTGAGAGGGTAGCCGCTCCCTACGCCCTCGCGGCAGGCTTTGAGCACTTCAAGCGGGAAGCGCATGCGGTTTTCGGGAGTGCCTCCGTATTGATCCTGACGGTGATTGGTGAACGGAGAAAAAAACTGGGCAAGCAGATAGCCGTGGGCGCAGTGCAGTTCCACCAGATCAAAGCCAGCCTTTTGCGCCCGGACGGCGGCGTTTTTGTAGGCAACCACAAGATCCTGGATATCGTTTTCCGTCAGTACGCGGCTGCCTTCGTAAGGGGTGATGCCGGGTATGCTGGATACCAGCTTGACGGGGCCGCCGTTGGTGGCGGTGTTGGCCGTCCGTCCGCCGTGCTGAAGCTGAAGACCAACCTTGCAGCCCTGGGCGTGTATGGCATCCGTCAGGCGGCGCAGGCCCGGCAGCATTTCATCCCGGTCACAGCCGAGCCCCAGCTTATAGCTGTTGCCGGCGCGTTCCACATAGGTGGCCTCGATCATGATCAGACCGACGCCGCCCCTGGCCCGCTCTGCGTAGTAGTTAATCATTTGATCGGTGACTTCGCCATTGGTGGCCGCGTACTGCGTGACCATAGACGACATGACCAGGCGGTTTTTCAGCTCAAGCTGATTGATGCGAACCGGGGAAAACAGCAGGGGGAAAGTCATGCGTGCGCCTTCATGTGTGAGGGTTTGAGGGTGGCCGGGAGATATCCCCCACTGATGCAAGTATCGTGCTAAAAGGGGCAACCGGAAAAAATTCTTTATAATATATTGAAATAGTAAAATTAATTGCAAAAGAATCCTCGGCGGGCGAAAAGAATTTTTTGCACATTTTGGACTAAAAAATCCAAACAAGGGCTTTTTATAACCCATTGTTTTTAAAAAATTAATTTTCTCCTCCCGGTGAAGGTGCCAGCGCCCAATTCAAAAAACCATATGTAATTATTAAAAAAATATAAGATACGTCATCCCGGCTCGGCGCAAAAAGAATTAGACTTTTTTGGCGATCATGTCCATACTGCGATCAAGAGGAGGAGCGCCGCCATGAATACGCTGCTGAGCGAAAAAAAACAGAGAATTTATGAGGAATGGCAAAAGTTCCTGAGAGGCGGGGAGGTCGATCCTTCCATCGTTCGCGATTTTGTGTACCGATCCTGGCGGCGTTGCCGGGAGTATCACATTGATCCCGTGCGCCAAATCCAGAAGGTGGTGGATGAAAAAGCCCTGCATGAAGAACTGGAAAAAAATCGTGTTCTCATTGAAAGCGCAAGAAATATCATGGGAAAGGTTTTTTCCAAAATAGCCAGTTCGTCCAGTTATATGTCGCTTGCCAGCAAAAATGGTGTCATCCTGTATACGCTTCCCGGTGAAACAAAGGTCATAGAGCCAGGTATGCGTTCGCGTGAAGAATTTATAGGAACAGCGGGCATATCCACCTGCCTTGAAGAAAAGCAAACAATAGAGATTTTTGGAGCGGAGCATTACTGTACGGAAAACCATAATCTTGTATGTTCCGCGACTCCTATCACAGATTTTCGCGGAGACTTTCTTGGCGTACTCGGAATCACGTCTCTTTGCGAAACTTTTCACCCTCATACCAGTGGCATGCTTGAGGCGGCAAGCTATGCAATTTCAGAACAACTTGGGTTGCGTGAAGTATTAGGAGAACAAAATGCATTGTTTGAGATGCTTGACGATGGTGTCATCACACTGGACAACCAACAAACTGTTCGATTTCTTAATAATAACGCTATGAATATGCTTGGATTTATTGAAAAGCCAACAGGACGGAGATTAACAGATTTTATACACTTCTCGAAAGATATCAGAAATATGATAGAGTCGTGCAAATCATTTCATGATCTTGATACAACATTGATACTTCAAGAAAAAAATCAATCCATATCATGCGTACTTTCCGCAACAGTAAACCAGTCAACGCACGGCATGGTTCTTACTTTACGCGAAGCTGCCCGCATGCGTGAATATGTGACACGAGCCACCGGATCCAATGCTCTGTTTTGCTTTGATGATATTTACGGACAGTCTCCATTAATAAAGGAAGTGATAAAAAAGGCCCAAAGGATTGCCGATACCGACACGACGGTAATGCTGTTTGGAGAAAGCGGAACGGGTAAGGAACTTTTTGCGCAGTCTCTCCACAATGCCAGTTCCCGCCGCAATAAGCCTTTTGTTGTGGTAAACTGTGGCGCTCTGCCTCGCGAACTTATCCAGAGTGAACTGTTCGGCTATGTGGAAGGTTCGTTCACAGGAGCCAGCCGAAGCGGCAAGCAAGGAAAATTCGAGCTCGCCGACGGCGGAACAGTTTTTCTTGATGAAATAGGAGAAATGCCATTGGATGTGCAGGTCAACCTGCTTCGATTGCTTCAAAATCGTGAAGTCGTCCGTATAGGTGATAAGCGTACCCGTATTGTGAATATTCGTATCATTGCCGCGACTAACCGTAATTTGTACCATGCTGTGCAAGAAAAAACATTTCGTGCCGATCTTTATTACCGTTTAAACGTTTTTCCTTTGCATATTCCAGCGCTACGTGAACGTGATGATGACGTATGCATACTTGCACAAAAATTTCTCGAAAAATTCTCTAAGGTATCAAAGCACAATATTCATGGGATAAGTAAGGATGCTATGAATGTACTTCGTTCATATACATGGCCGGGTAATGTGCGTGAGCTTGAAAATATGATGGAACGTTTAGCGTATATGGCATACGATAATGAAGTATCAGTAAACGATCTTACAGAATGTATGACAAAATACCCAACAGAAAAAGGGGAATTTAATGTTCATTTAAAAAAAGTTGATGAAAAAAAACTTATTGAAGATGCCTTAAAACTTAATCATGGGGCTATCAAAGAAACGCTAAAAACACTACAAATGAATCGTAGTACGTTCTATTATAAATTAAAACAATATGGTATTCGTGCCAGGGACTATCGCTACACCTCTGGCATGGCGACCTCTGAAAAAGGAATACAGCCAAACCTTCTGGGAACATTGGAGCAGGAAGATGTGCGCCTTCTCATCGAATTTGCCCGGCATTTAAGGGCTTTTTCAGGCGAAAAACGCGGATAAGCCAGGGGGCATGCCTGCCCGCCAAAGCCCGCAATCGTGCGCGCTATCATTTTGACGGCCAGAGCAGTACAATTGCCATGTCCATAACATTAGTCAGCGTGGGGCCAGTTTTAAATAGCATTCCCATTTTTTCCAGAGTATTGTAGCTATTATTGCATTTTAATGATTCATACCCCATTGTGAGAGATTTTTCAGGCGCAATGTCCAGGTTATATATGGCATATCCGTCGGCAAAACCACCGGCCGCGTCAGTAGGCCCGTCCGTACCATCGGTGCTCGCGAACAGCATGTCTATATTTTTCATGCCCGCGCCGGCAAGGCAGGCCGCCAAAGCCATTTCCTGATTGCGGCCGCCTTTCCCCGTGCCTGCAAGCGTTACCGTTGTTTCCCCCCCGTACAGCCGGCACTGCGGACGATGGCTTTTTTCCTTGTTCAGTATGGCCAATTCGGCTTGCGCCTGAAGAACTATTT
The DNA here is from genome assembly GCA_022510785.1 of Desulfovibrionaceae bacterium. GTDB lineage: Bacteria > Desulfobacterota > Desulfovibrionia > Desulfovibrionales > Desulfovibrionaceae > Mailhella. The sequence continues at coordinate 14,835 of JAFLSV010000023.1, read as the reverse complement.
CCCGGGCTTTGTCACGCGCTTCACCCTGGAGTAACGGAGACATGATTTGCGTTTCAAAGCCTAAGGCCTGAGCCTTATCAGCGGCTGCGAAAAGAGCGTCTTCAAGGGTGGCGATAAGCGATGTATGCGTATGAAGAAAAACAGGATCCTGACTTTTGGGAGTTTCAGGAATGCAAAGGTTCAACCCATCTTTCAGCCGTTCAATGATGGAAGATGGAAATTTATCTCTAAGATTATAGCGCTCAACAATTTCCTGGCAGTCCGCATAGGAGGATTCGTCAGGAACAGTCGGCCCGGAAGCGATAACATCAAGCGTGTTTCCCGGAACATCCGACACCAGCAGGGTGATGACTTCAGCCGGCCAGGCCTCCCGGGCAAGAAGTCCTCCGCTGATGGATGACAGGTGTTTACGGATGGTATTGATTTCGTGAATAGTTGCTCCGCAGGCCAGCATGGCCGTCGTGGCCATTCTGAGTTCGTCCAGGGTGATCCCGGCGGCCGGCACGGTGGTCAAAGCGCTGGCGCCTCCGGTGAACAGGGCGATCACCACATCATCAGGGCCTGCTGAACGGGCCAGGCGAAGAAGCTCCTGCCCGCCCTCCATTCCGTGAATATCCGGCACGGGATGCCCGCCTTCCATAAGCCGGATGCGGGAAAGGGGCAGCCCGTGGCCGTATTTCACAACGACAAGTCCGTCATCGATGCGATCCCCCAGCAGCCGTTCCAGAGCCTGGGCCATGGGAGCGGCGCCCTTGCCGGCCCCGAGGACGAGTATTTTTTTGCCCGCAAGCGTATGCGCGGCCTCATCGACATACAGAGTGTCTCCGTCAAGACGCATATGGCGCATGACAGCTTCATCCGGTTTGACCGCGGAAACACCGGCGTGAAATATGCTGAGGAGAGCGGAGCGGCGTGACACAATGCCTCTTTCAGGAAGAATCGTTAAGGATTGACGACATGGATGGGGGTTCCCTGGAGGAACGCTTTCACATTTTCCACCGTGATGTCCATGATGCGCTGCCTGCATTCTTTGGGAGCCCAGGAAAGATGCGGGGTTATGATGCAATTTTTGGCGGTAAGCAGGGGGTTATCCTGAGCTATGGGTTCGGACGTGACCACATCCACCGCGGCCCCGCCAAGCTTTCCCCGGTTCAGGGCGTCCGCGAGATCCTGTTCGCAGATAAGAGGCCCACGGGAATTGTTGATGATGAGAGCCTTGTCTTTCATCTTGGCAATGGCGCCACTGTTGATAATGTTTTTTGTTTCTGATGTAAGATTACAATGCAGGCATATGACATCAGATTTTTTGAGCAATGTATCTAGCGAAACATACTCGGCAATAGCTTTGCCTGATTCACTTTGATGAATATCGTACGCAAGTACATGCATTCCCATAGCCTTGGCAATGCGTCCCGTGGTCTGGCCAATGCGGCCAAATCCAATGATCCCCAAGACTTTGCCGGCCAGCTCCATGAGAGGACTTTCCCAGAAACACCAATCAAGAGATTGTGACCATTTTCCCGCCTTAACCGCGGCATCATGCAGGCCTACCCGGCTGGTCAGCTCCAAAAGCAGGGCGATCGCATACTGCGCCACGGCCTCCGTGCCGTACGAAGGAACGTTGACAACGGGTATCCCGCGTTTTTTCGCTTCCGCAATATCAACAACATCATATCCTGTCGCCAGCATCGCAATAAGGCGGATATCCGGGCAGGCCTCAAGATGTTCCCTGGTGATAGGCGTCTTGTTGGTAATGACGATTTTTGCATGACCAATACGGGAGACGATTTGTTCTTTGGGCGTGCGGTCGTATACCGTGAGATCTCCAAGCCGTTCCAGCCCTTCCCAACTCAAATCGCCAGGATTTTCCGTATAACCGTCCAGAATGACAATTTTCATGAAAATCTCCGTGGGGTTAAAGGGGCGATTTTTCTAAGCGGGTTCTCAGGCCGGGGACTGGGCCGTGAACCAGCGCCAGGCCGTGTTCATAATTTCTTCCAGGCTGGAATGGGCGGGCGTCCAGCCAAGTTCCCGCCCGGCCCGGGTGGCGTCGGCCACCAGTTCAGCCGGGTCGCCGGGCCGCCGGGGGGCCACGCTGTGCGGTATGGGGCGGCCGCAGGCCTTTTGCGCCGCGTCAAGAATCTGCCGTACCGAAAACCCCGTGCCCGTGCCCAGGTTGAATATCCGGCCCGATCCGCCGCCCGCCAGATAATCCAGAGCCAGGCGGTGCGCCGACGCCAGATCACACACATGAACATAATCGCGCACGCAGGTGCCATCCGGGGTGGGGTAGTCGTCGCCGAAGAGCTCCAGCCTGGGAATGGCCCCGGCGGCGGCCATAAAGGCGCGCGGGATAAGGTGGGTTTCGGGGGTGTGCATTTCGCCGCACTCGCCGTCAGGATCGGCCCCGGCCGCGTTGAAATAGCGCAGGCTGATCCAGCGCGGGCCGCGGGCCCTTTCAAAATCGGCCAGCATGCGTTCCATGGCCAGCTTGGTCGCGCCGTAGGGGTTGCCCGGAGCCGTGGGCGCGCTTTCGGCGAGCGGCATATGGTCGGCCTGTCCATAGACCGAGGCCGTGCCGGACATGACCAGCAGGGGGATGCCCTCTTCCCGCATGGCCTCAAGCAGGGTGAGGGTGCCGCCCACGTTGACGCGGTAGTACAGGCCGGGTTCGCGCACTGACTCTCCCACCTGGGAGAGTGCCGCGAAATGGATGACCCCGTCGGGCCGGTGGCGGCGCAGGCACTCGCGCAGGCGCACGGCGTCCAGCATGTCGCCGTGCTCAAACAGGCCCCAGCGCGCAAGCTCGCGGAAGCCCGTGCTCAGGTTGTCATAGACCACCACCTCGTGCCCGTGCCGCAGCAGATGCTTGCAGGTATGACTTCCTATGTAGCCCGCGCCGCCGGTGACCAGAACCTTCATGCCTGGCCGGCCTCATGATCCTGAGCGGAGGAAGCGCGATCCCCGGGCCGCGCGCCGCCTTCCGCCTTGTCTTCGGCTTCCCTGCTTGTGCACAGGCGCAGCAGCACCCTCGGCGGGTTGATGTCGGACTGCGGAGCCTGAAGACCGATGCGCGCCTCGTGGTTGATGAGGATGGGGCCGGTGAGGTTGAGGGCGGTGCGCTCCGGGTGCCCGGGGGGGATGGATACCGTGACCAGCACGGCCAGCTCCGCGGCGCTTTTGACCCGGAGCAGGTTTTGCTCGGCATCGCCGATTTTGATGCGGTATTCGGGCAAAAAGGCGTAGGGATCACCCACCAGCAGGCCCAGGTTCGGATCGCTCAGGCTTTGCAGCACAAGAAAGGGAGCGTCCTCACGCAGTTGCAGCAGCGTGAATTCGCGTTGATCTTCAAAACCCATCAGGCCGCGCGGAAAGGCGATGATCTTGTCCGGATCGATGCGCCGTGGCCCCAATCTGGTTTGCACTTCCGTTATTTCTGTACGTCGTGCCATAACTGTGCCGCCACAAGCAGGTCTTCATTGCTGGTTTCAAGGGCCATGCGGTTTTCTTCCATGACGCGCCGGTAGACTTCCTCCCGGTAGACCACCATGTCCGGGGGAAGGCTGATGCCGATTTTCACCTGTTTTCCCTGCAGGCTGAGGACGGTAATGCGGATATCGTCCCCCAGGTACAGGCTTTCTCCGGGTCTGCGGGTGAGTATGAGCATGGGTGCCCCGTTGAGGGTGGTTGAAAAAACGTGAAACAAGCTTTCCCTATTTTGGGAAAAACCGCAAGCTGCCCTGGTGCGCGCCAGGCTAAATGTAATTGAGCAGGCTGAGATTCATGATCATGGATGACGATCGCAGAATGCTCTGGTAGGCCAGTTGCTGCTGGCTCAGGCGGGTGAGCAGTTCAAAGAGGTCGGCGTCCTCGATGGTGCTCATGCGGGTGGTCTGGTCGTCGTGGTGGCTTTGCAGAATGGTGAGGTTGAGCGAAACCCGCTGTTCCTTGCCGCCCACGCGGGCGTTGCTGGTCTGGAGTCCCTCGATGGCTTCCCTGACCGCCGCCACCGCTTCGCCGCAGCCGTCGCTGGGGCCGGTTTCAGCCCAGGCGATGAGGTTGGAGAGCACCTCGAAAATATTCCTGTTTCCGCCTTCGGCCGGAACGGGGCCCGGTGAGCCAACCGGGGTGTACACGCCGCCGAAAATGTCCTTGCCGCAGTTGGTGACGGTTATGAATTCGCCCTCGGCAATTTCCACGCCGCGATCCGAGCGGCGCGGCCGGATGACGAACTGCTGGCCCGCTTCCAGCGTTTCTCCCACCGGGGCGTTCACGTCCAGATAGCCGCCCGGCACCTGCAGGCGCAAAGTGCCGTTGGAGTTGTCGGCGCGGATGTCGGCCGTGGTGGTCACCCAGGTCACGCCATTGTCCAGGCTGTACGAATAGGTCACCTTGCCCCCGGCTCCCATGGTGGCCGCTTCATCCAGCCGGATACGCACATCAACGGGAAAATTGCCGTAGGCATCGACGCTGTGGGTCGTGTCCGTCCTGAAGGTGCCGTAGCTGTCCACCAGGGGGGGCGGATCGCTGTCGTCGCCCATGTAATAGGCCGTGGGCCGGACGAAGAGCACCGAGCCGTTGACGCGGCTGATGTTGGTGATGTTGCCGTTTTCGTCCGTGGTATCCAGGTCGGGATCGTAGGCCTCAACCCTGGTATTGGCGGGAACCTTGATGGTCACGCCGTCCAGATCCAGGGTAGTGTCTCCGGCGGCCAGGGTCTTGGTTATCCAGGTCTTGCCGCCGTCCTTGGAATATTCGTAGGTAATTTCAGTGCCGGGATCATACTCGGGGTCATCGGGGTCAAGGTGGGCGGTGTCAGGGTCGATAACGCCGTCGGTGGAAAAGCGCACCATGATGGTGCGGTCGGCGCTGCCGTTGATGATCCACGGGAGCCCCTGAAGATTCTCATCCATGGTGGTGATGCCCAGCCCCTCCTGATAGGCGGGACTCTCCGTCTTCTGCCCCGCGAACAGATGGTACCCGTTGAAATTGGTATTGGCCAGATTGAGCAGCTGGCCGAAAAGCTGGCGCAGTTCCGAGGCCGCCTGCAGGCGGTTTTCGGTGGTGACGGTTTCGGTGGCTATCTGGTTGGCCTTTTCCAGCATAGTGGCCAGAATGGTGGAGGCCTGGAGCAGGGCGCTGTCCGTGCTGGCCAGATAGGCGGAGGCATCCTTGGAATTGTCGAGATACTGCTCGGTGCGGGCAAGGGACGAACGGTAGGTCAGCACGCGGGCCATGCCCACAGGATCGTCCGAAGGCCTGTTGATGCGTTTTTGCGAAGCGCTTTGGATATTGCTTTCCATGTAGGCCGAAAGATTGCTGTTCATATTGGTGACAAAGTTTCGGTACATGCTGCGTTGCGTAATGCGCATATAAGGTCTCCTTGCCCGAATTTCCTGCGTCCGGCGTTACTGCTTGAGGCCGAGGATGGTTTCAAGCATCTGGTCGGCGGTGGTGATCAGCTTGGCGGCCGCCGTGTAGGAATGCTGGAAACGAATGAGGTTGCTCATTTCCTCATCCAGGTTGACGCCGCTGATGGCGAGGGCCCGTTCATCCAAATCGTCGGCCAGGGCGGTATTGTACTGTTCGTTGAACATGGCGGTGCGGGTGTCGGAGCCCACCAGGCCCACCAGGCCGGCATAATAGCCGTTCAGAGTCTGGGTGCTGTTTTCCCACAGGGTGGAAATGCGCACTTCCTTGGTGGCCAGCTGGGAAATGCGCGCGGCGATGTTGCCGTCACCCTCGTTGGCCTCGATGGCGCCGTCCACGCTTTGGGCGTTGATGAAGGCCAGGTTGTTGCGCAGCAGCGCGTTGACGCTGATATCGCCGGCGCCGTTGCCCTGGAAAAAGGTGTTCAGGCCCAAGGCCGCCATAAGCCCCGTGCTGTCGGAACCGGCGTTGAAGGTAACGCCCGCGGCGGCGCTGATCTGCAGCGTGCCGTTGACGATGGCGGCGGTGATGAGGTTGCGGCCTGGGTTATCGGGGTCGGGGAAGCTGTTGTTGAGGGCGTAGACCACATCTTTCAGGCTGTGCCTGGCCGGGTCGAAATTGGTCACCGGGCCGCCGTCCACATGAGGATTCGTAAAATCCAGCGAGCCTGAAAAGATGCTTTCCCCGGTCTTCTCGTTGTAAAAGTGCAGGGTCAGATTGCCTTCGGTGAGGCGGTCGGCAAAGGTCAGCCCGCTGGTGCGGCCTCCGAGGGGCACATTGGTGAGATCCGCGCGGTAGGTGCCCTGCAGGCTGGTGAGCTGCTGCAGACCCGCGCCCTGGGAGTGAAGCATGTTCACTTCCCAGATCAGGGTATTGGCGAAGGCATCGAGCTTGTCGATGTAGCGGCCTATGTTGGTGTCGCGTATATTGAAATAGGCCGCCAGCTTGCCGCCGGTGAGGCGGCTGGGGTTTTCGGTGCCGTCGTCGTAAACCTGGGGCGTGACATTGATGGGGTCGCGGGTGGGTGAATTCCAGTACACCGCGGTCTTGGGCACGATGAGGAACGTGTCGCCCATGCTGAATCTGTCACCCTCGTTGCGGTTGAAGGTGATGTCCAGATTCTTGATGCGGATGCTTTCGCCTTCGGGCGGCACGTCAAAGATGGCGATGGTGCCGTCTTCATTGCGCAGCCAGCTTTTGCCGCCGTCCAGGGACACGCGGAAGCTGTTGCCGTCCACAAATTCCAGGGTGTACTCATGCGAGTCCACGCCCGAAAAGGTCAGATCGCCGGTAAAATTCTGGGTCTGCTTTTCCACCTTGGCGGGCTGGATTTCCAGCGTGAAAACGCTGTCTCCGTGCAGGAGCGGCTGGCCGCTTTCGGTAAACAGCGCAAAGTCGGCGCCGCCCTTGTCATCCACCCGCACGTCAATAAGTTCGGACAGCTCGCGCACCAAAAGGTCGCGCTGGTCATAGAGGGCGTTCGGATTGTTGGCCGAGGTCTGGGTTATGGCGATCTGCTTGTTGATGTCGCGCAGCTGTTCCAGAATACTGTTGACCTGGTTCACCGTCTGGTTGATGTAGGAATCCATTTCCCTCTGGATGGCTTCCAGGCTCTTTCTGGTATCGCGGATCAGCGCGGCCAGGCTGTCGGCCTGGGCCAGCAGGTCTTCACGCATGGCCTCGTCTTCCGGCAGGGTCGACAGCTTGCTCCAGTTGTTGAAGAAGGTGGACAGCTGACTGCTGATGCCGTCGCGGTTGGCCTCGTTGAACAGGCTTTCCACATTCTGCAGAATGGCGGATTCCTCGGCCCAGCGCTGCTGCTGGGTAAAGCGCGCCAGATAGGAATTTTCAATGAAGCGGTTGAAGTTGCGGTATACTTCATCGGCATAGGTTCCCGTGCCGAGCTGGCCGGGACGCCAGTTGATGGGCGTGGATTCCTGAAAGCGCACCGACTGGCGGGAATAGCCAACGGTGTCAATATTGGCGACGTTGTTGCCCGTGACGTTGAGCGCTACCTGATGAGCGGTCAGTGAGCTGACGCCGATGTTGAGAAGGTTGTTGACGCTCATAACTGTTCCTTAGCCTGGCATGGAGGAATTTCAGCGAAAGGCTTACAATCTGCCGGAAAGCAGCGCGGCGGCCGGCCGGGACTGGGTGTAGCGGCCCTGGCGGCCATAGGTATCCTGCTGGGGGGGCAGAAGACGCGCATGCAAATAGTCGAGCATATGCTTGCTCTGATCCATAAGTCCCAGGGACAGCTCGGTATTGCGCGAAGCCTGGCGGGCGCAGTTCTGTTCGCCCTCGTCAATGGCGTTCCACAACTCGTTCAGCGCTTCGCCCTGTTCCGGGGGCAGCATCTGGGCATAGTCCAGCACCTTGCCGCCGCCCAGACGGCGGATGACGGATTCCTTTTCCACGCTCAGCTGGCGCAGGAGCTCGTGAATGGAAAATTCCAGCCCCATGACAGCTTCGGTGTCGTGCTTGACAAGCAGGGAAAATTCTTCATCCAGAAGCTCGCCGAGCAGCGTCAGCGCTTTGGCCTGGCGGTCAAGATTGCCGTATATCAGACTGTACATGGTGCTGTTCTCCTTGCCTTCAGCGGGCTTCGGCCACCTGCGTATGGCTTTGCCGCAGTAGGGGTTCCGGGTTAAGGGCCAGGTCGCCGCGGCGGACTTCAAAATGAACGTGGGTTCCCGCGGCGCGACCGCTTGCCCCTGCCTTTGCAAGTTCCGTGCCTGCCTCAACACGCTGGCCCGCGCTCACGCTCAGTTCCTGGTTGTGTCCGTAAAAGGTGCGCAGGCCGTCGCCGTGATCCACCACCACCACCTGCCCCAGTTCGCTGTGCTCGCCGGCAAAGGTTACCACTCCGGAGCGGGCGGAGCGCACGCTTTCGCCGGGCTCGGCCTTGATGTCCACCCCGGCGTGCCAGGTGCGCCGCGCGGTGAAGGGGTCAAGTCTCCAGCCAAAGCCGGAGCTGATCCCGCCCGTCACCGGAGCCTCCAGACTGCCCGCGGGCGGGGCGGGGTTGCCCAGGGCCACGGGTTCCATCACGAGTTCCGGGCCAGCCAGAGCCGGGCCGCCCGCCGCCTGGACGGGCGGATCCGCAGGCTCGCCGCTTGCCGCGGCAGGGCGCGGGGCCCCGGCCGGCGCGGCCTCAGTCTGGGCGATGGTCAGACCTGTGGGGACAAAGCGGGCCGTGATCCCCGCCAGAATATCCTGTTCCGGCGCGGGCACGCCCGGCGTGAGGGGGCGCGGCGCGGCGGCCTGGCCGCCGCTGGCCGGGGCTGTGGCCCGCGCGGAAGGATTCACGGGCGCGGCGGGCAGGCTGCCTGCCTGCCCTGGGGCCTGAGCGGGCCCGGTGGGCGACGCCGCCGTGGACAGGGGGGCCCGCGTGTAGGGCGTGTTTGCGGCGCTGTCCGGGCTGCCGGTGAAGAGCGCGGCCTTGCGCTGCGAGGGCGGCAGGTTGGTCTGATAGGTTCTGCGGGTGATCACGGCGTCCCCGGGCAGATCGCGCGCGTTAGCCACACTGGTCACGCCGGCGGAACTCCGGGCGCTTTGCGTGACCGCTTGTGTCACGGGGGGTACGCCGAGCCGCGCGGCCAGTTCGTCAAGAGTTTGACGGACGCTGGCCGGGGTGGCGTCGGCTTCCGCCCCAGGGATGGAAGCGGCGGCTGCTGCGGGAGCGCCGGCGGCGTCAGTGGCCTCGTCCGGGCTTTCCCCCGCCTGAGGCGCTTCCCCCTCATAAATACCGTGCAGGAGCGCCTGGGATGGCGCGGGGTCAGGGCCGGGCGCGCTTTCGAGCTGCGCGGCGGCGGAGGCGGAAGGAGCCGGCGACGCGGCGGCAGGCGGCATCAGGGGGGCCGGGGGCACGTTCAGACCCGCGCGGCGCACGGTGCTCTGCCTGGTGGCGTCGCTCATGGCGCCGTCGGTGCGATCCAGCTGGCGCATCATCATGTCGGCCAGACCGATGCCGCCCGCCGAGGCCATGCTCTTGCCCAGCTCCTGGGCGTACATGGACTGCCACATTTCCTCTTCCTTGCTGTGCGTGAGGCCGTCTTTGGGCAGGGTGGCCCGCATCTGCTCCCACATTTTTTGCAGGAAGATGGCTTCAAAGCCTTCGCAGGCGTTTTGCAGCTTGGCCCGCTTGACCGCGGGGTCGTCGGTCTTGGACAGCGCTTCGATGCTGCGGCGCCGGGCGTTGATGTCCTGCTGGGCGGCCGCGTTGACGGCCTGTTCGGGATTGAGAGCGTATGACATGGACATATCAGATCACCTCCAGATCCGCGTACAATGCGCCGGACGCCTTGAGATTTCTCAGTATTGAGATGAGATCGCGCGGGGTGGCGCCGATGGAGTTCAGTCCGTCCACCAGCTCCTGCAGGGTGGCCCCGTTGACGATGTTCAGGCTGCGGTTTTCCTCGCGGGTCTCCACGTCAGTCACCGGGCTGGCCACGGTCTGGCCCTGGCTGAAGGGCCCGGGCTGCGAGACCTGGGTGCTTTCCTGCACGGTGACCTGCAGGCTGCCGTGGGCCACGGCCACCCGCGCCAGGCGCACATCGCGTCCAATGACGATGGTGCCGGTCTTTTCGTCCACCACCACCTTGGCCCGGCCTTCCGGCGTGACTTCCAGGTTTTCCACCGAAGCCAGCAGGGGCACCAGGTTGCCCTGATAGGGCCCGGGCACCTGGATGGTCACGGTGCTCACGTCGGGGGCGCTGGCAAAGTTGCCGCCCAGGCTCTGGTTGAGGCGCTCCACCACCTGCTGGGTGGTGGAAAAGTCCGCCACCTGCATGTGCAGGGTCAGCTGGCTCTGATTGTTGAACGAGAAGGGTACTTCGCGTTCCACCGTGGCGCCGCCGGGAATGCTGCCCACCGTGGTGCTGTTTTTCTGGGTGCGGGCCGCCGCGCCGTCGGCCGTGTAGCCGCCGAGGATAAGCGGCCCCTGGGCCAGGGCGTACACCTTGCCGTCAATGCCCTTGAGCGGGGTTTGCAGCAGCACGCCGCCCTGAAGGCTGGTGGCGCTGCCTATGCTCGAAATGGTCACGTCGATGTTTGAACCGGCCTTGGCCGACACGGGCAGATTGGCCGTGACCATGACCGAGGCCACATTGCGGGCCCTGAGCTTTGAGGGATCCATGGCCACGCCCATGCGTTCCATCATGTTGGACAGCGCGTCGGAGGTAAAGGCGTCTCTGGAGTCGCCCGTGCCGCCCAGGCCGATGACCAGGCCATAGCCCACCAGCTGGTTGTCGCGCACGCCGGAAAAGGAGGCAATATCCTTGATGCGCACGGCTTCGGCCGGACGGGGCGCGGCCAGTTCCAGAAGGACGAGCGCCGCGGTCAGCGCGGAGGCAAAGCGACGGAGAACGGACGATATCCGGGTCGGGCGAAGGGGTTGTGTCATGATCATGACAGTGGACTCCTGTAAAAAAATCTGCAATGTCGCATGCTTATGTTCTGAAAAGTCGGGAAGTCCGGCTGTGCCGGATGCGCCGTGAAGGCTCCCGGTGCGGGATATGCGAACTTTGTGCCAAAAGCTGCGTTGCCTTGGGTGGTGGGGCGCCGGGGCGGACACCCGTCCTCCCCTCGTCCGGGTGCCGTGGCCGGCGGTGCCGGAAGGCCGCCGGGCCGGAGGCTGGTCTGGCATCAGTTGGGGATGCGGCGCCGCGCGGGGCGCGGCGGGGCTGTGTCAGGCGGCGGCGCGGAGCGGCCCGTGCCGGGGATGGGCTCAGGCCCCGAGGTAGGCCTGCTGCACGCTGGGATTGGCGAGGAGCCGTTCGGCGCGATCTTCCATGACAATGCGGCCCATTTCCAGCACATAGCCGCGGGTGGCCAGCTTGAGGGCCGCGCGGGCGTTCTGTTCCACAATGAGAACGGTCACCCCGCTTTCATTGACCTTGCGCACGGTTTCAAAAATGGCCTTGACCAGCAGGGGGGCCAGGCCCAGGGAGGGTTCGTCCAGCAGCAGCAGGCTGGGCTGGGCCATGAGGGCCCTGGCGATGGCCAGCATTTGCTGTTCACCGCCGGACAGCGTGCCCGCCAGCTGGCCGCGCCGCTCGTACAGACGGGGAAAAAGCTCGAATATCCAGTCCCTGGTGCGGGCCGCGGCGGCCTGATTGCGCACGGTAAACGCGCCCAGGCCCAGATTTTCCAGCACGCTCAGGGTGCCGAAGATGCGGCGCCCCTCCGGCGACTGGGCAAGCCCCCGGCTGACAATCTGATGGCTGGGCAGGCTGTGGATGGCTTCGCCCCGCAGGCGTATGGCTCCGCCCATGTAGTCGGCCAGACCGCTGATGGTCTGGAGCGTGGTGGTTTTGCCCGCGCCGTTGGCCCCCAGAATGCTGACAATTTCCCCCTCATCCACATGAAGGCTCACTTCATGCAGCACTTCCACCGGCCCGTAGCCTGCCCGCAGCTTGTCCAGTTCCAGAAACATGCGTTTTCCTTTCATCCAGAGAGCCTTTCCGGCCGCTGCCGCCTTCATTGCCCAGCGTGAGCCGGGCGGCCTCCGCTTGCCGTGGCGGCATGAGGCCTGCGGGAATCTGTCAGTCGTCCTGCCCCAGATAGGCCTCGATAACCCTTGGATCGCCGCGCACGGCGTCGGGCGCGCCGTCGGCTATTTTGGCTCCGTATTCCAGCACCACCAGCTTTTCACATACCTTCATGACCAGACCCATGTCGTGCTCAATGAGCATGACGGTAATGCCCCGACGGCGTATGGCCTCAATGAGGCGCACAAGCACCGCGGTTTCGGGCTGATTCATGCTGCCCGCGGGTTCGTCCAGAATAATCAGGGCCGGATCCGAGGCCAGGGCTCTGGCCATTTCCAGCAGGCGCTGATTGCCATAGGACAAACTGCCTCCCCGCTCGTTCCAGAATTCGGCCAGACCCACAAATTCCAGTTCGCGCATGGCCCGATCCACAGCGGCCTTTTCCTCGCGCCGCTGCCCCGCGCTGCGGAACATGGAGGCCAGAAGCCCCGCCTTCATGCGGCAGTGGCGGCCGGCCAGCACGTTTTCCAGGGAGGGCAGGGAGGGAAAGAGCCGTATGGACTGGAACGTGCGGGCCACGCCCAGGCTGACTATCTGGTGAGGCTTGAGCCCCACCAGAGACTTGTCCCGGAACAGAATATCGCCCGCATCAGGCGTATAATTGCCGGTAATCAGGTTGAAGACCGTGGTCTTGCCCGCCCCGTTGGGCCCGATGAGGCCCATGACGCCGCCTTCCTCCACGGTGAAGGACAGGTCGTTGACGGCCACCAGCCCGCCAAAGCTTTTGGTGACGTTTTCCAGGCGCAGCAGGGTGCTCATGCGTCCTTACCTGCCTTTGCGCGAGCTTTTGCCTGTTCCGGCGCATCCGGCCGCGCCGCCGTCCTGACCGGGCCGGCTCGCGCCCTGGGGCAGCACGTCGCCGCCCGCGGCCCGCCGCGCGAGAAAGCCGCGCACGTCATAGCGCCTGGCCCCTGGCGGCAGGATGCCCTGGGGTCGGATAACCATCATGATCATGAGGGCCAGCCCGAACACGAGCATGCGTGCCCCGGCGAAGTCGCGGAAAATTTCCGGCAGCCCGTAGACCAGAAAGGCCCCCAGAATGACCCCGGCCTGACTGCCGCCGCCCAGAATGACGGCGGCGAAAAGCAGGACGGAATCCCAGAAGGTGAACGAGCCCGGGGAAATGATGGTCATCTTGGCGGCGAACAGGGTGCCCGCCATGCCCGCCCAGAAGGCGCCCAGCACAAAGGCCGCCAGCTTGTAGGCGGCCACGTTGATGCCGCAGCCCTCGGCGGCCACGTCGTCTTCCTTGATGCAGGACAGGGCCCGCCCAAAGCGCGAGCGGTTGAGGCAGGCGAAGAGCAGCACGGTCAGGCCCACCGCGCCCCAGATGAGGTAATAGAACTGGATGCCCTTTCGGATTCTGATGCCGAAAAGTTCGGGCCGGGCAATGCCGAAAATGCCGTTGGCCCCGCCCGTGAGACCCCACAGGTCGTTGGTCAGGGCAATGCGCACAATTTCCACAATGCCGATGGTCACCACCAGAAGGTAGTCGCCGCGCAGGTGAATGATGGGGCGGGCCACCACCAGGGCGAAGAGCCCCGCCGCCGCCCCGGCCACGGGAATGAGCCACAGAACCGGTATGCCGTAGCGCGTGTTGAGAATGGCCGTGACATAGGCTCCCACGGCATAGAATGCCGCGTGTCCCATATTGAAGATGCCCGCCTGCCCCAGAATGACGTTGAGCGACAGCGAGAGCAGGGTGCCCAGCCCTATGCTGACGAAGACGTCCAGCCAGTAGGAGTTGAGCGCCCGGGGCAGCAGGGCCATGGCCAGCGCCAGGGCCAGCATGAGCGGAACGCGGGCGCGCTGGGGGATGGACGGAAGGGTAAAGCTCTTCATAGCTTGTCGGCCACACGTTCGCCGAGAATCCCCGTGGGGCGGATGATGAGAATGAGAATGAGCACCAGGAAGGACAGGGCGTCCTTCCAGGCTATGGTCAGATAGGCCGCCCCCAGGGTTTCGATAAGGCCCAGCAGCATGCCGCCGAGCATGGCCCCTGGTATGTTGCCGATGCCGCCCAGGATGGCGGCGGTAAAGGCCTTGAGCCCGTAAGAAAAGCCCATGCTGAAGTCAAGCTGCCCGTAGGCCAGCCCCACCATGACCCCGGCCACGCCGCCCAGCCCCGGCCCAATCAGGAAAACCAGGGCGATGATGCGATCCACATTGATGCCCATGAGCCGGGCCGCCCCCTGGTCGATGGCCGCCGCGCGGATGGCTGTGCCCGTGCGCGTGCGGTTGATGAACCAGTACAGGGCCAGCATGAGCAGCACCGAGGCCGCGATGAGAACCAGGCGGATGGCGGGAATGCCCATGCCGGACACATGCAGGATGGCCGTGGGCCGCATGGCCTCCGGATAGACCCGGTACTGGGCGCCCCAGATAAGCATGACCGCGTTCTGGAAAAAGATGGAGGCCCCCAGGGCCGACACCACGGCGGACAGGCGGTTGGCCCGGCGCAGGGGACGGTAGGCCGTGCGCTCCAAAAGCCAGCCCAGAAGCGCCACCAGCCCCATGACCATGAGCGCCACCAGGGGAATGGCGATCCAGGGCGGCACCCTGCCCGCCAGAGACATGCTGACGAACAGCGTCATGCCGAGATACGCGCCAATGGTGAACAAATCGCCGTGGGCGAAGTTGATGAGCTTGAGCACCCCGTACACCATGGTGTAGCCGAGGGCCACCAGCGCGTAGATGCCGCCTATGACCAGGCCGTTGATGAGCTGCTGCAGAAACTGTTCCATGGACGCGGCCCCCGATGTGACCGGGAAGCGCCTTAACGCCTGACCTTGAACTCGCCTTCGGGGCTCACCTGATAGAGCTGGTACAGGTCGCCCACGCGGTCGCCCTTGGC
>JAFLSV010000022.1 GCA_022510785.1 Desulfovibrionaceae bacterium | reverse complement strand
AATTATCCTCAAAATGCTGAGGGAACAACCCCTCTGCTAGTCATGACCCAAAAATTATACCTATATGCCCTATGCGTCAATGGAATCCATTATTGAAGCGGGTAACGATGCGTACTATCGGGCATTGCATGGAATGATGCCAAACTTTCCGGCACATCTCAGGCGATTCCGGCTTTTTTTGCGGAAGGCAGTGCGCTTGAGATGTGCGAACTTACTCACCAGATTGATAAAAATCCGCAAACCGTGCGGAAGGCCGTCCAGGGTCTGGTTAAAAAGGGCTATCTTAAAAAAGCACGGGTCAACCTTGGGCGTATGGTATTGCCTGAATTGAGGGGGCGTGGCTCCGATGTGAGCGGGCAGCCCCTCCTGAAAGCAGGCGCTGGAGGGCGTACTTGCCCGAAGCGTTGCCTGTCGCCTACTTCGCTGTGCGATGTACGCGCGAGCAGGCACCCGGGCGGCAACCTTTCCCGTGTGTTCATCCCCACGCGGGTGGGGAATGCTCACCAATGGCTTTGTCCATGTTGTCAACGTGCGGTTCATCCCCACGCGGGTGGGGAATGCCGGTTCGTTACGGTGGGCCGGACAGTGTGCGACGGTTCATCCCCACACGGGTGGGGAATACGACCTTGTTGTCGGGGGAACACCCTGCCAGGACGGTTCATCCCCACACGGGTGGGGAATACGCTGGGCCGGAAAAACGACAGACACGGAGGGGCGGTTCATCCCCACACGGGTGGGGAATACAATGCGTTCAGACAGTTCCATTGCAAAAACTCCGGTTCATCCCCACACGGGTGGGGAATACGGCGTCGCATCTCTCCGTGATGAGCTTGTAGGCGGTTCATCCCCACACGGGTGGGGAATACGCTCCTCCCCTGGTCTCATCGAGCATATCCGACGGTTCATCCCCACACGGGTGGGGAATACGACTGCGTGGTCGCTTTTGCCCAGGGGCATCTCGGTTCATCCCCACGCGGGTGGGGAATGCTGCTGGCCCGTGTTGTTCTGCCAGACGCACTGCGGTTCATCCCCACGCGGGTGGGGAATACTTCCACTGGTTGGCGTCCAGCACCACCCAGACCGGTTCATCCCCACGCGGGTGGGGAATGCCTGTGGGTGACGGTGGTTCCCGGTTCCAGGAGCAGGCACGCCAGCCCGCCAAGCGGAATCTGCATGCGCGTGCCGTTCTCGTCCACCAGCACGAGCGCGCCATCTTCCACATCCAGACGGCCATAGCGCAGGAACAGCATGGAACTGCGTTCCTTGATGGGGATGACTTCCGAGTCAAGGCGCATGACGCATCCCCTGGTGCCGTGTGATGCGCCGCAGGCTGAACTGCCGGGAGGAGGAAGCGAAAGAGACCGGTATGTCCGGCACGCTGTCCTCGCCCGCATGGAAGGAAGGCGCGTCTTCCTCCCAGACCAGTTCGCTGAGGGGGCGCGGCAGGCATTGCCGCAGGGCCTCATCCTCCGTGTCGAAAAAACCGGCAAACACCGGGGCCGATGGAATGCAGCACTTGCGCCCCAGCCACAGGCCCCAGACCGGATCCTGCAGGGCCGCCGCCGCCCGCTCCAGCACAGGGCGCTCTCCGGAAAGGAAGACGCAAAAGGCGGCGTCCAGCAGGTACTGGCGGATGGTGATGTGGCAATCTTTGCTTCCCCCTCCCGCCTTGGGGGTATCCAGCACGGTGTGGTAATCCTCCAGCCGCCGCACGGCGAGTTCCCTGCGTCGGTTCGAGAGCTTCCGGTCATCCGCAGCGCGATTTCGTCCCGGCGCCGCTTCCCTGACCGGGCGCGGCACGGCCACGGCCTTCATGTGCAGGCCGGCGCAGCGGGCAAGCCAGTCCCGTTCCTTTTCGGAGCCGCGGGGCAGGCCCAGGGCCGCGCAGATCAGTCCCATGACCGCGCTGCGCGAGGGCAGCAGTCCTGTGCCGCGCTGGTTGAACTGGCTCGTCGTGCCCCAGGACTGCAAGGGGCCTTCCAGGCGCAGGGCCAGGCAGGCCGCGTCAGCGCACATACTGAGTCACCCTGTCCAGCAGCTGGGCAAGCGGCATGTCGGGCATGCGGCACTCGGCCGCGGCCTCCATGCCCCATGTGGACGCAAGCCGGGTGTATTCCTCTTCCAGTTTGCGGCGTGATTCCCCGGCCAGGCCGCCCCTTGTCCACACAGGCTCCTCAAAAGCGTTGACGAGCTGCACGGGATGCCCCTTTTCCCGCACAACGGCCAGCACAAAAAAGGGCAGAGTGGCGGCGTGCATGGAATTGTGCCGCGCGGCGGGCATGGCTGTGAGCGTGGCGCGGACAAACATGCGGACTACCTCCCGCCGTTCCTCGGGGCTGAGGCCGCCGAGATGCCTGGCATCTTCCAGCATGTCGAGGTTCAGGGCCGCGAAGCGGTAGTAGGTGGCGGAATTGAACTCCAGCGTGCCCGCCATGCCCGCTCCGGCGTCTTCGGCATCCTCCTGCTTGAGGTCGTCCACGGCGGAAAAGAAGTCGATTTCATTCGACATGCGGTGGGTGGACAGGGCATGGCTGAACATGGCCGCGCCTTCCAGTGTCAATGTGTGATCGCTGGCGACCATGCGGCCGAACAGGGCAATGTCGGCGGCGTCCCCGGGCAGTTTTTTCCCCAGTGTTTTTATGGCCTTTTTGGGATCCCTGGTTTCCGCATACGCGGCGGCCAGGTCATCCAGCTCTTTGGGCGAGCAGAAAAAAAGGGTTTTCACCCGCGCGGGTGACTTGTCGTCCAGTTTGGCGAGGGCCTCGCCCAGTTTTTCAGCGCCCTGCCGCGCGTCTTCCGGGGAAAGACCGCGCTGAGCCAGCCTGTCACGCAGGGGTTCGAGGAACAGGCGGGTGCGGTGGCCGGCAAAGCGCTGCGGCGATTCTTCCGCCATCAGCTTGCGGATGGCGCGCTTCCAGCACTGGCTGGAGACGCGGGCGCGCGGCGCGTTGCCGAACACGGCCGTCTTGGGCGAGCCGAAATCATCGCGGTTGAGGCAGGCCACGGGCACAGACTGGAGGATGTGCAGTTCAAGATGTCGCATGGAGATATCCTTCTATGGTGTGTATGCCGGGTTAGAAAATGGGTTGCAGAAGCAGCATGCCAAAGCCGAAGCCCTTGGCGCTGCCCACACCCTTGCGGAAGGCGGCAGCAAAAAGCTCCCTGTCCGTCACGGAAAGAACGCCGCGGAAGCGCACGCCCACATGCAGGCCGCTGGTGCCCTGGCGCAGGAAGGGATGCCGCCGGGCCGGCTCCACGGTCAGGGGCACGCCGTCTTCCAGGCAAAAGCCATGCTGGCGGCCCTTGCCTTCCAGCCAGCGGCGCTGCTCGTCCTCATGCAGCAGGGGCACGCGCCGGCCATTTTTACGCCGTTTTCCCTCCGTGTCGCGTACCACCAGCTTGCGCGTGGGGTTGGCCAGCAGGTCAAAGCGGTAGCGTTCATGCCGCAGAAAACCGGGGGCGATTTCCTTCACTTCCCAGCCGGGGGCAGGACACCAGCCGGGCCGCACAGGTTCGGGGCCGGAAAGGATGTAGACCTGGCAGCCGTTCTCCTGCCAGTCCAGCCGCAGCAGAAAGTCCCTGTCCGCGTCGGGCATGCCGGGAAAGCACTGCCACGCGGCCTTGTGCCAGTCGTAATTGTCCAGCAGGCGGCAGGCCGCCATATCGTCCTTGCCGAGGGTTGCGCGGGCCAGCCAGGTCATGACGCCATCCCCTCATCCGCGTCTTTGTCCTGCGCGTGTCCTTTCGCCTGTGTCGCCGCCCAGAAGGCGCCGGCCCATGCCTCGCGCGCTCTGGGCCACCTCTCCAGGTCTTTTTGCAGCTGCGCGTAGTTGACAGGAATGCCCTTGCTTTTGGCGTAGAGCACAATGCGGGTCACCCGGTCGCCTATTTCCTCGGCGTCGGCGGCCAGCAGCCAGCCGAACCTGCGGCCCACGGGGCCCGGGGTATCTGTTGCTTTGCCGGGATCTTCGTCCGTGCCGCGGCAGAACTCACGGCAGGTATCCCCCATGTTGCCGGAGTCGCAGTTTTCGGGGTGGTGGCCGAAAAGGCCCGCCACCGTGCGCACGGCGCGGGCACGGGGTGTCTGGCCGATGCCGTCGAAGCGCCCCAGCCAGGGCCAGGCCCGCGTCTCCGTGGCCGGCACCAGCCCCTGGCGCAGGGTGGCGAGCAGGCCCCGGTTTTCCCTGTTTTTCAGCAAAAACTCCATGAGGGTCATGCTTCTTCCTCCTTGTGGAGTTCCAAGGTTTTGGCCGCTCTGGCGAGCAATGTCTTTTTCCCCGCCGCAAAGGCCCTCAGCTGGCGCTCGCCGTCGCCCCGGCAGGCCGTGGTGTAGGCGCTGAGGGCGCTGGTGCGCAGCATTTTTCGCCACTTTTCCCTGCGGCGCGGATAGTCATCCGTGCCCAGCGCGTCCAGTGCCGCCAGAAGCAGGGGCAGCTCGCCCTCCACCGTGCTCCAGTAGTCGCGGGAGGCCTGGGCGCGCAGTCTGGCGCACGCTCCGCTCCGATGGCCGCCGTCCAGAACAGCGCTCCAGTCCTTCATGGCTGAACCCAGTGCCCCGTCCACCTCCTCGGCTTTGCGCACTTCATGCTCATAGAGGTCGTGCCCTTCTTCGCGGAGCATGGCCGCGGGCACATGAAAGACGGATTCCACGGCGTCAATGACGCTGGCCTGATCGCGAGCCAGTCCTCCGACCACCAAGTCCGCGCCTTCGGCGTCATCCACATGGGCAAGGGCCAGGCAGCCGCCCGGATTTTCCGCCGCGCGCCGCACGGTCAGGGCGTGCAGCTGCCGCCAGAGGGCCTTGCCGGGCTGGACGCCCAGAACCGTGAGTTCTTCAGCGTCCTTTTTCCCCTTGCGCACAACAACGGCGGCGCTGGGTTCCGGGGGAAATTCGCCCTTGCTGAAAGTGGGGTAGGTCAGGCCGTCGCCCAACAGCATGACCCCGTCCCCGCGCAGCCAAATGGCGCGCGACAGCGGCACCAGCCGGCCGATGAAGGTGCGCGTGGCGTTGTGGACGGGGCCTTTGTCATCTGGCCCGGCGGGGAACATTTCCCACAGGGGTCTGCCCTGCCATCCGTCCTCGCCGGGGGTCAGTGCGGCATAATCGCGCAGATCCTCGGCGGAAAGAAGATTCAGCCACACGGTTTCCGGCAGATCCGCTCCCCGCACGCAGCTGTGCAGCATGGAAGCGGGAGCGCAGGGGGCGTCGCTGGAACTTTTGCCCGAGGTCTGCCCGTTCCAG
The DNA here is from genome assembly GCA_022510785.1 of Desulfovibrionaceae bacterium. GTDB lineage: Bacteria > Desulfobacterota > Desulfovibrionia > Desulfovibrionales > Desulfovibrionaceae > Mailhella. The sequence goes on along the minus strand of JAFLSV010000022.1, from coordinate 28,337 downwards.
GTGACGATGCTGATCGTTCCCGCGGGGCTGAACATCTGGAAGGTCAGCAGATCCAGCGCCAGCTTTTCCGGTTCGGCGGCCGCACGGTGCGGATTGAGGGCCTCGTGATCGAACAGTGTGGAATTATTGCCCGTGGCCAGGGCGAAATCCAGCTTGGAGGTCGGCTTTGGCCCTCCAGCCTCCGCATCGCTGTCCGTGGACTTTTTTGCCGCCGGTTTGGCGGCGCCGCGCAGGCCCGCCACCTGCAGGAAGGGTTTTTCCGGATGAAAGAGTTCAAAGCTGTCCCGCCACTGCTCAAGGTAGCGCCTGGCGGCCTCGGGAAGGCGTTCCCGGCAGGTCTGCCAGGCCATATAGTCCTTGGGGATGCCCAGCGCGGCGCAGGCCACGCACAGGAAGAGGCGCATGAGCGCCACCCGTTCGTGAGGGCGCACGGCCAGATCCGCAAGCTCCCCTTCCGTGAGGCATTGGAGCAGCGAGGCCCGGCGCATTGCCCCGTTGCGGCAGGTACAGGGAATCCAGGGGTCAAAGGCAAGATTCATGGAACCTCCTTTCGCACCGCAAGCCCCAGCTCAGCATCCCATATCAGGCGGCGGTCCGCCTTGAGACCCGGCGCGTCGGCCGTGCCGTCCTTCCGCACGAGGATGCGCCCGTCAATGTGGAAGGGGGCGAGACGCGCGTCCCGTGGCCGCTTTCGCGGTATGAAATGCCAGTCCGCCATCCGGATGGTATTGCGGTGCAGAACCCTGGCCGTGGCCAGCGCGGGCGTGCCCGGCCGCACGGGGCAACCTCCTTCCAGAAGGCTGAGGCTGCCGCCCTCATCCGCTGTGCAGAGAACAAGGGTATACTCTTCATGATCGGAAAGCCGCGTACCAGGAACTGTAGCATCATCAAGCGACTGTTTCCAGATATTGGTTCCCATATGGGCAATGGTCTGCGCGGCCAGATCCTCTCCCCGTTGTTCCTCCTCCAGCTCCTGCCATGCCGGGGGACAGTCCGCCGGCGCATAGGTGTCGGCCAGGAGCCGTCTGATGCCGGAGGGCAGGGACAGGTGTTCCAGGCCGGCCCACTGTTCGAGGCTGCGCAGCAAGACCCAGGGCCTGTAGACATGCCCCTTGGCCCCGAGGGCCAGTTTAATGGCCCTGGCATCCATGCCGCGCAGCTCCCCGAGCGGGGCTTCCTCGTCCAGCAGGCAGAACAGGGGGGCCGGCACGGGACGATCCGTGCGCTGGTGCCGCCAGAGGCGGCCCAGGCGTTGCAGGAGCATGTCCGTGGGAGCCAGTTCGGAAAAGAGGGCGTCCGCATCCAGATCAACGCTCTGCTCCACAATCTGCGTGGATACCAGAATGGCCCCGCCGTCGCGCTGTCCCGCCGGGCTGAAGCGATCCATCCAGTATTGTTCCAGAGCGGCGCGCTGGTAGAAGGGAAAGCGCGAATGCAGCAACCCCAGCCTGACGCCGGCCCCGCCGCGGAGCTGTTTCAGATCCTGGAAGGTTTGCTGCGCGCTGTCCACCGTGTCGCAGACCCAGAGCACCTGCGCCCCGCGGGAAGCCAGCCCGAGAGCCTCCCGGCGGGCTTCGTCCGTCCGGGCGTGCGTGACGCATATCTCTTTGTCCGGCGGGGCGGGCGGTGTGCGCGGGGCAAGGGCTGTGCCGTTCGCGCGGCCCGTCAGGCGCGGGTATGGAGCGCGCATGTCTTCGTCACCATCGTCCGCTTCGTCCAGCAGTTTGCGGCGCGCGGATTCCGTGAGTGTGGCCGAGAGGATGATGACCGTGCAGCCCAGCTGTTTCAGTTCCCGGCACAGGCAGCGGATGAGTGTGCCCGTGTAGACATCATAGCTGTGTACCTCGTCCAGGATGACCACCTTGCGGCTGAGGGCGAAGCGGCGCAGGGGAAAGTGCCTGACAGCCAGCACGGCCAGCAGCGCCTGATCCACCGTGCCCGCGCCGAAGGGGGCGAAGAGCGCGCGGCGGGACGTGTTGAACCACAAGCCGTCAGGGCGCAGCGGCTGTCCATGGGGAGGAGGATCCGCCGTGCCGGGGGCGGACAGGGTCTTGATGTCCTCGCACAGCCAGGCATTGGCATGGATGAGCTGCGCCTGGGCCGCCTCCGGGCAGATGCTCCGGGCAAAGTCCGCCAGACGGGAAAATATGCGGTTGCTGGTGGCTTGGGTGGGCAGGGCGAAGTAAATCCCCTGGGCCTGTCCCTCGCGCAGGAGGTGGTAGGCGGCCCACAGGGCGGCCTCGGTCTTGCCCATGCCCATGGGCGCTTCCAGCACATAGACGCCGGGGGAGGTGATGGCTTCCGCGCAGTCCGTCTGCATGGGGCAGGGCGTCTTGCCGGGAAAGATGTCGGTAAAGCCCAGTCCCGCTTTCACGGGCGGCAGGCCCAGGCCGGCGGCGGCCACAGCCTGCCCGGCGGCGCGGCGCAGCTCCTCTTCCGGCAATTCCCGATCCGGCGGAAAAAAGGCCTCGTCCGAACCCAGCCAGTCAGCCAGGGTTATCAGCCCGGCCACGCTCCACAGGCGCGGATCGTCCCCGTCCACCGGGGGCAGGGTCGGCCGGCCGCACGCTTCCCAGAACTCCGTCAGGCAGGCCTGGCGCCTGTCCTCCAGTGTGTTTTCGCTTGGCGTGGGGCGGCATGGGCGCGCCGAGCCGTTTGCCAGCAGCTGGCCGTGGTGGGCGCCCGCCACCGCCGCCCAGTAATAGGCGCTTCGCAGGTCATGCCCGCAATGTTGCAGGAATATCTGCAAACTCTGCTGGGAAATGGCGGGATGCCAGCGTGTATAGCGTTCCGCCCAGCCGCCGTTGCGCGCCTGCTGCTCCAGGCCTTCCCGGCGCAGCCAGGAAAGGCATTTTTGGAGAAAATCCAGGGAGATCTTGCCGGTGTCGTGCGATAAGGCCAGAAAGGCCACATGCTGCGGCGTGAGGCCATTGTCCGCACCGAAATGCGGAAAGCGGCGCAGCAGCTCTTCCACCACGCAGCGCACGGCATGGCAGTGCTGGCGCACCGAAATGCCGGGCTCTCCCTCCGGCGTGGTCTTCGCCCAGTCTGTCGTGAACATGGAGCGTCTTCCCCGGCCAGAACCCCGCGCGGGGCCGGGCGTTCAGCGCGCCAGCTCAAAGGTGACGTCAAAGCTGCCGGACATGGCGGCCAGCTTGTCCACGCCCGACGTGATGCGCCCCAGAAGAATCGCCCCCCGTGACCAGACAAAATCCCGGTAGTAGAGGACAAGATTTCCCCAGGGAGCGTAAAGGGCAATGTCGCCCGCCGAGGGATCAAAGCCGTCCGGCGCGCCTTCGGTGGACAGGCGGCGCGGCGGGTCGCCGATTTTTTCCGTGCTGTTGTAGTCCCTCATGGTGACGGTCAGGGGGAAGAGGGACGCGAAGTCGCGGCTTGTGGGATTGTCCTCAAGAGTGGCGGGCAGAGCCTCGCCGTCCACAAGGATTTGTATGTCCATGGTCTCTCCGGCCAGGGCCGGGCGGGCAGGCGCCCCGGCAAGCAGGAATGATGCGGTGATCATGACTGACGCCGTGAGTGTGCGCAAAGCCTTCATGCCATCCTCATTCAGGGTATGGGCGGGACAGACGGGTGACCCCGGCCCATTCGCCATGGGCCGGGGCCATGAGATCATGCTGACAGACGCGGCCTACTCGCCGAACCACTTGACCTGAATGGCCCTTTCCTTGCCGTTGGCGCGGATGGCGGCCAGGCCGGCGTTGACCTTGTCCGCCAGTTCGGTGTCGTCGGGGCGGAACACAAAGCCCATGGCCTCGCCGGCTTCCGCCGTGAAGCCCACCTTCATGACGCCGTCATAGCCTTCCTTGCGGTTGGCGTAGTAGGCGGCCACGGGGTCATCGCAGGCCACGGCGTCGATACGGCCGGTCTTGAGGTCTTCAAAGGCCAGGCCCACGTCGTCATAGGTGGCGATTTCCGCCTTGGGGGCTTCGCGCTGAAGCACAAACACGCCCGTGGTGCCGATCTGCGCGCCCACGCGCTTGCCCGCCAGATCGTCCATTTTCGCGATGTCGGACGAAACCGGAACCACCACGGCCTGGCGCATCTTGTAATAGGGCTCGGAGAACAGGTAGCGCTTTTCGCGTTCCGGGGTGATGGTCACCGCCGCCGCGATGATGTCGCAGTTGCGCGAGTCGAGGGTGGCGAAAATGCCGTCCCACGAGGTGTTCGTGAACGTCACCTCAAGGCCCGCCTCGTCGGCGATGGCCTGAATGATGTCCATGTCATAGCCCACGATATTTTTGTCCAGATCCACAAATTCCATGGGCGGAAACGTGGCGTTGGTGGCTACCACCAAAGCCTTGCCTCCGGCCGCGTGGGCCGCAGCGAGAGGCATGGTCATGGCCAGGGCCAGGGCCGTCAACAGTCGCTTCATACAAACCGTTCCTTCGGTAAAAGGTACTGATGCAAATGCCCTTCCTTATAGAGAGCCGGGCCGCGCTGTCAAGCCGCGCCGGAACCGGAGACTTTCATCTTTTCAGGGAAAAACATTCTTTATTCCACTGAGGTATCAAGGAAATTTTTCATGAAGTGATCAAAAAGGCGAAGGTCTCCGGTTCCGGCTGCCGGAGCGTGGCGGGGCCGGCGCAGGCAGGAGCGGAAGCCCGGCGCAGCGCGGAGTCGGCTTCAGGCCCGCCGCCCGCACCGCAGGCCCGATGCCGCCCTGTGGGCCGAGGCAAAGGCCCAGTGCAGGTTGTAGCCGCCCAAAAGGCCGGTGATATCCAGCACTTCACCGCAAAAGAACAGACCGGGCACCAGGCGGCTTTGCAGATGCGCATCCAGGCTGTCCACGCGCACGCCGCCGCGCGCGGCCTCGGCTTTGCGCATGCCTCCGGTGCCCGCCGGGATGACGCGATGCCGGTGGACGGCCCCGGCCAGGCGCAGGGCGTCGTTTTTACCCACCTCGGCAGCCTTGCGCCGGGCGAGATCGGGCGGGCACAGGCGCCCGGCCAGGCGTCCGGGCAGGCGCCGGGCCAGCAGGGTGCGCACCAGCAGCCTTCCGCAGGCGGGATCATGCAGCCAGTCCGTCACCGGGGCATGGGGCAGAAAATCCACGCTCAGCGTTTCACCCGGGCGCCACAGGCACGAGGCCGCCAGCGCCGCCGGCCCGCTCAGCCCCCGGTGGGTGAAGAGCAGAGGGCGCGGGCCGCAGGGGTCATGCCAGGTTTCCGCGCCGGTTTCCGCGCCGCCCTGGGGCAGCACGCTCACCCGGGCGTCCAGGCTTATGCCCTCCAGACCGCGCAAAGGCCAGTCCGCGGGCATGATCAACGGGGTCAGCGCGGGGGAAAAGGGCGTTACCGCATGCCCCCAGCGCGCGGCCAGCCGGGCGCCGAAATCCGTGGCCCCAGCCTGGGGGCAGGCCGGACTGCCCGTGGCGATGACCATCTGGGGCGCGCTCAGGCTGCCGGCCCCCGCGCGCAGCCGGAACAGGGCCGTGCCATCAGTGCCATCCGGGACGCGCCCGATGTCGTCCACCCGGCGGCCCAGATGGAAGATCACACCCGCCTCGCGGCCCAGGCGTTCCAGACCGTCGGCCAGCTCGCGGGCGGGCCGCAGGCAGAAAATCTGCCCGAAGTCGCGCTCTTCCCATGGGATATCCAGTTCGGCCAGCAGATCCAGCACCGCCTCGGGCCCATAGTGGCGAAAGAGCGCCCGGCAGGGGGACAGATCCGCGCCCACATAGTGCCGCGCGTCCAGCGCGCGGTTGGTGACATTGCCCATGCCGCCGCCGGCCAGGGCCAGCTTGCGCCCGGCCCGGCTCTGGTGATCCACAAGGGCCGCGCGCAGTCCCCGCCGGGCCGCCGTGAGGGCGCAGACCAGGCCCGCCGCGCCCGCGCCCAGAACGATGACGTCAAAAAATTCCCCGCCGGCGGGGCCGTCGCCATGGCTGACAGGGCGGCCCCCGCCGTGGCCCGGAGTGAGGCCGGACGTCCGCACGATCAGCCTCCGAACACGTCGCGCATGATGGCAATGAGGCTTTGCAGGCGGTGATCCCAGGTATGGCAGGCCAGAACGCGGCGGCGGCCCGCCCGGATCAGGGCCTCGCGCTCGGCCGGGTGATCCAGATAGCGGCGCACAAGCTCTGGCACCTCGTCCGGATGGCGGTACGAGGCCATTTCCACGCCCGGCTCAAAGAGTTCGTCCATTTGTTCCCGCCAGTCGGTGAGGACAAAGGCACCCGCGGCGGGCACGTCAAAAACCCGCTGATTCACCGCGCCTTTCATCTGGACGCTGGTGGTGTTGAAGTTGATGGTGGACAGCGGGTAAAACCGGGGCAGATCCGCATAATAATTGAGGGCGTTGTGCCAGCGCCAGGGGCGGCTTTCCTTTCTCAGGGTCGTGCGCCAGCCGGGGTCGCCCACGATGAGCGGTTCAAAGCCGAGCAGACCGCGCACGCAGCGTTCACGATACTGGCGCGTGGCCTCCCAGGTAATCAGGGTTTCGTAGGCCAGCTGCGCTTCGAGATCGGGCAGGGCGTCGTAGGAGGCGGCGAGATCGGCGGACCAGGCGCGGGCAAAGTCACGGGCCGAGCGTTCGGGCGCGTTCGCGAAGGCGGCCGCCACGTCTTTGTAGGTCAGGAGCATATCGCGCGGAAAATGTCCCTTGGCGAGGCGCTGGCCCACCTTGTAGCGCATGGAGTTGCCCACGAAGGAGACTCCGGCCCGCCACCGGGCCGGGGCGGAGCCGCCGCTTTCGCCGGCCCCGGGGGGGTGGAAGCGTTCGGGATCCGTGCCCAGGGGCAGGTGATACACATGGGAAAAGCCCTGGGCCTTCAGGGAGGGGATATTGTCCTTGTCCCAGGTGAAGATGGCGAGCCAGGGGCTGGCCAGCCCCTCGAACAGATGCAGCACCAGATGCGGATTGTCCACAAACCACGAGGCCAGGGGCAGTTCCAGCCGGGCCAGCAGGTCGGTGAGCAGTCCCTCGCGATCCACGCCCAGGTGGTTGAGGGTGAGCACCATGTCGGGTTTGAATTCCACCACTTCGCGCAGCAGGGCGGACACAAAGTCGCTGCTGGCGAGCTCGTCGTCGGGCAGGGTGAGCAGGCGGTGGGGCAGGCCCAGGCGGGCGCAGGCCCCGGCCACTTCGCCCAGCAGAAAATAGCGGCTGGTGATGAGCAGAATGCGGGTTTCGGCCGAGCGAAAGCGCATTTGTCGCGCGCGGCTCCAGAAGTCGAAGCGATGGCTGGCTTCCAGCTGTTCGCGCAGCCAGCCGTAATAGGGCTTGTCCAGACGCTGATAGACCGGGTGAGCCAGGGGCAGAAAGGGCAGTCCTCCCCGCGCTGCCTGCCAGCGGGACAGGCGGGTCAGGGCGTCGGAGGGGTCGGGGTCGCTGATCAGAAGCAGTCGGGAATCGCTGAGAAGCTGTGACTCCAGACCCGCCGCGCGCCGGATGGCGTCTTCCTTGTCCACCACGGCCACCAGGGGCAGGTTGGGCGGGCAGTCCGCCGCATGGGGCAGGCGGGGGGCCAGCTCCAGCAGGCGGGCCAGGGCATGGCCCATGCCCGCGCCCAGCAGCACGGGGAGGCAGGGGCGCGCCGATTCGGCAGCGGAAGCCGCGCTGTCCGGCAGCTTCAGCGCGTCAAGAATGGCCAGCTCGCGGCGGGGGCCGCCGGGGCCCAGCAGGCGCAGGGGCGACGCGCCGGGCCGGTCGATTTCCACATCGATCACGCGGCCCTCAGCATTAAACAGGGGGCACGGGGAACGCTGTGGAAGGGGTGTGCGCAGGCTCATCGCGATGTCCTTTGTCCGTTGCTTCGGGGCTGTCTGTTCAGGGGGTATGCGCGGTTTCCGTCCGCCGGGGCCGCCCGGCGCCGGCGTGTCAGCCGGGACAGGGCGCGGCGCATGGGGTGAAGGCCGTCCGCCGCCGCAGGCCCGTCACCAGGGCGGCGGCCTTGAGGCCCAGGCATTCGCCCGTGAAGCCCAGGCCCTCTTCGGTGGTGGCCTTGACGTTGACCTGATCCTCGCCAAGCCGCAGAAGCCGGGCCACATTGCGCCGGATTTGATCGGCGTGGGGGGCCAGCCGGGGCTTCTGGGCAATGATGGTCAGATCCGCATGGCAGATTTCAAGCCCCGCCTCCAGGGCCATGTCCAGCACCATGTCCAGCATGAGGGAGGAGGGCGCGCCCTCCCATCGCGGGTCATTGTCCGGAAACCAGCGGCCCAGGTCGCCCGCGCCCATGCAGCCCAGAAGGGCGTCCATGAGGGCGTGCAACAGCACATCGCCATCGGAATGGGCGCTGACGGCCCAGTCTCCGGGAATGGGCACTCCGCCCAGGATCAGGGGGCGGGAACCGCCATAGCGGTGGACATCATAGCCCCAGCCGGAGCAGGGGCGGGAACTTTCCCCGTCCGCCAGCAGGGCCAGATCTTCAGGCCGGGTTATCTTGCGGTTGCTCTCTTCGCCCGGAATCACCAGCACCCTGTGCCCGCAGCGCTCCATAAGCGAAGCGTCGTCCGTGACTTCCCAGCCTTCGGCCTCGGCCCGGCGGTGCGCCGCGGCGAGCTCCGCCGTCCAGAAGCCCTGGGGCGTCTGCACGGCGCGCACCGCGGCGCGATTCGGCGTGCGCAGAACCTGACCCGCTTCATCCACTTCCTTGATGGTGTCGCTCACGGGCAGGCCGGGGATGACTCCGCGCGGGGCCGGGGCGCTGCCCGCGCCGTCAGGGGCATTCGGGGCATGGGGCGGGTTCAGGGCGTCGGCCACGCGGGTGACCAGGGCCGTCGATACAAAGGGCCGGGCCGCGTCGTGGATGAGCACCGTGGCGCAGGAGGCGGGCAGGGCGGCCAGGCCCAGCCGGACGGAATCCTGCCGCCGCGGCCCTCCGGCGGCGCTTTTCCAGGGCACGCCCAGGCTGCGCGCGCGATCCAGTCCGGCCAGTTCAGTTGTGGCGGCCTCCAGCCGATCCGGCGGAAAAACAAGAACCAGGCCGTGTACGCGGGGCGAGGCCGCCAGGGCGCGGGCGGCGCTCCACCACAGGGGCGCGCCCTTCCAGCGCAGGAACTGCTTGGCCTCGCCCCCCGTGGCGGCGGCCAGCCTGCTGCCCTGCCCGGCGGCCGGCAGCAGGCCCCAGCATTCGTTGTTCATGGCGTTCCCCGCATGGCCGGGGCCATGCCCCGGCGCGAAAGAAATCGGGAGTCGGACTGTAAGCCGGGTTTTGTTCCCCCCGCCGCCCGAAGGGGCGCGGGGCGGTCGTCATTCCTCTAGGAGCGCGCTCGCGCGCGCCCTCAAGCAACCTACCCGGGAACCATGGGCCGGGCCGGCCGGTTCCCCTATTTGGTCTTGCTTCGGATGGGGCTTGCCTGGCTTGCCGCGTTGCCGCGGCAACCGGTGGGCTCTTACCCCGCCGTTTCACCCTTACCCCCGCGCGCGGCGGAGGCGGTCTGCTTTCTGTTGCGCTTGCCGGAGATCGCTCTCCCCGGGTATTACCCGGCATCCCGCCCTGTGAAGCCCGGACTTTCCTCCCCGGATCAGGTGATCCGCGGCGACGACCCGTCCGGCTCCCGAAAAATCTGTTCCGCCGCATGGCGGACACGGCGCCCGCGCGGCCAGGCATGGGCCACGCGGCTAGTCCGCGCCGTCGTCCTCCGCATTCCCGGCGTCCGCATGGGCCGCGGCCATGCTGTCCTCAAAAAAGGTCTGAGTCTGCGTGGGCGTAGGCTGCTTGCCCTCGCCGGCTTCGGGATCCTGAAAATGCTGATCCCAGTATATAAGGCGCTGGCAGTTGGGGCAACTCAGAATCTGCTGGCCGCGCTGAAGCTCGATGAACACCTGGGGCGGAATGGCGATATGGCAGCCTTCGCACACACCGTTGTCCACCGGCACGATGACCGGATGTTCCAGACGGCGGCGTATGAACTCGTAGCGCGCCAGCACCGGGGCCGGCACTTCCGAGCCGGTGACGCCGCGCTTTTTTTCCAGCTCGGCCAGTGTGCTTTCGGCCTCGGCCAGGCGCTGGGCCAGGTTGGCCTTTTTGACATCCAGCCCGGCCTTGAGGCTGCTCCACACGGAGTCCACCTCTTTCAGGTTGCCTTCCTGGATATTCCGCTCTTCCTGAAGAGCGAGGCGCTCTTCCTCGCGTGAGCGGTTCTGGCGTTCCATGGTGTCCATTTCGCGAACCACGGCCTGATATTCGCGGGTATTGCCCACCTGCATCAGTTTGCTCTTGCTCTTTTTGATGCGGGCCGAGTCGCCCTCGATATCCACATCCAGGCGCTTCTGCTGATCCTTGAGGTGCTGAAGCTTGTCCAGCACGCGCCTGCGCTGCTCGTCCTGAACCGCAAAGCGGCGGGAGAGCTCGTCCACTTCCTGGGGGGCCGCCTTCAGTTCGGTCTTGACGGCGTGGATGGCGTCGTCCACATGCTGGAGGGCCACAAGCTGGCGAACTTGCTCAAGATAGAGGCTCACGACAGTACCTCCGGTACTTCAGGTAAGGAAAAGGGGCAAAAGGGATCCCGCCGGGGCAGAAAGCTCACCCGAAGATCGGGCAGGCGCCGGGTCAGGTTCAGGGCCAGGCGGCGGGTCATTTCTTCTTCCAGGGCGAAATGGCCCACGTCCAGCACGGCGAACGCCGCGCCGGAGGGGAGCCGGTTGCGGGAAACAAGGTCAAGGGCGTCGTGATACTTCACGTCGCCGGTGATATACAGATCGGCCCCCAGAGCGCGGGCCCGATCCGCAAGCTGGGCGCCGGAACCGGTGCAGACCGCCACCCGGCGGATGAGCGCGGGCGCGTCGCCGATGAGGCGGGCCACGGTATTGCAGCGATCCAGCGGAAGCAGGGCGGCCAGTTTTTTGACCAGATCGGGCAGGGCAAGGGGCGCGGGCAGATCGCCCACGCAGCCAAAGCCGCCGGTCAGCTCCGTGCCGTCGGCCCGGCGCAGGACGCCGGTGACTTCCAGAAGCTCGCGCCGCCTGAGATTCAGCTCGTCGGGCAGCCAGGCGGCCGGCCCGGCCGGGTTGGCATCCAGCGTGGTGTGGGCCGCGTACAGGGGCATGTCATGACAGAGCAGCAGCGAAAGCGCGCGCTGATAGACATCAAGCGTGTCGGGATAGCGGGGGCGCAGGGTCAGCGGATGATGGGTCAGCAGCATGTCGGCGCCGGCGGCCGCGGCATCGGCCACGGCGTCGGGCGTGGGGTCGAGGCTGACGGCCAGGTGGGTCACATCCGGCCGGGCCGAAGCCACCTGAATGCCGGATTTGTCCCAATCGGCGGCGAAGGCCGGGGGAGCCTCCTCTTCCAGAATGGCGATGACTGTGTTCTGCTGCATCCCGCCTTCTTTGCCCGGGGCCGCGGCTGAATGCGGCGGCATGGGCGAATCCGCGCCGTGGCGCGGATCCCGCGTCCGCCCGCAGACAGCGCGGCCCAATCTGTCAATATGGAACTAAGTTTTCTAATCGAAAAAAAAGCCTTCGTCAAGCGCCCCGCCGGGCGTCAGCGGGGCGGACATGTGTGCGCCCGTCCCACATGTCTGCGCTGCGCGCTGGCCTGCCTTCCGGCCGTGATGCTCCTCACCCTGAAATTTCCGCCGGCCGGTGCCCGTGCCTTCCGGGCGCCGCGCCGCCTTCCCCTCTGCCCCGCGGCGTCTGCCGTCACCCATTGACAGCGGACACCACAGCCGTATATAGTACGACATCAAACTTTTTTATGGCCGGCCGCGTCCGGCCCGGAGGGGAGCGGCATGAACAGCGCCACGATGACCGACGCCACCCGCGCGCTGCGGGATCGCCAGGAAGAAACGCAGGAAATCGTCAATATTCGCGACAAGGTCTATGTGGCGGTGGCCTATGACACCTCCTACATGTCCATGATTGTGGGAGATGACGGCATCGTCATCGTGGACAGCGGCGAACGGCCCCAGGCCGCGGCCGGCATTATGGAGCGCTTTCGCGCCATCACGGACAAGCCCCTCAAGGCGCTTCTGTTCACCCATTCACACTGGGATCATGTGAACGGCGCGCCGGGCGTCATCGGTTCGGAAAAGGCGCGCGGCAACAGGGCCTTTATCGACGTGTGGGGCCGGGAGAACTTTGGTTCCGAGGCCAGGCTGGGAGAGCTGCTGCCCGATGTGTTCAGGCGCCGGGGCGCCTGGCAGTTCGGCGTGGGCCTGCCGCCGGACAAGCGGACCAAGCCTCTGGGCCCCAAGGTTCTGCCCGATGCGGGCGAGGGGCGGCCTGTGTCGCGGGGGCCCATCCGGGTGAACCGCCGCTTTGCCGGGGACATGATGAGCCTGGAGCTGGCCGGAGTCCGGCTCGAACTCTATGCCGCGCCGGGCGAAACGTCTGATCAGATGTTCATCTGGCTGCCCGGCGAACGCATCGCCTTTGCCGGGGATACCATTTATGGCTCCTTCCCCAACCTGTACGCGGTGCGCGGCGCGGGCTACCGGGATGTGGACGCCTGGGCGCGCAGCGTTGCCCTGATTCGCGACAAGCGGCCAGAAGTGCTGATCATGGGCCACACCCGTCCCATTCAGGATCCCGCCCTGTGCGCTGAATGGCTGGACAGCTATCACGACGCCATCCGCTATGTGTTTGACGAGACCATCGCGGGCATGAACCGCGGCCTCAGCGCCGACGAGCTGGCCGAAAGCGTGCGCCTGCCCGCCCATCTGGCGGAAAAGCCCTGGCTGGCCGAATTTTACGGCAACGTGGCCTGGTCGGTGCGCTCCATCTTTAATGGGCATCTGGGCTGGTTTGACGGAGACGCCCGCCGCCTGGCCCCTTTGCCCCTGGCTGACGAGGCCGCGCGCATGGTGGACATGGCCGGCGGCGAGGACGCCGCCCTGGAACGGGCCCGCTCCGCCCTGGCCCGGCCGGCCCCGCGGTCCGGCCCGGACAGGGATGCCGCCTGGGCCGCGCAGCTGGCGTCCTATGTGCTGCGCCTGCGTCCGGATCATCCCGGGGCGCGCGCCGTCAGCGCCGAGGCACTGGAACGCCTGGGCGAGGCCACGCTGTCCACTTCGGGCCGCAATTATCTTTTGTGCGCGGCCCGGGCCATGCGGGACTGAGGCGCGCGCCGCCATACACGGCAGGCAACGCAAAGGGGGCTCTGCCCGCTTTCGTCCCTTTCTGTCCGCTTCCCCCCGGGGGCGATTTCGGGTAGCGTGACGCCCATGCCGAATTTTCTTTTGCTCACCGATGTGTTTTGTCCCTGGTGCTACGGCTTTGGCCGGGTCATGCGGCGTCTTGCGGCGGATCATCCCGGCTGGCCGGTGCGGGTTCTGTGCGGCGCCCTTATGGACGAACCGTCCACGCTGGCCGATCTGGCGGCGGAATCGCCCCATATCCGCGACTTTTTCACACGGCTGACGGCCACCACGGGGCAGCCCGTCGGGCAGGCCTTTCTGGACAGGCTCCATCCGGTCAGGGGCCGGCTTGTCCGGCTGTACTCTCCGGCCGTGGCCGCGCCCCTGGCCGCCCTCAAAAGCCTTGATCCCGAACACGCCCTGGATCACATGGAGGCCTTTCAGGCCGCCCTGTACGACCGGGGCCTGGATCTGCTGAATCCCGACGTGCAGCGCGGGCTGGCAGAGGGGTTCGGCCTTGCCCCCGCCGCCTTTGCCGCCGCTCTGGCCGATCCCTGCCTGCCGGATCGCGTCCAGGCCGACATGGACGAAAGCGCCGCCATCATGGGGGAATTTGTCCTGTACCCCACGCTCTATCTGGAAGATGGCTCGTCCCGCCGGCTTTTGGCCCGGGGCTTCGCCCCCTATGAGCAGGTGGCGGCCAGGCTGGCTGATCTCGCGGCCTCGTCCGGTCTTGTCCCCGGTTCCGTTTCCGGCCCCGCCTGCTCTCTGGACGGGCATTGCGAGGGGTAGGGGGAGCGCCGGCTGTGGCCGCGTCCCTTGTCTCTGTCTGACGCGGAGCCGCCCTGGGCCAGCGCGGCCTTTCTTCTCCGTCTCACGCGCGGGCAGGCCGGCTGAGCATGTTGCCCGTATGAAAATCTATCCGCGCAAGGCCTGCGTGAAATCCTCTTCCCGTGCCTTCATCTCTTCGGCAAAGGCCTTGTAGCTTCCCGTGCTGGCGGGAATTTTGAGTCCATGCTTTATAACGCAAATATCATTTCTTCGGGTGACCTTTCCTTCATATGTGGAACCTTTATTCATCCACAGACATATATCGCCGCTTTCCTTATTATCAGGATAGAGATAATATCCTTTTTGGGCGTCAAATCGGAACATATAGGCCAAAAGCTGCAAATAATCCTTGTTGCCAATGCCAATATTTTCCTGAGGTTTATATTTGGCATCCGCAATAATTCGTGGATTAATACCGTGACTTATAAAATCCGGATAAATTTTGCCGATGCGTCCATCAAAAAGGTACTGAACTCCTTCGCTGGCCTTGTTCCTGGGATGATGGAATATATCCCTAATCAGCGTATTGACATATTCTTCCCACAGCCATGAGCCATCGAACAGAATTCCATATATTTGCCTTGGCCCCGAGCCAATCTGATGCTTCTGGTGCTGAAGGATCAGAAGACACAGACGTTGAAGCGCGCGATACTCCCGGAAATACGCGTGCCGCACGGGATTTTTTTTGTTGATTTCAATAAGTTTTTGCCTGTCATGGTATTCATAGCGTGGCGTTGCCTGCACAACAAGCTTTATTTCGTCCTTTACCCTGACAAGCAGAGTGTTCCCACAGAGCTTTCTCTTGATAAATTCTATGGTATGGCGTACCAGTTCCATGAGATAATTGTCATAAGAAAATTCCCTCTGACTGTACGCAATTTTTCCGACAAAAGGCGTATTTTTTTCAATATGCCGTGCGATGTCAATGATTCCTCTCACATTTTCATCATTGTATCTGTGGTGGATATATTTTTTGAACAGACCTTTTCGCAAGGCGGTTTTCAGATAGTACGGGAACAGAAAGAGCAGAAAGTTAAATATTTGGGCACCATTGTCAGCATCTGACCTCAAGTCCACAAGAGTGGGAAAGGCCAGAACTTTGATAAGGAGATAATGAAGAAAATGATCATTTCCAATTTCAGCAAATCGCGATTCAATAATAAGACGCTCGTCTCCGCAGCCGAGAAATCCCATGACATTTTGGGTGCAAAATTCGTCCTTGTTTTTCGGATTTGTCCGAAGAATCGTTTGCTCCTCTGTTATATCCTCCATATCTTTTATGAGAGGAGGAAAGACGAAAACGCCATCCTGCTCAAGCTGTGAAAGCTTCTTGTCCGCAATTTTGGCCATAAGATTTGGTATTTTTTCCTTAAAGTACACCTTTTCTTTTTGTGTATTATCCTTAATTCGGAGTGATTTCTCTTCTGATTGATTATCACGCATGGTGACTGCCTTCATTAGTATTAGTGCTGTCCTGTATCGTGACTGCCTTCATCAGTCTTTTCTTTTTCTTGGTCAGTACCAGAGCTGTCCGTGTTTTTAACGTTATCTGAGTTTTTGACATTGACTTTTTGGTTTTTGTATGCTTCGTCAAATTTCTTCATCAGTTCTTTTTCATCGGGCATGCCCTGCACATAGTCCCGCAGAAGCGGTTCAAGATGATCTTCCCAAAGTTTGTCCCAACGTGTGTCGTCAGGTAGGAATTTCAGCTTTAAAAAGTACGCCGGGCCAATGTGGTAATTTTCATTCAAGCCCTCGGTATTTGTGATTTCGTCGTTAAGGGCCTTCATGCGGTCACTAGCCTTTTTCTTCAGTCCTTCATTTTTTGGGTCGCCATCTTCCAGAGAATCCAGCATTTCCAGCCGATCTTCAGCCTTCAGCTCCACAAAGCGAAAACGCCGGCGCATGGCGAAGTCAAAGCTGTCCACAGAGCGGTCAATATCATTCATGGTGCCGATAAGATAGACATTTTTCGGGATATAAAATTTTTCGTCGGAGTCATTTGAATACTGCGTGGATACCGATCCATCTTTGCCTCTGTACCCAGGATCAATGGAAAAGAACAATTCCCCGAATATTTTTGAGATTTCACCCCGGTTGATTTCATCAATGATAAAAATATATTCTTTTTCTTCTTCCCGTTCTACAGGTTTTCCGTGTGGCAAACTATACTTTTCCCGGATGAAATCGTAAATCGCAAAATAGTATGAATCAGCTTGGGTCGGATATGTTCGTTTAAGAAATTTTCTGATGTCTTTGACGTTTTTAAATTCAACGTCAGATTCAAGCATTTTCCTGATATCATCTACATTCAAGGAAAGCTCGTTGGATATTGGATTTTTCTCGATGTCTATGCTGAGAGACTTACCATCCACAGTAATGGTAAATTTTTTCCCGCGCTTCGTCTTAAAGGTATTCGCTTCAGACTCACAGCTTTCAAAAAAGTTCGTCATGGCTTCCTGAACAGCGGCTTCCCTTTCCAGAGTTTCTTTTGACTTGTGGGCATTTTCATAGTTTTTTCCGGCCCTGTCCACAAATCTTTTGAAGATGCCAGGCTTCAATTCAAAGCTTATGCTGCTGTCCTTCCTTTTTTCTTCGTTGAGTATGGGCCGCAAGCCCTCGACAAAATCTGAATAGTCATAACTTGGATGAAACTGGACAAATTCCATCTGCTTTTTCTGGTCGCCTGTAAGTTCCTCAGGATCCTGCGTTTCGCCATGACTGATAATGTCCGCGGCTATCTGCCGGGCAAGATAGGTTTTTCCTGTCCCGGGAGCGCCTCTGAGTATCAGGTTTTTTGAATTAATCAATGTCGTTGAGAGAGGAATTTTATAATTATTAGCTTGTTGTATGAAGTCTTTTTGCATAGCAACATATTTTTCATTTTGCTCTAATTCTTTATCATCTTTGTCGCAATATATCAAAATAAACTGATCTCCTGGTTTTCCAAAACGTTTTAAACATTCCTGGACAAAGAGGAGTGTTGAAAAAATATTCCAGCAATATATGACAAACTGGTTATTTTTAGACTTATATATAAGACGCTCAAATGTATTGTAGTGTTTTTTAAATTCATCCTTATTTATGTAAATGCCGTGGTATGTTTTACTGGATGCTGAATATCGGCATACGGGAAAATTTTCTTTATCCTTGTCAGGCATAGCAGATATTTGCTTTTCAAAAATCTGAAATGCAATAAATGGTAATGTTCTGTTAGAAATTTTTTTCTCTCCTTTATTATACATTCTTTCAATTATTTCACCATTTGCACTTTTAAAATATGCTTCAATCGGTTTGTAGTTGTCGCCAGAACCAAGATTATTTATATCAAAACGTTTATCTGTGGAAACAATCTTTTCAGCAGAAATTGTTATTTCAAATTTTAAATTTGGTATAGCCATGGGATGCCTCCATCAATATCATTTTTGTGTTTTTCCCTGCTTCACGCTTAAAACTGGTTCGACCAATTCCGGCTCCTGTCTGCCATGTCGGCGAAAGATATCTTCGCCGGGGCTTTGCGTCTGCTGCTCCTCGTCACGCCTCTTTCTTCCTCGCCCGCGCCAGGGCCAGGCCCTCCTTGCCCGTGATGTGCTCAATGCGTATTTCCACCATGCACACCCGCGCGAAATCCTTGGCAATTTCCCTTTGTTTGCCCTCTTCGTCACGGGGCGCGTATTTTTCCGTCAAAAGCTCAAGGGCGCGTCGCTTTTCCGCGTCATCGTCCAGAACGCGGGCGTGGCCGAAGGCAATGACACTGCGGAAGTTGGTGGCGTATTCCGCAGGCGCCACGGCATCGGCGTCAATGACGCACAGCGAGACCTTGTCCCGCGCGCGGATGGCGTCCAGCTTGTGCCCGGCCTTCGCGCAGTGAAAAAAGACGCTGCCCTCGTGATAGAGATAATTGAGCGGAACGGCATAGGGATAGCCGTCATCGCCGGCCACGGCCAGAACAGCCGTGACTCCCCTGCGCAGAATATCCAGGCACTCTTCCGGCGGCACGCTCTGGGCGCCGCGCCTCATGGGACGAAACATGGCACGCTCCCGTGTTTTTTCTCACATCCGCCGTCCAGTTAACACGGGCTCTGAAAAAATGGCAATGCCCGCCCGAAGCTGACAGCGCACGCCGCCCGCCCCGGCTTTGGCTGATCCGCTTGTGTGCCGCGCATGATTTCGCGCGGGACGCCTTTCGCCGGCAGGCCATGCCGCTCCGATACGATTGACGATGCGGCGCCGCGCGCGCTGCCGGCTTGACCAGCCACGGGCTTGATCCTACTTTTTATGTCGTCCGTCGTCCGGCCGGCGGCCCCGGAGATCAGGCACCCGGAAGGGGATGCGGGGCGCGGCGGCTCCCGGTTGGCCTCAGGAAAGCCGGGGATGGAAAAAATAACGGATTTGTTTTTTTGAGGACTGCCAGGGAAATACAGGGGCGTGGGGCCTATTTGAGGATGCGAGCATGGCGCTGACCACACGGGACATGCTGGGCCTGCCGATGATTGCGGGCGCGTCGTTTTTTATGCAGTCGCTGGATTCGACCATCCTCAACACCGCCATTCCCGCCATTGCCGCCGATCTGCGCCAGGCTCCCTTTTCCATGCAGCTGGCCGTCATTGGCTACACCCTCACCGTGGCCCTGCTCATTCCCCTCAGCGGCTGGATGGCGGATCGCTTCGGCACGCGGCGCACCTATCTGGCCTCGGTGGCCATCTTTGTGCTGGGCTCACTGCTGTGCGCCCTGTCGTCCAGCCTGCCCATGCTGGTGGCCTCGCGCGTGATACAGGGCCTGGGCGGCGCGGTCATGATGCCTATTTCGCGCCTGGCGCTCCTGCGCGCCTATGAGCGCGACGAATTTGTCCAGGTCTTCAATTTCATTTCCATCCCCGGGCTGGTGGGCCCTGTCGTGGGCCCCATTCTGGGTGGCTGGCTGGTCAGTTTCGCCTCGTGGCACTGGGTTTTCCTCATTAATATCCCCATCGGGGCACTGGGCTTTGTGCACGGCTGGCGCGTCATGCCCGACTTCCGGGCCGAGCGCGGCCCCTTTGACAGCTGGGGCTTTGCGCTCATCGGCCTGGGGGTGCTGGCCGTCACCGCCAGTCTGGAGCTGAGCGGAGGCCACGCCTCCTCGCCGCTGTGGGCGATCACCCTGGCCGCGGCGGGCTTCGCCTGTGTGGCGGGCTATGTGCTCCATGCCCGGCGCGCGCCGTCCCCGCTCATTCGGCTTGGCATGTTCCGAATCCGCACCTTCGCCGTGGGGCTGGCGGGCAACGTGGTGGCCCGCCTGGGCATCGGCAGCATTCCCTTTCTTGTGCCCCTGCTGCTCCAGGTGGGGCTGGGCTATCCGGCCGATATCGCCGGGCTGCTTCTTGTGCCGTCGGCTCTGGGCTCGCTGCTGACCAAGACCTTTGTCCTCAGGGTGCTGCATCGTTTCCATTACCGCCGCACCCTTCTGTTTCTGACACTGTCCATCGGCGTGGTGTTTGCCCTGCTCAGCCTTCAGCAGCCGGGCTGGCCCGTGATTTTTCTGGTCGTGCCCCTGTTTGTGCAGGGGATGCTGATGTCCGCCCAGTTCACGTCCATGAACACCATCACCCTTGGTGACCTGCCCGCCGAATACGCCAGCGACGGCAACAGCATGCTGTCCGTAACCCAGAACCTGTCACTGAGTTTCGGCGTGGCCATCAGCACGGCTCTGCTGCGCGTGTTTTCCTCATCCGGCGGCAGTCCGCTGAGCGCGCTGCACCAGACCTTTATCATGGTGGGCATTCTGACGGCGCTGTCCGCCCTTGTGTTCATGCGGCTGCGGCCCGGCGACGGCGACAGGCTGCTGGACGCTTCCCGGCGCCGCAGCGCAGGGGCGGAGCGGCGCGACGGGTCGTGATGCGCCCCGCCGTGGAGCCGCTGCGCAGTCGTCCCGGCGCTGCCGCGTCATTTCGGGCTTGCGGGGCGGCCCGGTCTGTGCAAAAAAGGGGGAACCCTGCCTGTGGGAGAAAGCATGTCCTCATCCTTTGCCTGTATCCGCCTCCTGCCCGCTGTCGTGACGGGCACGGGCTCTGTGGGGCGCCTGACCGGGCCGGCCGCGCGCAGCGGAGCGGCGGCATGAAGCGGCGCCTCAGCGTGGCCGAGGCGGTGCGGGCGGCCTCCATCCTGTACGAGCTGAACAGCAGGCCCGAGGGTGTGCTGGCTCTGGCCCGGCAGGCGGACTTGTCCCTTGCGGACGCCGGGGCGGAAAAGGCCCTGCTGCGGGAATGGCGGGCCTTTGTCCACGCGGCCGTGCTGTACGGGCTTATGGCTCAGGCCCCCAATATCGTGGTGGTGGAATATTTGCGCGCCACGCAGGATATGCTGCGGCGCGAGGGCTACAGCCCGCGGGAGGCCGAAAGCTTTGTGGACGGGGCGTTCCGGGCCTATGTGGAGCCTCTGCTGCGCGAGCAGCCCAAAGAGTGCCCGGCCGTCTTCTTTCGCCGTCTCCACGGGCAGGAACTGCCGGACGCGCCGCCGCGCCCGGTGGCCGTGGTGTCCGGGGTCATGGCCATGATTTTCGCCGCCGTCCTGGACAAACTGGAACACTATGAATTTGCTGTGGACTAGCGGCCTCATGGCGTGGCGGGCCGCTTCGCGTATCCTTTTGCCGTGTGCTTGATCACCACGTAAAAAACAAGACCATGAAAAGCCCTGCTGTTTCCGTGCCCTTCATGTTTCTGGGCATTGCGTTCTGTGTCTGCCTCATAGCCGCCAATCTGCTGGAAACCAAGATTATTCAGATCGGTTCCCTGACCATCACGGCGGGTTTTCTCATCTTTCCCGTGTCATACATCATCAATGACTGCATCGCCGAGGTGTGGGGCTTCCGCCGGGCCAGGCTCATCATCTGGACGGGCTTTGCCATGAATTTTCTCACACTCCTGCTGTTTCAGGCGGCCGTGGCCCTGCCCGGGGCGCCCTTCTGGCAGGGCGAGGGCGCCTTCCGCTTCGTGTTCGGGCTGGCTCCGCGCATTGCCGCGGCCAGCCTGCTGGCCTTTCTGGCGGGCTCCTTCCTCAACGCCTATATCATGAGCCGCATGAAGCGGGCCAGCCGGGGCCGCCATTTTTCGGCCCGGGCGCTGCTCTCCACCCTGGCGGGCGAAGGCGCGGATTCCCTGATTTTTTTTCCCTGCGCCTTCGGCGGCCTGGTGCCGGCGGACGAGCTCGTCAAGCTCATGATTATTCAGATTGCGGCCAAAACCCTGTACGAAGTCATCGCGCTGCCCCTGACCATCCGCGTGGTGGCGGCTCTCAAGCGCCTGGAGCAGTGCGACGTGTATGACGACAGTATTTCGTACAGCATTTTCCGACTGCGCGAGCTCTAAGCCTTCCGCGCCCGAAACCAGGGAACATGCCCGGGAACCTGCATGACACACACAAAAAACGACCGCGGCGCGGAGCTGACCCTGCTGGGCGCCGCCACGCGCTACAGGGACGACTACGCGCCCGAACTGCTGGAAACCTTTGCCAACAAACACCCCGGCAACGATTACTGGGTGCGCTTCCGCTGTCCGGAATTCACCAGCCTGTGTCCCATAACCGGCCAGCCGGACTTTGCCGAAATCCGCATCGCGTATCTGCCGGATCAGCGCATGGTGGAAAGCAAGAGCCTCAAGCTCTACCTGTTCAGCTTCCGCAACCATGGGGATTTTCATGAGGATTGCGTCAACATCATCATGAAGGATCTCATCCGGGTCATGGAGCCCCGCTATATTGAGGTGGAGGGCATCTTCAGGCCGCGCGGGGGCATTGCCATCTGGCCCTATGCCAACTATGGCCGGCAGGGCACCCGTTATGCGGAACTGGCCGATTTCCGCCTGCGCCGGCACGGCCTGAACGCACAGGAGTCGAATGATAAGCATAACTCTTTTTTATAATTATTAAAAATATTTTCTCTCAAAGGAGATGCCCCCCAATATGCCCCCGCTTTAATCCGATGCCGGAGGAGCCTGGATGCTGGGCTACGCTCGTCCTGAGCATTTTTGCTTCTCTTGACAAATATTCCCTGCACTTGAAAGAACTCGAAAAGGAAGGATTGGCAGATGGCAAAAAAGATATATGAGCTTGAATCCAGAATGTCTCCCGAATCCAGGCAGCGCGCGCACGAAAAGGCCCGGGAAATGATGAGGGCCATGCCGCTTCAGGAACTTCGCCGTGCCCGTGGACTGTCACAGAAGGCTCTTGCCGAGGCATTGAACATTAAACAGCCCTCTGTAGCCAAGATGGAAAAAAGGACGGATATGTATATCTCCACACTCCGCAGCCATATTCAGGCCATGGGAGGAGAACTCGAGGTCATAGCCAGGTTTCCCGATGGCGCTGTTTCCATTACCAATTTTGCCGATATCGAAGCATAAGGAGGCACGAGCTGAGTCCCTGTTTTTATATGCTTCTTGGCGGGCTGACAAGCGTAGCAGGCGTTTACATCGCTTACCGCAAGGGCTGGATTCAATAAATCCCGCCCTGGCATTCCCGCACGCACAGCCCTCCTCAGCGGGGGCTCTCTTGTGCCTGGAACATGGCTTTCCACGCGTCCGTGCGTATCAGCGACGCGTTGCGCTCCTTCGCCGGATTTTTCCTGAGGGGGCAGTGTCTCCCGCAGAAATAGAGCCATCTTTTTAAAAAAGCGCGGAGATTCCTGGCCCGCTTGAAACGGCGCTGGCTTCGCCGGGCTTTTTTAAGACGTATGTGGACGACTCGTCGTTGACAGGCACACTGTCGATGAATGGCGTGCGGTCTTATATATCAAGCCGTGTTTATTGTCAATGTCAGCTTGAAAAAAAATTTTTTGGCCACCCGTTTTTCTGAAAAACTAGCTTGAAATTCAGTATGTTATATGTATCTTCTTACCCACAAAAAATCGACAGTGTGCCTGTTGGCGAACGCTTTACTCACTGCTGTCTCATACCAGGATTTATTAAGGAATAGGCACTGGTAATATGCCTTTGCAAATCAATTCCATTTTGGATGGTGTCAAGACAGTAGTATAAACAAGGAGAAGGATTATGAGAAATGGTGCGATTTGCTTGATACTGTCTGGTATTCTTTCCATTTTTTCTGTCCAGTCAGGATATGCGCAAGATACCTATGATAAAGTTGGTTTATATAATGTTATTGTGGGAAGTGATGAAAAAAATGTGCTTGAAGCTATACAAAAAAGTGATCTTAAAAATATATTGGGCGAACTTTCTTTTGGTGATGGAATAAAAGAATGTATGGAATCACAAATTTACAACTACAGCTCGGCTGGTGGAGAAATGCAAGGAATTAAATCAGGTTCTGATTTACAATCAATAAGAAATTTAATAGTAAAATCAATAAATCGTTTAAAACAGTTAGGTTATGAAAATTCGTTAAATATTCCACGTGGTAAGTATGTTAAATTTTATAAATACTCTAATGGACAGATGATGGAATTTTTATGTGATGAAACTACAAATGAATGCAAATTGATGGATATATGTATACGTTTTGATATAAATAAATTTAATGCGGCAGAAGAAGTTTTAACTAAACGATTTGGCGATTCAGAATTTATTGATGAGTATACATCTGTCTGGAAAAAAGATAATAGCTATGCTTATAGTAATAGCAATAAGTGCAGAATATGTTTTTATGATGCGGATTTGGTGAATGAATTTTATGATAGTGCATGTGAACTTGCAAAATTACTTTCCGAAAAGGAAAAAGAAGGGGAAGAAAACCTAAAAAATCAAATGTAATCTTTCTTGATGTTACACAAACAGTATTAGCAAAGTCCGGAACAAGTTTGAAACAAATGGATTTCGGACTTTGCTTTATCCAAAATTGTAACGCTAAAAATGGAGATGCACATGAGTGAAGATCAGAAATTGCATCAAGTGGCAAAAAAAATATTTGAAAAAATGATGGCGTATCCTTCACCATATGGATTCAATTTTTCTTATAGTCCTGAAAGAAGCTGGGATGGAAGAGCCGAATATTTGTTCCTGACCATTAATCCCCAGGCAAAAGAACACGACAAGTTGGTTACTAAGCAAATTTTGTGGCCTGAAGATAATGATTTTTTTACTGAAAATGATAATAATACATTTCAAATAAAAAAACCAGTGCAGGCAATTTGCTATGAACTTTCGCGTTTGGCGCACATTCGGGAATGTGAAAAAGCTTCTCCTTTAGAAGCCGCAAAAATTTTTACGAATAACCACATGATACTTGCAAGCTTTGTGCCGTTTCGCACAGAAAATGAAAAAGATATCGATGAAAATATGAAACAGTTTGCCCAAAATGAGTATTGGGGAGAAATTTTTAAAGTCTGACAACCTAAACTGATTGTAGCATATGGAAGCTTACCATTTAAATATATGAAAAATTTTCTCAAAGAAAAATTTCAACTCATAAAAAATGATAAAGATAAAAAAGAAATTGATGAAAGCCGCCTCTATTATTATTACAAATATTACAAAACTTATGATGGTAAATTGATTACTCTTATACAGCTTCCACACAATAATGCTCGTGGTTACAAAGGAATTTCCACAAATTTTCCTGAAAATGCGGAACAAACCTCCCCCTACAGGCGCTTTTTCGAGGAAATTGTGGCCAAGTCACTATAACTAAAGAAAGGAGAAACATCATGAAAAAAGGTTCGATTTGTTTGGTGCTGCTTGGTATGCTCTTCTTGCTTTCTCCCTTGTCGGGATATGCGCAAGAGGCCTATGACAAATTGGGGACAATTTTGGGAAGCGATGAAAAAAGCGTCTTAGAATCTATACGAAATGGTGATTTTAAAAATTTGTTTGGTTCTGAAATTGGTGGAAATGGAAAAGGTGCAATATCTATTGGTGCGATATGGTTTGAATCTCCTTTTCGCAGCAAATTTCCAGGTATAAAACCCTCTTCGACAGATACAAATGTACTTAATGATTCATTACGTGATTCAATAGGGCGTTTAAAGCAACTTATGCCCAGAGAAGAATCAAATAATCTTATAGATAAACTTGTCACTAAGTATACTAAAAGTTATAAGGTAAGTCATCCTTCTAACCCGTTGGGTGGGTCTGCTGGACCTCAAGTAACTGCCACTCTAAGATTTTTATGTGATAAATCTGCAGATACATCTAAGTTAATGATTGTAGAGATTATGTGTGAAGATAAAATAATAATGAATGATATACTAAAATTTTTTAATAAACATTTTGGAAAGTCAACGCGTGAAAATAATAACCTTTTATGGAAAAAGGACAACACTTATGCTTTTTGTGCTACAAGAGCCCGTAACATGATATACCTGTATGATGCAGACTTGTATCACGAAAATTATGATGATGCACAAGCACTTCAAAAATCACTTTTAAAAAAGGTAGAAGAAATTAAGAAAAATTGAAACTCCCACTCAACAATGATAAAGGCGTCAATTTGAAAAGAATTGGGGAGGATCAGGCTGTATACCTGGGAAGACCTGCGACGTTTTTTACTGTGTCCGGGGGAATTATTCCCCCGGGCTGCGGCAAGTCCGGCTATCGGAGGAATAAGGGCCGGGAGCAAGGCCCGTTGCGCGCGGCTTTATCTGGGTAAACTGTGTGATTCACAGACATCGTTTCAATTTACTGAATTGTGGAGCGGCGACCGACAATGGGCTCCCTCAAAAGCCCGTCGGAGATCGCCGCCTCCTTATTAAAAGCTCACACGCTGGATGGCGCAGGTGTATCGTGTGCAGGGGAAAATGGCCTTGGCAGCATGAACTTGTGCCCATTTTTGACAGCCCGCCTCACTTTTCGCTGGCGCGCACAGGAGTCGAATTAGAATTATAACAATTTATTATGCTGAAGAATTCTATAAACAAGCGGCTGAGCAGGGATATACAAGAGCACAGGAAAATTTGTGAAGGAAGCAGGAAAACGGCGAGATATGATGCAAAAGAAACGGCGCACTCAAGGTTTATGCCTTGATCGCGCCGTATCTTGAGGATGTTGGAGCGGGGGCTGTGTCTCCACCGCAAGAAAACTCCCCGGAGTGGGGCCGTAAATGGGAAGAAGCAGGGCCGGACTTACTCAATCCACCCCTTGCGGTGGGCGATGTAAACACCGGCGGCGGTTATCAGCCCGCCCATGAGCCCATAAAAATAGGGACTCATCTGTCTCCTTTGGTGGGAAGTGAAAGCCCGTGGAACCATGCGCCTGTATAAATGAGGACAAGCCTTGAAAAGCATCCGGCCTGCCAGTCTGAGCGGAAAAACGCCGTGGCGATGAGGGCCACTCCAGGCATGGCGAAAATGGTTGACCAGTATTTCAGCAGACGACTCCAGTTCAGGGATACGGGGGTATCCCTCACCGCTCAATGCCCCCTGTGCCTTTCTGCCGCTTTTCCTGGGGCGAGTGGCGGTAACTGGTTATAACTTGTCATCATGTGCCACTCCGCCAATGGACACACCCGGCTTTCTGCTGGCGGAGACGCACAGGGGTCGAACCTGCCGATGACCTTCCAGCCATCCACTGGTTTTGAAGACCAGGCGCCACACCGGTGACGAGACGCCTCCGCGTTTAAGCATACACGCGGCGCCCGCTCATGACAAGGGCGCGGCGCCGTCATGCGCGCGGCTGCCGCGTGTCGTGTTTTTGTGTCGAAACGGGCGCCCCCGGAGGAAAGACCGCTTCATGTCATTGTCAAACGGCCCTGGAAGCATTACATTCAAAAAAATACCCGCCGGAAAATCCCCCCGGGTGTTTTACGGGCGCGTCCCGTTCCGCCGCAGTGTCATTGATACCACCATGCAGCCGCCACGGAGGCAGCTTTGAACCAGTTTTCCCGCAACCTCCTGCTCTGGGTGATCATTTCGCTGGCAATGGTCGTCCTTTTCAATGTTTTCAGCGAGCCCTATTCCCAAAATTCGTCCCTGGCCTACAGCGATTTTCTGGCTCAGGTGGATCGCGGGGAGGTCAGGGAGGTCAGCATCCAGGGGCACGTCGTCAAGGGCCGCATGCAGAACGATATGGCCTTTCAGACATACGCTCCGGACGACCCGGGCCTCGTGGATCATCTGCTGGAGCGCAAGGTCATCATCAGGGCCGAGCCGCCCGAAGAGCCGCCCATGCTCATGACGCTGCTTGTGTCGTGGTTTCCCATGCTGCTGCTCATCGGGGTCTGGATTTTCTTCATGCGCCAGATGCAGGGCGGCAACGGCAAGGCCATGTCCTTCGGCCGCTCGCGGGCGCGCATGATCACGCAGGAACAGGGCCGCGTGACCTTTGCGGACGTGGCGGGCGTGGACGAGGCCAAGGAAGAGCTGGCCGAAGTGGTGGAATTTCTCTCCAATCCGCGCAAGTTCACCCGGCTTGGCGGCCGCATTCCCAAGGGGGTGCTGCTCGTCGGCCCTCCGGGCACCGGCAAGACCCTGCTGGCCCGCGCCGTGGCCGGCGAGGCCGGGGTGCCCTTCTTTTCCATTTCGGGTTCGGATTTTGTGGAAATGTTCGTGGGGGTGGGGGCCTCCCGCGTGCGGGATTTGTTTACCCAGGGCAAGAAAAACGCGCCCTGCCTGATTTTTATTGATGAAATTGACGCCGTGGGCCGTCAGCGCGGCGCGGGTCTGGGCGGCGGTCACGACGAGCGCGAGCAGACGCTCAACCAGCTGCTGGTGGAAATGGACGGCTTTGAGTCCAACGAGGGCGTTATTCTCATTGCGGCCACCAACCGGCCCGATGTGCTGGATCCCGCCCTGCTGCGGCCCGGCCGCTTTGACCGGCAGGTGGTGGTGTCCACCCCCGACTTGCGCGGCCGCCAGCGCATCCTTGAGGTGCACACCAAGCGCACCCCGCTGAACGACAACGTCAATCTGGATACCCTGGCCAAGGGCACGCCGGGCTTTTCCGGCGCGGATCTGGAAAACCTGGTCAACGAGGCGGCGCTTCAGGCCGCCAAGCTGAACAAGGAACGGCTGGACATGGCGGACTTCGAGTACGCCAAGGACAAGGTGCTGATGGGCAAGGAGCGGCGCAGCCTCATCCTCAGCGACGAGGAAAAGCGCATCACGGCCTATCACGAGGCCGGGCACGCCCTGGCGGCCAGGATGCTGCCCGGCACCGACCCTGTGCACAAGGTGTCCATCATTCCGCGCGGGCGCGCCCTGGGCGTGACCATGCAGCTGCCCGAGGAAGACCGCCACGGCTATTCCCGCACCTTCCTGCGCAACAATCTGGTGGTGCTTCTGGGCGGCCGGGTGGCCGAGGAGCTGGTCATGAACGAAATGACCACGGGCGCGGGCAACGACATTGAGCGGGCCTCCAAAATGGCCCGCAAGATGGTGTGCGAGTGGGGCATGAGCGACGTCATCGGCCCCCAGGCCATCGGCGAGCACGAGGAAGAAGTGTTCCTGGGCCGGGAGTGGGGGCACACAAGCCATGTCAGCGAGGAAACCGCGCGTCTGGTGGATGCGGAAATCAAGCGTTTCATGGAGGAGGCGCGGCGGGGCGG
>JAFLSV010000021.1 GCA_022510785.1 Desulfovibrionaceae bacterium | reverse complement strand
CTTACGACGACAGATTTACAGTCTGTTCCCTTTGGCCACTCGGGAACCCCACCACGCCTGACGAAAAAAACGCCGTAACGCTTTTCGTCCGCAACCGGAAAAGGAGCGTGACCTTCGCCGGTCTGTCAGCCCTGAAGAGGCCAACACCCTGCCCGCGCGAACACGGACAGGAAATTTGGGGCGCAGACCCACCCCGCCCCGAAAATATGGAGCTGGCGATGGGAGTTGAACCCGCAACCTGCTGATTACAAATCAGCTGCTCTGCCAGTTGAGCTACGCCAGCAGCAGGGGGGAAATTTACCCATAAAGCGCGGGCTTTGGCAAGCAAAAAATAGCTTTACCTGCCAAAAAAATTGGGCGCCGGGTTAGTCTCTTATCCGAGCCGGCGCGCTTTGTAAAGCGAAAAATGCGTTTTTTTGCGCTTTTTGTGCGCATTACCCGGATGACCCGGGAGAAACAGAGACCGGATCGCCCCCGGCCCGCGCCCCCCCGGCCGGAGTGAGGCGGGCGGCCCGGGCCTCCATTTCCGCCTCAAGATCGACGCGGCTCATGATGAGAATGACAATGCCGTCTCCGGCAACGGTCATGGCGCACACCACGCCGTCGGAACGGGCTTCCGGCTCCGCTTGCGGCTGTGCGGCGGCGTCTTGTTCCGTATCCTCCTTTCCGGTATGCGCCGCATCAGCGTCCGGCGGGGCTGGCGTCCGCCCGGGGGGCGGGGACGCGTTTTTTTCGCGCTCCGCCTCATGATCCGGCTTTTTTTTCCGGGCCTCCCCGGCGCTGGCCCGGAACGCATCCTCCGCTTCCCGCTTCATGGCCGCATAGACGGCGGGCTCCGTATAGAAAAACGAGGCGAACGAGCCCCCCGTGCCGCTCAGGGTGCGCGTGAACTCGCCAAAGGCCGCGTCCAGGGCGTCCGGGCTCAGGCCTTCGGCCGCGAGGGACGGAAAATCGAACACCGCGTTATCACCAATAACGCGGTACACCACATAGGGAGAATCGGCAAAGGCGGCAAAGGCGGCTTCCACATAGTCGTCCCGGGGCGGGCCGAACAGGCTGATGGCGTCCAGCGCGTCGTCACGAAACCGGAACGAGGCGCCCCAGACTGCGCCGCCAAAGCCGACCTGACCGCAAAGCTTGTCGCCGCAGGGCGATGTGGCCCGCAGCAGAATATCCCCGCGGATCATGCCCAGGGAAAAATCGGCAATATCGGGCACGGCCTGGGCCGGGCGGGCATAAAGGCCGACACACAGAAGCGCGGCGCAGAGACGGACAAGGAAGCTGTGCATGGCGATACTCCCGCGTCAGCTGAAGGGCAGCCCCGCGCCTTCGGGCCGCCCCGCTAGGGCGTGACCTGGATGGTGTAGGCCCGATCCGGCTCCAGATAGGCGCGGGCCACGGCCTGCAGATCCCGGGGGGTCAGTTTTTTGAGTTCGTCCAGGCGCTGTCTGGCATAGTCCAGGGGCCGCCCGCGCAGCACATTGGCGGCCGCCGTGTCAGCCCGCCCGGCGCGGCGCTGCAGGCCGCGGTAATAGCCCGCCTCCAGCATGGCCTTGGCGCGATCCAGGGTGGCTTCGGGCAAAAGTTCCCCGCGCAGCTGACGCGCAATATCCTCAAAGGCCTGACGGGCCGCGGGCAGATTTTCCGGCGAGGCAATGACCAGAAAGGCCAGAAAGCCCGCGTCCTCGCTGGCCCAGTTGATGGGCGACACCGAATAGCCCAGGCTGCGCTTTTCGCGCAACTCCTGAAAAAGCAGGCCGCCGAAGCCGTCCAGGCAGGAGGCCAGCAGGCGCAGGGCCACGCTGTCGGGGTTGGAGACGGGCACGGTGGGAAAGAGCATCAGATAGGCCGCCTGGGCGCGGCCCGGCAGGGTCAGTTTGAGTTCCCGCGCGCCGGCCCAGACAGGAGCGGACGATTCGGCGCGCTTGTCCGTGGGCGCGGGCAGGGATTTGGCAAAATCCATGACGAGGCCGCGGTCAAAGTCTCCCGCCACGGACAGCACCCAGGGCTGGGCGGCCTGTTTCCGCCAGAAGGCGAGCAGATCATCGCGGGTCAGGCGGGCCACGCTGCCGGGCGTGCCCCCGACCCGCAGGCTGTACGCGCCGTCAGGGAACAGGAAGGCGCGCAGATTGCGGCTGACCACGCCCATAATTTCTTCTTCCTGGCTGGCGATGGCGGCCAGATGCTCGCGTTTGACGCGATCCACATCCTCCTGCCGGAAGGCGGGGCGGGTGAGCACGTCGCGCACAAGTTCAAAGAGGTCTTTGGCGTAGCGCGCGGGCGCGTCCAGACTGAGCGAAAAGGACAGCGTGGAGGCCGAGGCGCCGAGGCCGGCGGCCCGGTCGGACAGATAGGCGCTGATTTCGGCATAGCTTTTACCCCGGGTACCCGAGGTCAGCACGCCGGCCGCCACCGAGGCCAGGCCCTCCCTGTCCTTGTCCACAAACAGATCGCCGCCCGGAAAGAGCAGCGTGGCCGACACATAGGGCAGGCTCGGGTCGGGCAGCAGAATCAGGGTGCGCCCCCGCCCCAGCTCCAGCACCTCGGGAGCCCCGGGCGCATCGAATCCGGACGCTTTGCCGGCGCTGGCGGCGGACGTCCTGCCGTCCGGCCCGGCGGCGGGCCAGGCTTCGGTGACGGCCCGGGTCACGGCGGCGGCGCTGATGCCGGATTGTTCCGGCGCGAGCACCACCACGGACATGGCGCGGGGCCGCAGCCAGGCGTCCATGACGGCCTGCACCCCTTCCCGGTTCACGTCCCGGATGCTGGTCAGATACCGGGCGCCGTCGGGATCGGACGGGTCGGAAAACGCAAGAGCGCCAGACATGTCGGCAATGCCGGACACGGTCTCCTGCGCGCGAAAAAAGCGGTCTTCCAGATTGAGCTTGGCGCGCTCAATTTCGGCATCGCTGAAGTCCGCGGCCTTGAGCCGGGACAGAATGCCGGCCAGATCCCGCACAAAGGACTCAAGCCTGTCCGCGTCGAGCTGGGCCATGATCGCAAAGAGGCCCACCCGCTCGAAGGACATGGCCGAGGCACTCACGTCATCCACGACGGGCCGCTCCAGCCGCAGGGCGCGGGTCAGAAGCGAGGTGTCGTCACCGCCCAGCATGCGGGCCAGCACATCGGCGGCGGGCAGGCGCGCCGCGCCCTCGCCCGGCAGGGGAAAGACCACGCTGACATAGGCCTTGTTCCACGGCCCCTTCTGCAGCTCCACCTGAAGGCCTTGCGAAAGGGCGCCGGGCTCGTATTTTTCCGCCGTCCGGGCCACATTGCGGTTGGCATAGCCGCCGAACAGGGCTTCGGCCTCGGCCAGCACGTCGGCGGCCCTGACGTCGCCCGCCACCACCAGCAGCATGTCGCGCGGGTCGTAACGGCGCTGAATATAGGCGCGGATGCTGTCGGGCGTGGCGGCCCGCAGGGTTTGCTCAAAGCCGATGACAGGCCGCTCGTAGGGCGTGCCTTTGAGGGCCCGGGCGAAGGTGGCGTGAAAGAGTTTGGTATAGGGATTGTCGCCCCGCTGCTTCATTTCGGCCAGGACAACCTCCCGCTCGGCATCGAGATCGGCCTGCCTGAGCAGAGGATCGAAGGCCAGATCGCGCACCGCCTCCATGGCCGTTTTCCACCGGGCGGCCGGCAGATCGGTCAGGTAGATAGTTTGATCATAGGATGTGGACGCATTGAGATAGCCCCCGGCGCTCTCAAGAGCCTTGTCCACCCCTTCCGGACGGGTTTTGGAGCCCTTGAACACCATGTGTTCCAGCAGATGACTGATGCCGGCCTCATCCGGCTCTTCCCAGGCGGAGCCGGCCTTGACATGGAGCCGCACCGAAGCCAGCGGAAAGCGGTGATCCTCGCGCACCAGAACGGTCAGGCCGTTTTGCAGGCGAAAAATGTCCTGAACCGGAGCCGCGCCGGCCGAAACAGCCGCGCCGAAAATGACAAGCAGCGCCCCAAGCAGGGCGCGAGCAGCAGGATGCATGACTGTCCTCACAAGGCACATCGTTCTTCTCCGTCCGAAGCGCCGCGAAGGGAATGAAGCAGGGGCGGCGGGTCTGAAACACCCTACGAAGAGTTCCCGTTTCCGGCAAGTATTGTCCGCGGCCCGGGGAAAGGGCATCGGCGGAAACGGCGGGAAAATACCCGCCAGACACAAGGATCTCAGCCCCGGCGCAGCCCGAGCCTGTCCGCGATGGGCGCCATGGCCCCGATGGCCAGAGAGAGAAATTCATCCAGCTCCAGCCCCATATCCGCGCACTGGCGGATGATGGCGCGATTGACGGACGCGGCGAAGGCCTTGTCCTTCATTTTCTTTTTCAGGCTGGAGGCCTGCATGCCCTCCATGCCCGCGGGCCGGACCAGGGCCGCCGCCGACACAAGACCGGTGACGGTTTCGCCGCAGCGCAGGGCCACATCAAAACGACCGCTCACGGCGCTGCCGTTGCACTCGGCGTTGTGGGCGCGGATGGCCTGAAGAGCCTCGTCCGGCAGAAGGCCGGCCAGGCGTTCGGCCGCGTCCAGACCGTGCCGGGCCGGATTGGACGCGGTGCGCGGATAATCCCAGTCGTGCAGAAGGCCGGTGAGCCCCCACAGTTCCTCATCCTCGCCGAAGCGGCGGGCCAGGGCGCGCAGGACGGCCTCGCTGGCCAGCGCGTGCTGGACAAGGTGAGCTTCGGGCCCGTTTTCGCGCAAAAGATCCAGGGCGGCATCGCGGTCGATCATGGCATCACTCCTTGGTGTGCGGATGGAGGTGAGGATGAGGGGAAGGCTTTCTTATAGTCCGGATTGCGTCCAAAGGCCAGAGGAGGGCTATTTGACAGCCGCCGCCGAATGACCGAAAAGAAACGCAGCATTAAACCATTCCGGGCGGGGACACGCCCTTTTCCGGAAAATCATGCGTCCGCATGTGGCTTCATGAACGGGCCGGAGCCCCGCTTCATCCACACGCAGGGCGCGGGGACACGGATCGTTTTTTTGACAGCCATGAAACAGATACTCGGCATACGCTTCAGCCAATACGGCCAGGCGCTGGCCTGCCGCGCCGCGGAGCCTGAGGGCGGCGCCCCGTTCGCCGTGGGCGACGGTGTCATGGTGGACACCGAACGGGGGCCCGAATTTGGCCGCGTGGCCTGGCAGCGGCCGGTTCCGGCCGACACGCCGCTCCACGCGCCGGTTGACGCGCCGCCTGGCGCGCAGGAACAGCCCCAGCCCGCCGGAGCATCCCTCCCGTCCCTGCCGGAGGCCCGCGCCGCCACAGCCGACGAGATGAAATCGGGCCGCGACAATGAGGCCTTGTCCGCCGAAGCCCGCGCCTTCTGCCGCCGCTGCATCGCGGAACGCGGTCTGGATATGAAGCTGGTGGATGTGGAAACCCAGTACGATCGCGGGAAAATGATCTTCTTTTTCACCGCGCCCACCCGCATTGACTTTCGTGAGCTGGTCAAGGATCTGGTGCGCCAGTACCGCACCCGCATCGAACTGCGCCAGATCGGCGTGCGCCACGAAACCCAGATGCTGGGCGCGCTGGGCAACTGCGGCATGGTGTGCTGCTGCCGCCGCTACCTGCACAAATTCGCGCCGGTGACCATCAAAATGGCCAAGGAACAAAATCTGTTCCTCAATCCGGCCAAAATTTCGGGCATCTGCGGCCGTCTTTTGTGCTGCCTCAGTTACGAACAGGACAACTACGACGCCTTTCATCGCAGCTGCCCCAGGCTGGGCAAGCGCTATCAGACCGATCTGGGCCCCATGCGCGTGCTGCGCGGCAATATGTTTCGCAATACCGTTGTTGTTCTGCCCGACGCCGGGCAGGAAACCGAATACAGCCTTGAGCAATGGCAGGAACTTCATCCCCATCGGGCCGAAACGGCGCCCGCCCCGGGCGGCCGGGCGCCGCACCCCGGCCAGGAGCTGGTGGTCGTTTCCGCCGCGCCCGATACCCTGGACAGGGATCTGGCAGAGCTGGAGCCTCTTGCGGAAACAGCCCGGGATGAAACCGCGCCGGCCAGCGTGGCGGCCGCGGCGGAAGCCCGGCCCAGGCACCGGCGCCGCCGCAGAAGCGGCGCGGATCAGGAGGCCGCGTCCCGGGAAGTCCTGCCCGGCGATGGCGGCGACGTTTTCTGATGCGGAACCGGATGCCTTCGGGCCACGCTTTTCCCTCACGCCCCCCCGCCCTTCCGTCAGCGGGCGGGCCGCCTTCTTCACCGTGGAATTGCCCTGAATGAGGAGTCTCCCGTGAGCAGCTATTACATCACCACGCCCATCTATTACGTCAATGCGAGGCCCCACCTGGGCCATGCCTACACCACCTTTGTGGCCGACGCCCTCAAGCGCTTCCATCTCCTGGCCGGGGAAGAGGCCCGCATGCTGACCGGCACGGACGAGCACGGGGATAAAATCGTCAAGGCGGCGGCCGCCGCCGGGCAGTCGCCGCAGGAATTTGTGGACGGCATTTCCGGCGAGTTTCAGGCCCTGTGGCCACGGCTGGGCATTGAGCACGATCAGTTCATCCGCACCACCGACCCGGCGCACAAGGCGTCGGTGCAGGCTCTTTTGCAGCGCATCTACGACAAGGGCGATATTTACTTCGGCGAGTACGGCGGCCATTACTGCTTCGGGTGCGAGCGCTTCTATACCGAAAAGGAGCTGGAAAACGGCCTGTGCCCGCAGCATCAGACCAAGCCGGAATATATCAGCGAAAAGAACTACTTTTTTAAAATGTCCAGATATCAGGGCTGGTTGAAGCGGCATATTCTGGATCACCCCGATTTCATCCGGCCGGAGCGCTACCGCAACGAAGTGCTGGCCATGCTGGACGGCGGCGTGCTGGAAGACTTGTGCATCTCGCGCCCCAAAACCCGCCTGACCTGGGGCATTGAACTGCCCTTTGACCGCGACTATGTGTGCTATGTGTGGTTTGACGCCCTGGCCAACTATATTTCCGCCCTGGGCTGGCCGGACGGCGAGGGCGACCCCGGGGGCCTCTACGCCCGGTTCTGGCCGGGAGAGCATCTGGTGGCCAAGGATATCCTGAAGCCCCACGGCGTTTTCTGGCCGACCATCCTCAAGGCGGCCGATCTGCCGGTGTACGGACACCTCAATGTCCACGGCTACTGGCTGGTGCGCGATACCAAGATGTCCAAATCCCTGGGCAATGTGGTGGATCCGCTCAAGGCGGCCGAATACTTTGGCCTGGACGCCTTCCGCTACTTCCTGCTGCGGGAAATGCACTTTGGCTCCGACGCCTCGTTTTCGGACGAAAGCGTCACCACCCGCATCAACGCCGACCTGGCCAACGATCTCGGCAACCTGTTCAGCCGCGTCTTGTCCATGAACGGCAAATACTTCGACGGCAAAATCCCTCCCCTGGGAAACCCGGAGGAGGACGACGACGTCCTGGCCGAACTCACCGGCTCCGCCGCGCTCAATTATGTGCAGCTGTTCCGTCAGGTGCGCTTCTCCCAGGCGCTGGAGGCCCTGTGGGAACCCATCCGGGCCATGAACAAGTATGTGGACGCCCAGGCGCCCTGGTCCCTGTTCAAGGAAGGAAACACGGAACGCCTGAGCACCGTGATGCGCACGCTGCTTGAAGCTATGTACAAGGTGGCCCGGCTGTTGTGGCCGGTGATGCCCGGCGCTTCCGCCGCCATGCAGGAACAGCTGGGCCGCCCCTTGCGGGCCGAAGCCTTCCGCCCCGATGCCCTGGACGACCTTTTGCAGTGCCGGGTGCATTTGCGCAGCGGCGTGGAGATTGCCCGCGCCTCCAACCTGTTCCCCCGGCTGGAGACTCCCGCCGCCCCGGCCAGACCCGGAAAAGCAAAACCTCACAAGGAGGTCAAAGCAGCGCCCGCTCAGGCTGAAAGCGCTCAGGCGGCGGACGTTGCGGATGCCAAGGCCCCCATTGAGTTCGCCGACTTCCAGAAGCTGGATCTGCGCGTGGGCACCATTCTGAAGGCCGAGCGCCATCCCCATGCGGACAGGCTGCTCCGCCTTGACGTGGATCTCGGCGAAGACAAGCCCCGGCAAATCGTGTCGGGCATCGCCGCCTTTTTTGAGCCGGAAAGCCTGGCGGGCAAACAGGTTGTGGTGGTGGCCAATCTGCCGCCGCGCACGCTGCGGGGCCTGGAATCGCAGGGCATGATCCTCAGCGCCGAATGGGCGGACGGCCTGGCCCTGCTGACCGCCCCCGCGCCCAACGGGGCCCGGGTGAACTAAGCGCGCAAGAAACACGCTGTCATGATAAGGCCCGCGGGCGGATGCCCGCGGGCCTTATCCGCGCCTGAGGCGCGGGACTCTTTCCACTGGCGGCCCTTGACGGGCGGACAGAACGCATTATCTGACACCGAGAAAAGACCACGCTTCAGGAGGCAGGTTCATGGCCAGGGCCAAAACGCATCAGTTTCGCGCGGAAACGCGCAAGGTTCTCAATATTCTCACCCATTCGCTGTATACCAACCGGGAAATCTTTCTGCGCGAACTTTTGTCAAACGCCTCGGACGCGCTGGAAAAGGCGCGCTTTCTGCAAAACACGGGTGAAAGCGCGCGCGGCGCCGACCTGCCGCTGGAAATACGCATCACGGTGGACAAGGACGCCGGCGTGCTCATGGTGGCCGATACCGGCGTGGGCATGAGCGAACAGGAGATGATCGACAACCTGGGCACCATTGCCAGGTCGGGTTCGGAACAGTTTTTGCGTGAACGCAGGGCGGAACGGGCCGGCAACCCCGAACAGCCCGGGGCTCAGACCGGGGAAAAGGGCGACACGCAGGCCCCGGAACAGACCGGGGACACGCACGACGGCACGGCGGACGGCAGCGAAAAAACGGCCGGCTCGGACGAAATCCGCGAAAGCGAAGGGGCCCCGGCCGATGCCTCGCAGATTATCGGCCACTTCGGCGTGGGCTTTTATTCGGTATTCATGGTGGCGGACAAGGTGGAAGTGACGTCCATGCCCGCCCGGGGCGACGCCACGGCCCATGTGTGGACATCGGACGGCACGGGCAGCTTTTCCGTCAAGGCTTTGGACGGGGACGAGGCGCAGGGCATCCGGCGCGGCACCGTGGTCAGGGCCTACCTCAAGGATGACGCCAAAGAATTTTTGGAAAAATACCGCCTGGAATCCATCATTCGCGCCCATTCCAACTTTTTGCCCTTCCCCATTATCCTGGAGGGCGACCGGGTCAACACCACGCCCGCCCTGTGGCGCGAACCCAAGTTCTCCATCACGAAGGAACAGTACAACGAGTTTTACACCTTTCTCACCTACGATTCCAGGGCGCCGCTGGATGTCATCCACCTGTCGGTGGACGCGCCCGTCCAGTTCACGGCCCTGCTGTTCATTCCCGATACGGCGCAGGACTATTTTCAGGAACAAAAAGGCGAATGGGGCCCCGACCTCTATGTGCGCCGGGTGCTCATCGAGCGCTCCAACAGCGAGCTGGTGCCCAATTATCTGGCCTTCCTGAAAGGCGTGGTGGACACGGAAGACCTGCCGCTCAACATTTCGCGCGAAACACTCCAGGAAAATGCGGTCGTGCGCAAGATATCGCAGACCATCGTCAAACAGGTGCTGAGCCATCTGGAGCGTCTGGCCGCCTCGGACAAGGACAGGTACGAAGCCTTCTGGAAGCTGCACGGCCGCTGGTTCAAGTTCGCGTTCAACGACTACCTGAACCGCGAGCGCGTGGCCCCGCTGCTGCGCTTCGCGTCCTCGGCCACCGAAGGCGAGGCCGTGACCAGCCTGGATGATTACCTGAGCCGGGCCAAAGCGGGGCAGAAGGAAATATGGTATGTGACCGCGCCCACCCGCGAGGCGGCCAGGGTCAATCCGCATCTGGAGCGCTTTCGCCGCAAGGGGCTGGAAGTGCTGTATCTGCTGGAAGCCGTGGACGAATTCGCCCTGGAAAGTCTTGGCCAGTACAAGGAACATGCGTTCAAGAGCGTGGAACAGGCCGACGCCAAGGCCCTGGACGAATTTCCCGACAGCGGTGAAAGCGAACCCAGGGCCGAGCCCCTGTCCGGCGACGACAAAACGGCGTTTGACAGGCTGGTGGAGGCCATGCGCGCCATTCTGGGCGATCAGATCAAGGAAATCCGCGTGTCCGATCGCCTGAGCGGCAGCCCGGCCTGCCTGGTGTCGCCCGACGGGGTGTCGTCCTCCATGGAAAAGCTCATGCGCGTCATGCAGAAAAGCGACGGCATTCCCAAGAAAATTCTGGAGCTGAACCCCGACCATCCGCTCATGCGCGCTCTTTTGCGCATCCACAAGGCCAACGCCGACGATCCCCTGCTGCGCGACATGGTGAACAGCCTCTACGACAATACCCTGCTGCTGGACGGCTATCTCAACGACCCGTATTCCCTGGCCGACCGTTCCCTGAAGCTGCTCAACGAAAGCGCCGCCTGGTACGCGGATTTGAGAAAGCTGTGAGCGGGCGGGACGCGCCGGAGGCATGTTCCCGCCCCCGGCAGGCGTGCCCCGCCCCGGAAAGGCGCACACCGAAGATCAGAAAGGAAGGAGCTTTGATGAATACCGATCTGCTGCTGCATGTGGACAGCGATGATCCCGCAGTCCTGAAACTGGCCCTTACCAACGCGATCAACTACGCGAACGCCCTGCCGGATGAAAAACCGCGCATGACGCTGGTGGCCAACGGCCCCGCCGTCAGGCTGTTCACCAGGCAATACCCCGATCTGGCGGCCAGGGGCGAGGAAGCGGCGGGCCTGGGGCTGGATATCCGGCTCTGCGCCAACGCCCTCAGAAGCAACGACATTTCGCCCGACGCCCTGTGGCCGGCCTGCCGGGTCATCCCCGCCGGCATGGTGGAACTGGTGCGTCTCCAGCGCGAGGGCTATGCCTACGTAAAGCCGTAGGCAAGGGGTCAAGCGGCGCGGGCGCGCCAAACGCGCCAGACGGGCCCGCCTTTTTTGGCAGGCCGCAGTCTGGCGCGTTGCCCATTCAAAAAAAAACACCACAGACCGCGCCCCCCTCCGGCCGGGCCGGACAGGGGCGCGGCGCCCGTTCAACCGAGGGGCCTGAACGCCTTTTTGCCCGCGCCGCACACCGGGCAGCGCCAGTCGTCGGGCAAATCCTCAAACTTGACGCCCCTGGCGATATGCCCCTTGCGGTCGCCGCGGTCAGGGTCATACATATAGCCGCAATTGGCCATCTGGCACTGCCATATATCTTTGGGTTCGGACATGGCGGACTCTCGTGTTTGCCGGATTACTTCAGGCGCTGAAAATAGGCCTGGGGATGCGCGCAGGCCGGGCAGGCGGCGGGGGCTTCCGTCCCTTCGTAAATAAAGCCGCAGTTCAGGCAGCGCCACACCACCTTGTCCGGCGACCTGAACACCGCGCCGCTGGCGATGGCATCGGCAAAGGCCAGAAAACGCTTTTCGTGATGGGCCTCGGCCACGGCGATATTGCGCATGACCGCGGCAATTTCGGCAAAGCCCTCCGCCTCGGCCACCCTGGCGAAGTCGGGATACATCTGCGTGTGTTCATGATTTTCCCCTGCGGCGGACGCCAGCAGATTATCGCGGGTGGTGGCGATGACTCCGGCGGGGAAGGACGCCGAAATTTCCACCTCGCCGCCTTCGAGGAACTTGAACAGGCGCTTGGCGTGTTCCTTTTCCTGATTGGCGATTTCCTCAAAAGTCTGGGCCATTTCAACATAGCCTTCCTTTCTGGCCTGGCCGGCAAAGAAGGAATAGCGGTTGCGGGCCTGAGACTCGCCCGCGAACGCGGTGAGCAGGTTCTTTTCCGTGCGGGTGCCTTTCAGCGATTTCATGACAATACTCCTGAATGTAAAGGGTGAGGCCGCGGGCGCCGCGCTCCGCGTTATGGAGGCCGGAGCGCCTTCGCGTTTAAGCCGGCTGACCCATACGGGCCGGGGTCAAGCCACAAGGTTCACGGGAACTGGGGCTCAGGCGCGCGGAGCCGCGCATTGGTCGCACAGGCCGTCATATTCCACCCGGGCGGATGTGACGGCAAAGCCGTCCACATGCACGCCGCTTACGTCGGGATCGGCGTCACGGAACATGGCGGCGGGCACATCGGCCACACGGCCGCACCTGACGCAGCGCACATGGCGGTGGGGCGCGGTGTTGCCGTCAAAACGGCGCATGGTTCCGGCGGACTCCAGCTTGACGACCTGATGTGAGGCGGCCAGCAGATCAAGGTTGCGGTACACGGTGCCAAGGCTGATACGGGGCATGCGCTCCCGCACCCTCGAATGCAGTTCTTCTGCCGTGGGGTGAGTATGCACCTTGCGCAGCTCTTCCAGAATAATCATACGCTGGCGCGTCATGCGGGTCTGGGGCCTGGGCATGGAGAACTCCTGATGACAGCGGCGGGCGACCGCCTGAGTAATAATCGGGCTAAGCATTGCCAAGAACATACCCGTCTGTCAACACGCGCGGCCCATGCGCCGCCCCGTCCGGACTTTGCGCCGCGCTCTCATGCGGTTGACAAAAATTTTTCCGGCCGGGTAATGCTGGCGGAAACGGCGGAATGCCCGGGCGCCGGCGTCCGGGCGAACCGTCCCTTTTTTCCAGGGAGGCGCCATGACCCTCTCCAGGCGCGATTTTGTCCGGCTTTGCTCGGGCACGGTGGCCGGATACGGGATTTCCCGCATCTTTCACCCCGCCGTCCGGCAGACCCTGGCGGAAACCCTGACGGGTGAACGCCCCCACGTTTTCTGGCTGCAGGGGCAGGGGTGCACCGGCTGTTCCGTATCACTGCTCAACAGCGCCCATCCGGCCATTGCCGAGCTGCTGCTCCGGATTATCAGCCTTGACTTTCACCCCACCCTCATGGCCGGTGAGGGCGAACCCGCCATCAGCCTTATGCACAGGCTGGCCGGGGAACAGCGCGGCCGGTTTTTCCTGGTGGTGGAAGGCGCGGTGCCCGTGCGGGAAAATGGCCGTTTCTGCGTCATCGGCGAGGATCGGCACCGGGAACTGACCCTGGAAGGCGTGCTGCGCGATATGGCCCCCCAGGCCGCCGCCGTGCTGGCCATGGGCAGCTGCGCCGCCTACGGCGGGGTTTCCGCCGCGCGCGGTTCCGTGACCGGAGCCATGGGGATGCGGGCCTTCCTGCACTCCGCGGAAATTCAGACGCCCGTGGTCAATATTCCCGGCTGCCCGCCCCATCCGGACTGGATGACGGGCACTCTGCTGGTGGCGCTGGACGCCGTCGGGCGCCATGGCCCGGCCGAAGGTGTGGCCGAAGTCATGCGCCTGCTCGACGCCGAGGGTCGACCCACCCTCTTTTACGGCGCCAATACTCACCAAAACTGCCCCTATCTGTATTTATTCGACGAAGGCCGCATGGCCGGCGTCATCACCGACAAGAGCGGCTGCCGCTATGACCTGGGCTGCAAGGGGCCGGGCGCCATGTGCGATTCCCCCGCGCGGCGCTGGAACGGCGCGGTGAACTGGTGCGTGGAAAACGCGCTGTGCACGGGCTGTGTCCAGCCCGATTTTCCGGACGGACAGTCCCCTTTTTATGAACGCTGATGGAATGGAGCACCCTATGTCTCAGCCGATGACCATAGCCATTGATCCGATCAGCCGCATCGAGGGCCACCTCAAGGCCTCCGTCATGGTGGAAGACGGCCGCGTGGTGGATGCCCGCCTCACCGGCGGCATGTACCGTGGCTTTGAAAGCATCCTGAAAGGACGCGACCCTCGCGACGCCGTGCAGATTACCCAGCGCATCTGCGGCGTGTGCCCGGTATCGCACGCGCTGGCCTCCAGCATGGCGCTGGAAAAGGCCGCCGGCACCCTGCCGCCCCGCAACGGCCGCCTTGCGCGCAACCTCATGCAGGGAGCCAATTTCCTGCAGTCCCATATTCTCAGCTTTTATCATCTGGCAGGGCAGGACTTCATTGAGGGGCCGGACAGCGCCCCCTTCAGGCCCCGTTACGCCAGGCCCGATCTGCGTTTTGACGCCAGGCTCAACGCGCTGGGGATGGACGAATATCTGGAGGCGCTTGAGGTTCGGCGCACCTGCCATGAAATGGCGGCCCTGTTCGGCGGCCGCATGCCCCATGTGCAGGGCATTCTGGCCGGCGGCGCGGCGGCCAGGCCCACCAAAGCCCAGATTGCCGGCTTCCGCGCCCGCTGTGAGGGCGTGCGCGCCTTTGTGGAAGACAAATACCTGCCCATGGTTTACCTGGCTGCCTCGCGGTACAGGGATTTGTGCGGCATGGGTTCCGGATACGCCGCGGCCCTGTGCATGGGGGGATTTCCCCAGGACGACGGGGGACAGAACTTTCTCTTCAGGCCCGGCGTGTACTGCCAGGGCCAGGATTATCCCTTTGATCCCTTGAAGGTGGCGGAATACGTCAGATACTCCTGGTTTGCGGACGGGGCCGGCGGCCGCCTGCTCAGCCAGGGCGGCGGCGCGGTGGACATGAACAAGGCCGGCGCCTACAGTTTTTCCAAAGCCCCCCGCTACGACGGCCATCCCATGGAAGTGGGCCCCCA
Source organism: Desulfovibrionaceae bacterium (assembly GCA_022510785.1). Lineage (GTDB taxonomy): Bacteria > Desulfobacterota > Desulfovibrionia > Desulfovibrionales > Desulfovibrionaceae > Mailhella. The sequence goes on along the minus strand of JAFLSV010000021.1, from coordinate 21,203 downwards.
CGCCCGGATGTGGATCAGCCACGCCGAACTTTCCCCGGTGGGCGCAAGGCTTGCGCGGAAATACTTCGGCATGGAGGCCGCGGGCATTCGCGACCTGGGCGAGCGCTTTGTGTTCTCCATCATGGGGCGCCACCTGGCCCGGGCCGAGGAAGCCTTTGTCGTGGTCAAGGCCATCCAGCGGTGGCTGGACGAACTGGAGCCCGGCGGCGAGACATGGACATCCCCCAGGCTGCCCTCCAGTGCCGAAGGCTTCGCCTGCACCGAGGCCCCGCGCGGCTCGCTCCTGCACGCCCTCAGCATCCGGGATGGGGCAATCAGCCAGTATCAGATTCTGCCCGCCACCCTGTGGAATTGCAGTCCCCGCGACGACATGGGCCAGCGCGGCCCCGTGGAACAGGCCCTCATCGGCGTGACCGTGCCCGACAGCGAAAGTCCGGTTAATGTGGGCCGCCTGATCCGCGCCTTTGACCCGTGACTGGGCTGCGCCGTGCACGTGCTGCACGCTGAAAACAGATCCGGCGCCGGAGCCGGGCTTTGACACCCCGCGAACACGGAAAGACCCCGGCCGCCCGCGGCACGCCGGACTTTTCCCGGAAGCGCCGGAATGGCCGGCCTTACAGGGGCAGGGCGCGGGGGCGGCGCTGCTCGAAAATCAGATATTCGTGAAAACCGTGGGCGCGGGCCGCTTCAGCCAGACTGGCAAAGTCGCCGGCGATGCTGTCCGTGCCGTGAGAGTCTGAACCAAAGCTGATACGAACGCCCGCCGCGGCGGCCAGGGGAAGAATGGCGGGCGCGGGGTGGGCCTCATGCCAGGGCCGCCGCAGCCCGGCGGAGGATATTTCCATGGCCGTGCCAGCTTTGGCCATGGCCTCAAGGGCGCGCCGCACCCGGCGCAGGCTTTCCGGCTTTGTGAGCCAGCGGTGGAAGCACTCGAAGGAGTGCAGCTTGATAAAATCGGGGTGAGCCACCACGTCCACCATCCCGGACGCGGCCATGCGGGCCATTTCGTCATAATACGCATCGTAGCGGGCAAAGCAGGCGGCCTCGCCGTCACTCCAATTGCCGGAGCCGATGCTGAAGGTTCCCAGATAGTGGATGGCGCCGATAATATAGTCAAAGGGATACGCGGACACCAGCTTTTCCATGAAATCCCGCCGGGCGGGAATCCAGTCCAGTTCCATGCCGAACAGAACCCGGGGCCGGACGGCCGTGCGCCGCAGCGCCATGACCTCCCGCGCATACTCGGGAAAAACGCCGCTGAGATCGCCATGCCGGTACAGGCCGCAGGCGTAGCCCGGCGGCAGCGGAGAATGTTCGGAAAAACCGAATAGCTCCAGATCCGTTTTTTGCGCCGCCGCGTACATGTCGGCCGTGGTGGCCGCGCCGTGGGAATACCAGGTGTGATTGTGCAGATCCGCCTGAATCATGGGGCCTCCCGCGTGTGGGATTCTCTGCTCCGGTTGGGACAATCATGGCGCGAGGCACATGAATCCTTCCCGCGTGGGGTTAACCTACTCCGCCACGGCAGCGCTGCCAAGAGCGGGAACCGTGCGCCTCCGGGGCTTCTGAAAAAATCTTTGGCTCTTTCAGCCAAAGACAAAATTTCCGCGCGGGGGAACGCATGACGCGAAAAAAGCGGCAGGGCAAGGCGCTCTTGCGCAGACCGAACGGACGGGCTATGCTGGCAGGCCGCGATCCGGGCACCGCGGCCCTTTTTCACCGTCAGCCCGCGCCATCAGCCGCCGCACAGTCTTCCTGAGGAAGCGCCATGTCCAAAGACTACGATCCCCGCATGCACAGCGCCGAGCATGTGCTCAACGGCGTCATGATGCGCCGTTACGGCTGCCCCCGCTGCTTTTCCACCCATATCAACCCCAAAAAGTCCAAGGTGGATTTCCACTTTCCGCGCGACCTCGGCGAGGAGGAAGTCCGCGCCGTGGAGGCCGAAGTCAACGCCGTGCTGGCCCGGCATCTGGACGTGACGGCCCTGCCCATGCCCCGCGCCGAAGCGGCGCGGCGTTTCAATCTCTCCCGCCTGCCGGACAGCGCGGGCGACACCCTGCGCATCGTGTATGTGGGCGACCCGGCCGATCCGGCCGACGCCTGCCCCTGCATTGGCGAGCATGTGAGCAATACCGCCGAATGCGGCCGCTTTGTCTGGGTATCACACCAATGGGAGGCCAGCGGCGACGGCGGGGTGCTGCGGGTGCGCTTCAGGGTGGAAGACAAAGCCTGACGCATTGCGGCCTTCCGGGCTTTGACGCGCCGGCCGGCGACAGGCCCGGACGCGGCCTGGAAAAAGCGGCCTGACCGATCGTTCCCGTGGCCGCCCCTCCCCCCTAGAACGCCTGGCCCATGGAAAACTCGAAGCGCCCGCTGCTGCGCTTCCTGCCATCCACATTCTCGGTCAGGGGGAAGCCATAGGCAAAGCGCAGATCACCCATGGGTGAACGCCAGCGCACTTCCAGCCCCGCTGAATAATACACCTTGTCAAAGAAATCCTGATACTTGGAATCGGTGCTCACGCCGATGTCGAAGAAGGGCACCAGCGCCAGGCCCGCTTCGGGCTTGAAGACCCAGATGTATTCAAAATTGGTGTAGCCCATGCGGTCTGACCCGATGTGCTCGCCGGTTTTCGGGTCACGGGGGGACATGTCTTCCAGCGAATACCCGCGCACGCTGTTCATGCCGCCCAGGTAAAAGCGCTCGAAGGCCGGCACGATTTTATGGGTGTTGCGGTACACCGCCCCCACCGTGGCGCGGGCGTGGAGAACGTGGGTTTCGGTAAGGCCGTGGAAGAAGCCCCACTCCGCAATGGGCTTGACAAAGTTGTCGCTGCCGCCAAGGCCACCGCCGCCATAGTACACATAGAGGCTGGCCTTGGTGCCGCGCGTGGGATTGGTGCCGCTGTTGGTGGTGTCGCGGCTGACCCCCATGCTGAGCACGCTGGCCCAGTTGTCGCCCTCGTAGTCGCGGATGGACGGCGCGGCCCAGCGCGTCATATTGCTCAAGCGATAGAAATCCAGCCGGTATCCCCAGTTCACATAGCTGTATTCGCCAAGCGGGTAGCTGAAGCGAATCTGCGAACCCACGGTGCGCTTGTCAAAGTTCGTCCATTCCTCATCAATGGCGTACAGGCTGATGCCCATGCCGAGATCGGTGTTATACAGCCGTGGATTGATGAAGGACAGATCCAGCGAATTTTCGCGTCCGGAAAAATAGCCCATCAGGCCGAGCTGATAGCCCCGTCCGAACAGGTTCGATTCCCGGATGCCCGCCGACACCCCGAACTTGTCATAGGTGGAATAGCCAAAGCCCAGGCTGAGCATCCCGGTATTGCCCTCTTTGACCCCCACTTTCAGATCCACCTCGCCGGGCACGCCGGTGGGCACCAGCTGCGGGTTCACTTCGTCAAAATAACGCAGCTTGTCCAGGCGTTCGGTGGAACGGCGCAGCTTTTCGCCGCTGAACTGCTGCCCGTCGGCCAGGCGCAATTCGCGCAGGATCACGTTGTCGCGCGTTTTGGTGTTGCCTTCCAGCTCCACCCGGCGCACATACACCTTTTCCCTGGGGATAAGCTGATAATAGACGTCCACCACGGCTTCCTCGGGGTGAGGATCGGTATCCACCGACACGTCGGCAAAGGCGTAGCCGTAATCGGCGTACAGATCCGTAAGGCGCTTGACGTCTTCCTGCATGATTTGCAGCGAGAAGAAGGTATTTTTTTCCTTCTGGTCATCGAGCTGGATGAGCTCAAACAGCCGCTCCTCGGTGTCGATGAGATCGCCCCGGAAGCCGATGTGCCCCAGGCTATAGCGGCTTCCCTCGCGGACGCGGAAAATGATGCGGATGCCGTCCTCGTCGTACTGCACCTCCGGCGCGGACACCTTGGCGTCAATGTAGCCCTGGTTGACCAGATAGCCCTGAATGGCCTGGGCATCGCGATCCAGCAGATCTTCCTTGAGCACCCCCGTGCCGGTAAGCCACGACAGCAAGGAGCGCTTCCTGAGGGCCAGGGCTCCATCCAGATCCTTGCGGCGCACCTGCTGAAGGCCCTCGACATCCACGGCCTTGATATAGAGCTTGTTGCCTTCGTTGACCTTGAGGATCAGGCTTGCCGACGCGCCGTCGGGCCGGGTCAGAACGTCATAGGACAGCTCGGCCAGATAATAGCCCTTTTTGCGGTACAGATCGGTAATTTTCTGAAGATCATCGGCCAGCAGCCTTTCGTTGAGCACCGTGCCGGTGCGCGAGCTCATGGCCTCGGTAATGTCGCCTATTTTCACCGCGTCGGAGCCTTCCACCCGCACCTCGTCAATGCGGGGCTTTTCCACCACGGTAAAGACCAGTATCCTGCCCTGCCCGCTTTCCTCAATATCGGCGGACACGTCGCTGAAATAGCCCATATCCCAGACGCGGCGCACATCGTCATCCACAGCGTCCACATTGACGGCATCGCCCTTGCGGGTATTGAGCCGCGTCAGCACCCGATCCGGATCCAGCACGCGCAGTCCCCGAACCTGAATATCGGCCAGGGAATCCTTGCTGGTCGCGCCCGCAAAGGCCTGAGCGGCCAGCTCGTCCAGAGCGGCGGGCAATTCGAGCAGTGATGATTTTTCGACGTAATAGGGGCGCACGGCGGACGAGGATGCGTCCACCAGGCGCATATCCAGGCTGATGCTGTCGCCCACCTGACTGAAGGAGCCAAAGACGGCGTAGTCGGCCCGCGCGCTTTTGGCTGAAGAACGCGCGCCGGCGGCATCGCGGATGGGTTTCTGCCCGGCCGCGCGCCGGGTTTCGGCGCTGGACAGCACGCGGAAGCCCGCGGCCGAAAACCTTTGCCCGAGCAGGGCGGGCAGGTCGGCTTCCATGCGCCGGGCCACATCCGCAGGCGCGTTGACGCCGAAGGGCAGAACCAGCAGCGTGACATTGCGGGTTTGCGCGCCAGGAGCGGCCGGAGCCACCGACACAGCCCCCAGCCACAGGCTCAGCGCCGGAAGAAGCAGGGCGAAAAAGACGCGCCGCAGAAAATAATGGGCTTCAGACAGGACTCTGTTCATACAGTTCTCCGGATCGCAATTCCAGACTGCGTCCCATGCGGGCCGCCAAATCCCGGTTGTGCGTCACGACCACCAGGGTCATGCCCAGACCGCGGTTCAGCTCCAGCAGGAGCTGAACCACCCTTTCCCCGGTGGCGCCATCCAGGTTGCCCGTGGGCTCGTCGGCCAGCAGAACCCTGGGCCCCAGCAGCGTGGCCCGGGCAATGGCCGCCCGCTGCCGTTCACCGCCGGATAATGTTGTTACACTGTGATCGCGCCGTTCGGCAAGCCCCACGCGCTCCAGGGCGGCCTCCGCCAGGCGCAGGGCCCGGCTTCGGGCCATGCCGCCGATGATGGCCTGCATGGCCACATTTTCCACCGTGGTGAACTCGGGCAGCAAATGATGGAACTGGAACACAAAGCCCAGTTCCCGGTTGCGGAAGGAGGCGGCCCCGGCGGGAGAAAGGGAGGCCAGATCGCGCCCCTCAAAGAGCACGGAACCCGCGCTGGGGCGATCCAGCGCGCCCAGGATGTGCAGCAGGGTGGATTTTCCCGACCCGGACGCGCCCACTATGGCCAGGGATTCCCCGGCCCGTATGCCCAGATTGACGCTGCGCAGAATGGTCAGGGCCCCGGCCGGGCCGTTCACGGTTTTTTCCACGGCCCGCGCCAGATACTGCACACCGGGAGCGGCGGGCATGACATCGCTTTGCCGCGTATCACTCATAGCGCAGCGCCTCGGCGGGTATCAGGCGGGCCGCCTGCCGCGCCGGGTACAGGGTGGCAAGAAAGCACATGATGAGGGCCACCACGCCGATCATGACCGTGTCGGACACGCTGATCAGAATGGGCAGCCTGTCCATGGGATAGGCCCCCGCGGGCAGCTGGATAAACTGGTACCTTTTGAGCGCCCAGGCCAGGCTGAGGCCCAGCGCATAGCCCAGGGCCGTGCCCACCGCGCCGATGATGGCGCCCTGAAGCATGAAAACGCGGCGTATGGCCCGCCCCGTGGCCCCCATGGACATGAGGATGGCGATGTCGCGCGTTTTTTCCATGACCAGCATAACCAGCGAGGTAATGATGGAAAAGGAGCCCACCAGAATAACCATGGACAGCACGATGAACAGGCCCAGGCGCTCCAGCTGGAGCGCGGCGAACAGGCTGGCGTTGAGATCCATCCAGTTGCGGGCGAAAAAGGGCGGGCCGAGCGCATCCCCGATGGCCTGCGCCACCTCGCGCGCGGCATAGGGCTCGTCCACAAAGACCTCAATGCCGGAAATGCGCCCGGGGGGCAGCCCCATAAGCGCCTGGGACGCCTCCAGGGACACATAGGCCAGGCGGCTGTCATAATCCGTCAGGCCGGACTTGAACACGCCCGCCACCCGAAAGGGCTGGATTTTGGGGGCAAAACCCGCCGTGGTGCGCTGCCCGGCCGGAGACATGAGATTAATGCGGCTGCCCACCTGCAGCTGAAAGCGATCGGCCAGTTCCTTGCCTATCAGAATGCCGGGAATGCCGGGAATGCCGGCGCCGCCTTCGCCGGGGATGAGGCCCGCCGCGTCGCCCGCGTGGAGATCGTGGATGAGAGGCAGAGCCTCGCCCGCCTGAACCGGATCAATGCCCCGCAGCACCAGTCCCGTGGCCCCGCGCGGCGAGGAAAACAGCACCTCGGTATACAGGTAGGGGGTGGCGGCCCTCACGCCGGGCACGGCCCTGACCCGCGCCAGATACGGGGTGACGCTCCCGTCCGGGGGCAGATCAGCCGCGGGCGAATCAAAGGCGCCCGGAACGGAGGCCATGACCATCACATGGGAATTGGAACCCAGAATGCGGTCGCGGATATCGGTGGTAAAGCCGTTGTACACGCCCATCACCACCACCAGGGCGGCCACGCCTATGGCCACCCCCAGCACGGACATGAGCGAAATGACGGAAATGAACGCCTGCTTGCGCCGGGATACCAGGTAACGCGACGCAATAAAGAGTTCAAAGGACATGGGCCGTCCCCTTACAGTTCCGGCCGGAGCAGAGGGAAGAACAGCACTTCGCGGATAGAGGGCGAATCGGTCAGCAGCATGACCAGGCGGTCAATGCCCACGCCCTGTCCGGCCGTGGGCGGCATGCCGTATTCCAGGGCGCGCAGATAATCTTCATCCAGCGGGTTGGCTTCCTCGTCGCCGGCGGCCTTGGCCGCCATCTGGGCCTCGAAGCGGCAGCGCTGATCCACGGGATCATTGAGCTCGGAAAAGGCGTTGGCCATTTCGCCGCCGCAGATGAACAGCTCAAAGCGATCCGTCAGCTCGGGATTCTCGTCGTTGCGGCGCGCCAGGGGCGAAATTTCCGCCGGGTACAGGTAAATGAAGGTGGGCTGGATGAGCTTGGGTTCCACATCCAAATCAAAGAGCTTGGCCTGCAGTTTGCCCAGGCCCTCGTTGTCCACTTCCTTCTCACCGCGGGTTCTGAGGTAGTCGCGCACGGCCTGGGCATTGGTGTAGAATGCGGGCCGGTGCCCCCCCACCCGCTCCAGCGCGTCATAAAAGGTCAGGCGCTGCCAGCAGCCGGGCGTGAGATTAATTTCCTGCCCCTGATAGGTAATGACCGTGCCGCCGCACACTTCCAGCGCGATGTGGGCGAAGAGCTGCTCCGTGAAATCCATGAGATCGCGGAACGTGGCGTAGGCCCAATAGAATTCGCACATGGTGAATTCGGGGTTGTGGCGGGTGTCCGTGCCCTCGTTGCGGAAGGAGCGGTTGATTTCAAACACCTTTTCCAGGCCGCCCACAATGAGCCGTTTGAGATAGAGCTCGGGCGCGATGCGCAGATAAAGATCAATGTCCAGCGTGTTGTGGTGGGTGACAAAGGGGCGGGCCGCCGCGCCGCCGGCCAGGGGATGCATCATGGGCGTTTCCACTTCCATGAAGCCGTGCAGTTCCATAAAACGGCGGAATTCGCGCACAATGCGCGAACGCTTGCGGAAAATATCGCGGGTGCGGGGACTGACGATGAGATCCACATAGCGCTGGCGATAGCGCTGTTCCACATTGGTCAGGCCCGAGTGCTTGTCCGGCAGGGGCCGGAACGCCTTGGACAGAAGGCGCACCGAATCGCACTTGAGGGTGAGCTCGCCCGTTTTGGTGCGGAACAGCGAGCCCGCGACGCCCACGATGTCCCCCACGTCAAGCTTGCGGAAAATCCTGAAGCTTTCGTCACCCAGCACGGCGCGCTCGGCATAGCACTGGATGCGGCCGCTGCGATCCTGGACATGAAAGAAAATGACCTTGCCGAACGAGCGCGACGACACCATACGCCCGGCCAGCACAAAGCGGGTGTCCACGGACTCCAGTTCCTCGGCGCCGCACGCCTCGTACTCGGCGCGGATGGCGCCGGCGTCGTCCTGCCGCTCAAAATCGTTGGGGAACAGGGGAACGCCCGCGTCGAGAAGCTCGCAGGATTTAACCACACAGTTTTTGATCACTTCGTTCAATTCGCCGTGCTCGGCGAAACTTTCCAGCATGGGCAGGAAGTAGGCGGCATGATCCGACTGGGTGGCCAGCTTGATCGGTTTGCGTGCTTTGGTCTCGGTACTCACGAGAAGTTCTCCGTCCAGAAGGAACCGGGGGGCGCGGCCGCCCCGATTCGCGTAGCAAAGCGTTCACAGTACGGCAATGACACGGCTCCGTCAAGTCCTGACGGAGAATCCGGCAAAGAGTCAGGCGGATGAAGACCGCCCGCCCGGAACGGGACGTGGCAGAAATTTTACAGGCGGCCCACTTCGTCGGCGATGCGCAGGCACAGTTCGGCGCGGTTGAGCGTGTACAGGTGCACGCCCGGGGCGCCGCCGTCGAGCAGGCGCCGGATCTGATCCACGGCGAAGGCGAGGCCCGCTTCCTTCACGGCCTCGGTGCCGCCTTTGGCGTGCGCTTCCTCCAGCTGCAGGTACAGCGCGCCGGGAATATTGGCGCCGCACATGGACAGGGTGCGGCGGATGGACGCCAGGCTCTGAATGGGCAGCACACCGGGGATAATGGGCAAATCCAGGCCCGCGGCGCGCACAGCCTCGGCCAGGGCGAAATATTCCCGGCTGTCAAAAAAAAGCTGCGTCACCGCCAGATCGGCCCCGGCCCTGATTTTGCCCGCAAGGCGCTCACGGTCGCTGCGAAAGCTGGGCGATTCGGGATGCGGCGCGGGGTAGGCGGCCACGCCCACGCCAAAGCCGGCCCGGCCCTTCCGCCAGTCTTCCCGGATAAAACGCACCAGCGCATCGGCGTGGCGGAAGTCGCCCTCGTTCCAGTCCGGCCCGGCGTCACGGGGCTTGTCGCCGCGCAGGGCCATGACATTGCTGATGCCCGCCTGCTCAAAGCCGTCCAGCGCGGCGCGCAGACTGTCCGCCGTGGCGCCCACGCAGGTCAGGTGCGGCATGGGCTCCAGCCCGTAATCGCGCTTCAGGCGGGACGCGATGTCCAGGGTATAGGACTGCGTGGAGCCCCCGGCCCCGCAGGTCACCGACACGAACAGGGGATCAAGCGCCGTGAGCTGCTCCACAATGCCAAAAAAGGCGGGCCATTCCGCCGAATCCTTCGGAGGGAAAAACTCGAGCGAATAAAACGGGCGGGAGCGTTCTTTCAGTGCCTGAGCAATGTTCATGACCAGTCTCCTCTTCACGATCGCGCCCGGCGCGGGCGGCGGACACATATAATTCACTATATCCAAATAACTTGATACGTCAAGTCGCCCGCCCATGAAGATGGTCTGTTTTTTTAAGGACTTCAGGAAAACTTTTTGGAAATTCAAAGAATTGAGAAATCATAGTCCTGGAAATGGCGAATGTTTCGCCCTCCGGGGCATGGCCCTTTTCGGGGCGCAGGCTCGTACCGGCGCGTTTCTTCCGAAATTTTTTCCGGAAGCATGGCCACGGCGCGCGCCGCACCGCCAGCCCCTTCGCGGACAAAGCCGGGGCCGCGCTTGCGTCATGCCCCATTCGGGCGTATAGAGGAATTATGTGGAAAAACTGGCCCGTTCTGGCGCTGGCGATGCTTCCGCTTCTGCCCCTGCCGGGAAGCGGGGCCGAGCCGCCTTCACCACCCGCCGTCCAGACCGCCCGCGAGGCGGCCCGCCAGGCAGGGCACGCCCTGAGCTGGACGAATCTGGCTGCCGGTCTGGACATGGCCCTGCTGACCGAGCCCGACGAGGGCCAGGCCCCCGTTCAGGTGACGATTGTGCGCATGGAGCCTGATCTCTATGAATTTTCCCTGCACAGCGAGGCCTGGGACGGGCCTCCCGCGCGCACCATACGCCAATGGGCCGAGAGTCTGAATCTGACGGCGGCCATCAACGCGGGCATGTACCTGCCCGACGGGAAAACCAGCACCGGCTATATGCGCCGGGGCGAGGACGTCAACAACAGCCGCATCGCGTCCCGCTACAACGGCTTTTTTGTCAGCGGCCCCCGCCGCGCGGGCCTGCCCCCGGCCGCCGTGCTGGATCGCGCGGTGGATGACTGCGAAAAACTGCTGCCCGCCTACGACATCGTGGTGCAGAACTTTCGGCTCTTCGGCCCGGGCGGAAGCCATCTGTGGCCCCGGAACGGTCCGGTTCACGCCGTGGCCGCCGTGGCTCAGGACGAGGACGGCCGCATTCTTTTCCTGCACTGCCGCGAGGCCGTGAGCGTCCACCGTTTTGTCAGCGCCCTCAACGCTCACCCGGATCTGCGCCTGCGCGCCGCCATCTATGTGGAAGGGGGAGGCCAGGCCGCCATGGCGCTGCGCCTGCCCGGCCAATCCGCCGTCTGGGCCGGCCGCAGCGCCGCGTCGCTCCTTCTGGGGAGCGAGGACGCTGTGATCACCCTGCCCAATATTATTGGAGCGCGCCCGCGTCAGGGGCTGGCTCAGTCCACGGACACGGAACGCACGGCGGGTTCGCCCTGAACATCAAGGCCGGGGTGAATTTCGCCAATGGCCGCATAGAGGCGGGAGAGGGCGGTCAGATAATCCGTTTTGGCCGAAATGAGCGACAGCTCGGCCGACGCCAGATCGGACTGGGCGGTGAGAAGGTCAAGGTTGGTGCCGAGCTGCAGTTCATAGCGCATTCTGGCATCGTCGTAGGATTCCCGGGCGCTGACCACGGAACGCTCGGCCACGGCGATCATGCGTTTGGCATCCTGGACATTGAGCAGGTATGACTTGACCTCGAAGGCGGACTCGTTGAAGGCCGACCGGGCCTGCGCCTCAAGGGCGGCTATTTGGGATCGGGCCTGTCCGGCGCTGAACCAGCGCTGGCCCGAGGTGAAAAGATCCCAGGTGGCGATGACGCCCGTCTGCCACTCGCTGTACCCGTCAGGGCTGTAGCGGCTGCCCGCCGCACCGGCGCGGGCGCCGGACGTATTCCAGTTAAAGAAAGCCGACAGCCTGGGATACCACGAACCGCGGACAATACCCAAATCTTTTTCCGCAATTTCCACGGATTTGCGGGCCATGAGCAAATCCGGCCTTTGGCGGAAAGCCAGCTCCAGACAGCGCTCAAGGGTCAGCTCGAAAGGAAGGGGCTTTAAATCCCCCACATACTCGGTGGCGGAGTCCACGGGCAGGTTCAGCAGGGTATTGAGCTCGGCGCGGTCAATATCGCGCTCGTTTTCATTCTGGATAAGCGTGGCCTCGGTGCGGGACACGTCAAGCTCGGCCTGGAGCACATCCAGACGGGGGCGCGTGCCCACATTATAGGCTGCCCGGGCCAGGGCAAGCTGGGCGCGGGCGCGCTCCAGCGAGCGCCGGGTACTGCGGATATTCTCCTCGGCCTTCAGGTACAGCAAAAAGCGGGCCTGCACCCGCGCCACGACAGCCAGCCGGGTGTTGTCCAGCTGAAGAACCTGGCTGTCCTTGTGCAGCGCGGCCTTCTGATAGCCGTTCAGAAGCTGGAAGCCCGTGAACAGCGGCTGCGAGGCTTCCACCGACCACATGTAGGAGTTGCGCTCGTGCCGCGAGGGGCGGTCTTCGTTGTAACGGGTATAGGAATAGGTGGAGCTGACCGCGGGGCCGAAGGAACTGCGGGCCGCCTTGCGGCCGGCTTCGGCGGCATCCACGGAATGCCGCGAACTTTCCACGCCCGGGTTGGATTCCAGCGCCTGGCGCACGGCTTCGCTCATGGTATAGGAGGCGGCCCGCACGGGCGCGGGAACAAACAGGGCGCAGGCCACAGCCACGGCGCAGAAGCGATACCAGACCATTGAGCATTTCCCCTGGCAAAGAAGCGGGCGAAAGCGCCGCGCCCAAAACGCGCATGACCCGGCCGGGGCCGCGGAGGTTCGGAACCGGCTTTGGAGGCGGCCTCATGCCTGCCGGGCCGTGCCCCGCGCGAAAAAAGCGGCGCAAGAGCCCGGTTTTTTTCATAGCGCAAAGAATCGCGCCTGTCCACGGCGGAGCAGGCGCAGCGGGGGCCCGGCAGCGCCGCGCCCCCGCCTTCCGCCGTATTTTTTCGTTGCATCCGACGGCGCGCGCGCTTATGAAGGACAAAAAAAGCGCGGCGCGCCGGAGCGGGGTTTTCCTCCGCGCGCTCTCTTTTCGGAGAATTCATGGACTATTTTTCCCTCTTTCTCAACGCGACCCTGGTGGTCAAGATAATCATGGGAATGCTGGTCTGCCTGTCCATTTACAGCTGGACCATCATCATCAGAAAATGGCTGAGTCTGTATTTGGCCAAAGCCAAGGCCTCGACGGGGCTGGAGCGCTTCGGCAGCGCCCGCGACCTGCGCCAGGCGGTGCAGAGCCTGGGCGGCGACCCTTCGTCTCCCCTGTACACCGTGGCCCAGCAGGGTGTGCTGGAATTCAACCGCTCCAAGGAGGCCGGAGTTTCCGAGGATGTGGTGGTGGACAACGTGCGCCGCGCCCTGCACCAGGGCGTCAGCATGGAAATGAGCCGGCTCAACCGTTCGCTCGCGGTACTGGCCACCGCCGCCAATACCGCCCCCTTCATCGGCCTGTTCGGCACGGTGTGGGGCATCATGAACTCGTTTCACGCCATCGGCCTCATGAAGTCCGCCTCGCTGGCCACGGTGGCCCCCGGCATTTCCGAAGCCCTCATTGCCACGGCCATTGGCCTTGCGGTGGCCATTCCCGCCACCATCGCCTACAACCTGTTTCTGGGGCGCCTTGGCGGCATCGAGACGCAGATGGTCAACTTCGCGGCGGATTTTCTGAACCGCGTGCAGCGCGAAATCAACATGCTGCACGGCACGACCCGCGCGGCGGACTAGGACGGCTTCCATGGGCGCTTCCGTCGGCGGCAAGGGCTTTGTTTCGGAAATCAACGTGACGCCGTTTGTGGACGTCATGCTGGTTCTGCTCATCATTTTCATGGTCACCGCGCCCATGATGGATCAGGGCCTGGATGTGGATTTGCCGCAGACCAGGCAGGTGGATACCCTGCCCACAGATTCCGATCATCTGGTGCTGACCATTAACCGCGACGGCACCATGTTCCTCGATCAGTACGAGGTGCCTCTGGACGAGCTGGAAACCCGGCTTGGGCTCCTGGTGCGCGACAGGGGGCGGGCCCTCTTCCTCAGAGCCGACCAGAGCGTGCCCTATGGCGTGGTGGTGGACGTCATGGGCCGGGTCAAGGCGGCGGGCATCGATCGCCTGGGGGTCATTGCCCTGCCCGACAATCAGCCGCCGTCCGGTGAAAGCCCGGCACACCGCTAAACCGGACATCGCGTCCGCGGCGCCCTTTTTCGGATAGCTATGCGCACCGGCAGTTTTCTCCTTTCGCTTCTTCTTCACCTGGCCGTGCTGGCCGCCATGGCGCTGTGGCCCGCCAGAGCCCCGCTGCCCGCGCCGCGCCCGGTGTATCAGGTGAGCCTGGTCATGGGCGACCCCGGTGGAGAAAACCTGCCTTCGGCCGTGCTGGGACGGCGGCAGCCCCCCACGGTGGAACCGAGCGCTCCGGCCGCCCTGGCGGCGCCCGCCATGGACGACGCCCCCGAGCTGACGGCTCCTTCGGCGCGGGCACCGGAGCTTCAGCAGGCCGTGCCGCAGCCGTCCTCCGTGCCCGCCGCCCTGCCGGCGGAAGAACCTGTTCCCGTTCCGCAGGAACCCGGCCCCGCCCCGCAGCCCGCCCTGCCGGCGGAACCCCCGAAACCGGAACCGGAGCCCCGCCCGGCGCCCGAGCCGGACAAAAAGCCCGAAACTCCTCCGGAGCCGCCCAAACCCAAGGAAAAGCCCAAGGAAGAGCCCAAGCCTCCGGCCAAACCCGCCCAGACGAAAAAAACGCCCCCGTCGGCCGCGGCCAGGGCTCTGGCCAACCTGCGGCGACAGAATTCCGAAAGTTCGGCCGCCTCCCGCGCCCTGGCGGATCTGCAGCAGGGCGGTGGCGGCGGCGTGGGCGACGGCCCCGGCGGTGGCGGCCTGTATGACGTGTATGTGGGACAGGTTATGCTGCTGGTTCAGTCCAACTGGAGCCTGCCCACCTATTCGCGTGAAAATCTGGTGGTGCAGGTGCGCATTGTGCAGGACGCGGCGGGGAACATCCAGGACTGCAAAATCCTGCGTTCGTCCGGCCGCGGCGATGTGGACGCCTCGGCGGTCAACGCCGTGCTGCGCACCGGCCAGCTGCCGCCGCCCCCCACCCTTGACCAGCACGAGCTCATCATCACGTTCAACACCCAGGATATGGCGGCGCGCTGAACCCTCTCCACGCCCGCCCGCTGGCGGAAGACGGGGGACTTGCTCCCTGCCCCCCAAAACGTATAGGATACGGACAACACCCTTCATCCGGAGGCCATGCCATGTTTCCCACGCTTCAGCCCCTTCACCTCCTTGCGCCGGCGCTCGTGGCGGGCTGCCTGACGGCCGCGCCCGCCCTTGCCGTGGCGGTCAGCGCCGACTCCAGCGGAGGATACGGCGCTCAAGTGATGGACATCATCCTCGCCAACTGGACCAAACCCGCGGACGCCACCGGCTCCACATCGGTCATTGTGCGCATCACCAACGACGGCAAACCCTTTTCGTGCGAGCTGCGCAAAAGTTCGGGCAAGTCCGGCGTGGATGACGCCGTGTGCATGGCCGTGGCCAAGGCCGGCATTTTTCCGCCCACGCCCTACGCGGCCCCGGCCGAAGTGGCCTTGACCTTCGTATATGACGATGCGGGCGCGCCCCCCGCGACGGCGCAGGCATCCGCCCAGGCGCCGGCCAAATCCTATGCCGATATCCTGATGGACAACGCCCGGCCCCACATCTCCCTGCCGGAAGGACTTCAGGGGGAATACAGCGCCACCGTGCGTCTTCTGGTTCAGCCCGACGGCACCCTGGCCGAATACAAGATGGAAAAACCCTCCGGTTCCAGCGCCTTTGACGCCGCCGTTCTGCGCGCCCTGCTGCAGCCGGGCGTCATCACCCTGCCCCCGGAGGGCAAGGAACAAAACGTCTACCTGACCTTTTCACTGGCAGGCCACTGAGCGGCCGCGCTCGCGCCGCCAGGTTCCGGGTCTGGCCGCTTCCGCGCGGCGCGGCGCCGGTCGCGCCCGCCGCCAAGGACATGTCATGCGCCGATTCCTGTGTGCCCCCTGCTGTCTCCTGATTTTTCTGGCCGCCGCCCGGCCCGGCCCGGCCCTTGCGGACAACGGCGACGCCACTTCCCCCGCGCTCTCCGCCACGGGACAGGCCGCCGCGGAAACGGTGCAGAATGTGTGGGACAATCTCATACAGGGCAACCTGCAAAGTCTGGCGGACATCCGCGCCAGGGCGGACGAACTGCTGACCCGCCTGCCCTCCCTGGACGCCGCGCTGGACGCCAGCGTCAGGGACATCGGGGAAGAATTCCGCAAACTGGCCGCCATTGCCCAAGTCAGCCGCGCCATGCCCGCCGAGCTGAGCGTGGTGGCCGAGCGCACCCGCCGCCTGCTTGAAAATCTGGACAGCCAGACCTCTCCCCTGGACGAAAGCCTGACCGGCCTCACCGCCCGTCTGGACGAACTCGCGCACCTGGAGACCGAGGCCGGAACTCCCGGCGGGCCCGCCATGCTGCGCTTCCGGGACGAGCTGAACGCCACGCGCGAAAAAATCACCCAGCTTCAGAATGCGGTCAGCCGTTCCCTGGGGCCGGCCCGCGCGCTGCGCGACGACATGGAAGCCCAGATGGAACGGATGCAGCAGGCCATGCCCGACCTGTGGCGCGACTACTACCTGTCAGCCGCGGGCAAGCTGTTTGATCCGGCGAGCTGGTCGGCGGAGCTGACCCGGCTGCACAACATCGACAAGGTGCTGTCCCTGCGCCTGAGCACGGAAATACCCCAGGCCTGGCAGGAATGGCTCTTTGTGCTGGTGCGCCTTCTGGTATTCATGGTTCCGCTCTGGGTTTTGCTGTGCCTGTCGCGCAGGCCCGCGCAGCGCGCGCCCGGGCCCCTGCGCGACGGCTGGCTGCGCATTGTCGGCAGCAGCGCCTTCTGGATTGTTCTTGGGCTGGGCCTGCACTACGCCGCCTGGAGCAACGGCAAGATGTTCCAGATTGTCGCGTCCTTCGGCACCATGAGCCTGTGCTGGGGCCAGATGACCCTTGCCTGGGATCTGCACGCCTTCGGACAGCCGGAGCAATCGCGCGTTTCCCCCTTATGGCCCATGTTCCTGCCCATGCTGGTGGGGATGCTGCTCCTTTACTTTGATCCCTTCCCGCTTTTTCTGGCGGCGGCCTGGCTGGCGTTTCAGGCCCTGATTCTGCGCCGCCTGCATACCGTGCCCCGAGGAGACGAAGGACTTCCCCGGCTTCTGCTCCAGGGTTTTACGGTAGTGGGCTGGCTCAGCCTGCTGCTCACCCTGTTCGGCTTCGCGCGGCTGTCCATCCTGCTGTGCATGGGCTATACGGCGCTGGCCGTGTGCGTCCAGCAGGATGTGGCCCTGCTTCGCGTGGGCAACATGGTGGATCAGTATCTGCCCAAGGAAGGGGGCCGGGGCATTGTGGCCGGGCTGCTGCTGGCTCTGGCCGTGCCCGCGGCGCTGATTGTCATCACCCTGACGCCCACCCTGTGGATTCTGGCCTACCCCGGCGGCGTCTATCTGCTTCAGCACATGGCCCGCACGGGCTTCAACGTGGGGACGGTCTCCTTCAACGCCATCCAGGTGGCGAGCATTTTCATCGCCTTTTACCTGACCCGCTCGCTGATTACCGTGGGACGCACCTTTATGGACGGCATCCGCCGCCAGGGCGTGCAGCTGGCCCCCACGCTGGTGGGGCCCTTTCAGACCGCCTACACCTATGTCCTGTGGGCGCTGTTCGCCCTGTATGTGCTGAGCTCGCTGGGCTTCAGCCTCACCAGCCTGACCGTGGTGGCCGGGGGCCTCAGCGTGGGCGTCGGCTTCGGCATGCAGAATATTGTCCAGAACTTCATCAGCGGGCTCATGGTCATTTTCGGCCAGATTATCCGCGAGGGCGACGTGGTGGAGGTGTCAAACATCACGGGAACCGTGCGCCGCGTGAATATCCGCTCCACCGAGGTGGAAACCTTTGACAACGCCACCATTTTCATCCCCAACTCGCAATTTTTGTCCTCCTCGTTCACCAACTGGACGCACAACGGACGCATGGTGCGGCGCGAAGTGACCGTGGGCGTGGCCTACGGTTCGGATATGGCCCTGGCCATGACCCTGCTGGCCCAGGCCGCCAGGGAACACCCCAAGGTTCTTTCCCGCCCGGAACCCGCGGTTTTTTTCACGGATTTCGCCGACAGTTCGCTCAATTTGCTGCTGCGCTACTGGGTGGCCGATATCGACCACAGCATGAAAACCATGACGGATATCCGCCTGCGCATCAACGAACTGTACGCCGAGCACAATATCGACATCTCCTTCCCGCAGCTTGACCTGCACATCCGCGACCAGGCCGCGCCCGCTGACGCGGCCGCTCAGCCCGCGGCCCGGGAGACTCAGGCGGGACGGCCCACGGACTGACCTGTCCGGAACAAAGATGCAAAGACGGCGGTTCGGGCACGAGAAGCGTCCCCTGACCGCCGTCCATTCTGATTCGGAGCAGGCGTGACTCGTGCGTCAGCGCCTTCCTCCCCGGCGCGTTGTTTCAGCGCAGGCCATAGGCCTTTTTTTGCAATTCCGCCGGCGCGTTCTGCATCCAGTAGCGCCCGTGAGTTTGATGGGAGCCGCGGTCGGCGCGATACATGACGTTGCCCGTGACCGTTTTGCTTTCCATATCAAACAGGCAAAAATGGCCAGCCAGATAAAGAATCAGCGTGGCCCCGTCGCCCGAGGCGGAGACGGAACCGCACCAGGCCGGCTGCCCCGGCAGCTTGAAAGGTTTTTTCAAAAATTCCGGGTTATTAAAATCGGCATTATCGTAGAAGGGATCATCCGCAATGGTGTGGCAATGCCACAGGGTCATGGTTCTGGCGTCGATAATTTCCAGCTTGTTCTGGTTGGTGGCGGCAATGTACGGAACGCCGCGCCAGGCAAAGACGCAGTGCTGCGTCGTGCGAATAAAGCCCGGGTGGGTGTAGGTGCCTTCCATCACGGTTTCGCCGTCCAGGATGCGCATCTTGTGCAGGGTGCCTGGCTGGAAGCAGAGCACGCCGTCGGCATAGGGCATCAGGCTGTGCGTGGACACATAAAACACATGGGGATCAAAGGGATCCAGTTCAAAATGGGCCGGGATGGGATAGGGAATCCGGGTCGTCCATACCCTGCCCGTGCGCAAATCGAGCGTGGCCATGCTGTCCAGCACCACCGTCCGCTGAAGATTGCGCATGATATCTTCCTGCCGCAGCTTTTTGGGATCTCCGCCGGGGCGCAGCACGCGCATGGGCGCAAACACCATGTAGCGGCCATCGCCCGAAATGGTGCACTGGTGGATGCGATCCTGAAAGTCAAATTCGTGCAGGATTTCCGCCTTCATGGTATTCAGATCGAGGCGCCCCACCTGGCAGTGCACGCGGTTGGTGCCGTCGCACATACCCTGAATGGCGTCCTTCAGGGGCCAGCGGACAAACATGAATTCATCCTTGTCGCCGTCAAAATCACCGGTGGCCACATAGTCCCACAGGCCTTCCTCCTGCGGGCGATCATGCCAGCAGATGACCTCGCCGCTTTCGGTATCAAGAATATTGAGGAAGAAATAATTGTAACGGACGCCCACCAGCCAGCGCTTTGAAGGCGAAAGCTGGGCGACGTGGATGCCCCGTTTCCACAGCAGATACGCCACATGCGACATGCGCATGGGCAGGGCATCCTGCGGGACTATCCGGCTGAACTCATTGAGGGAATATGGGCAGTTCGGCGAGGGTATGGTCCAGGTCACATATTCCTGCCTGTCAAAGTCGGCCAGCTCAAAAACATTGCTTCCGGCGGGGCCGTCCGTGATATAGCCGTTGGTCAGCACCGCGGGGATTCGCGGCGTGCCGCGCTCCAGAAAAAAGGGCGTGACCTTTTTTTCCGCCCGGACGGGCCCGGGCAGCGCGCCGCCGCCATGAAAAATGCTGTGCAGCTGGCGGGAAACCATGCGGATTTCCGCGGGGGCGTCGTCCAAAAGCTGGTGAAGCGCGGCCATGGGGCCGGCCTGAGCGATAAGGATACGGGCGCCTTCCAGCATCTTTTTCTCCCGTGCCAGGGGCACGGTCAGAACCGGCAGCCCCATGTACTCCGTCACCTGGGGGTCAAGACTCAGGAAAAAATCAATGCTGATGCCGGGATGTTTGGCCCGCATGAACTCCACCATGGCGGTGGCGTTTTTGTCGGTTCCGAACACGGCGACATGCGCGCCTTCAAACTCGGACAGGCCATCCCAGGTTATGGCATCAAGACTCATAGATTCCTCCTGCTTCGGATATGAAAAAACATGGATGATAAATCGCTGAACGCGGATAGCCGCGCCGGCCCGTCCTGACCGGCTCCGCAGCCGGCGATCGGGGCTTGGGAGCCGCCCGTCTATACAAACGGCGCAAACGAAGACTGGCAGGGCGCGATGGCCTCGCCTTCAATCTCCACCAGCCAGTCGGGCCGGCAGACCGGGCCCCGCGTGACATTGACCGCGCACGAGGCGGGCAGAAGCTGTTGTGCCAGGGCGGCAAGCCGCGGGTAGTCGTGCCCGTCACGCAGATACACGGTGGCGGCCCGCAGATGCCGCAATTCCATGCCGCCCTCGCGCAACAGCGCGTCCACATTTTCCACCGCGCGCTCACACTGGCGCATGACATCGCCCCTGTGCAGCACCCTGCCTTCGGAATCGATGCTGGCAGTGCCGGAAACGCGGCAATGCACGCGGTCACCATAGGTAATGCGGGTGGCGCGCTCAAAATTGACGCCGTACACATGGGTGGGCGAAAGATGATCCAGTGCCTTGAGGTATGTTATCTGCTCCGGACGCAGGCCCAGCTCCGCATGGCCGTGCAGCCATACCAGAGCGTGCGGATCCGGGGCGCAGGCCTCAATTCCCGTGCTGGCGATAAAATGCGTATCAGGCGTCAGGCCGCTGGCCTCGTAATGGGCAACCCGGCTTTGCACCATGCCGGCATAATTGTTGTCGATATCGCGCACATAGTACCAGGTGCGCACCACATCGCGATCCAGGGCCAGGCCGTGATGCCGCAGAACCTTGTGCCAGGATTCGATAACGGCATCGGACTGGGCGCGGGAATTGTCCGGCGCGGGGGGATAATGCAGCGTCCAGAGAGACTGGTAGCCGCCGTGGCGCACCACCAGGCTGCCGTCTGATTCCCTTTGCTTGCGCGCGGTTTTGATGCAATACGCCTGCAGGGACATATAGGCCGAATCCAGGGGAGTCTGCCCGACAAAGATGCGCTGACACAGAAAATCATCCGGCCACACGCGCTCTATAAGAGGCGCCTGGGTATACACATCACTGCAAAAAAAGCGCAGCAGAACTACGGAAGAGGGTTCCAGCCCCGCCTCGTCCAGTTGAGCCAGAAGACTTTGGCGCACCTGGTCAACAGCGGCTTCCGGCGCTGAGGCCGCAGGAGCGCGGCAGGAAAAATACGCTTCCCTATTCATGAGAGCCCTCCTGCGAAAAAGAACCACTTCACGGAAACTCTGCATCCGGCACGTTTTTCGGCTTGCGCAAAGCGTGTGCGGGCAAGGTCTTCGGAGAGATCCGACAGCACTTCCGGTCAACACATGCGCGCGTGAACGCAGGATTCACGGGCAGCTCTAGTGTTGATGAATC
>JAFLSV010000020.1 GCA_022510785.1 Desulfovibrionaceae bacterium | reverse complement strand
ACCTTGCCGAAGGGCACATGCGAGGTGAAGGGCACATAGCGCACGTCGTTGTGGATGCCCATTTCCTTGGCGTACTTGCCGCCGAATTCCACGCAGATGCGGTCAATTTCCTTGCCGATTTCGTCGGCATAGGGGTCGTCGTTGCCGTAGCAGGGGCAGCTTTTGACCATCTGCTGGATGGCTTCGTAGCCCACCCAGTTGTGATCCATGGCTTCGAGCAACTGATCCATGGTGATGCGCTTTTCGTCGAACACCAGCTTCTTGATGGCAGCCAGCGAGTCGATGACGGTGCCGAAGCCCATGAATTCAAAGTAGCCGAAGTTGGCGCCCTCGGGGATGAGGCGGGTGTGCAGATCCATGCAGTGCTTCATGCACAGGTCGTGCATGGCCGAGCCCATGGGCTGGGCGAAGTGCTGTTCGCGCACCTTGGTCACAATATACTGCTGGGTGAACGTGGCGCGCAGGAAAAGTTCCTGCTGGGCCTTGTAGGCGTTCCACATGTCGTCCCAGGTCTTGAAGGTGCGGGGGTCGGGCGTTTCAACGCCGAGCTGCTGATCCCCGTACTTTTTCATCTTGCCCTGGCGCAGCGCCATTTCGAGCGCGGCGGCGAAGTTGGTGTACGCGCCGCCCGAGGTGTAGGTGTCGCGGTTGGGCATGCGGGTTTCGGTGCAGCCGGACACGGCGTAGTCAAGGGCTTCTTCAACGGTGCCGCCCTTGGAGGAATACAGGGGCACCACTTCCTCGTCGTTGCACAGTTTGGGGAAGCCGGAGCCGTACTTGATGGTTTCGGCCACATCCCACAGGAATTCGTCGGGCGACATGGAGTGCACGCGGGCGGCCAGGTCGGGGTAGTGCAGGGGGAATTCGCGCTTGGAGCGCAGGAACAGGTGGGACAGTTCGTTGGTGGCGTCCTGGCCGTCCCTGGTCTGCCCTCCGATGGTCACGGCTTCCCAGTGGGCGTAGCCTTCGTTGAAGGCGCCACCGGCGGGGGAAATATACATGTCGATAAATTCGGCCATGCCCACCCACATGCATTCCAGAAGTTCCATGGCGCTTTCATCGGTGATGACGCCGGCTTCCATGTCCTTCTTGTAGTAGGGGTAGAAGTACTGATCCATGCGGCCGTTGGAAATGGTCGTGCCGGTCTTCTGCTCGAGGCGGGAGAACATCTGCACGAACCACTGAGACTGCACGGCTTCCTGGAAGCTGCCGGCGGGTTCGGCGGGCACCTTTTCGGCGATTTCGGCCATCTTCAGCAGCTCGGCCTTGCGCACGGGGTCGGAGGTGGCGGCGGCAGCCTTGCGGGCGGCTTCGGCATGGCGGCGGGCCCACAGGATGATGGCGTCAGACACCAGAATGACCGCTTCAAGGAAGGGGCGCTTGTCGGCCTGATCCACGGGGCTGCACGGATCAAGCGCGTCCAGCTTGGCCTGGGCTTCGGCCTTGATGCCGTTGAAGCCGCGCTTCAGGATTTTTTCGTAGTCATGCACCCACTGGATGGAGGAACGGAACGACGAGGTTTCGTTGACCACAAAGCGGGAGATAAGGCCGGCTTCATCCACATAGGTGAGCTTGTGCACCCATTCGGGCAGGGCCTTGTTCAGGGCTTCGTGATAGGTTTTGCCCTTCCAGTACGGAGAGATCTGCTCCATGACGATCTTGGCGTCTTCGGGCGTGATCTTGGCGGGGGACTGCTCGCGGGTGGGCAGGTCGCGCACGGCGATATCAAGGAAGTCGCCGTCCAGTTCGGGGTAGAGGATGCCGTAACGGCCTTCGCGGCCGCCGGCGCGGCCGAGCAGAAGCTGACCGTCTTCCACCACGATGGAGATGTTCCGGGCGATGTGCATCAGGGCCTTGGCCCAGCGCAGCACCAGGGGCTGACCTTCGGTGGCGGCCATGGACTGGGTGAAGTACAGGGCGCGTTCCACGTCGATGTAGGGGGTCTGGCCCTCAAATTTGGCGATCAGGTCAAACACGCGCTTGTGGGTATCGTAATACTTGTCCTGCTTGCCCTTGTTCTGATTGAAAATGCGCTGCTCCTGCGGGGAATGGCATTCGCAATCTTCAGGGTTGAGCATCTCAATGGCACTCATGGCGAGACTCCTTGAGCTGAAGTGTGGGTATGGATTATCCTTTGACTTTGCCTATGCGTTATTGCATAGGCTTTAATTACCTGCTTTGAGATATATGTCAAAAATGGGGATATGGCAAGCGTTTTTTTATTTTTTTCATATGCAAAAATGCATATGTGACGGGCAGCGTTCATGACCGGGGCCGGCGCGCGGGCTTTGTGGCGCTCAATTCGGCGCTGGCGATGAAGTCGGCCGGATTTTTGCCCGGCGGCAGCTGCCGGCAGATCCGCGCATACAGGGGGTCGCCGGCGGCTTCCATGGACGCGGCATAGCCTGGGCGGCACACCACGGAGATCTCTTCGAAACCGCATTTTTTGATGAGCGCTTCCGCCTCGGCCAGCAGCATGGCCCCGGCCACGCAGCCGCTCCACGCCTCAAGCGGTGCCACCGCGGCTGCGGGCAGAGGCTCCCGCAGAACCATGTCGGACACGGCCACCCGCCCGCCGGGGCGCAGCACGCGGAAGATTTCGCGCCAGACCTGCGCCTTGTCTATGGAAAGGTTGATGACGCAGTTGGATATCACCACATCCACCGAGGCGTCGCCCACCGGCAGATGCTCGATTTCGCCCAGGCGGAACTCCACATTATCCAGTCCCGTACGCTCGCGGTAGACGGCACAGGCCTTGCGGGCCCTGGCGATCATGGCGGGCGTCATATCCACGCCGATGACGCGGCCCGCCGCCCCCGCCCGGGGGCCGGCCAGAAAGGCGTCAAAGCCTCCTCCGGAGCCCAGATCCAGCACCACTTCGCCCTCGCGTATGGCGGCTATGGCTCCCGGGTTGCCGCAGGAAAGGCCCATGTCCGCCCCTTCCGGCAGGCGGGCCAGATCCTCGGCGGCATATCCGAGGCTGGCGGACAGAGCTCCGGCGTCCGTGCCGCCGCAGCAGCCCGATCCGCCGCAGCAGGAACGTGCGGTCCCTGTGGCTATGCTGGTGTAATCCTCAAGAATCCTTGCCTGAAGCTCGGCCTTGTCCCGTTCGTTCATGGCATTCCCCCTGTCATCCGTCCTGCAAGCCGTCCGGCGAAGTCTCCGGGAACCAGCGCTTTTTCAGCCACAGGGACGCATGCACCAGCCCGATGAGCGCGGGCACCTCCACCAGCGGGCCAATGACCGCCACAAAGGCCTGATCGGAATCCAGCCCGAACACCGCCACGGCCACAGCGATAGCCAGTTCAAAATTATTCGACGCCGCCGTAAAGGACAGTGTGGCTGATCGCGCATAATCGGCGCCCGCCCGCCAGGAAAGCCGGAACGACAGCAGAAACATGGCGACAAAATAGACGAGCAGGGGCGCCGCCACCCGCAGCGCATCCAGCGGCATCTGCACGATGGAGCCGCCCTTGAGCGAAAACATGATCACAATGGTACAAAGAAGCGCCCGTAAGGCCCACGGGCTGACGCGCGGCACAAAAACCCGTTCGTACCACTCCTCGCCCTTCACCCTGATGCCGTACAGACGCGACAGCGCCCCCGCCAGAAAGGGAATACCCAGATACAGGCCTACGCTTTGGGCCAGTTCGCCCATGCCCACATGCACCTCGGCCCCCGAAAGCCCGAAGCACCCGGGCAGAATCGTGATGAACAGCCAAGCGTACGCCGAAAAGAACAACACCTGAAACACGGCGTTGAAGGCGACCAGCCCGGCGCAGTACTCGCGGTCGCCTCCGGCCAGGTCGTTCCAGACGATCACCATGGCGATGCAGCGGGCAAGCCCTATAAGGATGAGTCCCGTCATGTACTCCTGATGCCCGGATAAAAACAGAACGGCCAGCAGAAACATGAACAGCGGCCCGATGACCCAGTTCTGAACCAGCGAGAGCGCAAGCAGCCTCTTCTGGCGGAAGACGCGGCCCAGCTTTTCGTATTTGACCCTGGCCAGCGGCGGATACATCATGATGATGAGCCCCGCGGCGATGAGCACATTGGTGGTGCCTGTCCGCGCGCTGCCGATGACGGCCGCAAGCTCCGGCGCCAGCCAGCCCAGCCCGATACCCAGCGCCATGGCCAGAAATATCCATAAGGTCAGATAGCGATCCAGAAAAGACAGGCGGCCCGGAACGGAAGATTCCATACGTTTCTCCTGCCGTTGCATGAAAAAGGAAGGAACAGGGCGGCCGGATATTCCCGCCGTCCTCAACGCGCGCTCATGTGCCGGGGCACCCGTCGCGGGCGGACAAGGCGGCCTGCTCCGCCGTGGCCAGCCATTCCACCACTTCGCTTTTGGCGGGAATACGTCCGGTGCAGACCACCCTGTCGTCAATGGCTATGGCTGGCGGACTCATAACGCCCGCCGCCATCATGGCCTTGAAGTCCGTCACCATTTCCACCGTGGCGGTGTTGCCGAAGCTCTGCACCGCTTCCCGCACAAGGGTTTCCGCCTGATGGCAGCGCGCGCAGCCCGAGCCGAACACTTTAATGTGCATGATATCCTCCCGCAAAGTTAAAAAAGGTATGCCTGCGCGGCGTTGAACACCCAGCCCGCCAGGGTGAACACCACCCACAGGTAGCCGATGAACAGGGCCAGAAGCCGGGCGCTCATGATCTGCCGGAGCATGATGAGGCCGGGTATGCTGGCCGCCACCGAGCTCATGCAGAAGGCCATGGTCGTGCCGATGGGCAGGCCCTTGACGAGCAGGCTTTCCATGATGGGCACGATGCCCGTCACGCTGGTATAGAGCGGTATGCCCAAAAGCACGGCGGCGGGCACGGTCCACCATTCCCCGGCGCCGAAGTTTTGGGCGAACCAGTTTTCGGGCACCACGCCGTGCAGAACCGCGCCCACGGCCACGCCAATGAGCACCCAGCGCCAGACGCGGCGAAAGAGCGACACGGTTTCATTCCAGGCGAAGAGATGCCGCTGGCGGACGCTGAGCTTTCGGGGCGCGCCGTCCCCCGCCCGCGGGGCGGCGTGGGCTATGGCTTCCAGCACAAGGGGCTGGAGCCAGCGTCCGGCGCGCAGCGCGTCCATGGCGAAACCGCCGATGATCCCCGCGCCCATGCCCACGGCCGCATAGATGACCGTGAACTTCCAGTCCAGCAGGTTCCACAGGAGCACCACGGCCACCTCGTTGATGAGCGGCGAGGTGATGAGGAACGCCATGGTGATGCCGATGGGTATGCCCGCCGACGAAAATCCCAGAAAAAGCGGAATGCTGGAACACGAGCAGAACGGCGTCACCGAGCCGAACAGCGCGGCCAGCGCATAGCCGAGGCCGCGCCTTTTGCCGGCCAGCATGTCGCGCACGCGCTCCACGTTGAGGGCCGCCCGCAGCCACGCGATAAGATACAAAAGCAGGAGCAGCAGAAGGAGAATTTTGGCGGTATCGTACAGAAAAAACTGCAGGCCCGCGCCCAGGGCGGAGCCTTGCTCCATTCCCAGCGCCCCGAAGATCAGCCAGGCCGACAGGGGCCGGATAGCCGAGTAGGCCAGCCACCACAGCCCGACCAGCGCGGCAAGGGCGGCAAAATAGCGGGTGTTCCAGCCCGGGCCGCCGTCGCTCGCGGGAGGCGCGGCGCGGGACGGGGAACAGCCGCACCCGCAGGATGCGCCCCTGGCGGGGGATGAGGGCGCGGGCGTCAGAGGCAGAACCCCTCCGGCAGTCTTGATATCCTCAAAGCGTTCCAGCGTCAGCGAGGCAGGGCCGGCCGGCCGGACGCGCGCCGCTGCGTCCGGGTTTTCGGCGTTCAGGGGGGGACAGCACGACATGAAAATTCTCCTGAATAAAGCTAACGTTTGTTGAAATTTTGAAGAAAAAGCGGAAAAAATGCGGCCCCGCCATGAGCGCCATGCTTCAAAACGCTTCAGCCGCGGGGCAGAATACAGGGAGCCGCCGCGCTGCCCGTCCGAAATGCCTGACAGGCCTCCGGCTCGCCCGAGCAGCATTCCTCGGTGAGGTAGCCGATAAGTTCGAGCATGAGCGGGATAGCGGCCTTGTAGCGCATAAAGCGGCCTTCACGCTCGACCTCGACCAGGCCGCCCTGCGCCAGAGCCTTCAGGTGAAAGGAAAGGTTGGTGGCGGGTATGGCGAGCTGGCGTGAAATATCGCCGGCCACCAGACCATGCGGCGCGTTTTTGACGAGCAGGCGAAACACGTCCAGACGCACCGCGGAGGACAGGGTTTCAAAAAGGCGGCTGGCTTGTTTGCTTTCCATGTTTTGATATTTCAACATTTATTAAAATATGTCAAGCGGGCGGATGATATTTCCGGCCCGAGGGCCGGCGGCGGGCCGGCCAGGATCAGGCCGAAGGCCCGGGCGGGCCGGCGGGCGCGCAAACCCTGAAAAATGCCCTCAGGCCTTTTTGGGGCCCACAAGCGCCAGCAGGATGCCGCCGAGGATGGGCACGGAGCAGACGACCAGGCGCAGAGTCAGGGTTTCGTTCAGGAGTGTCACGGCCAGCAGCGCGGTGATGAGCGGCACGCAGAGCTGGATGATCGACGACGCCACCAGGCTGTAGCGGGGCACCACGGCGTACCACAGGATATAGCCCAGCGCCGACGCCAGCGCTCCGGCGGCCAGAGCGCACAAAAGCGCCTGCGGGCAGGCGGGCTGTTCATGGACGAGCGCCAGGCCGGCCAGCGCAAGTCCGGCGGGGATGCAGCGCAGAAAGTTGCCGGCGGTGGACAGCGATGCCGAGGCCGCCCTGCGGCCGCAAATGCTGTACCCCGCCCAGGCCAGGCCCGATCCGGCCATGAGCAGCGCGTGCAGCGGCGACGGGGCCGTCAGGCCGGGCGACATGAGGGCGGCCAGGCCGGCCACGGCAATGCCGAGCCCCAGGGTTTGCCGCCCGCCGGGGCGCAGGCCTCTGGCCAGTCCCCAGCCCACCATGCCCGCCTGAACCGAAAGATTAAGAATAAGCGTGCCCGTGGCCGAGTCTATGGACACATAGCCCAGCGTAAAGCACAGCATGTACAGGAACAGGAACGCCGCGCCGCTCCATGAGCTTTCATCCCACACCTGCCTCCAGACGCCTGATTGTGTGTCATCGCGCCGGCGGATACCATGCAGCGCGCACAGGCCGGCCAGCATGCCCGCGGCGGACAGGCTGCGTATGGCGAT
The DNA here is from genome assembly GCA_022510785.1 of Desulfovibrionaceae bacterium. Taxonomy (GTDB): domain Bacteria; phylum Desulfobacterota; class Desulfovibrionia; order Desulfovibrionales; family Desulfovibrionaceae; genus Mailhella. The sequence goes on along the minus strand of JAFLSV010000020.1, from coordinate 31,347 downwards.
GTACTGGAAGGGCTCCATGCCAAAAATGATAAGGGCCGCCCGGCACAGGATGGAATTGAGGGCAAAAAGCGTCAGGCAGAAGCCGGTGAGCAGAAAAAGCCGCATGAATGCCCTCCAGAGCATGTGTCGTGAAAAAGAAAACGGCGGCGGCTCCGTCCGGAGGAAGCCGTCCGCAAAGACGCGCGGGGGAGGGCGGAGAGTGACCTGTTTCCGCCCAAAAGTCCAGCTTTCGGGAAAGATTGTTAAGGGTTTATGCATAATGGCATAGGCTGTATTGCAATATCTTGAAAAAATTTAAGGTTTGCCCCATAACGGCAGCATATTCCACAGGGGGGCGCGCCAGCACGGCGCGGATGGCACGCTATGACGCTTTTTTTTGCTCTCAGTTGTCTTGTTGTCGGTTTTTTGTGCGGAGCAACCAGTATCGGGGGCATTTTGCTCATTCCCGCCATTCAGTACAGCGCGGGGCTCTCCCTGCCCGTGGCGGCGGGCACGGCCCTGTGCAGCTTCTTTTTCACGGGCATGGTGGGCACCTGGGTACACTGGCGCGGCGGCAGGCTTGAAAAGCCCCTGGTCATACCGCAGTGCGCGGGGGCGCTTCTTTTTGGCTGCCTGGGCGCGTTTACCAAATATATTGTGGGGGCCGTGGCGCTGAATACCATTCTTGCGCTGTTCATCATTGCCGCCGGCGTGGCGACCCTGCGTCCGCCGCATCCCATGCGCAGCATGCAGACGGAAAAGGGGCGGGCCCGCTATTTGTTCTTTGTGGGTTCCTTTGCCGGCTTTATGGCCGGGCTGACGGGCATGGGCGGCCCCATACTGTCCATCCCGCTCATGATTATCATGGGCTTTGCGCCCCTGACCACGGTGGCGGCAGCGCAGCCTTTTCAGCTGGTTGCCTGTTTTTCGGGCACCGTCGGCAATATCATCCTCGATCAGATAAACTGGCAGCTCGCCCTTTTTTCGGTCGCGATCCAGAGCGCGGGCTTGTGGACGGGCGTTTGCCTGGCCCGGCGCGTGGATACCTCTTGGCTTAAGGTGGCCATTTCCTTCCTGTGCGTGTTTACCGGCATCATGATGCTGTTCCGCTAGATCGCGGCGAAGACGCCTGCCTTGGGCGCCGGCATGGGCAGCCCTTCACGGAGCGCGTTGCCCCTGGTACGCGGGGTCTGCCGGCGCTGTGCCGTCCGCATCGCCCGGCCCTCCCGAAAGTCCGTTTGCTCATTGACCTTTCGGGATTTTTCGTTAGAACCTTGTCCCTTCATACTTCTTCAGGATAATCCCGGGGGGCTGTGCGGCGGCTGCGCGCGGGAACACAGGAGTGTTTTTTTCATGAAGACCTACCGCAATCTGACCTGTGCCCTGGCGCTGCTGACGCTCTGCGCGCTGACGCTGACCGTGTTTTTTTCCGTGGAGGATTGGGGCGGCCCGGCCCCTGCGGTGCTCAGCGCCGCTATTGCCGTATTTGCGGTGGCTCTGGTGGCCTTCATCGTTTTTTTCATCCTGTATTTCCACGCCAAAAATGTGGTCATTACGGTGCTTAAACGCCGTGGAAGCCGTGTGTATGGCGAGCTGCTCCGGCACAAGATGCGGCTTATTGATGTCATGGACGACGCAAAACCCCTGGTGGACTGGGAGAGCGTGCTCTACAATCCGGACGAGTTCCCGCGCATCAAAAAATTTCTGTACGAAGAGTATTTTCTGCTGCTCAGTTACGATCCCTTCATGACCAAGGCCGCCGCCACGGCGGCGGTGAACATTTTTTACGACATGCACAAGGAACTGGATAATTACATGCGTTCCGTGCGCTATGACCGTATTGAGTATGACAAGTTCAAGCGGCTTTACCGCAAGGTGTGCGGACACGATCTGGCCCCGGACTCGCCGGAGTCCGACTTTAGCCGGCCTGAACTCCGGGAGGCGTACGACGCCCTGTTTTCGGCCAATGAATACGCCCTGTTCAACGATGATCATCTTCTTCAGGTTCTGGATGCCCAGCTGGCCGAACTGGATGTTCATTTTAAGGAGGGCGTGCCGTGGAGCACGGCCAAATCCAGTTTTGACGCCGAATTTCAGCTGTGGATGAGTTCCAAGGATTGAGCTGTGGATTGAGCCGCGCCGGCCGTCCGCAGCCATGCACGCCTCAGAAAGCCTCCGCCATGCGCGGAGGCTTTGCGCATGGACGCCCTTCAGCGGGGGCGCTGCCCGCGCGCGGCAAAGCGTGAGTTTTTGGAAAAGGCTCTCACGAAGGCCATTCCATCTTTGGCAAGCCGTTGACAAGGCTCGTTGTCTTCAGGCTGACCGTGACAATACTCAGCAGCAGATCCAGAATATACCGGGGCGTGCCCTGTTCCTTCGCCCAGTCGTTGGGGTCGTTGACAAGGCCGCTGGCCTTGTCGGTTTTGATCTGATAGCGCTCCATAATCCACTCAATGGCGGAGCGGCCGTTGACCACATAGTCATAGGCTTCCGGCGGGATGTTCGAGATTTTAATCCACGAGTTGTACTCAATGACCGACTTGTCGTCCTTGCGGGGGAAGCGCATTTTTTTCACCTCAAACTTGCCGCTTTCCGCGCCTTCCACCTTCACGTCAGGGCAGGCGGGCTGTGCTTCATAGTTCAGGTGCAAATCGGCCAGGGCCCGCCCTGCCTTGCTGAAGGCCCAGAAATCAGCGGGAATGTCCACCAGCGGCAGGCGCGGCAGCATCTTCCTCAAATCCGCCGCAAAGGTCTTTCGGTAATCCGGCGAATGAAGCAGCCCATAGACGTAATAAAAAATGTCTTCCTTTGTCACCTTGGGGCCATAACTTTCCCGGCAGCGCTCCAGAATAAAATCCGTGATACCGTCCCGCCGGACATATTCTTCATTTCCGGCATCAAAAAATGTTGGCTGGGAAAATTTTTTCTTTTCATAATAGTAGAGGGGGAAGCATTGACCTGTTTGCAGCATATGTAAATCTGGAATAAACCTACACATTAATGTGGAAAATCCTCTCTGGGAACCTGCACCATTTATGCAAATAACGAAATTTTTTACATTAACAGTTGGAAATAGTTTAGGGATCTGATATGCTCGCTCATTCATATCAGGCGAAAAATAAACATATTGCTTGCAGAATGGCCTATAGAATGCAAAATTAACAGCGGAAGCTTCAAAATTTTTCTTTCGTTTTTTTAGAAAATCCTTCAAAAAAGCGTCTGACCAGCTTATTTTTGTGGGGTCAAGCGCAGGATTTTCTTTTTCTGATTTAAGAATTATGTTGTTATAATATTGAATAGTATTCTGGATATTTTTTTCTAGTTTTTCTTTTGAATAATTATAGCACCATGCATCACGCTGGGTTTTTAATCCATTTGAATAATATGGAACAAAATAGGTATTTTTATTGGTTTTATTATCTTTATCAGCAATCTGAATAAAACTACTAAATATATCATTTCTTTTGTTAAGCCAGTCTCCGTGCATGTTTGGATGAAGCTGATTCCAATTCATACCTGAGCTGAGCACGCTGCTTTTCTCAAAAATAATGGAAAGTTTTTGTTCTCGAGTCAGGTAATCGCCGATATCATGGTAATGAATAACTGCTTTTTCAGAATTTGTATTTTTTTTGATCAATATTGTAATAGCAACACCTGTCATAATGTTAAAAATATTTTGTCCTTCTCTTTTTGCGCTATCACCAATTCCAGATCGTATATCACCGCGAAGATTAAAAACATATATTTCGTTAAATTCTTTTTCAATACATTTTCTAAATCCATTCATTGCGTTATGATCCAACCATCCAAAATTAGAAATAAAGGCAATAATGCCTTCTTGATTTTCAGAAAGTCTGTCAGATGCCCATCGAAAAGCTTTAATATAAGAATCATACAGAGAATTTTTATTTTTTGCATCTGAGCCAGCGGCATAGGTGGACGCAATACGCCGCTCCAATTTTGGATAGGACTGGTTTTGGGCGTTGTCGTTGGCGGATTTCTGTCCCACGGAATACGGGGGATTGCCGATGATAATCTGGATTGGCGCCTTTTGCTGGGCCTGAACACGCTCGGAGTTCTGTTGCAAGGCGCTGGTATAGAGCGAGTGCTGGCTGTCCGTTTCGCCAAGCTGAAAGGTATCGGTCAGGCAGATGCCGCTGAAGGGCGTGTAGGGCGCATCCTCTCCCTGCGTATCATGGTAGGCGTTTTCGATATTGATGGACGCGATATAGTAGGCCAGCAGAACAATTTCATTGGCGTGCAGTTCCTGCCTGTATTTGCGGGGCAGAGCCTCCGGCGTGATGAGGCCGCTTTGGATCATGCGGGTCATGAAGGTTCCCGTGCCGGTGAAGGGATCGAGAATATGCACGTTTTCATCGGAAAGGGAGCGCCCGAATCTGGACTGCAAAATATCGGCCACGGAGCGGTTGATGAAATCCACAATTTCCACAGGGGTGTAGACAATGCCCAGCTTTTCCACGGTCTTGGGGAAGGCGGTGCGGAAAAATTTGTCATACAGTTCAATCATGATGCGCTGCCGGCCCCTGGCGTTGTCAATGCCGGAAACCCGGAATTTTACGGATTCATAAAAGCGTGACAACACCAGGGTATCCTTGTCCAGCGCCTGTTCTTCCAGCAGCTTGAGCATGCCTTGCAGCGCCTGGGAAACGGGATTGCTTTTCACAAAGGAATAGTTCTCAAACAGGGCCTCAAAGACCGGTTTGGTGATCATGTGCTGGGCCAGCATTTCCACCACTTCACCGGGCGTGACGGACGGGTTGATATTTTTGCGCAAGCCTTCCAGAAAATCGTCAAAGGCCGCCTTGTGCGGGCCAGGCACGGCAACAAGGCGATTAATGCGCTCTATATACCCCTGGGCAATTTTCGCCACATCCGCCGCCCACTGCTCCCAGTAGCGCTTGTTGCCGACCTTTTGCACCATGCGGGCGTAAATGGCGTTGTGCAGTTCCCGCATATGGGGCAGGGGAAGCTGTACCGGATGCGCCGCGCCGTCTCCCCGTGGCGCGGCGTTGCCGGGGTCGCCAGTATCTCCCCCGGAACCACTGGCAATGCCGCCAATCAGGACGGAGCCGCCGCCAGCGGGCTTGTGGTGGTTGAGTTCAATCTTGTTGACAATGGCGTCAAAGCGGTCATCATGCGCCCGCAGGGCGTTGAGCACCGTCCAGACCACGGCAAAGCGCCTGTTGTCGTCCAGCGCTTCTTCCGGCGCCACCGTGGAAGGGATAAGGACGGGAATAATGATATAGCCGAACTTTTTGCCCGGCGCGCTGCGCATGACGCGCCCCACGGACTGCACCACATCGATCTGGGAATTGCGGGCGGAGAGAAAAAGCACGGCGTCCAGCGAGGGCACGTCCACCCCTTCGGACAGGCAGCGCACATTGGTCAGGATGCGGCACTCGTTGCCATCGGCCGGAGAGGCGTTGAGCCAGGACAGTTTTTCATCCCGCGTGGTGGCGGGCATGGTGCCGTCCACATGATCAGCGGCAACGCTGACCAGTTGTTCGCGCTCTCTCTGCGTCAGGCTGTCGTAATAGCTGTCCTTGAATTTATTGAAGACCGTGCTGATTTTTTGGGAAATCCTGATGCTCTGGCAGAAGGCCACAGCCTTGCGCATGGGAGAGGGGTCAGAGGCTTTCAGCAGGCCCTCGTCAACCAGCATCCGCTTGGAGAGCGCGTTGATGCAGCCAATGAGCTTGCTGGCGTCGTCGGTGTCTATTTCTTTATTACGGTCAGACACAGCGGCCTGCAAAGCGGCGGGAATCTGATTTTCGCTCAGGGTCAGAACCAGCACCTTGTAATCCGCCAGCAGGTTTTTATCCACAGCCTCGCCAAAGCCGATGCGGAACACTTCCGGCCCGTACAAGGCCTCGTCATCCATCGAGCAGAGGCAGGCTTCGGCATCCCTGGCCTTTTTCTTGCTTTCCTCCGCGTACAGGCGCGGAGTGGCTGTCATGTACAGACGTTTTTTCGCCTGAATGAAGCTGTTGTCATGCACCTTCACAAAGGCGGACTCATCGTCATCTTTTAATGTAACGCCCGTTGTGCGGTGGGCCTCGTCGCAGACAATCAGGTCAAAGTCCCGCTGAAATTCCTTTTGGGCATGGGCGATGACATCAATGGACTGATAGGTGGAAAAAACGACGATCAGCCCGTCTCTCTCTCTCTCTCTCTCTCTCTCTCTCTCTCTCTCTCTCTTTTTCTTTCTTGATTTTTCCGGCCAGCCGGAACTGCCGCACAATGTCCGGCACCCGGGTGGACGCCGGGAAGGCTAAATCCACAACGCTCCAGCCGTCCACATCATCGAGCTTTTCCCTGCTTTTGCTGACTTCAGGATCGGAACAGACGCAGATGGAAAAGATGGGCGCGGAGCTTTCCGCCGTCCATTCCCGGAGTGTCTGCCCGATAAGCGCGATGGACGGGGCCAGAAAGAGCACCAGGCCCTGGCCGCCTGTTTCCTTTTCCGCAATTTTCAGGGAGGTGAAGGTCTTGCCCGTGCCGCAGGCCATGATCAGCTTGCCGCGGTCGCCTGTCTGAAAATGCTCGTGAAAGGCCGCAATGGCTTTTTCCTGATGCGGGCGGGGTGTCTTTTTTTGCTGTCGGGCCTGCCGGCCGCTGATGCCCCTGTCCAGCGCGTCCCAGTCCACGGGAGCATTTTCCAGATCAGCAAGGCTGATGCGCTGTACCGGCGGCTCCTGATGCTGGATGGCGTTTTGCGCCTCGCTTCCCCAGTTATTGGTGGTGGAAATCCAGAGCCGCGCGGCAAAGGATGCCGTCTGGTGCTGGTCATTGACGAACCGCTTGCCGGACGTGGCCAGAAAACTGTCCACAGCGGGTTTGTCTATCCTGGCCTTCGCATCATAGCACTTGCACTGGATAGCCCAGAAATCGCCTTCCACGGTCTGGGCCACGAGATCAATGCCCGTATCCTTGCCCCCCAGGTTCTGCTTATAGGGAAATTCCCGCCAGAGCCACACATGCCGGAACCTGCCCTCATACCACGGGACAGTTTGCAAAAAGGCCTGCATCAGGCGCTCAAAACGGTCGCCCTTGTCCCGTTCGGAAAAGGATAGGGCGCGGTACGTATCAAGCAGGGCATGAAGACTCATGAGATGTTCTCCATACGGGGCCATCTGATACGCGGGCCGCCCCGAGGGGCGGCCCGCGTGTGACGTCATGAGGCAAGGCGGTCAAAGCTCCGCCTGGAGCGGGGGGCTCAGAAGGTATAGCGCAAGCCCAGGTTAATCTGGTGCATCCCCAGGGTGCTTTCCAGGTGCCCGTTGCCGGCGGCGCCGGTTTTCGCCTTGCCGAAGCTGGCATAGCGATAGCCCAGATCAATGCTGGTATTGTAGTCGATTTCAAAGGCCAGGCCCAGGCCCAGGTTCCAGGCCAGGTTTGTTTCCGTATTGCTGCCCAGGCCTTCGCCTGCCAGGTTGCCCCTGGACTTGACCCAGGCGGTGCCCAGGCCCACGCCCGCATACGGGGTCAGCATACTGCCGGTGTGCATGTCCAGGTAGGCGTTGACAAAAACGCTGCTCACCGAATTTTTCTGGGCATAGGAAAAGTTGCCCGCGCTGGCGAACAGGTGATTGGTGGAACCGCTTTGCTCCGCTTCGCCCATATACATGTATTCCACTTCAAGACGGGCGGGCACCATGAAGCGCGGGTACAGGTCAAAACCCAGCGCCGCGCCCATGCCCCAGGTGCCGTCGTAGCCGCTGTCCAGACCTTCGGATGTGCCGCCTGTGCCCTTGGCCTTCAGGTCATCCAGGGACTGAATGCTCCAGCTGAGTTTGGGCGTGACGTACAGGCCCACATCCGCGCCGCGGGCCGGGGCGGCGGAAACAACGCATCCAAGGACGGCCAGCGCCGCCAGGCAATGACGCAGTATCATGAAATTCCTCCTCAAAAGATGTGGCGGGAGTGCAAGGCACTGATATCTGATTCATACTTTTGCTGTTTTGTCAAGGAATCACAGCGCGCTGTCCATGTCAGGCCCGGCGCTTTTTCTGGGGAAAGCGCGCCCCGGTTCCGGAGGAAAAGGCATGGCCGCAGCGGACATTTCGGGCGGAAAAGAAAAATTGAAGGCGTTGCCTCCATGCGTGAAAAGGGCCGCCCGCATGGACGGCCCGTCAGAAGCGTATGCGCGCGGGGTGAAACATTCAGGCCTGAATCTTTCTGCAAGCGTCCTGCGTCAATCCCCGGCATCCCGTTCCGCGTCTTTTCAGGGCGCGGCAGTCTCAGAAGGATATGCGCGCGCCCAGCAGGAACTGATGCATAGTCACATCAGAGCGCCCGGCCAGAGTGAAGGCGCCGGTGGATACGGTGTCTGACCTGGCCCGGCCATAGTCGGCATAGCGGTAGCCGAGGTCAATGGACAGTCTTTCATTCACGGTGAACGCCACGCCCGCGCCCACATTCCAGGCAAAGCGGGAGCGGTCGTTATATCCGGTGTCCAGCGCCAGAGTCGGAACGCCCCCCGCGTCATAACGGTGATTGGACGCCTTCATGGACAGGAAGCTCATGCCCAGACCGGCGTTCAGGTAGGGCGTCCAGCGCGTGCTGTTCCTGATATCCCAGTACAGGTTGAACAGCAGGCTCTGCACGCCGACGCGCTGGGTATAATCCAGCCATCCGCCGCTGGCGGACGCATCCGATTTTTTGGTCTTTGCGTTGCCAAAGGCCAGGTATTCCACTTCGAGCCTGACGGGGCGGTTATAGATGGGATCCCAGTTATACCCCAGGGCCACGCCGCCGCCGAATACGCTTTTGGTGCTGCTGCCCCAGCCGTGATCAAGGGTTCCACTTTGCCTGGTGCTGTCCGTCACCTGGAGGCCGTAGACAAACTTGGGCGCCAGGTAAATGCCGGTGTAGTCAAAGGCCCTGGCCGGCGCGGCGCTTCCGGCCATAAGCGCCACGGCAAGGGCCACGGCGGGAAGATGAAGACGTTTCCAGTGAATGCTCATAAGCCCGTTCCTCCGAAAGGTTGACTGAATAAAAGGACGGGCCTCCGCGGGAGGAAGGGGCGGGCGATACGCTTTTTGGGGGGGCAAAGCGCGGCGTCAGCGGCTTCCTCCGGTCGGCGGCCCCAGCAACCTGGATAGGAAGGCTTGACTGAGAGGGCAATGAGTTTTTGCGCAAAAGCGCCTTTGCGCTCTTTGCGCGCGGATTGCGCGGGCGGCCTTTCTTATTTGGAAGCGTCGCGTCCGTTTTCCCTGGCCAGGATCAGCTCAATTTCATCACGGGCCAGCCCGGTCTTGCGGGCAATGGCTTCCACAGACTGCCCCTTGCCGCGGCAATTGAGGATGACTTCGCGCAGGAAATGAGGCGAGCGGCTGATGCCTTCGGCCTGCTCCAGCAGGCGGCGCAGGGTCGCGATGCGGTCTTCCATGCGGGTATTCAGCTGCGCCAGCTGCTCCTGACGCTGAGCGAAGGTGGCCACCATTTCCTGTTCCAGCTCAGCGTTGCGCAGCATGCGATCGAGCAGATCGTCCTGGTTGGCCTGCAGGGCGGACAGAATCTGTTCCGAGCGCCGCAGGCGCAGGAAGAAGACCAGAACCAGAATAAGCAGCGCCAGTTCCGCCGCTGTCACCGCAAGAAGAAAAAACGTGTTCATGGGCTGTTTCCTGGCAGGGCTCAGGCGCGAAGAAAGCCGCTTTCACTAAACCTTGACGTTGAGAAGATTCCCCACCAGGGGACTGGCGCTGACCGGCGCCTCGCTGGCTTTTTCGCTTTTTTTTCGTTCCCTGGGGTGAGTATCGGCGGAGGAATGATTGCGGGCCTCGCCGTCATCCACCTGAGCCGAGCCCTTGCTCTGAGCCGGTTTTTGCACCTGCCGGGCTTCCTGGCGCAAAAGGTGCAAAGCCAGCTCCCGCGTGGACGCCTGGGCCAGCTCGGGTATCAGAATAACGCCGTGGGCCAGCCCGGTCATGCCCTGCTGCTGGGCGTTCAGTAAGGGAATAATGGTGCTTGCTTCAACCATAATGCCGCCTTCTCAGACCGGGGCGCGGGCGATTCCGCGCAAAGCGCCGCGCCGCGAGAGCCAAAGCGCGCCTTCCCGCCGCAAAGACCGGAAAAGTCCGGCCCGCGGGGCCGCGCTACTGCATCAGATAACTGTCAAAATACAAATTGCGAAGTTCTCCCTGAACAATATAGTTATTAATGGTGCCCAGAAGATCCGTCCGTATGGTCTCGGCATTGGCCGCGTCAATCAGAAAGTGGTAATCCTTGTTGCTCAGATAATAATAAATGGCGTCGCGCAGGGTGACAAGGTTGCTCTGAATTTCCTCATTGACCGGGTCGTCGAAGGTACTCAGCACAAAGGTGGCCACCAGAAAACGGCTTTTGCCCTCGTCATCCGTCAGCGGCACCCAGAACGGCGCCAGTGTGGTGATGAATTCCTTGGGGCCTGTGGACGCCTTGGGCGTGGGCACCACAATGACCTCAGGCTGGGGCGGGGGCGGAGGCGGTGTGCGGAACACAAAAAACCACACCGCCGCCCCGATTATGGCCAGAAGAAGCACCAGCGCAACCGCCAGCAGCTTTTTGCTGATGGTGCGTTTTTTCTGCTCCACTGGCTCCGGCGGACTGCTTTCCGTGACGGCGGGCACGGGCGGCTCTTCTTCCTGCTCGACCAGAAAAGGCGCGTCGTCGATATCGAGCTGCACCTTCTGGCCGGCCATGGCCTCAAAGTCGCCGGCCTTCGCCGTGCCGCTGTCCGGCGCGGCCTTGTCTTTCACTTCATCCACGGTATCCTGGGACACGGCCTATCTCCCCTCAGGCGGGCCTGAAGGACTCCCCCGCGGGGAGTGGATTCGCGCGCACCGGTGCGCGCCGTTCGTGCGGCCCGGGCGCGCATGAACACCCGGGCGGCCTCTCGGGCGGGGCCTGGTGTCCCGCATAATTCCACGAGGCGCGGGCCGCCCTGACAAAAACAGTCCGCCCGTGGAAAACGGCGTTTTCCTGCGGGCGGGCATAGCTGAACCGAAAGGAAAACGTCAATTGAAAATTTTGTCAATTTTCTGTTTCATCGTTTCCGCGGTGAAGGGCTTGACGATGTAGTTGGACACCCTGGCCTGGGCCGCTTCAATGATATTTTCCTGCTGGGCCTCGGCCGTGACCATAAGGAAGGGGAGGTTGCCGAACTGCTCGCTGGCCCGCACCTTGCGCAGCAGCTCAATGCCGGTCATGGTGGGCATGTTCCAGTCGGAAATGATAAAATCGATTTTATCCTTGTTCAGCACTTCCCACGCGGTGGAGCCGTCGTCGGCTTCCACCACGTTATTGAAGCCCAGCTGGCGAAGAATATTTTTGACAATGCGGCGCATGGTCGAAAAATCGTCCACCACCAGAACGCGCATGTTGACGTCGTAAGGCATGAAAAATCTCCTTGGGAAGATGTTTTCCGAGCGGCGAAACGCTTGACCGCTTTTTCAAAAAGTCTCTTCGTGAACCGGCTGCTGCCGGCGGCCCGGGCGAAACGGGGTTCAAAAATTGCCGCTTTCGCCAAACTGAGACTGAAACTCCCGCCGCAGGCGGTTCAAGGCCTGAGAATGCAACTGGGAGACGCGGCCTTCGGTGATTCCCATGACGGCGGCGGTTTCCCTCATATTCAATTCATCCGTATAGTAAAGAGACAATACCAGTTTTTCCCGGGGTGTCAATGTGTCGATCAGCGCGGCGATGCGCTCCACCATTTCGCTTTTGGCGGTGTTGCGAAAAGGTTCGCCTTCCACATCGGGCTCGCCGGCCAGGCTGTCCTGGATGGTATCCAGGGACACGCACAGCTGGTTTTGCAGAGCCTCCATGCCCTGGTGCACTTCGCGGGCGGGCAGGCCGGTGTGCTCCTGAATTTCCTCCACGGTGGGCGGGCGGCCCTTTTCGTGCTCAAGATGGCGCATGGCCCCGTCAATCTGGCGAACCCGCTGGCGCAGGCTGCGCGGAAACCAGTCCAGGCGGCGCAATTCATCCAGCATGGCCCCCCGGATACGGTTTTCCGAATAGGTTTCAAAGCGTATGCCCATCTGGGGCCGGAATTTCCCCAACGCTTCCAAAAGGCCCAGGGTGCCCGCGCTGATGAGTTCGGACAACTCCACGTTGCGCGGCAGCTTGACCTTGAGCCGCAGGGCCAGAAAACGGATTTTGGGCGCGTAGTGGCGCACAATCCGCTCCTTGTCCGGCAGAGGAAAGTCATCCCACGCGGTTTCGCCCGATTCCATGCGCTCCCAGGGCTCCAGCGCAAAAGCGGCGGACGGGAGGGCACCGCCTCCGGTCTTGATGCCGTCACCGGTGTCAGGAGCGGAAGAGGAGTTTTTTCCAGAAAAACTTGATGTTGCCATCGAGATTCTCGGGGACATCCCAGGTTTGTACCGTCATGGCCACCTGCTGCATGGCCTGCCCTGCCGCGCAGTCCGGCTCGGCCGCGCAGAACGGCGTTTGGTTGACCACAGCCTTGCGAACCGCCGGATCGCGGGGAATAAATCCCACATAGTCCAGCGACACCCCGCTGAGAAAATGATCGCTCGCCGCGTGCAGGCGGGTAAACACCTCCCTGGCGCTTTTCGCGTCAGGGCTCATGTTCACCAGCACCTTAAAATGTTCCACGCCGTGCCGCAGCTTGAGCACCTTGACAAGCGCGTAGGCGTCCGTCAGCGAGGTGGGCTCTGGTGTGAGTACCACAATACGTTCCTGGGCGGCAAGGTTGAAATACACCACATTGTCATGGATCCCGGCTCCGGTGTCCACAATGAGATAGTCCACCTGCTCCTCCAGCTCGTCCACGGCCTCCAGCAATTCCAGCTTTTGCCCCGTGGAGAGCGTCAGCATTTCACTCATGCCTGATGACGCGGGCAGAATGCTGAAGCCGTAGGGGGTTTCCAGCAGAATATCCTTCAGGCTCGCGCCTTCGTGGAACAGATGGAACAGGTTGTGGTGCGGCGTCAGGCCAAGCAGCACATCCACGTTGGCCAGACCCAGATCCGCGTCCAGCAGAACCACACGTTTGCCGGCTCTGGCCAGGCAGCAGGCCAGGTTGACGGAGACGTTGGTTTTACCCACACCTCCCTTGCCGGAAGTGACGGAAAGAACCAGGGGCAAATCACTCATGAGCTTCATCCTTATGGGTAAACGGGGCTTCACATCCCTATGTTGCCGTTGCGCATGCCATGTCCTCCAGGCCGCGTGCCGCGTCCGCGGCGGTGTCACCAGCGGCTTTTGCCGGCTTTCAGGTTGTCTGGCCGGAGGCGGCGCTGTCGGGCAGCTGCCGTTTGAGCAGCAGACGCCAGATAAGCCCCGCCTCGGCCGGCACCAGCGAGGCTTGCAGTTCCGGCCCGAAAGACAGGGCCGAAACGGGCAGGCCGCTGCGCACCGCCACATTGACCAGGCTGCCGAAATTGACGGCTTCGTCGAGCTTGGTCCATACCAGACTGCACGGCAGAGTCGTGCGGTAGCGTTTCAAAAATGCGTCGAGCTGGCGCCCCCCGTAATGGGGGGGCAGCGCCAGATGCACGGCGGGCTGGTATTCTCCGGTCAGTCCCAGCAGCCCCAGCTCAAGCAGCTTGTCATCCAGGTTTTCGTCCCGGCCCAGGCCGGGCATATCCACAAAAATTGCGCCGGTATTTTGGCAGGCCCGCAGGCCGGATTTCATGCTGGAGGCGTCGGGCGTTTCGTAATAGACGAAGTCGGAAAGTTCGGCCCAGTGCCGCAGCACCAGCCGGCCGTTCCCCCGGCCGCAGTCGGCGTTCAGATAGGCTGCCGTGGCGCCGGGATTGGCCGCCCGCAGGTTCATGCCCAGGCGCAGGGCCGCCGTGGTTTTGCCCGTGCCGAAGGGGCCGGCCAGAATGTGAATCCGCTGGGGCCACAGTTCGGGGCCAAAGCCCCTGACCGGCACCAGGGCGGCCAGAGCCGACAGCATGGACGTGCCGGACTTTCCGTCCAACAGGGCGCGGTACAGTTCCACCACCACATCGTCTTCCACGCCTTCGCGCTGGAGGTACTCCAGCGCCACGCGCTGGCGTGGGCTGAGGCGTTCCCACTGAATGGCCGGCTGCATGAGGGCGTAAAGATGATCCTTCACGCGCGACCATTCACGGTGCCATTCCTCCCAGCCGGCGGGGGCCGCGGCCGCTCCGGGCGCGGTTTCGGCCTCGGGCCGCTCAACCCCGGCCGTGATTTCAAACATGCGCTGTCCGCCCTGGCGGAATTCGCGACTGCCAAGGATAATGGCATCGGGGCCAAGTTCGGCCTTGACCCTGGCCAGCACTTCCTGGGTGCCTGTTCCGGTGTATGTTTTGACCTGCATGAATGTTCAACTCTGCAAAGGGTTATTCAGGCGGAGGCCATGTTCCGGCGTTCCGGGCCGCGCCGCCCTTCCCCGTATTTTTTCCGTAAAAAGCCATGTTAGTCCAGCCCCACATTGCCCACGGCCTGCAAGCGGATATCGGCGGGAATTTCAACCTGGGAAATCACCGGCACGTTGGGCAGGAAGCGCGACACCAGCTGCGCCACATGCGGTCTGGCCAGGGGCGAGGTGAGCAGCACGGGCTGCCCTTCGGCCGCCACGGCGCTGTCCACCACCTTGTTGATATTGGTGACCAGATGCTGGGCGGATGAGGGATTGAGGGAAAGGTACGAGCCCCCGTCCGTCTGGCGTATGGATTCCTGTATGGTGCGGTCGGCCTGCGGATCCAGCGTGATGATGGACAGCGAGCCCTCCGCATCCATGTACGGCTTGACAATGCTTCTGGCAAGCTTTTCGCGCACATACTCGGTCAGCACGTCGGCATTCTTGGTCTGGTTTCCGTAGTCGGCCAGGGTTTCGGCTATGGTCAGCATGTCGCGCACGGTCACATTTTCGCGCACCAGATTTTGCAGAACCTTCTGCACCGTGCCCAGGGGCAGGGTGGACGGAACCAGGTCGTCCACGGCCTTGGGGGCTGTCTTGGCCAGGGTGTCCAGCAGTCCCTGCACTTCCTGGCGGCCCAGGAAATCGGCCAGATGGCGGCGGAAGACCTCGGTCAGATGGGTGGCGATGACCGTGGACGGATCCACCACGGTATAGCCGGCCACCTGGGCATGCTCGCGCTGCGATTCGGGTATCCACAGGGCGGGCAGGTTGAAGGCCGGTTCGCGGGTGTCGATGCCCTCGATCCGGCTGGTCACGTTGCCGGGATCCATGGCCAGATAGTGATCCACCAGAATTTCGGCGCTGGCCACCTGATTGCCCTTGATGAGCAGCGAATACTGGCCGGGCCGCAGCTGCAGGTTGTCGCGCAGGTGCAGGGCGGGAATGACCACCCCCATATCCAGGGCGAACTGCCGCCGGATGGAGCGGATGCGGGACAGCAGGTTGCCGTTCTGCTCCTCGTCCACCAGGGGGATAAGCCCGTAGCCCACTTCCAGTTCCAGGGTATCCAGCGGCAGCAGGTTCTGCACTTCTTCGGGGGTATCGGCTTCCTTGGCGTCTGTCTTGCCCTTGGTCTTGGCCCTGGCGTTGTCGCCTTCGTCAGTGTTCTTGTCGCCCACGGCGCGCGCGGCCACAAAGAGCAGGGCGGAAAAAATCCAGAAGGGCAGGCTGGGAAGTCCGGGCACCAGGCCGAACACCAGAAGAA
This sequence comes from Desulfovibrionaceae bacterium, assembly GCA_022510785.1. Taxonomy (GTDB): domain Bacteria; phylum Desulfobacterota; class Desulfovibrionia; order Desulfovibrionales; family Desulfovibrionaceae; genus Mailhella. The sequence continues at coordinate 15,739 of JAFLSV010000020.1, read as the reverse complement.
CCGCCGATACCAGCTTGAGCACCCGCGCGTTGTAGGACAGCTGAGCCAGAAATTCTTCGCCCATCTTGGCTTCGGCCGCCGCGCGGGACACAATCATGCCGGCCGCCACGGAAACAATGATGGACGGAATGGTGGAGACCAGACCGTCGCCTATGGTCAGCAGGGAAAAGGTGGTGAGGGCCTGGCCCCAGTCCATGCCCTTTTGCAGCACGCCAATGAGGATGCCGCCCACCAGGTTGATGAAGGTGATATAGAGCCCTGCGGTCACGTCCCCCTGCACGAATTTGCCCGCGCCGTCCATAGCGCCGTAAAAGTCGGCTTCCCGGCGCAGATTGTTGCGGCGTTCGGTGGCTTCGTTCTCGTCGATAAGTCCGGCGTTGAGGTCGGCCTCAATGGCCATCTGCTTGCCGGGCATGGCGTCCAGGGTAAAGCGCGCGGCCACTTCGGCGATGCGGGTGGTACCGGTGGTGATGACCACCTTGTTGAGAATGAACAGGATCATGAAGATAACCGCGCCCACAATATAACTGCCGCCCACCACGAATTCGGCGAAGGATCGGATGACCTCGCCGGCGGCCGTGGGGCCCTGATCCCCGTTGAGCAGAATAAGCCGGGTGGAGGCCACGTTGAGGCCCAGGCGCAGCAACGTCGTGACCAGGAGCAGTGAGGGAAAGATGGAAAACTCAAGCGGCGAGGTCATGAACATGGAGGTCAAAAGGACGAGCAGTCCCAAGGAGATGCTGAAACAGAGCATGATGTCCAGGAAAAAGGTGGGCATCGGGATCAGCATGACCATCAGGATAACCACGACGCCCACGGCCAGCATGATGTCGCCCTGCTTGGCGAAGCGCGCGTAATCGAGTTTGGGGGCTGTGATGGTGATGGCCATATTCCTGACTCCTTGTCTTGGCATCCAGGGCATGTCATGTCGGATATTCGACACCCGCGCCGCCGGAGGCTTCCGTTCTTCCCGGGCGTTTTTGCCTGTCGCCGTAGTGTTCCCGGCAACAGTGCCAGGCTGTCGGCGGATTGTCCCAGGCATTCGCTCAGGCTTTGCCGCAAGCTGATGCAGGATATGTGCCAAAAAGAAAAGGGTGGTTCGCGTCTGTCTGTTGACGCTTCCGGCGGATCTTTATCGCGGGGGCGCCGCGCGCGGCCGGATGCGGACAAGCGGCCTTTCCGGCTCCGTCAGGCGCTGCGGCCGCCCTGGATACGCTCCCGGGCAAGGCGTGATATCCATTGCCGCAGCTGGTTCAGATCGTCCTGCTGTGTTTGCTCCGCGCTGTTCAGCAGCAGGCGCAGCGTGCGCACTTCATCGCGCAGTTCGTCAATCCTGGATGTTTCGTCGCCGTGTCCGGCCTGTTCGTGCGGTGGCGTGTGCCCCGCCAGAATGTCAAGACTGGCGGCAATGCGCTCCATGGCTTCACTCTGCCGCTCCAGGAGGCGCAGGGCCCTGGCGGCGGTTTCCGGTTTGCTGTCCACGGGCAGATTCTGCGGAAGGTCGCAGTCGAGAAAGCGCGCGGGGATGGTGTCCTGCCGGGCTGCGGGCAGGTCAGCCCGCGCCGGGGCAAGCTGGGGAAAGCGCCGGGCCAGCAGCCTGTCCATGGCCTTGCTGGTGCGCACTTCGGGCAGCCGTTCGCGGATGAAGGCCAGCACCTCCAGGCACGACGCGGCATAGCGGCGGCCGCGTCCCTGGCCCTCGGCGGGCAGATAGGGCGCGAAACGGGCGCAATAGTACCGGATGCTGGATTCCGGCCACTGGAAATGACGGGTCAGTTCGGCCTTGGTGTATCCCCGCGCGGGCGTGGAACGCGTGTCGCTCATGGCGCCTCCCTCCGGCCGCTCCCTTCCGGGGGGCCGGACTCAGGTTAGCGGGAAGCGGGGCGCCTGACAAGCGGCGTGCCCCTTGCCAGACATCGCGGACGGATTTAGAATCATTCCCTGCCCGTGGAGCTGTGCCCGCTTTGAGTGCGGGGCTTCGGGCGAGGGAGTGTCCATGCGCGGGATTTCATGCGCGCGGCCTTGATGAGCGAAGTGTTTTTTTTGGGGGGGCTGTATGCCAGTATTTTCCGTCATGTCCACGCTTGATCCGCACGAGCGGGTTCCGCAGCATATGGAATTGCAACTGCTGCCCGATGATGACCTGATGGATCTCTGGGAGCAGACCCAGCAGGCCGCCTGGGCGATGGAGGGCCGCGGATGGGATGCGGGGGGAGCGTTGCGCTACAGCGGCTTGCTGGTATGGGAAATGCAGCGGCGCCTGGCGTGCCGTCCGCCCGCCCAGCGTTTCGGAACCGGCGCGGCTCCGGCGGAATCCCCGGGTTCCCCGTGGCGTCCGCTCCGCGCCGAAAAGTGATTTCGGCATGTCAGTCCCGGCATAAGTCGGCGCTGACGGCGCGCGCGGCCCGCGCCAGGTCGGCGGGATTCAGGCGGAGCTGCACCCCCCTCTGCCCCGCGCTGACGTAGATGGCCTCCCACATGGCGGCGCTTTCATCCAGATAGACAGGATAGGCCTTTTTGGCCCCCAGGGGTGAACAGCCGCCCCGGATATAGCCGGTAAGCGGCAGCACTTCTTTCAGCGCCACCATGCTCACGCTTTTGTTGCCCGAGGCGGCGGCCAGTTTTTTGAGATCCAGTTCCCGCGGGCCCGGAATGCAGGCCATGAGAACCCCGTGGCGATCTCCCCGGGCCACCAGAGTTTTAAACACCTGTTCGGGCGCGACACCCAGTTTGTGGGCCATGGCGACGGCGGACAGATCGCGCTCATCCACCTCGGTCTGATGCAGGGTGTACGCAATCGCCAGATCATCAAGATGCCGGGCCGCGTTGGTTTTTTTGACAGGCATGGACAAGGCTCACGAATAGGGGCGCCGGCTTCGGCCGGACACCCGGCGGCGCACCGCGCGGGAAACGTGACATAACGCGAAAAGGCGGAAAACGCGCCGTGCCGCTCCGTTGCGCTGCATACGGCGCGCGTTTCCGCCTTTTTGAAGCATTCCGGAAAGATGCGCTCAGGCCTTCCTGCGCGATTCGTTGGCGGCGCGGCGCTTTTCCCACAGCTTCATGTCTTTCATCTTTTTGCGGCGTTCGCGCTGCAGTTCCTTGCAGACCAGCGGCGTATTCTTTTTGAGGCCCCACTTTTCACGGTAGCTGTCGGCATCGAGGTTGTGCATGGCCAGATGCTTGCGCGTGATGATTTTAAAGGTTTTGCCGCACTCAAGGCAGGTCACGGATTTTTCCTTGATGGACTTGGCCGGGGGCACTGCCGGAGCGGCGGCATCTTCAGGTTCGGCGGGCGAATCTTCCAGCGTTTTGAGATGGGCGGAAAGAGTGCGAACCATCGAGGTAATTTCTTCCTCTGCCATAACGCGCACCGAGGCTTGCGCTTTGACGATTTCCAAAGCCTGTTTCAAATAGTCGTCCATGTTTTACTCCTTTTTTCAGGTACGTCATGTCGCTGTCATCACGCATGTATGTGGGCAGCTTTTTTCTTTCATAATGCCATATGGTTTTTCTGGCAAGCATTTCTTTTCCGGAATTGTGTTTTTTTCTGTCATGGCTCCGGGAACCACCGGATGAGGGACACAGCATTTTTTGAACGAAAAAAGCCCTGATATGGTGTCTGGCGCGGGGTGTTTTCTTCATAAATACACATGGGCATCGCCTAATGGAAGCCGCGCCGCGCGGTCTTTTTTTGCTGCGTTGTCCGAAGCGCCATTTTTTTTGCGCCGCGCCCCGAAAAACATGGCTCCATGGCGGGCATGGCGTGTCCAAGGGCCGTGTTGAGTCCGGCCACTTCTTTTCATCCATGGGGAGCTTGCGCCTGTGGATGCGCCGTCTGCTCAGGCCCGGGGCTGGCGCAGCCCCAGGGCTGCCAGCATGCGGCTGTCGCGCTCAAAGGGACTGCCCGGCGTGGTGAGGTAGTCGCCGGTCATCAGTCCGTTGGCCCCGGCGGCAAAAATCCACGAATCCCATTCCCCCAGGGTGGAATTCCGGCCTCCGCAGACCAGGATATCGCGTTGCGGGTGCATAAGGCGCAGCACGGCCAGCGTGCGCAGGGCCTCGTCCGGCGTGAGCCGTGGCTGACGTTCCAGCGGCGTTCCCGGGATGGGGTTCAGGAAGTTGACGGGGATGCAGTCCACATTCAGTTCGGCCAGGGTCAGCGAAAACTCGACGCGCTGATCCAGGCTTTCCCCCAGGCCGAAAATACCCCCGCAGCACAGTTCCAGCCCGGCGTCGTGGGCCGCCGCCAGGGTGGCCAGATCGTCCGCCCATGCATGGGTGGTGCATATGGCGGAAAAGTGACTGGCCGCCGTCTCCAGGTTGTGATGAAAGCGGCTGAGCCCGGCCTCTTTCAGGCGGCGGGCCGCTTCCGGCGTCAGCATTCCCAACGAGCCGCACAGGCGCAGGGGCACGGAGCGGCGCAGGCGTTCCAGACTGGCGCACAGCCTGTCCAGTTCGGCGGGGGAAAGGGCCGTGCCGGATGTGACAATGCCGAAGCGCGCGGCCCCCGCTTCGGCCAGGGCTTCGGCATGGCGCAGCATATCGTCTGTCTCCATGAGCGGATAGACGGGCGCGCCTGTGCGATGGCGGGCCGACTGGGCGCAAAAGGCGCAGTTTTCCGGGCAATGCCCGGACTTGGCGTTGACAATGCCGCAGGTGAAGGGTTGCCGCCGCGTGGCCGAGGCCGTCAGACGGGCCGCGGCCAGCAGATCCAGGGTATGTTCCGGGGCCAGGTCAAGCAGTTCCCGGGCCTGCGCGGCCGCAAGAGGCGTTCGGGGATCCGGGCGGCGCAGAAGGGCAGCTACGGCGCTGTGCATCACTTGCCCCTGAACAGGCGGCCCAGGCCCTTTTGAATTTCCTTCTCCAGCCCCTTCTGAATTTCCTGTTCCAGATCCACGCCCTTTTCCTTGAGAGTGCGATCCACGGCTTCGAGCGTGGTGCGGGCGTCGAGGCGGTAGGCGGGAGCGGACAGGGGGCCGGTCAGGCGCACGGGCAGCACGGCCAGCCCCGGCACCTGCACCGTTCCGGAGACATCCAGCGTATTGGCGGGCAGATTGATCTCGCCCCTGCCTTCCGCATTGATCGTGGGGGAATTCAGGGCGCATTCCGTGATGGCCGCCACGCCCTTGGTGATCGCAAAGGTGAGCATGGCCTTGTCAAAGCGCGTGATCCGATCCAGCTCGGCCGCTCCGGGCGCATGGGGCGGCAGGACATTCATTCTGACAGTCACCGGCGAGGCGGACAGGCTGCCCTTGCCGCTCAGGGTGGGCACGGGATTGCTGCTGAGGCAGGCGAGAGAGGCGTTGAGATTTCCCATTCCGTCAAGGGGAAGTTTGGGGAACAGGGCGGCGGAAAGCTGCCTGAGGTCAATCTGGGGCGCGGACAGGTTCAGCGTCATATTCGCCGCCGGCGCCGCGCCGCCTGCCCCGAGCCTGGCCTCCACGGCGGCGGTGACGGGACTGCCGAAGGCGCGGCAGGTCAGCGGATTGAGCGTGTAGATACCATTCTGGCCTTCCAGGCGGGTCTGGAGTTCTTCCACGCGCATGCCCTCAAGCTCCAGGCTCTGAACACGCAGACCAAGGCGCAGCTCCGGGGATTTTTGCCAGTCCGTGCCGGAGGAGGCGCCGCTTTTGACCGCCGGGCCGTTGCCGCGCGTGGCCGCGTCAGCCTTGGGCCCGGTCTTCGCGTGTGAACCGGAAGAATTCAGATAGGGCGCGAGCCGCACATCGCCCAAGCGCAGATCCCCGGACAGGGCAAGCGGCTCCAGGCGGGTTTCCAGTTCGCCGTTCAGGCTTATGGCATCGAGCATACCGTCCAGAGCGCCCAGTTTCAGCACCCCGGAGGCAAAATCCATATGACCGGACAGCTCGGCCCTGTTCAGGGCGGTGGAGTCAGGCAGCGCCACGGGCAGTTTCAGGGCCGCCAGAACAGCGCGCGGCGATCCCTTGATGTCAAAGTCCAGAGAGAGCGGCCCGGCGGCATGGAGGGGATCGCGCGCCAGACCGGGCAGATCGGCGGCGCTTCCGGACAGCGCCATATCCGCGTCCGGGCCGGAAAAAGCGACAGAGCGCGCGGTCAGAAATCCGTCACGCAGCCTGTACTCAAGCTCGCCGCGCAGGCTCAGGGGGGCAGGCAGTCCCTTTTCCGGCATGAAGGCAGCCTCACGCAGGGACAGATCCAGCCTGGAGCCGGCCAGGGTCGCCTTGGCGCTCAGTTCCAGAGCGCCGGCAAAATCCGGCTGTGTCCCGTTCACGGCGGCCTTGAGCTTAAGGCTGGTCTCCGATCCGGGGCGCACGTCGTCCACAGTCAGATCCGCATGGGAAAATTCAAGCCGCGCCCCGTCCGGCCGGATCAGGCTCACATGGCCGTCGCGCACGGTCAGCGCGTTGGGGGCCGCGTTCAGAATGCGCGTCAGCATCTCTTCCAGGCGGGCGGCGTCCAGCGCGTTCCCCCCCGCGCTTGCGTCCGGCGAGCCTGCGCGGCGGGCGGCGTCAGGCTCCGGCGCGTCAGCGGCGGGCCGCGAGGTCAAATCCAGACCGTGCACCTCCATGCCGCTGATGTCCAGGCGCCCCATCAGCAGGGATCGCGCCGAAACCCGCACCGACGCCCGTTCAAAGCGCACAAACAGCTCTCCGTCCTCCCGGCCCCAGGAGGAGCGGCCCAGATCCAGGCCCGGCTGGGGAAAAAAGGTCAGGGAAGGCAGCGCCTCCATGACCAGAGGGGCTCCCGTGGTCTCTTCCACATAGGCGCTGAACTTTTGCAGCAGGACATCGCCCTTGGTTTTTATCAGCATATAGGCTCCAGCCATTGCCAGGATGAGAAGGACAGCCAGTCCTGCCAGTATTTTCCGAATCATGGGGTCGCCTCCGCAGCGTGCGTGGGAAAGCGCCAGAATACGCGGGAAACCCCGGCCTGACAAGGCCTTTGGGTCGTGTCCGCCTGCCGGACAAAATAAAAATGAAATTGTTTTTCTTTTTCCTTGACAGGGCCCCTGTCCGCGTGTAGAGAAAGACCAGCGGTGCCGGGAGCGCCCGCGCGCAGGCCGCCACGGGGGCATGCCGCGGCCGGGTTCCGGCGTCAGCGCGTGTGATGCCGCGGCTCCGCGCCAACGCCGGAGCGGGCTTTCACCATACTGGGCGGCACGATCCATGCGACGCGGCTCCGCGCGGCGGCGGAGCCGGGGAGGAATCATGCAGGAACTGATAACAGGCCTGGCGATACTGCTGGCCGCGTTGTTCATGCTTCGCCGCATCCGCCGGGCGATCAGCGGCGGGGCCAGGTGCGGCTGCGGCTCTCCGTCCGGCTGCTCCGGCGGATGTCCCCGCTGTCAGGGAAATGCGGCCCGGCACTGAAATTTTTTTGGGTATCTATTGAAAACAATTTTCATTTTCAGCAGCAGGGCGCGCCTGAAGGCGCGTATGCCTTCATCGTATGAACATTCAGGCCTGGAGGATTTGCATGGAGTCACACAAAGGGAACGGCCCCGTGGTGGGTCTGCGACGGATGAAGCCGGGGCAGCGCGGCACGGTTGTGGCCGTGAATGCCGAAGGGGAATTGGGGCGCCGGATTCGCGACATGGGCCTGCTCCCGGGTACGGATGTGGAAGTGGTGGGGCGTGCCCCTCTGCGTGATCCGGTGGCCCTGCGCCTGTCCGGCGTCACCCTGGCCCTGCGCAACCGCGAGGCGGATTTCATCATGGTGGAGGTAGGCTGAAATGACGCAAAGCACCATGCCCCTGTCCGTTCCGAGCGGGGCGCGGGATGCCGTCCCCGCGCCTGCGTCCGGCTATGTGGCTCTGGCGGGCAACCCCAATTCGGGCAAGACGACGGCGTTCAATGCCTATACCGGTGCGCGCCAGCATGTGGGCAACTATCCGGGCGTCACGGTCGAACGGAAGGAAGGCACGGCTCATCTGGACGGCAAACCGGTACGGCTTGTGGATCTGCCCGGCGCCTACTCGCTGACCGCCTATTCCGAAGAGGAACTTGTGGTTCGCCGGGAACTGACCAAAGCTCCTCCCCTTGCGGTCATTAATGTGGTCGATGCCCCGGCCCTTGAGCGCAATCTGTTCCTGACCGTGCAGCTTCTTGAGCTGGGGCTGCCCGTGGTGCTGGCCCTGAACATGATGGACGAGGCGCGCGCCTCGGGAGTGCATATTGATGCCGCCCTCCTGTCCGAACGTTTGCGCTCGCCCGTGGTGGAAACCGTGGCCCGCACCGGCGAGGGGCTGGATACAGCCCTGTCCGCCGCGCTCGCGCTGGCCCGCGAAGAAAAGGCGGCGGAGCCTCTGCTCCTTTCCTACGGGCCGGATCTCGACCCGGTGCTGGGCTCGCTGGAAAAGCGGATTGCGGATGCCGGGCTGCCCGGGCACGGATATCCCGCCCGCTGGCTGGCGCTTAAGCTGCTGGAGGGCGATGCCGCGGCCTGGGCCGAAATCCGCATGGCCAACCCGGATCTGACGACGCGGCTTAAGGCGGAATACGACACGGTGGCCTCGCATATCCGATCCACGCTGCACAGCTCTCCCGAGGCTGTCATTTCCGATTACCGCTACGGCTTCGTGCGCGGCCTGCTCAAGGACGGCGTGCTGCGGCGTGAAAGCGGCAGGGATCGCCTGGCGCTGAGCGACAAGCTTGACAGGGTGCTGGTCAACGCCCTGTTCGGGCCGCTGATCATGCTGGCGGTGCTGTACCTGGTGTTTCAGTTCACCTTTGTGGCCGGGGCCTGGCCCCAGGGCTGGATTGAGGACTTCTTCGCCTGGCTGGGCGATGTGGTGGCCGTTATTCTGCCCGAGGGCATGGCGCGGTCGCTTTTGGTCAGCGGGGTCATCGACGGCCTGGGGGGAGTGCTCAGTTTTGTGCCGCTTATCCTCATTCTGTTTCTGTTCATCGCGTTTCTGGAAGATTCCGGCTACATGGCGCGCATCGCGTATATGGTGGATCGCATTTTCCGAAGCTTCGGCCTGAACGGCAACTCGGTCATGGCCTACATCACGGCGGGCGGCATAGCCGGCGGCTGCGCCATCCCCGGCGCCATGGCCACGCGCACCCTGCGCAGCCACAGGGAAAAGATGGCCACCCTGCTGACCCTGCCGTACTTCTCGTGCGGGGCCAAGCTGCCGGTTTTTCTGCTGCTCGCCGGGGTCTTTTTTCCGGAAAATTCGGCGGAGCTCATGCTGCTTATGGTTCTGGCCGGGTGGGTGTTTGCCCTGATTGTGGCCCGCGCCTTGCGTTCCACCCTGTTCAGGGGCGAATCCACCCCCTTTGTCATGGAGCTGCCCCCCTACCGTTTGCCCACCCTGCGCAGTCTGGGCGTGCACTGCTGGGAACGCAGCTGGCTGTATATCAAAAAGGCCGGCACCGTGCTGCTGGCGGCATCCATCCTGATTTGGGCGTCCATGACCTTCCCGACCCTTGATGAAGAACGCGCCGCGCCTCTTGAGGCGGCTGTCGCGGCGGCGGAAGCGCAGTTGGCCGAACTGGCCGCCGCTTCAGACGGGGTTTCCGGTGACGTTTTCGACGAGGCGCGCGTGGCCGCCGAAGCCAGTCTGGCCGAAGCCAGCCAGGTTCTGGCCGAGGAAAGCCTGCGCCATTCCCTGGCCGGCCGTCTGGGCACGGCTCTGGAACCCTTCACACGCCCCATCGGTTTTGACTGGCGCACCAATGTGGCCCTTGCGGGCGGCATTGCGGCCAAGGAGGCCATCGTCTCCACCCTGGGCACGGCCTATTCCCTGGGCGACGTGGATCCCGAAGACGCCGAACCCCTGGCGGCGCGTCTTCAGGCCGATTCCAGCTGGTCCAGGGCCACGGCCCTGTCGCTCATGCTGTTCGTGCTTTTGTATTCGCCCTGCTTTGTGGCGCTGGTGGTCATCAAGAACGAGGCTGGCGGCTGGCGCTGGCTGGTCTTTTCCATGCTTTTCAACACGGCGCTTGCCTACGCGGTGTCCGCCGTCGCCTTTAATATCGGCCGCGTTATCTGGGGCTGACCGTACCGCGCGGCGGGCTTCCCCCGGGCTCGCGCGGTCAGCGCCGCGCCGGCGGCGTGAGCCCGGGCGGAATATGCTTGCCTGCCCGCGGGCTCAGGGCTATACTTCCCTCACCGGCCCGCGGGATTCCTTCCCCAAAGCCGGTGACGCCGCGCCATGCGGCATGTGGCACGACATCCCGACCGTGAGGATGCGCCCGCGGGGGGCTTGGCTCCCGGGCTGTTCCAGGCGGAAAGGCGCGGCCTGCGATGATATTCCGGCGCGTTCTTCTTTCGGGAAGGACGCTTTTTTTGCGGGCCTGACCGCCCGCCTGACGGAGGAGGCGCGAACTATGGCAGAAACACGCCTGGGCACGGTGGGCATTGTGGTGGAAGATTTCAAGGCCTCGGCGGCCATCAATGCCATCCTGCATCAGCATGCGGATATCATTGTGGGGCGGCTGGGCATTCCCTATCGTCAACGGGGGGTGGCCGTCATCGCCCTGGTCGTGGATGGCAGCATGGAAGCCATTTCCGCCATGACGGGCAAGCTGGGACAGATTCCTCATGTGTCCGTCAAGCTGGCCATCACCAGAAGCTGACCATGCGTCGCGCGGTGTTTGCCGCTCTGTCGCGCGGGAGATGGCGGGCATGAACAGTGACCATGAATTCAGGGACGCGCTTACCCGGCTGGCCTCCGGGTATGCGCTTGACCAGGCGGAACTGACGCGCCTCATCAGCGATGCGGCCGCTCCGGACGCCGCGGCCCGGAGGGAGCATCTGTTCGGGCTGGCGCGCGAGACGGCCCGGGCGCGCTTCGGCGGGCGCATTTATGTGCGCGGACTCATTGAAATCAGCAATATCTGCCGCAGGGACTGCCTGTATTGCGGCATACGCCGTTCCAATACCCGCGCCGCGCGCTATCGCCTGACCTTGGACGAGATTCTGGCCTGCTGCGGGCAGGGGCACGCCCTGGGCTTTCGAACCTTTGTCCTTCAGGGCGGCGAGGATCCGTGGTTCACCGATGATGTGCTGGTCGGGCTGATCTCGTCCATTAAATCGGCCTGGCCGGACTGCGCGCTCACCCTGTCCATAGGCGAACGCGCCGGGACAAGTTACCGGCGTTTTCGTGAGGCCGGGGCCGATCGCTTTTTGCTGCGGCACGAGACGGCCGACCCGGATCTCTATGCCCGCCTGCATCCGGCGGAACAAACCTGGGCCGAAAGGCGGCGCTGCCTGCGTGAGCTGAAGGAGGCCGGGTTTCAGGTGGGCGCCGGCTTTATGGTGGGCCTGCCCTGGCAGACGGCAGGGCACCTGGCGGCCGATCTGCTGTACCTGCGGGAATTGCGGCCCCACATGGTGGGCATCGGGCCCTTTGTTCCCCACCACGACACGCCCCTGGCGAAGTTTCCGGCGGGCAGCGCGGACTTGACCCTGATCATGGTGGCCCTGACGCGCCTCATGCTGCCGCGCTCCCTTCTGCCCGCCACCACGGCCCTGGGCACTGTGGCGGATGACGGTCGCGAACGGGCCGTTCTGGCCGGGGCCAATGTGCTTATGCCCAATCTTTCTCCTCCGGCGAACAGGAAAAAGTATATGCTGTACGACAACAAAGTCAGCGACGGAGACGAGGCGGCGGAAAATGTGGCCTCACTGGCCCGCCGGATGAAGGCTGTCGGGTATCAGGTGGTGGTGGATCGCGGTGATTTTCAGCCATAGGGCCGCTGCCATGGCGGGCCGTGCGCGTGCGCGCACGGCAGTCGCCGCGGGCCATGCCGCGGGGTTTGCGCGTATGCAAGGAGTCAGTGCATGTCATCTCTGAACGATACCCCCCGATCGGGGCGCATTCACATTGTTCTGGCGGGTCGCCGCAATGCCGGCAAATCCTCCCTGATCAACAGCCTCACCGGCCACCGGACGGCCATTGTTTCCGACGTGGCGGGCACCACCACCGATCCTGTGTACAAGTCCATGGAAATTCACGGCCTGGGGCCCTGCGTGCTGGTGGATACGGCGGGCATTGACGACGAGGGCGGCCTGGGCCGGCTGCGTCTGGAAAAAACAGCCGAGGCCGCGGACAAGGCCGATATCATTATCCTTGTGGTCACGGCGGACAGCCTGGCCGACGGCTTCGCCGTGGAACGGCGGTGGCTGGAGACCCGGCATGACCGCGCCACGCCCCGCCTCATCGCGCTCACCAAGGCGGATCTGCTGGACAAGGCCGCTCTGGAGCAGGCCATGCATGAGACCCGCGCCGCCTTGGGCGAGCCTGTGCCGGTCAGCTCCCGCACGGGCGAGGGGCGGGCGCGGCTTGTGGAGGCGCTGCTGCGCCTGCTGCCGGCCGATGCGGGCGGGCACGGCATCACGGGCCGTCTGGCGGGCGCGGGCGATGTGGTGCTTTTAATCATGCCCCAGGATATTCAGGCGCCGAAAGGCCGTCTCATTCTGCCCCAGGTGCAGACGCTTCGCGAGCTGCTGGACAAGCAATGCGTGATCATGAGCGCCGTCGCGGACAGGATGGACGAGGCCCTGGCCGCGCTGAGCCGGCCGCCCCGGCTCATTATCACGGATTCACAGGTTTTTGCCTCCGTCTATGCAAAAAAGCCGCCCGAAAGCCGTTTGACCTCGTTTTCCGTGCTCATGGCCGGCTACAAGGGGGATCTTCCGGCTTTCATCGCCGGGGCGCGGGCTCTGGACAGCCTTGGGCCTGATTCCCGGGTGCTCATAGCCGAGGCCTGCACCCACGCGCCCCTGGCGGAGGATATCGGCAGGGAGAAAATTCCCGCCCTGCTGCGCGGAAAATACGGGGCCGGCCTGCATGTCGATGTGGTCAGCGGCACGGATTTTCCCGCCGATCTCCGTCCCTGGGATCTGATCATCCACTGCGGCGGCTGCATGTTTAACCGCGCGTATATGCTGTCCCGTGTCCGCCGGGCGCGGGAGCAGGGTGTGCCCATCACCAATTACGGCGTGGCCCTGGCCGCGCTGAATGGCATTCTGGACAGAATCGATCTGCCCTGAGCGGCGTCTGTCCCCTGCGTCGCAGTCCCCCTGCATGGACTTTATGCGTCGTGTCGCCTATAATCCTTCCCGCGCGCCGCGGAATGGCGCGTCCACGGCGCGAACCCTGGCCGCCGGCTTGCCGGCCGCCGGATGGGGCGGCCCATCGATGCATACGGAGGAGTCGTTATGGCGGACAGCGAAGCGCATGAGTCCAGGGGCTTTCTGTGGAAATTCCAGCGCATGGGCGGCCTGGATCAGGTCACCCTGCGCACGGCTGAGGAACTGCGCCACCTGAGCGAGCTGGATCCCAAGCTGTGGGTCATCCTGAGCTGTCCGGCCACGGGGCTGGAGTCTGATGCCCGCACCCTGGCGCTCATTGACAGCGATCACGACGGCCGTATCCGCATTCCCGAAGTGGTGGCCGCCGTGGAGTGGGTCTGCGCGCGCCTGGCCAACCCTGCCGATCTGGCCGGACAGGACGGCGAACTTCCCTCCGCCATGCCTCTGGCGGCCATCAATGTCGCCACCGAGGAAGGCCGCCGCCTGGAGGCCACAGTCCGCGGCATTCTCACCAGACAGGGCAAACCCGGGGCCGATTCCGTCACCCAGCGGGATGTGGAGGCCGCGGTGGCCACGGCGGCCCGGAATACCTATAACGGTGACGGTATTTTCCCTCCTCTGGACGATTTGGGCGATGAAATCCGGGATTTTGTGCGCGATGCGCTGGCGGTGATGGGCGGCGTGAGCGATGCCAGCGGCCAGCCGGGCATAGGCCGCCCCCAGGCCGAAGCCTTTCTAAAGGCTCTGGCCGAATGGCGGGCCTGGCGCCAGACCGTGGACGAGGCTCCGCACCCGCTGGGAGCGGACACGGAATCCGCCTGGGCCCTGCTGAGCCGCCTGAAGGAAAAAATCGACGATTATTTTTTGCGCGTCCGGTATGCGTCCTACGCGCCGGATTCCATCGCGGCCCTCAACATGGAGGATGCAATCCCGGCGAAAATGGGCCTGCTGGAACCCTCCGGCCTGACAGGGCTGCCCCTGGCCCATGTCGAGGCAGGCGGCAGGGATGCTCCTCTGCGTGCCCAATGCGGGTTCAACCCCGCCTGGGCCGACGATATGCGCCGTTTTTTCGAGGTGGCAAACCCGCTTTTGCCCGTGCCGGATACCCTGAGCCGTGATGACTGGCGGGAGCTGCAGGCCCGTTTTGAACCCTATGCCTCGGCCCTGGCCGGCAAGCCCGTCATTGAGCCCGCGGAGGATCAGAGCGCGGCCCCGACTGCGAGCATCGACGATTTGGGGCGGGCCCGCGTGGACGAGCTTCTCACCGGGCGCGCCGCCGCTCTTTTTGAGGAAGCCGTCGCCCGCGATGTGGCGGCGTCCACCGCGGCTGACGATATCGCCGAAGCCGAGCGCCTGGTGCTGTACTATCTGCATCTGCATCGGCTGCTCATGAATTTTGTGTCGCTGTATGATTTTTATTCCCTGCGGCGCTCCGCCACGTTTCAGGTCGGTACCCTGTTCATGGACGGCCGCGGCTGCCGCCTCTGCCTGCCGGTGAGTGATGTGGCCAGGCATTCCACCATGGCGGTGTTCAGCCGCCTGTGCCTCCTGTACTGTCACTGCACGCGGGTATCAAGGCCGGGCGGAACGGAGCCCGATCAGTCCATGACCATTGTGGCCGCCATGACCGCGGGGGACGACAGCCTGCTCATCGAGGGCCGTAACGGGGTCTTTGTGGACAACCAGGGCCAGGACTGGGACGCTACCCTGATCAAGGTGGTGCAAAACCCCGTCAGTCTGCGTCAGGCCGTGTGGGCCCCGTACAAGCGTGTGGGGCGCATGGTCACGGAACAGCTGGAAAAGCTTGCCAATGCCAAAAATGACGCTCTGCTCAGCAATGCCGGCGCCAGAATCGAAACCCTGACCACCGCCCCGGGCGCCACGCCGGAAGCGAAGAAAAGCTTTGACATTGGCAAAAGCGTCGGCATTTTCGCGGCCATCGGCCTGGCCCTGGGGGCCATAGGCACGGCCCTGGCCAGCCTGGGCAGAACGCTGGCCGCCTTGCACTGGTGGCAATACCCCCTCCTTGTGCTGGGGGCATTCGTCCTTATTTCCGGCCCGTCCGTGTTTCTCGCCTGGCTCAAGCTGCGCGGCCGCACTCTGGGCCCTGTGCTCGAAGCGTCGGGCTGGGCCGTGAACAGCCGGGTTCCCGTCAACCTGATGCTGGGCAGGGCCCTGACCTCGCTGGCGCGTCTGCCCGCCAATGCCCAGCGCAGCATTATTGATCCCCTGCGCAAACCCTCGGGCCTCAGGCTGGCGGCCTTGGCGGGCCTGATCCTGGCTGTGGCCATAGCCGCGGGAGCGGGGCTCGGCTGGTGGTGCCTGAACCGCGGCCCGCAGAGCGCGCCCGAGGTCGCCCCGCAGGTTCTGGAGCGGAGCGCGGACGATGCGGCGCGCGGCGCCCCGGCCGAAGCGCGCCAGGATCTGGGCGGAGAACAGCAGGAGGAGAGCGCCTCTTCCCCGGCAGCCGCTTCCGCCCCGTGACGCATCACGGCTGAGGAAGTCCATGAGCCACGCCGGACAGGGGAGGGCGCAGGCCGCCGGAACATGCAAAAGCGCCCGCGCTCATCCGCCGTTCTGCCCCTTCGCAAGGAGGGAGAGCCCCGGCGCCGGATAAAAAACAGGGCTGCGATTTCATCGCAACCCCGTGATTTCTGGTCGGGATGAAAGGATTTGAACCTTCGGCCTCAGCGTCCCGAACGCTGCGCTC
>JAFLSV010000002.1 GCA_022510785.1 Desulfovibrionaceae bacterium | reverse complement strand
AGCGGCGAAGATGAGTTATGCCCTCTCCCCTTCGTGATGTCAAACCCTTTTTTGATTTTTCCGGAAAATATTTTTTTAAGCCTTGATTTCAGGCGGATGGAAAAATTGAGCGAGCCGTGGCGCGGACGCCCCCCGGCCAGGCGCGCCTTGCGCGGGCTTCCCGGCAGGGCATGACCCGCCGGCGGGGCTGCCCGCAGGCCCGCGCAAGCCCTGGCCCAGGCTTTCACCGTGCGTGGCGCCGGCATCCGCAACGCACGGGCGCAACGCCGGGGTACGCCGGCACCGGAGAGTGAAACGCTCGTCCGTGCCGCCCGCGGGCGCAGTGCTCCAGGATTCCGACACTGCGCGCCGGCAGTAAGAGCGCCGGACGCGCACGGGCGGCGGCGCACGTCAACCCAGCCGGGGAATGACCGCCTGCAGCAGGGTCAGCACCTTGTGGGCGTTTTCCGCGGCCACAGCGGCAATGGCGTCCCAGGTGACGGGCTCCTCGTCGTCCTTCCAGGAATCATAGTCCGTGCTCATGGCCACAGCGGCATAGGGAACGCCGGCCTCGTTGGCCAGCGCCACCTCGGTGGCGACGCTCATGTTCACGATATCCGCGCCCCAGACGCGATACATGCGCGATTCGGCCCGGGTGGAAAAGCGCGGCCCCTCAATGGTAATCAGTGTCCCCGCGCTGTGATGGGAATAGCCCAGGTTCTTCATTTCCTGAATCAGCGCGGCGCGCAGGGCGGCATCGAAGGGATCGGGCATGGCCGTGTGCCGGGGCTGGCCGGGCTCGAAGCTCTCGTAAAAGGTCATGCGGCGCTGGCGCGTGAAATCAATGAACTGATCCGGCACCACCAGATCGCCGCGCCGGATTTCCTCACGCAGGGAACCCACCGCCGTGCTGGCGAGGATGCCGGTGCAACCCGCGCTCTTCAAGGCATGAATGTTGGCCCGGTAATTGACCTGGGAAGGAGGGATGCTGTGCTCGCGGCCGTGCCGGGCCAGCAGCACCACGGGCACCCCGCCAATCTCTCCCTCGCGCAGGGAAGAGGACGGAGCCCCCCAGGGAGTATCCATCACAAGGTTGCGCGGATGATGGAAGAGGTCGGGATTATCCAGGCCGCTTCCGCCTATGATGCCGATTTTGTGAGCCATGTCTCACGCCTCCCTTGGGGAAATTTCGCCGCGCGCCGCCTGCCCGAGCAGCGCGGCCACAGAGGGGATATCCGATCCGCAGGCCATGACGCCCTCGTCATGGCCGCTCATCACCAGAAATCTGGCGCGGCCCGTGCGCATTGCGGCCAGCGCGGCCAGGGCCCTGGCCATGTCCGGTGTTCCAAAGGCCGCATCCGGCGGAGTGGCCGGAGCCCCCGCCGCCAGCAGACGATCAAAAAGCGCGCGGCTATGCACATGAGCCACGCAGCGCACCGAGGAATCGGCCCGGTATATGGCGGCGTGGGACATGGCTTCGGAGCTGGCCTGACGGGGCCCTGTGCAACGAACCCAGTTGCCGTCCACATCACATTCCGTAACCAGACAATAGCCCTCCGCGCCCAGCACCCGCGCGCCGCCCGTGGCGGTGGCCGTCACCACAAAGCTGTCGCCCGCGCCGCGCACCGACACATTGCCAAAACCCACACCGTCCGCCCGCACCCCCAGCAGGCCGGCGTCAAAAAGCGCGGTGCGCAGAACATCCAGCGCGGCGCGGTCAGGGTGCGCGGGCGCGGGGCCGGGCGTGTGGATGCAGTGGTATTTGACATAACCCTCATCCCGTGACCCGCGCGGCCCGGATGGCGCGCGGCTCTCCGTCATACGCGCGCCTCGGGGTACAGGGAAAGCACCCCCTCTTCCGTGGCCGGGCACAGGCCCCGTTCGGTAATGAGCCCCGTGATCAGCCGGCCCGGCGTCACATCAAAGGCCCAGTTGCGGGCGGGGGTGGAGTCCGGGCAGATGCGCACGCGCTCCAGACGCCCGTCTCCGGTTTCGCCGTCCACCATGCGGACTTCAGCGGGGTCGCGCTCCTCAATGGGAATTTCGGCCACGCCGTCGCGAAGCGAAAAATCCAAGGTGGAGGACGGCAGGGCCACATAAAACGGTACCTGGTTGTCCCTGGCGGCCAGAGCCTTGAGGTAGGTGCCTATCTTATTGGCCGCATCGCCCCGGCGGGTGACCCGATCCGCGCCGGTGATGACCATGTCCACCATGCCGTGCTGCATGAGGTGGCCCCCGGCGTTGTCCGCCACCAGATCATGAGGCACGCCATGCCGGCCCAGTTCCCAGGCGGTCAGGGCCGCGCCCTGATTGCGGGGCCGCGTTTCATCCACCCAGACATGAACGGCAATGCCCGCGTCGTGAGCGGCGTAAACCGGGGCCAGGGCCGACCCGTAGTCCACAAAGGCCAGCCAGCCCGCATTGCAATGGGTGAGAATATGCACGGGCCGCCCGCCCCTGTCCCGCGCCAGGGCCTCGATCAGCCCCAGGCCATGCCGGCCGATGCGGCGGCAGAATTCGGCGTCCTCATCGGCGATGGCCTCGGCCTCGCGCCGGGCGGCGGCCACGGCCCCGGGGCCGCTTTGTCCGTTCAAGGCGCGCTCCATGCGCTCCAGCGCCCAAGCCAGATTGCTCGCGGTGGGCCGGGTAGCCCTCAAGGTGTCGGCGGCCGCCCTCATCTGCGCCCGAAAGCCCCCGGGGTCGGCCCGCGCCGCGGCGCGGGCGGCCACCCACATGCCATAGGCCGCCGTGGCGCCGATGAGCCCCGCCCCGCGCACATGCATATCCCGGATGGCCCGGGCCACATCCTCCACGCTGAAGAGCTCCCGCGTCTGGAAACGATGCGGCAGAACGGCCTGATCCACAATGGTCAGAACCTCTGTGGACGGTTCAATCCAGATAGTCCGATAGTGACGACCGTTAACATTCATGGGCATCCCCCCCGGCCGTATGAGCGGAAAGGCCGGGCGCGTCAGCGGATGGTCAGTTCCAGGCTGCTGGCGCCGGGCTTTGTGACATCCACCTTCACGGGTTTGACCCGCATATCGAAAACAAGACGGGTGGCCGCACCCTGCCGGCCTGTGCGCAGGGCCTTCACCATGCGGTTGCTGGGCACGCGGGGGACTTCCATCTTCCAGTCGCCTTCAAGATCCAGAACCACGCGATCCGGTTCCGTGAGCATGAAGGCCTTGCCCCGCATGGCGTCATTCCCCTGAAGCTTCAGCGTGACCACATCGCCATCCATGGTCAGCACAGCTCCTGTGACGACCCGTGTGCCAGCCCTGGCGGGCAAAGAACTTTTGGTGACCAGCGTGCCCGGCTTGAGGCCGCTGTCGCTTGTGCCCGCCGAGGAGGATGCGGCGGCAGACGGGGAACTTGCCGGACTTGCGGAAGCCGCGGCCTGGGCCTTTGCGGCAGGCGCGGCGCCGGCGGAAGACGAGGGCCTGCCCTTTTCCGTGTCCGGCGCGGGAGGAGTGCCGGCCTGAGGGGCCGGGGCGGCCGGCGCGGAGACTTCGGGAGCGGGCTGCGCGGCTGGAGCGGGCGCCGGAGACGCGGGGGAAGCGCCTTTGCCTTTTCCGGATTCGGCCTGAGCCTCAAGGGACGGCGCCGCATCCTGCGGGGCGGCGGGCAGTTTCACCGTGTCAGTCGTGGCGCCTGGCGGTACTGGCGCTTCCGTTACCTGCACCGGAGCGGACGCGGATGCCTCAACCACGGAGGCGACCCCCGCGGGCACGGTCGGCTGCGCCTCCACCCGGGTCACGGGCAATGCCGAGGAATCGCCGCTGGTCATACGCATGGCGTCCGGGGACGGCAACGGGGAGGGCAGCGAGGCCTGGGGCGCTGTCTGGAGAGAACCCGACACGCTGTCCCCCACCTGCGCTGTTTCCTCACCGGGAAGCGGGGATATGGGTTCACGGAACACGCGGGCCACCAGCACCGCCATGGCCAGCATGATGGCCCCGCCCAAAAATGCAACCAGTCTTCTGCTCATGGCAGCTATTACTCCTACAGACTATAGGACTGGACGCCGGAACGAATCTTTTCCTTCAGGCGTTTGGCGCAGTCCAGATTGGGTTCGAGAGCAAGGGCCTTGTCAAGGTATTGGCCCGCTTCCTGGTATTGGCCCAGTTCGTACAGGGCGCGGCCCACATTGAACAGGGCATGGCTGTCGTTGGGCGACAGCTCCAGAGCGCGCTGGAACGAAGTCAGGGCCAGGTCATTCAGCCGGCTTTTGCGCAGATCCACGCCGAAATCGGTAAACATATGCTTGTGGGCGGGCACAATGCCGTCGGATCTGTCAACCATGCGCTGAAATTCCCGGACAGCGTCGGCTTTGTCCCCCCGCCGCAGACGCATGATATTCATGGCGAATTCGGCGCGCAAGGAACGATCCAGTTCCTCCGGGGCGGCGGCCGGCGCTGGCTCGGAAGCCGCGGCAGGCGCCGCGGAAGCCGTGTCAGGCCCGGAGCCCGCGCCGTCGCCCCCCCGCCTGGCCGGACGCCCGCCAACCAGGGTCGATTGCCCGCTTTCGCGCGAACCGCGCACAATCACCTGATCGGAATAGTCCGCCACATCGGGATTATCGGGGGGCACAGCCCGTATATCCGGTTCGTGAGTGAAAGCCTGGCGGAAGGTGTCGCCCGGCACCAGACGGGGCTTTCCTACAGGAATACAGGCAACATTGATCGGCTGGGCGAGGTAGGCCTTGGACAGACGATCCTGCCACACAAACCAGAGCTGCTTTGGATGCTCGCCCTTGGCATGAGAGCCAGGCTCCGCGCGCACCCCCGGCGTGGAAAACACTCCCAGGAAATTGGCCTTCGGCATAATGCGCTTCCTTCTGGTGGCGGGCCGGGGCAGGTCCGCCGGGCACGTTCCCCCATGGAACTCGTGGGAATGAACACCCATTTTTAACGGAATTTCCGGCAAAAGCAAAGGGGGGAAAAACGCGCTTCCGCGCCGCCTTCATGTGAAAATCGGCCCACAGTGGACGCCCGCTCTTTTTTATGCCATAGGCATTCACCATGCACGAATTTTCCCTGGTTGCCGGCATCATGGACATGGTGGACAAAGAATTGCGCGCCCACGGCGCGCGGCGCCTGACCCTGGCCCGCGTGCGCTACGGCGCGCTGAGCAGCGTCATGCCCGATGCCATGCGCATGGCCTTTGAGGCGGCCACAGCTGGCACGCCGCACGAAGGGGCGAGGCTGGAGCTTGTGGAAGAATCCGTGCGGGTGCGCTGCACATCCTGCGGCCATGCTTTTTGCCCGCCAGACCGGCAGGCCCTTTTTCTGCCCTGCCCGGCCTGTCAGGAAAGCTTCGGGCTGTCCGTGGAAGCGGGAGAGGGCGTGTTTCTTGACCACCTTGAAGCGGAATGACAAGAACTCACGGGGAGGTCGTGTGGATATTCCTGTCGTGCGCAACGTCCTGGAAGCCAATGATCGCATTGCCGCCCGCCTGCGCGCCGGGTTCAGGGCGCGGGGGACGCTGGTTCTGAACCTGATCAGCTCGCCCGGGTCGGGCAAAACTTCGCTGCTGGAACGCACCCTGCGGGATCTGGCTCCTGAACTGCGCATGGCGGTCATCGAGGGGGATCTGCAAACCGACAACGACGCCCGCCGCGTGGCCTCCACCGGCGCGCGGGCCATGCAAATCAACACCGAGGGCGGCTGCCATCTGGATGCGGGCATGGTGGAGAAGGCCCTGGCCGGGCTGGGTTCCGACCCCTTTGATGTGCTGTTCATCGAAAATGTGGGCAATCTGGTCTGTCCCGTGGACTTCGACTGCGGCGAAGACGCCAGGGTGGCGCTGCTCAGCGTCACCGAAGGCGACGACAAACCGGAAAAATATCCGCAGCTTTTCCGCCTGGCCAGGGCCATGCTGATTAATAAAACTGATTTGCTGCCCTATGTGGATTTCCATATGGACAAGGCACGGGCCCACGCCAGCCGCCTGAACCCCGATCTCGCCATCATGGAAATATCGTGCCGCACGGCCGCCGGCTTTGGGGCATGGTTCGACTGGCTGCGGGCCGCTGTGCGCGCCAAACAGGGCCGGGCCTGATGACATGTTCCCCCGCGGGCTCGGGCCCCTTGACCCGCTTCGCCGATGTGCTGGCTTACCTGGACGGCCTGGGCCTCTTCCACATGGATATGGGCCTGGGACGCATGGAAGGCGCGCTGCGCGCGCTGAAGGTCAGCCGGTTGCCCTGTCCCGTGGTTCAGGTGGTGGGCACCAACGGCAAGGGCTCCACAGCCTCATTCCTGCAAAGCCTGAGCATGGCCCACGGCTTTCGCGCCGGCCTTTTCACCTCGCCTCATTTCCTGAGCCCGGCGGAACGCATCCGCATGAACCGGCGCAATCTGCCCGAAGCGGCCTGGCCCGGCCTGGCGCAGCGCGCTGTCGCGGCCGAAGCGGGACTCACCTATTTTGAGCTGCTGACGGTCATGGCCGTCCTGGCCTTTCAGGACGCGGAGCCCGACCTGCTCATTTTTGAAGCCGGGCTGGGCGGCCGCCATGACGCCACCACGGCCCTGCCCGCCGATCTGGTGTGCTTCACCCCCATTGACCTCGATCATCAGGCCGTGCTGGGCCCGGATATCGCGACCATCGCGGCGGACAAGGCCGACGCCATGAGGCCCGGCATCTTCGCGGCGGTCAGCGCCCCGCAGCCGGACGAGGCGCTCGCGGCCCTGCGGCAACGGGCTCTGGGCCTGGGCCTGCCCCTGTACTCGGCGGATTCCGGCGCGGATCTGCCGCCTCTGGCCCTGCTGCCGGATGACGCCGAACTGGGCCTGGCCGGCCCGCACCAGCGCGTGAACGCCCAAACGGCCCTGCTGGCCTGGTCGCTGCTGTGCCGCCGCCAGGGCTGGCGCACGGACGAAAAAAGCATCCGCCGGGGCCTGGCCGACGCCTTTATCCCTGGCCGCCTGCACAAGGTGCCCGCCCGAGGCGGATATCCGCCCTTTTTGCTTGACGGCGCCCACAACCCGCACGGCATGAACGCCCTGGCCCGCGCCCTGCCCACCCTGCCCGCGCCGGACAAAACCCCGTGCGCCGTCATTTTCTCCTGTCTGGCGGACAAGCGCCCCGAAGATATGGCGCGCCTGGTACGCGGCCTGGCTCCGGGCCGCCCGCTTCTGATTCCCACCATCGGGCACAACGAGCGCGCCATGCCGGGCGAGGAGCTGGCCAGCCTCATCGGCCCAGACGCCCGCCCCGTGGCGAATCTCAAAACCGCGGTGGAGCTGCTCCGCCCCCTGGAGACGGAGAACGCGCCCATTCTGGTGTGCGGCTCCTTGTATTTGCTGACGGAATTTTTTAATCTTTTCCCCGACACGCTGTCCGGCCCCCGCGCCTGAGACCGCAAACGCCCGACCGCCTGCGCTGAAAAAAATTTTCCCCCGGATGGCGGCGTGTAGGCCATGATCCGTCCCGTTCCCTCAGCCTGGCCGGAGAACGCATGAATACCCTGTTTCGCGCCCTTCCTTCGATGGACGCCTGCCTGAGCGCCCTGTCCGGGCACGACCTGCCCCACGCCCATCTGCGGGCTCTGGTGCAGGCTTTTCTGGAGCAGCGCCGGGCCGACATCCGGGCCGGGTACGTCGCCGATAGCGACGCCCTGACCCTGGACGCCCTGCTGCCCGCCCTGACCAGCTTTGTGCGCGATAAGGCGCGGCCCCGCCTGCGACGGGTGCTCAACGCCACAGGCGTGGTCATCCATACCAATCTCGGGCGTTCGGCACTGGCCGAGGAAGCCGTGCGGGCCGCGGCCCTGGCCGCCGGGGGCTACTGCAACCTTGAATACGATCTGTCCACGGGCGAGCGCGGCTGCCGGCACAGCCTGGTAGAGGGACTGGTGCGCGAGCTGACCGGGGCGGAGGCCGCCGTGGTGGTCAACAATAACGCGGCCGCCGTGCTGCTTATGCTCGACACCCTGTGCAAGGGCGGCGAGGTTGTGGTCTCGCGCGGGCAGCTGGTGGAAATCGGCGGCAGCTTCCGGATTCCTGACGTTATGGCCCGCAGCGGCGCGATTCTGCGCGAAGTGGGCGCCACCAACCGCACCCATCTTTTCGACTACGCGCGCGCGATTAATGAGAATACCCGCGCGCTCTTGCGCGTGCATACCTCCAACTACCGCATTGCGGGTTTTCATGCCGACGTGCCGCTGGAAGACATGGCGGCTCTGGCCCGCGAACACGGTCTTCCCCTTCTGGAAGACCTGGGCAGCGGCAGTTTTGTAGACTTCACGCCCTGGGGGCTGCCGGGCGAGCCCACAGCCCGGGGCGTCCTGCGGGCCGGGGCGGACATGGTGACCTTTTCCGGCGACAAGGTGCTGGGCGGGCCCCAGGCGGGCATCATTGCGGGACGCTCCGACCTGATCAGCCTCATCCGCGCCAACCAGCTTATACGCGCCCTGCGCTGCGACAAAATGACCCTGGCCGCGCTGGAAGCCACCTTGCGCCTCTACCTGGATCCCGACAAAGCCCTTGCCCGCATCCCTACCCTGCGCCGCATCACCATGAGCCCCGCCGAGCTCTCGCGGAGGGCAAAACGCCTGGCCCGCGCCCTGCGCCGGGCACTGCCGCCTGGCAGCGCCCGGGTGAACGTCGCGGCCGGAGTATCCCGCGTGGGAGGAGGCTCCTTTCCGGAGCGCGATTTGCCCACCACACTGGTCTGTGTGGAGCCCTGCGCATGCGGGCTTGAACAGTTGCGCACCCGCCTGCTGAACTGCGACCCGCCCCTTGTCGGACGGACTGGACGGGCAGGACGGGGGGAGCGCGACGCCTTTCTTCTTGACCCCCGAACCCTGGAAGAGCATGAATTCACCGAGGCGGCCCGGGTTATGGCCCAGGCTCTGGCCGACTCCGCCTGAAGCGACGGCCGGAGGTTCGGGGCCCTGCCACCGGTGAGAGAATAGCTGACAGGCTCCGCCGTGAAGCCCCCCACCGCCGGGAGCGGCTTTCCGCATCTGGCACCCATGAACATCAACCGTGTTTTTATAAGGATTCCTCATGAACGAACTTGCCTACAATCCTCAATCCGCCTGGAAAGCATACGCCTCGCCCGAAGAACGCCAGGCCATGCGCGCCCTGGCCGAACGCTATGTGGACTTTCTTTCGGAATGCAAGACCGAGCGCGAAACCGTGGCCTGGGTGGAACGGCGTCTGCGCGGGGCGGGCTTTGCCCCCGGCCTGGACGAGCGCGGCGGCTTCACGCAGCTGCACGGCAAAGCCCTGTTCGCCGTCCGGCGCGGACGCCGTTCCCTGAGCGAGGGCTTTCACCTCATCAGCGCGCACACCGACAGCCCTCGTCTGGATCTCAAGCAGCGTCCGCTCATCGAGCAGGTGGGGGTGGGCCAGGCTAAAACCCACTATTACGGCGGCCTGCGCAAATATCAGTGGCTGGCCCGGCCCCTGGCCCTGCATGGAGTGGTGGCGCTGCAAAACGGCGACATCCGCAGCGTGGTCATCGGGGAAAAACAGAACGACCCGGTTTTTACCATTGAGGATCTGCTGCCCCATCTGGCCAAAAAGCAGAGCGAGAAGACCGTGGCCGACGCCTTTGAAGCGGAAAAACTCAACATCATCATCGGTCATGAACCGCTGGAGGCGGCCCCGGAGGACAAAGCCGGCAATGCCCGCACTGGGGCGGACGAGTCCCGGGAACCCGCCAAAGAGCCCGTCAAGGCCCATATCCTGAAGCTTCTGCACGAGCGCTTCGCCATCAGGGAAGAGGACTTGCTGTCCGCCGAGCTTCAGGTCGTGCCCGCGGGGCCGGCTCGTTTTGTGGGGCTGGATTCCGCCCTTGTGGGCGGATATGGCCAGGATGACCGGATATGCGTCTTCACCGCTCTGGAAGCCTTTTTGAGCGCCGCCGACCCTGAGCATAGCTGCTGCCTCATCTTCTGGGACAAGGAAGAGATAGGATCGGACGGCTCCACGGGGGCCAGTTCCCGCTTTTTCGAGTACTGCGTGCGGGATATGGCGGAAGCCTGGGAACCGGAAAGCTCCTTTGGCAGCCTTATGCTGGCCTCGCGCGCGCTGTCGGCCGATGTGCACGCCGCCCTTGACCCCGACTGGCAGGAACTGCACGAAAAACAAAATTCGGCCCTCATGGGCTACGGCCCGTCCTTTTCCAAGTTTACGGGCTCGCGCGGCAAATACGGGGCCAACGACGCCCATCCCGAATACATAGCCTGGCTGCGCGGCGTTCTGGCCGCCCGCGCGGTGCCCTGGCAAATGGCCGAACTGGGCAAGGTGGATCTGGGCGGCGGAGGCACGGTGGCCCTGTTCCTCGCGGCCTACGGCCTGGATGTCATTGATGTGGGCCCGGCCCTGCTGGGCATGCACAGCCCCTTTGAACTGGCTTCCGTGGCCGACCTTTACGCAAGCTTGCAGGTCTATCGCGCCTTCTTTGAGGCCGGTCGCTGAGCGGGTGCCGCGCGGGTGCGCGTTGATGCGCGCAGGCGTTTGCCTTGTCTCTTGACCGTACCCGCCCGTACCCGGATGAAGAAGTGAAACTCAAGGCTCGGCTAGGTCGTGCGGTGCTTGCGGAACCAGACAGGGATGCCGCACACCCGTATGATCGTTCTCCTGCGGCCATGATGAATATGAAAAAAACAGCGCCGGGCTTTGCCCAGATAGCACTTTAAGGTAGAGATACGATTTTTCATACTGCCTGGATCACGACAGCTCAGCAATTCAGCATACCCATGCGCCAAGGCATATTCGCGCTCAATTTTACATATTTGCCT
Organism: Desulfovibrionaceae bacterium; assembly: GCA_022510785.1. GTDB lineage: Bacteria > Desulfobacterota > Desulfovibrionia > Desulfovibrionales > Desulfovibrionaceae > Mailhella. Next base: position 155,055 of record JAFLSV010000002.1, on the reverse strand, counting down.
GTAAATATTGTATTGCGCTCTCGGAGATTGATATTTTTTAATGGTATTTTTTGAATGCCAGCGGTAACGAAATAATACTTCTGGCACATAACACATTGTGCCCAGCTTTGAAAGCTGAAGGTTCATATACCAGTCTTCAACAAGAACTTTTTCATTATATCCACCAGCTTGCAAAAGAGCTGAACGGCGCATAAGATAGCCATTGGGGATATGGTTATTCCATAACAATTCGGGGTATCTTCCAAAATTATCCCGTATATGGCCATCTGCATTCAAGCCAAGCACGTCCCCAAAAGTCCGGAAAACGGCATGTTCCACAGATGTGGAATGCCATTCTCTATCCCATCCTATAGTAGTTGAAGTTTCATTGAAAAACGCATTGTCACCAACCGCGAGCACACAGTGCGTATCGGAATCAAGGATGGCAGCCAGAGTTTCCACCGCATGAGGCAACGCCGCATCATCAGACGCGATGAGATAGATATATTCCCCACGAGCCAGTGTGATACCCATATTACAGGAAGCAGCAGCGCACCCTTTTTCCTTGGACATAATAATAGTTCGGGTAAAACGAGCTTCACAGCGTTCTCTCATATTTTCCGCGATGCGAAATGTGTTATCTGTGGAAGCGTCATCAATGAGAATGAGCTCTATGGCAGGATAGGTTTGGGCAAGAATGGACTCTATACATTCACGGATATACGCTTCATGTTGATATGCCGGAATGATGACTGATACAAGTTTTTTTTCTGAAGACATGAATTCCTCACTCCAAACCCGTTGCCATCAAAGAGAGCAACATTACGGCATGTTTGTTTACTTCCAGGCATTGACAACAGCTATAATATATTCGGCTTCTTCCTGTGTCAGCACTGGTGAGATGGGAAGAGAAATGATTTCTCGGTGTATTTTTTCTGTAATCGGATAGGAATATTTATTCCACTCGGCATAGGCCAGCTGTTTATGCGGCGGCGTGGGGTAATGGATAATAGTCTGAATACCCTGATCCGCCAAATACCGCTGAAACTGATCGCGCCTTTCCGTGCGAACCGTGAACACATGCCAGACGGCGGCATCTTCGTCATAAGTCTGGGGCAGCGTGATGAGAGGATTTGTGATGGCATCGCGATACAAAGTAGCTATGTCACGGCGCCTGGCGTTATCGGCATCCAGGTGAGGCAGTTTCACATCCAGCACGGCCGCCTGGATTTCATCAAGACGGGAGTTTATCCCCTTGTATATGTGATGGTACTTGCGATCCGAACCATAGTTCGCAAGGGCTTTCAGTTTTTCATAAAACTGTCTGTCACTGGTTGTCACAGCACCACCGTCACCCATGCAGCCAAGATTTTTGCCGGGATAGAAGGAAAACGCGGCCGCATCGCCAAGGCTTCCCACGCGGCGTTCCTTATAGCGGGCGCCATGGGCCTGGGCCGCATCCTCAAAAACTTTGAGGCCGTGCTTTTCCGCTATGGCCCATATTTGTTCCATCTGCACGGCCTGACCATACAGATGCACAACCATGATGGCCCTGGTGCGGGGCGTGATGGCCGCTTCGATGCGGTCGGGATCAATATTGCAGGTGTCGAGCCTGGGCTCGACAAGCACGGGGGTGCAGCCATTTTCTGAAATGGCGAGGATAGTCGCGATGTAGGTATTGGCAGGAACGATAATCTCATCCCCCGGGCCAAACCCATGGGCTCGGATGACAAGATTCAGGGCGTCAAGGCCGTTGGCCACCCCAAGGGCATACCTTGTGCCGCAGTACTCCGCGAAATGCGCGCAGAAAGCGTCGTTTTGCTCGCCCTGAAGATACCAGCCCTTGTCAAGGATGGCCCTGATTCGGTTGTCTATCTCGCCCCGAAAACGGTTGTTAACTCTCGCAAGGTCAAGAAAGGAAATGTTCATTGCGGTTCTCCCCCTCCAAAGATAAGTTGTAATATTGTATATAGAACCAGGACAGATTCCTTCAAAAATTTATTTATATTAATATATTATCATACATCCAGTATTCCTTATTTTTTTCCATTAATATATAGTATCTTTCCTTTATTTATCATTATATTTTTCAATTTTGCTATTTTATCCTTATGGTAATCTTTATGAAAAAATAACAAAGCAATTTTACAAAATATCAATTCCAGTTTCAGCAAAAATGGTTTTAATTTTATACACTCAAGGCGATCGTCCGCGAGAGAAAATTTATCAATGTAATATATCTTTCCATTATTTTTTATAATATTCCTAAGATGAAATTTATTTTTTCTGTAATATGTATTATGAAACAGCATTGATACAATCTTATAATAAATTAATTCCAATCTTAGCAAAAAAACCTTTAATTTTATAGAGTCAATATGTTGAGGATAGAAATCAATTAAAGGATCAAAATTAGCCTCTGGTATAAAATCATCAACAAAATCCGGGGCATTATCTGCATCAAACCCATAATTGTCATATATATGAGGAGATATTGTCCCAAAAGAATGACATTTATTAAAATATGACACCGCCAGAAAAGAATGCTGCTCAAGTATCTTGGCATCCAGAGATAAAAGAGTTTGTATAAAAGAAGCAGGTGTGCTCCAGCTAAACGCTTTATCGTAGACAAAATCTGCCACAGTCATACGTGTCCTGCCAGCGTAGCGCAGAACAGGAATACCAGCACTCTGCACGATGATACTGATTTTTGCAGAAACTACGGGAAAAGGTTCGATAAAGACATCAACACCGTTTTCTAAGAGAGAAAGACCAAGATTATCGGCCCACGCAATATTGACAAAACTATCCTCGGGAAGATGGTGTTCTTTGAGAAAATCCTGAACGCGCCTTACTGCATGGTCAGGCATTTTTCCATAATGGATATGACGCCCGCCAGTCTCAAGTATGCTGCTCAGAACAAGCTCCAGATAGTTACAAGGAAAGGTTCCTTCACATTTATACCAACGAGCGGCAGCACTGGCTGTGGTAATATTTTTATTAAAACGAAATGGTTTATATTGTATATTGTATTGAACATCCTGAATCCATGCAGGTATAAAATTAATATTCTTGATATCATTATTTTTCAGTAATTTTACATCAACAGCTCTTTTTACCATAAAGTTGTTGAAGTTAGGGTTTGCAATGCCAAGAACAAAGCCATGATCATAAGAAAAAACATGAATATTATAGCTGAGAGAAGGCTGTACAAGGCAGTCAATGATAGGATTATTGTGCCCAACATAAAAATACACACGTTCAGGTTTTATTTCTGTCATCTTGCGAAAAGCATATTCCAGCCTGCTGTCTGCATTATCAGGGATACTCAGAATTTTTATTCCAGTCTTTTCAAGATATATTTTGGCTTCCGGAGTGTTACAATCTGCTTCAGTGCAAAAAATGAAGACATCCTTGCCCTTATTTTTGAATACAGCAGCGATTTCACAGAGTTCGGCAAAAATACCGCCACCCTGATGGTTGAGCATGCGCACCACTATCATGATGGCATTGGAGCCAGACGACGGTTTCGCAAGGACATCACACCCGAGTTCCAGCATCTGGATATAGCCCAGGCATGCACAGAGAGAATCATACACTGTATTTTTATACAGACTATGAAAAGCAAATTGCTTGCTACCAAAAGCAAATTGCTCACAATTTTTTGTTATCGCCCTGAGGACAACATCTTTTTTTATCCCTTCTGGTTCAGGAACAGGTGTCGATTCATCCTTGTAATTTTCATATTTTTCTTTATATTTTGTATATGAAGATATTGCGTTACCTAAACAAAATTTTTCATAATCATTGTTAACTAATTCTTTAAGCGCAGAATAACAATTTATATTTTTTTCCAATTGTTTTTCATAAGTCATACCACTCCAAATTCCTGTATTCGTATAATTATAAACTGAGCCAAAAAACTGTAAAACTTTAATTTTTTTATTTGTATAGAGTAACTGAAGAATTAAACGTGGAGTATCACCACGCAATTTTTCTTCCTTTAAAATATCAGGAGGATTACCATCATAAATATTACGGAACATGTATGTAGCGGTATGATGATATTGAGCCTTATTATCTAAAAAATCCCTATATGAATATTCTGTTTTTGTTAAATCAAATTTTGGAACACTAACTGTTCCATCATTCTTATAAAACAGAAAATAGTGAGTTACGGCACAATATTCAGCGTGAATGTCACTTTCAAAAAAATTCACTTGTTGCTGTAACTTTGTTCGGAAACAATAAAAATCATCACCATCAAGGACGGTAAAGTATTTGCCTTTTGCCGCCTTCAGTCCATTATAGAAAGTGCCAGCATTTCCAAGATTTTCAGGATTATGCAAGAGTTTTATATTTTCATATTTTTTGGCATAATCACTAATTTTTGAAGCGCTATCATCAGTAGATGCATCATTAACACAAATTATCTCATAAGAAAAATCAATTTGCTGAAATAGAATAGAGTCTAAAGCTCTTTCAATAGTAGAAGATACGTTATAGCAAGGTATAATTATGGAAAGCGTGGTAGAAAATTTTTTCATAAAGATTTCCCTCACAGTTAAATGTTAAATAAGTTTCAAGAGCACCACACAAAATGTTTTAATAAAACTTTGCCATTATGCATAAACACAATTATAGAAATATTAAAAATATAGTATATTCACAATATAAATATTATCAATCTATACGATTAAACAGCTTACGCAAAAATTTATTACCAATTTGTTTAAAGAACAAATTAATGACAGGTATTTGAATCAGAGCTACACAGAGAGCATAAAAGAATATTTTGCATCGCTTTTTAATATTCGGTATTATACATTTAACAAAAATTTTTTTTACGCCATTCTTTTTAATATCATTATAACCCCAGTTTCCGTCTTTTTTTCTAATATATATATAAAGTGGTTTATCATTTTTAAGTCCTAAAAGAGGAATATGGAGAAATTTTTCCAGCATCGGGAATCGATGCTCCCAGCGGCCATTCTCGCGGATAGCCTTATTCAGATCGGCGACGCATCGTTTTCGCAGAGCGTCGTCGTTGAGAAGCCGAATGGCCTTTTGCCGCATGTCATATCTGTCGGAATAAATGACACTGTCGATGGTTTCCCTGGAAAGATAAGGCCCGAACAGGTCTATCCAATCCGGCTTATATTCCATGAGTAGACAGGCATTGGAAGCCATGATGTCCATAACTCTCCAGGAGAAGCTAGATTTTGCCTGCGGATGGGATATGTTCACAGCTATTTTTGAAGTATTATACACTAGTTGGTTATCTTCCAGTGTCGATATTAATGTAGAATTAAAGCAACCGGCAAGTTCAAAATCATAGCTGGCTATCTTTTCCCATTCATCACCATAATAAACGAAACCAAGATCAGAAAGAACTTGCATATATTTCAATCTACCCTGGCCAATATAGAATTTTTTTATTAGTGAAAAAATACTTGGATGAAGATTCCATTCTCTTCCCAATTCTTTCATCTGATCATACGAAAACAAATAATCATTTTCAAATTTTTTATATAGATCGATAGCTTTATCTGAATAAAAGCTGGATGATTTTGGCATCCGTTTGGGATAAAAATTTGTTCCTATGAAAGAAATATTCTTGTCTTGCACAAGATTTTCATTTTTGATAGATGTTGCGGAAGGAAAAAACAGGTAATTCGATCCTTCTTCAAGTTTTGTTCCGATAAATTCCTCAAACATATGTTTGGAATATGCCTGAAAACCAAGATACATGTATTCAGTATAATGATCTTTCAATCTTTGCGCATGCCAGAAAAATTCTGGATTATCGGCATCGAGCACACAAATCTTGCATGATTTGTCTATAAGCTCATATGCATTCACGGGAAATGAATGGTTAAAGTTGAGGAGTATCTCGGGGTTAAATTCCCTGATTTGCTGCATCAGTACTTTATCATTGAGATTGCACGTCAATCCGCAATCGGTAATATCAAACTTTGGCCCATTGGTATTCATCCGAAAAATATCATTTCCATTCTCCAGAAGCTTATCACTTATGGAATCATACATAATTTCAGCATTAATGGAAAAATAAGAAAGAAGAATCCGTGCCATGGTTACCTTCCTGTTATGCTTTTCCGCATAAGCCTTGAGTCTTGTTGTGAAAATTTTTCAGTATCCAAACAAATTACATCAGTATGAGCGGAGGCCATCTATTAACACAAGTAAATCCTAATTATATTGCGGAATTTTTTTTGAAAAAATCAATAACGCATAAATTTTCTACCCGAGCTTTATGTCCTGGAATAAATTACTCTATCATGAAATATCACGCTAACCCCGCCGGAGGGATCAAAAGGTACCTTTTATGACCGCCCCTGCCGGCACACTTTTTGTCACCACGGCGCCAGCCCCGATCAACGCGCCTTCGCCTATTTCCACCCCGGGCAGAATAGTCGCGTTGGCCCCAATCGACGCCCCTTTGCGCACGACAATACCCTCCAACTTAAAATCCTTGTTTTTTGACTTTGGGTATCTGTCATTACAAAAGGCAACGCCAGGCCCGATAAACACATTATCCTCAATGATTATACCGTCCCAAAGCGAGACCCCGCATTTTACCGTGACATTATTGCCCAGAATAACATTATTCTCTATAAAGCAATGAGAACAGATATTACAACCGTTTCCAATTTGGGCCTCCGGCAAAACAACGCAGAATTGCCAGATGTTTGTTTCTTTGCCAATTGTGGAGCTTTGCACATCAGCAAGAGGATGTATCATATTTTTCCTTTTGTTTAAATATATTGTAATCTCGAATATAATCATCCTCAGAGTAATGTTCACTTGCCAAGGTGAGCAGGACAGCTCCTTTAGAGAAGTTATGCATTTCTCTCCAGACCAAGCCTTCGATAAGTAATCCCTTATCAGGCGAATCGAGCAAAAATTTATATTTTTGCCCTTTGAACTCACAGTGAATAGTCACTGACCCTGAAACGGCGATGAGAATCTGCCTGAGGGTTTTGTGGGCATGGAAGCCGCGCGGAATTCCTGCTTGCGTGCCAAAAATATAGTATGTACGGAGAATATCAAACGGTACTTCGACGTTGCTTTCAAGTGCAACAAGAGACCCCCGACTGTCACCGTGCACTGAAAATTGGAGCAATTTGACATTGGGTATCATACAAAACTCATTTATCAGCAGCGCTGAACAGTATGGGCCAGCGATACAGCCGGGACGAAAAATTGACGGCCTTGACCGGAAAGTATCAGTCTTTTGTTCCCGTCACCGGCACCTTCGTCATTCTTGCAAAAAACAGTATTCTTTTTGCCATGTTCAAAGAATACCCGTCTACTGGCGAAGCATACTGAATATCTCTGAAAATCGCAATCATTTTATAATCTGAAATGCCGAAATGCCTGCCAGGATCTGGCAACCGCACGAAATTTTCCATAAATTTTCGATTGTTCCAGCCTGATACAAAAAGCGGGCGGCAGCCGTTCGGACAGGCATACCCGGCGGATGCAGAAGGAGCAGATACCGGGGGAGCGGTGAGATATCTGAGAAAGGGGCTGCCTTTGCCGGGACGTGAAAAGGCGGCGTCCGCTCTCTATACGGTGAACGCCGCCTCTTGCAGGATCAACGGCGGGGAGACGCCAGGGGCGGCGGACATTCCTGCCGGGTCGGAATTCCGATCGATCACCCAGCCTGATTAAAAGGGCATATCGTCCATATTGCTGACTTCGGACGGGAAAATCGGGCCCATGTCCTCATCATAGGAAGGCTGCTGAGGGGCGCGGCGCGGCTGCTGCCCCCGGCCGCCGGACGGAGCGTGGCGGGAACTGTCATCACCCGTGCCGGGGCCTCCAGGCGCGCGATCGCCCTTGCGATCCAGAAACTGCACCCTGTCGGCCTTGATCTCGGTAGAGTAGCGATCCTGCCCCTGCTGATCCTGCCACTTGCGGGTTTGCAGCCTGCCTTCCACAAAGACCATGCTCCCCTTGGAAAGATACTGACTGCAATTTTCCGCCGAACGCTGAAAAACCACCACGCGGTGCCATTCCGTGCGCTCCACCTTGTTGCCGTCCTTATCCATATAGGATTCGTCCGTGGCCACGTTGAGCGTCGTCACCGGCGTGCCATTCTGGGTGTACCGCAATTCGGGATCGCGGCCCAGGTGCCCGATGATCATCACTTTATTGAGCATGGAGACCCCCGTGCATTAAAGTTTCGGGAAAATTTGACTATACGCCGCAAGCGCGAGAAGCTCAAGAATGAAAAAGGGCAGGAGGCCCGTCAGACGCCGGACTGTTCCGGCATGCGCTCTTCCAGGCTGGTCAGCGCATCTTCAAGTTCGTCACTGAGGCGGTTGGCCAGGGACGGCTGCCAGTCGGCCAGAGCCTCTTCAAGCCTGACGCTCAGCCTGTATGCCGTATCCATGCCGTCCCGGATCGCCTGGCGTGTGCTTTCGGGCCAATCGCCAAAGCGGGCCGCATCGGGCAGGGCCCTGGCCAGCTCCAGCACGCCATGCCCGGCCCCGGCCGGGGCCCAGGCGGCCCGCCGCGCCCAGACCAGGGATGTCAGGCGCGGCCAGGCGCGGTTGACCTCGTCTTCGTCGTATGTCCAGGCCGTGACCCGGATTTGGAGTATCTTGCCCATGAGACTCTCCAGTCACCAGCAGTCGGAAACGCCCTACTCCATTTCGACCCACTCCATCTGCACCCGCGCGATGACATCTTCGATGACGCCGCGCTGATCGGGCGGGCACACGCCTATGAGCGGGCTCCCGGTATCGACGTTTTCGTTCTGGTTGAAATACACCTCGTAGATGATGCCCTCAGGCCCGGTGTAGCACAGGGGTATTTCGCGCTTCATGCGCGAGGCGATGAACAGTTCCATGCCATCCTGCACGCTGACCGTGCGAGAACCGGAAATTTTCACCTTTTTATCAATGTCGGGCACAAAATAATACTTGGCCCGTTCCGGTGCGCAAAACAGCGACAGGCTTTCACGCAGCAGCATGCGCACCACCTCGTCGCGGGACAGGTAGTGGCGCAGAACGCCAAGTTCAGCCCCGGCCTCCACAAATTTTCCGTCCAGTCCGGTATGGATTGCCTGTATCACACCCTTATCGGCGGCGGCTACAGGTTTAGGATTATTTTCTCTCGTGATGGTGGCAATAAGGGTGCCGGGCACTTCTTTCCACTCGCCGCCGGGCCCGTTGACCCGCTGACCCGGTTGAAGCCCCTCAAAACGCACAACGCCGGTATGGGGAGCCCGCACGGACAGTTCCGTGTAAGGCTCCGCCTTGATGGATTCCAGCAGGCTGCTGATGTCTATCATCTGTCTGATATCCTCTTTTTTTCTGCGCGGGCGCGCGCATGATCATATTCAACGGTAGTACAGGTTGCGGCCGCCCATGGTCATGAGGGCCTGGCGCAGGTTGGCGCGCACGTCCCGCCGATCCCACACGCCCTGGATATGGCCGCGGGACAGGGCCTGGAAACAATTGTGGTAGTCGGGTGGAATATCACGGCCGGTGGTGTTCTTGATGACGCCCGGCCCGGCAAAGCCGATATTGGACGAGCGGATGGCGAACTGGTAGGACGAACAGCCCAGAAAGCTGGCCACCGGCCCGCCGTAGGACTGGGTATCGTAAATGACCAGATACAGGCCGCCCGCCTCGATATAGCGGCGCACGGCCACGGTGCAGCGCGGCATCTGAACAAGCCCGTGCGTGCCTTCCTGAATGCGGATGCCCGCCGTGCCATGACAGTAGACGATAAAGGGATAGCGCTTGCGCCGGGCGCGTTCGGCCGCGGCCACCAGCTTGGCGCCCTCGGCCGCGCCCACCGAACCGCCCCGGAAAGACGCGGTGAGAATAGCGGCCACAATCTGCGTGCCATCCACGCGCGCCTCCAGGGTGATGCAGGCGCTCTTGAGGCCCGTTTTTTCCCGCGCGTCAGCCAGGCGCGTGTCCATGCCCGGAAAATCCAGGGGATTGCCGGACTCCATTTCGGCGTTGAACTCAAAGAGCGAGTTCTGATCAAAACAGTTGTACATGAGCCACTGATATTCCATGGGAAAATGGTGACCGCATGTGGCGCATACCCCGGCGAACTCGTTATACAAATCCGGCGCCCACAAATCCATGCAGCCATGAACGCCGGTGTTGGGGCAGGTGATGGCCCGGTCTTCCTTGGCCCTGGCCGTGACCCAGGCCCAGTCGCCGCGCTCTTCGGTGCGATCCCATTCGGACAGGGTGGTCAGTTCTTTCTCGGTGGCCGCGGAGGCTTCACGCTTTTTACCGAAGGTGCGGCGCAAAGTGCGCCAGGGCGCGGTGATGCGCCTTTTCAAGAGATCCCATTCCGACTCGACCTCCTCCAGGGCATTGGAGAAAGAGCGCCGCTTGCGGTGATAAAAATCGTAAATGAGGCGGTTATACAGCTCCCACCACTGCTCTGCCCAGGCGTCGGACAGGCGTCCCCACAGGGAGCGGCGATTGAGGCAGGCCCCGCGCGAAATCCGCAAAAAGTGCTTCTGGCGTTTTTCCACCAGGCGGCGGCGGGCTTTCCGGGACAGGTTCCAGCGCACATACATCTCGTCCAGGTTAAGCTCCCGGTCGCGCAGACGACGCAGGGCGGTGCCCCGCATGGGCGCAAAGCCGCGAATGCCCAGCACCACCTCATCCGTGGCCCGGATGACTTCCTGCCGGATGGTTCGGAAAAACTCGAAATGATAGGGTCTGGCCCCCAGCACGGGTTCCTGGATGATGCGATCGATATACCCGAAGCGCACATTGTCCTCGGCCGTCAGATGCAAATTGGCCGCGCAGCGCTCCACCAGTTCCGCCGACGCCCGCTCCCCTCTTTTGAGACGGCCTTCGATGGCGGCCGCGCCCTCGGGCGAAATAACCGAATAATACCCGTGGGAAAACATGAGCCGCCTGTCGGCCAGGGCGATGGCCTCGGCCCCGCCCGAGCCGCCTTCGGAAAAGATGGCCACCACCGGCACTTCCAGACCGGCCATTTCATAGATGTTCCGCGCTATCTGCTGGGCCGCGCCCGGGTAGTCCTCCACCGGGTCGCCGCCGGGCGTGAACACATAGGCGTGAACGGGAATGCCCTCGGTTTCGGCCACCTGCATGTAATGCTGAACCTTGGCGTTGCCCCAGGGCTTTGCCGAACCGCCGTTGCGGAACTCTTCTCCGTGGCCCTTTTCGTGCCCGATGACCAGCACCGACTGGTGAAAAACCTTTCTGCCCCGCCGCCGGGTAATATAAGCCCGCGCAATGAGCATGGCCGGATCATTGGTGTGTTCGTCCTGTCCGCCAATTTCCGTATAATTATCGTACACGTTTTCAAGAATATCGCGCAGGCAGATGCGCTGGGGATGGCGCACAATACGCACCTTATCCATGGGGGTCAGCCGATCCTCAAGCTTGCACTCCATGAAAAAGAAGAGGTCTTCCAGTGTGCTCAGGCCCTCCCGGGGCTTGGTCACCGTGCCCGCTTCTATGCCCTGCCTCAATTCCGCCAGGCGTTTTTCCAGAAGGCCGATATCTTCCTGGTGCTTGTCCGCGAAAATATCGCGCACATAGTTCAGGCGTTCTGTCAACTGATGCAGCTGCTTATCCCAATCCATTCTCTATTCCTGTTTTTCCCGGGGCATACCCCCGGGCATCCAAACCGCCAGGGCTTTGGGCATCGGCCGTGATGCGCCGACACCAGGGGGGAACGGCCGGACACGGAAAAAAGGGCGGCCCTTCCCGGGTTTCTGTCATGAAAAACGCAAGATGCGCGCTGTGCCGGCCCGCAGGAAATCCACATCGGATCTGAGGGGCGAGCCTTTGGCGTCATGACCCTCCAGGCGCAGGCTGTCAAGAAAATTCAGGCCGCGTTCCCGGACTTCGGCCAGATCTTTGCCCCAAAGGATGGCCAGGGCCAGATTGGGATCAAATTCGGTGGGGATGGAATAGGGCTCTTCAGGGGAGACGGGCGGCACATGCGTATGCAGGGTAAGCCAGGGCCGGCTTTCCCATTCAAAGCGTTCGATATCCCCCACCCAGGGGGTGAAGCCCGCCGCCGGATCCTCGGCTATGATGCGGTATTCCACGCCTACGCCCTCAAAGCTGATGTCTTCCTGACCGTAGCCCAGGGGCTGCCCCAACCCCACGCGCAGCTGCTCGGCAATGAGATCCACCTGTTCTCCGCGCACGCGGGCGATGGACGCCGACACCCCGTTTTCCACCTGGATGCGGGTATTCACTTCCATCAGGAAGGGATGCCCCTCGCGGGTGACGATCCACTCCCAGGTTCCCACATTGTCATAGCCCACCTTGCGGGCCATGGCCAGAGAGTGGCTGGTAATGGATTCCAGCAGCGCGGCCGCATCGAAGCCGTATTCAATGGACGAAGGATCAAAACCGGGCGCCACTTCCAGCCGCTTTTGCAGGCCGGTGGACTGGATGGAACAGTTGCGGGTGCCGAAATGAACGGGGCGCTTGCCCGTGCGATCCGACACGATCTGAACCTCAAGATGGTTGAAGTCGCGGATGCGCTGCTCGATGAGCACGCCCTCATCCTTGAACTGGCGCATGGCATAATTGCGGATGCGCCGGTATACCGAACGGAAGACGTCAATATCGTACACTTCCTCAATGCCCATGCCGCCGCCGCCGGCCGAGGCCTTGACCAGCACCAGGGGCTGGGTCACCCCTTGCTGAAGCTGAAAGTCGAAGAGGCTGCGGGCCACTTTTTCGGCTTCCAGCTCGTCATAGATGGGGCGATCAGAGCCGGGAACCGTGGGCACGCCCAAGCTGCGGGCCAGCCGCTTGGTATTGATTTTGTCACCCAGCTCACGAATGACGCGCCAGGAAGGGCCGATAAACACCAGCCGGCGGTCGCGCTCCGTCACCCGGCGGGCAAAGCGGAAATCTTCGGCGAAAAAGCCGTAGCCGGGATGCACCGCCGTGGCTTCGGCCGCGTCGGCCACGCTGAGCAGTTCATTGGCGTCATGATAGGAAGAAATGCGGTACAGCGCGCGCTCTCCGCCAAGCTCACGCGCCAGGCGGACATGGCCCGACGATGCGTCCCCCGCCGTATAGACAGCTACAAAGTCCAGGCCCAGCCTGCGGCAGGCCTGCATGATACGAACGGCGATCTCACCGCGGTTGGCGATGAGCACCTTGTGTTTTTTTTCCACGCACGAATCCTTGAAACGGAGAGGCCGTCCCTCTGGCGGGCTTCCCCGAAGAGTACGTCAGATTAGAAAGAACCGAAAAGCCGGAGCCGTGTCCGTCACAGCGACAGATGGATGGTGGGAAGGGGCTGGCCGTCGCCTCCGGACTGCTGCGCGGAAGCACCCTGAGCCGCATGCTGCGCATTGGCCGCGGCCTTTTCCGCGTCGCGCGCCTGCCGCTGCCGGATGATCTCCCGCTTCTGGAGCTCCAGGATCAGTTTATCCAGCTTTGTTTCCTGCTGAAGAGCCAGCGGCTCGAAAACAAAGGCGCACTCGGTGGCCGAGGGGCGCACCACCTTGGCGCGCACATCCTTGAGGAACAGCCGTCCGGCAATAAACAGATCAAAGGGCAGAACCTGGCCTTTTGACAGGCGGCTTGCCGGCATGGTCACGCACATGCCGCCCGAGCTTATATCATTGACAGGAAACGCCTTGGGGTGACCTGTCACCACTGCCGTGAGCCCCGGAAGCGTGGTGCGGTACGAGCGACGAGCTCCGGATCCCTGTGCCCCGTCGGGCTGTTCCAGACTGACGGTGCCGACCAGATCGAAATCAGCCATTACAGCCTGCCTCCTACTTTGCGTTCCAGTGTAAATTCCACCCGCCGGTTGCGCGCCTGATTCTGCGGGGTATCATTGGGGAACAGCGGGTTGAGATCGCCCATGCCTGTCGCGGTGAGCCGGACAAAGGGAATGCCCGCATCCACGAACCAATGCAGCACGCTCACCGCGCGCAGGGCCGAAAGCTCCCAGTTATCCCTGAAACGCGCATCGGGAGGAATGGGACTGTTATCCGTATAGCCTTTTATATTGATGCTCTGATCCCTGTGCTCCCGGAACAGGTTCAGCAGATCCTCCAGGACAGGCCCGGCGGCGGGCGACAGATCCGCACTGCCGGGTTCAAAGAGCACACCGTCGGGAACGGTCAGGGTAATGATGCCCTCATCATACACAGCGCTGATTTCCCCCTCCACTCCCTTGGTGGTGATAAAACTGCGGATGGCGTTGTACACCATTTCCTGGGCCTGAAGCATTTCCTCACGAATCCGCATGAATTCCTGCATAGCCTCGGCTTCGTTTTCTTCCTTTCCTTCGCTTTGCCCGCCGGAGTTGAGGTCTATGGTGTCTGCGCCGCCAAAGGCGTTGCGCATGGAACCAAACACGCTCTTGAATTTAATGGTTTCAATGGACGACAGGGAAAAGAGCAGAATAAAGAACACCAGCAAAAGAAGGCTGAGATCGGAAAAGGTTCCCATCCAGCTCTCGTCTACGCCGCCGACATCTTCATCGTCGTCAAAATCCATCAGTCATTTCCCTTTCTGTCCTTGGGAGGCAGGAACGAGGACAGTTTTTCATACACAAAACGAGGGTTGTTGTTTTCCAGAATGGACTGGGCGCCGCCAAAAATGATCATCAGGTTCATGCCTTCCTGAGCGCTGCGGGCACTCAGCTTGGCGCTGAGGGGGTTAAAAATCATGTTGGCCAGGAGCGACCCGTAAAAGGTGGTGAGAATGGCCACGGCCATGGCCGGGCCCAGAGTGGCCGGATCGTCAAGCTGGGTGAGCATCTGCACCAGGCCGATAAGGGTGCCGATCATCCCGAAGGCCGGGCCAAGCCCCCCCATGCGGGACAGCACCGCGATGCTGATATTGTGCCGGCGCTTCATGGAGGCGATTTCCAGCTCCATGGTGTTGGAAATAAGCGCGGGGTCGGCGCTGTCGGCAATGAGGCGCAACGCCTTTTTCAACACCTGATTGTCGGTCTGCACCCGCTCCAGAGCCAGCAGACCCTCGCGGCGGCTGATTTCGGCCACCTTGACCATGGTGTCCACCACCTCGGCGGGAGGGGTGCGGCGGCTGACAAAGGTCTTTATGCTGGCCTTGAAGGCCTGAAGAACTTCCTCCAGGGGAAAGCTGACCAGAGCGGCCGCGAAGGTGCCGCCGATCACGATCATCATGCTGGGTATATCCAGAAAACCAGCGGGGCTCGGCCCCATCATGATGGAGCCAAACACCAGGCCAAAACCGACCAGAATGCCGACTAATGTGCCTATATCCATAAAAACCATCTACTCCAAATATTGCACATGCTCAATGCTAACCAAGCGCATATCGGACAGGGAGAAATGATAATCTTTTCCGGCGCTCAAGTCCAGCATTGAGAACCGGGCAGGCATCAGACCTGTCAGGCAGACCCGGCGCATGGCGCGCCCTCCCGCCGAAAAAAACGCTTTTCCGGCTTTGTTCACCATGGTATCGTCCGTTCCCGGGCCGATGACGCGAATGCGGCACGGCCAGCATGAACAACGAAGGATTCCCCTGGAGGACGCCCCATGATCAGACATATCGTATGGTGGACGCTGAAGGATAGGGCTGACGGATTTTCCGCCGCACAAAACGCGCAGCGAATTCTGGCGGCTTCGGCCGCGCTGAAGGACATTCCGGCCGTGC
The DNA here is from genome assembly GCA_022510785.1 of Desulfovibrionaceae bacterium. Lineage (GTDB taxonomy): Bacteria > Desulfobacterota > Desulfovibrionia > Desulfovibrionales > Desulfovibrionaceae > Mailhella. Next base: position 139,408 of record JAFLSV010000002.1, on the reverse strand, counting down.
ACTCGGTGGAAGTCTCCGCAGACATAGAGCCCAGCAGCACCGCCCGGGCGCAGATTGTCCTGCAGTCAACCCACGACTCGCCCGAGGCGCTTCAGGAATACGCCGTTCACCCCGTTCATCTGGAATTTGCCAGGCTCATTCAGGCCGCCTGCGAGAACAGGCAGGCTCTGGATTACCGCGTGGACTGAGCCCGCGGACACAGACCCTGCGCCCGTTGCCCGCGCGACCCCGCGGCCGGAGCCTGGGTGCCGCTCCGCGCGTCCCGGGTTTGCGGCCCGCCCCCCAAAAAAAAAAGACCCGCTGCCCACAGACAGCGGATCTCTTCTTGGCGTGGTGAATATTTCCTAGGCGCGGTTCTTCAGTTCCGCGTTCAGCAGGTACAGGCCCTTGGCGTCGCCGCCCAGCAAATCGAACTTGGCGATGAGATCGCCGGTATTCTTTTCTTCTTCGCCCTGCTCGGCCACAAACCATTCCAGGAACTGGCCGGCGCGGAAGTCATCGCTTTCGCGGGCCTGTTTGTATATGGCATGGATGAGGCTGGTGACATACTTTTCGTGCTTGAGCGCCGCGGCAAGGGGCTCACGATGATTGCTGAAGCTCACGCCGGGCGCGGCAATGGCCTCAAGCTCCACCTTGACGCCGTTATCCTGAAGATATTTCAGGATTTTCATGGCGTGTTCCTGTTCCTCTCTGGCCTGCACTTCAAACCAGTGGCCGAAGCCATCCAGATTTTCGCCGTGATAGTAGTTGGAAAAGGCCAGATACAGGTATGCCGAGTAAAATTCCTTGTTGACCTGATCCTTGAGCAGCGCTTCAACCTGAGCGTTCATAGCATCCTCTCTTTAGTGGTGGTTCACGCAGCGCGGCAGGGAGTCCGCCGCATGTCTGCGTACCATTATAAGACCGATTTTTCCGTTGTCACGGGAGAAAACACGCGCTTTTGATTTTTGTTGGAACAGACCGGAAAAATTGATTTTTTGTGTGATTTCCCAGGGCGCGGAGGAAAAGGGCCGCGCCTTCACCGGCGTGCGCCGGTGAAGGCAGGGAGGGCTTATTGGATGATTTCCAGAACATCCACATCCAGTTCGCGTTCACCGGAATGCTTGACGTCCACTTCACCGTGCAGGCGCACGGTATTTTGAGGAGTGACGACGCGATCGGCAAACTTCCCGGGGTCGATGTCCACCAGGATTGTGCCGGTGGAATCCTCGAATACATACATGTCCTTGGAGCCGGCCACTTTTTCCACAAGGCGGCCTTCCACCGTGCAGCGGGTATCGTCCCAGGCCTTCAGAACAGCGGCGGCGCTGCACAGGGCGGCCCCTTCTTGTGTGCCCGTGCCCGGGGACAAAGGCGCGGCACCGGGGCCTTCAAAGGCGGCGAAGGCCGGGCCGGCCAGAAGCAGGGAAAAAGCCAGAGCGAGCAGAAAACGCATGATGAGTCTCCTTTTGGCACGTGGCGTGTTCCGGAACACGGAACACACACGTCATGCCGGGGGGAATACCCGCGGCGCGCGGGTTTTCATGATTAAAAATTGCCCGCCGCCGCGCGGCAAGAAGAAATCCGGGGGATCGCATGATACGATGCCCTTCGCCGGTGAGCGCGCCGGGGCCGCCTGTCCGGAGACACGCCGCTTTGCGCGGAGGCCGGAAAAACGGACAACATACCCACTGCGCCATGCCGGGCGGCATGACCGACGAAACCCGGGCCGCAGGCCGGGAACCGGGGAAACAGTCCCGTCTCTATGCCTCGGCGCTAAAATGCCGCGAAGGACGGGCGCTGACAATGACCTTGGCCGGACGGAGCAGGCGCTCCTTCAGCGTATAGCCTTTCTGCATGACATGCAGGATATGGCCGGGCTCGTGCTCCGGGCTTTCCTCCTGGCCGATGGCTTCATGCAGCGTGGGGTTGAACTCTTCGCCCACCGTGCCCACAGGTTCCAGTCCATGCCGCTTGACGGCCTCAAGCAGCAGCTTGTGCGTCATCTCCACGCCGGTGAGCATATCCCTGCACGCTTCGGATTTCGTGCCGTATTGCAGCGCCAAATCAAGATTGTCCAGAGTGGGCAGCAGATCACCGAGCACGCTTTCCGTGGCGTACCGCGCCTGCTCATCTTTTTCACGCTGCAGACGCTTCTTGAAATTTTCCATTTCGGCCAGGGCGCGCAGGCGCACTTCCTCGGCCTGAGCCGCCACATCACAGGAAGGACAGATGCGCTGTCTGCAACTTTCCAGGAATTCCTCGTCCTGAATATCCTGAGGTTCCGAACCTTCTTCCGGGACGGGGCTGCCGGTTTCTTCCATGGTCTGATCATGTTCGCTCATGAAAAAGCTCCTTCCTGAACTGTTCCCGAAACTTAGGAACGATGCGCCGGACTGTCAAGGGCGCAGGCGGGAAGCCTCCACAGAGGCGCTTTGCATGAACAAAAAGGGAATTTCCGCCGCTTCACGCCGGCGCGGGGGAAGAAAAAAACGACAGCATCCTTTCGGCCCTTCAGCGAAGGATGCGGCCCTGCGCCAGCGCATAGAGCTGTGTGGCCATATAATCCAGCACCAGCCCGGGATTGACCTGGGCCTGCAAGGCTTCCTGGCAGCGGCCGAAAAGCTCGTCCGCCACGGGCAGCAGAGCGGTAGGAATACGGGCGAAGGAGGCGGCCAGGCTCCCCGCCCCCCGGCCGGCCAGACGAGCCGCCAGAGCTTTTTGGGCGAGCAGCACAACTTCCTGTCCGCCGGCGGCATCCACGGCGCCCTTGGCCGCCGTCTTTTCAAACCACCCGCCGCCGCGCTCCAGAAACCGGGCCAGAGCATCTTCCCATTCGCGCAGGGCTCCGGCGGAAGGCTGGCCGGGATCCGGCCAGGGCAGCGTGATCACCCAGCCCCGGGACACCAGCGTGGGCAAAAGGCGTTCGCGCTGGGGAACGGTAAACACAAAACAGGTATCCGGGCAGGGGTCTTCCAGCGCTTTCAGGAGGGAATTGGCGGCCTCAATGCCCAGAGCCTGGGCCTCGGCCATAACAATCACCCGCGCGCGCCCGAAGCGCGGGGGCTCGCCAAGCAGGGGCCGAAGGGCGCGCACCTCGTCAATTTTGATGCTGCCCGCGCGCCCATCCAGCAGCAGCATGTCGGCGAACATGCCCCCACCCACGCGCAGGCAGGTCGGGCATGCCAGACAGGGAGGCCCTTCGCGCTCACAATTGAGCAAAGCCGCCCACCACAGCGCCAGAGCCACACGCTGGCGTGTGGAGCCACCCTCCAGATGCACAAGCTGCGGAGGCGAGCCGCGCAAGCCAGTGAGCACGGCGCGGGGCCGCTCCAGCTCAGCGCTCAGGGCGGGGGTGAAAGCCGCGCCCGCCTCGTCCGGGCCGGGCAACTGTTCCGCGGCGGCCCCGGGGCGGGATGTCGCGCTTTTTTTTGCGGGCTTGGCGGCAGGCATGACTCGTCTTTCAGACCCCGTGGCGGCGGATGGTCTGCCGCCGATCGGGGCCCACGGAAATGAAGCCGGCCCGCACGCCCATGAGTTCCTCAACACGCTCAATGTAGCTCCGCGTGTTGGCGGGCAAGGAATCCCAGGTCAGGCAGGAGGAAATATCCTCATCCCAGCCGGGCAGGCTTTCATACAGCGGCGTGACATGTTCCAGATCGTTGGGCCCCTGCGGGGGATACAGCGTCCGCTGTCCCTGAAATTCATAGCCCACGCAAATCTGAAGCTCTTTGAGGCCGCCCAGCACGTCCAGCTTGGTCAGCGCCATGGTGGTGGGCGCGCACAGCCGGGCTGTTTCGCGCAGCACCACGGCATCCAGCCAGCCGCAACGGCGCGCCCGCCCGGTGGTGGCGCCGAATTCGCCCCCCTTCTGCTGAAGATGCATCCCGACGGAATCGTTCAGTTCCGTGGGGAAGGGACCGGCCCCCACGCGGGTGGTATACGCCTTGACAATGGCTATGCGGGTATCAATGGAACTGCTGGGCACACCCGCGCCCACCGCCGCATTGTCCGCTATGGTGTTGGACGAGGTCACATAGGGGTAGGTGCCGTGGTCTATATCCAGCATGACGCCCTGCGCCCCCTCGAACAGAGCTTTCCGCCCCCGGGCCGTGCCGTCCAGGATGACCGAGCTCACGTCGGCCAGATAGGGCAGAATGCGCGGAGCCAGAGCCATGAGCGCCGCGTGCGCCTCACCGGGATCCAGGGTGGGAACGCCATACAGGGCCGAGAACAGCACATTCTTTTCCCGCAGGGCTTCGGTCACCTTGCGCCGCACCAGATCGGGGTCGGCCAGGTCGCCCGCGCGAATGCCAATGCGGGCCTTTTTATCTTCGTAGCAGGGGCCGATGCCGCGCCCCGTGGTTCCGATTTTTCCTTCGGCGCCTTCACGCGCGGCATCAAGAGCGCAGTGATAGGGCATGATAAGATGCGCCCTGTGGCTGATTTTGAGCCGCCCTGGGCTGACGTCAATCCCTTTGGCCGCCAGCGCGTCCACTTCTTCCAGAAAAGTCCGCGGATCAAGCACCACGCCGCTGCCGATGACGCACACCTTGCCGGGATGCAGGATGCCGGACGGAATGACATGCAAAACATAGCGCTCGCCGTTCACAATGACCGTATGGCCGGCGTTGTTGCCCCCCTGGAAGCGGACAACCATATCCACGTCGCCGCTCAGAAGGTCGACTATTTTCCCCTTGCCCTCGTCACCCCATTGCGCACCAATGACGGTCATGTTGCCCATACGGCCGCTCCCTGCGGCGAGTTCGCCGCGCCACTGTCTGGAAAAAGAAGCCCGTCGCACCGGACGTGCCACGCCATGGGTATACGGGGCTTTGCACGCAGCGTCAACCGCCATTCCGCAAGGGCTGCCGCGCCCGGGGAGAAGGCTTGCCCACGGCGCAAGGGGGGGAAGGATGGGCACGGGACGCACCGCGCAAAGCGGCGGGAGCCGTTAAAGAGAAAAAGGGGGGCGAAGCGCCCCCCTCCGGATATTCATAAGAACCTTGCGAACTAGCGGCTGGCGACGTGAATACGCGCCACGGCGCGTTTCAGCGCCGCCGAGGCGCGAGCGAGATCCACATCGGCCTTGCCCGGCCCCGCCTGAAGCCGGCCCTGCGCGCGCTCCCGAGCCTGTTTGGCGCGCCCGACATCAATATCGGACGACAATTCAGCGGCTTCCGCCAGGATGCTCACCCTGTTGCCCGAGACTTCGGCAAAACCGCCAGCCACAAAGGCCCAGCGGGTTTCCGCGCCCTGCCGGTAATAGAGTTCGCCTATGGACAGCGCGGCCAGGAGCGGGATATGCCCCGGCAGAACCCCGAATTCACCATCGACGCCAGGAGCGCCCACATAGTCCACATCTGCTTCGAGCACGACCTTATCGGGCGTGACGATTTCAAGGCGGAGCGCTTCCATGCTGTTCTCCTAGGCTTCCTGCCGCTTGTTGTACTTTTCAATGGCCATGTCGATGCTGCCGACCATGAACACGTCGCTTTCGGACAGGTAGTCGTACTCGCCGCTGAGCAGCCCCTTGAACGCCTTGATGGTGTCTTCCACCTTGACGTACACGCCGGGCGTGCCGGTGAAGACTTCGGCCACATGGAAGGGCTGCGACAAAAAGCGCTGGATGCGCCGGGCGCGCGCCACGGTGAGCTTGTCTTCATCCGACAGTTCATCCATGCCGAGAATGGCGATGATGTCCTGAAGATCCTTGTACTTCTGCAGCACCTGCTGCACCTGCCGGGCCACCATGTAGTGCTCTTCGCCCACCACGTTGGGGTCGAGGATGCGCGAGGTGGAGTCCAGCGGATCCACGGCCGGGTAAATACCCAGTTCGGAAATGGCGCGCGAAAGCACGAGCGTTCCGTCCAGGTGGGCGAAGGTCGTGGCCGGAGCCGGGTCGGTGAGGTCGTCGGCGGGAACGTACACGGCCTGCACCGAGGTGATGGAACCGGCGGTGGTGGAGGTGATGCGTTCCTGCAGGCCGCCGAGGTCCGTGCCGAGGGTGGGCTGGTAGCCCACGGCCGAAGGCATGCGGCCCAGCAACGCCGACACTTCCGAACCGGCCTGGGTGAAGCGGAAGATGTTGTCGATAAACAAAAGCACGTCCTGGTGCTCCTCATCGCGGAAGTATTCCGCGCAGGCCAGGGCGGTCAGAGCCACGCGGGCGCGGGCTCCGGGGGGTTCGTTCATCTGCCCGTACACAAGCACGGCGCGTTCCAGAACCCCGGCTTCCTTGAGTTCGTGGTACAGGTCGTTGCCTTCGCGGGTGCGCTCGCCCACGCCGGCAAACACCGAGTTGCCGCCGTGCTGCTTGGCGATGTTGTTGATCATCTCCATGAGCACCACGGTCTTGCCCACGCCGGCGCCGCCAAACAGGCCGATTTTGCCGCCCTTGGGGAAGGGAATGAGCAAATCCACGACCTTGATGCCCGTTTCCAGCAGCTCCACGTTGGTGTTCTGCTCGGTAAAGGCCGGGGCCGGACGGTGGATGGGCAGATAGGTATCGGTTTCAATGGGGCCGAGACCGTCCACCGGTTTGCCGACGACGTTCAGGATGCGGCCGATGGCGGCCTTGCCCACCGGCGCCATGATGGGTTTGCCGGTGTCTACCACTTCCATGCCGCGCACCAGACCATCGGTGGCGTCCATGGCGATGGTGCGCACCACATTGTCGCCGAGGTGCTGCGCCACTTCCACAATCAGGTTGGGCGCATCGGTGTTGTTGATGTTGTGGATCTCAAGCGCGTTGAGGATGTTGGGCAGCTTTCCTTCAGGAAAGGCCACGTCCACGACGGCGCCGATGACCTGTACAATCTGGCCTTTATTTGCTGTCATGCCGTGATGCTCCTACTGGCTTTGCAGCGCGTTGGCGCCGCCGACGATATCCATGAGGTCGTTGGTGATCGAAGCCTGGCGGGTCTTGTTGTACAAGAGCGTCAGGGTGGCGATCAGCTCGTCACAGTTGCGCGTGGCGTTGTCCATGGCGGCCATGCGGGCCGCGTTCTCACTGGCGGAGGTATCCAGCAGGCCACGGTACACCTGAACGTTCACATAGCGGGGCAAAAGCTCGGCAAGCAGGGCCCCCGCCTCGGGCTCGTAGACATACTCGCCCTCGGCCGGGCCGCCCTGTGCCGGAGCGGCCGACACGGGCAGGAGCGGCAGCGCGGTGGCCACCTGCCGGGTCATGCTGGCAAACTCGCTGTACACCAGGTACACCTCGTCCGCGCCATGGTCAGTGTACAGGCGGGACACGAGCGTACCCAGCTGCATGGCCAGCGTGTAGCTGAAGCTGCCCATGACATCCGTGAAGGACTCGAGCACTTCATGCGAGGTCTTGCGCACCGCGTCACGGCCCTTGCGGCCCACGCACACGAACCGGACGCTCATGCCTTCCGCTTCCTTGGCTTTGGCCAGGCGCAGGGCGGTGCTGATGAGGTTGACGTTGAAGGCCCCGCACAGGCCGCGATCCGAAGTCACCAGCAGGATGACCACGTTTTGGGGTCTGTCGTGGGCCAGAAGCAGCGGGTGGGCCGCGCCTTCGGTTCTGGCCGCAAGATCCCCCAGCATGCTGCCGAACTTTTCGGCATAGGGCCGAAAGCGCTCAATGCGCCCCTGCGCCCCGCGCAGCTTCGACGAGGCCACCATACCCATGGCCTTCGTGATCTGCTTGGTCTTGCCGACGCCGGCAATCTGGAGTTTGACATCTTTCAACGAAGGCATGAGTTACCCCCGCGCCTGAAAGCTGGCCTTGAACTCTTTGACTGCCTCGGAGAGCCGGGTTTCCAGATCGTCGTCCAGTTTCTTGCGTTCGCGGATATCGCTGAGGATATCGGGCCTGGCCGAGCGCAGCATGTCCAACAGGCCCGCTTCAAAGGGCAGCACCTGATCGACGTCGATGTCATCCAGGTAGCCGCGGGCGGCCGCGAAAATGGAGGCCACCTGCTCTTCGGTGGGCAGCGGATGGTACTGAGGCTGCTTGAGCAGTTCCGTCATGCGCGCGCCGCGGGCCAGAGTGGCCTTGGTGGCCTTGTCCAGATCGGAACCGAACTGGGCGAAAGCCGCCATTTCGCGGTACTGGGCGAGATCCAGACGCAGGGTGCCCGCCACCTGTTTCATGGCCTTGATCTGGGCGGCGCCGCCCACGCGGGACACCGAAATGCCCACGTTGATGGCCGGCCGGATGCCGGCGTTGAACAGGTTGGACTCCAGAAAGACCTGACCGTCGGTGATGGAAATCACATTGGTCGGAATGTAGGCGGACACGTCCCCGGCCTGGGTTTCGATGATGGGCAGAGCCGTCAGCGACCCCGCGCCCAGCTCGTCGCTGAGCTTGGCCGCCCGTTCCAGGAGGCGCGAATGCAAATAAAACACGTCGCCGGGGAAGGCTTCGCGTCCGGGCGGGCGGCGGAGCAGGAGGGACATCTGGCGGTAGGCCACAGCCTGCTTGGACAGGTCATCGTAGACAATGAGGGCGTGTTCGCCGTTGTCGCGGTAGTATTCGGCCATGGTGCAGCCGGCATAGGCGGCGATGTACTGCAACGGGGCCGGTTCGGACGCCGAAGCCGAAATGATGGTGGTGTATTCCATGGCCCCGTACTTGCGCAGGGTTTCCGCCACCAGGGCCACGGTGGATTTTTTCTGGCCGATGGCCACATAGAAGCAGTGAACGCCCGTATTCTTCTGAGCCAGAATGGCGTCGATGCACACGGCCGTTTTGCCCACCTGGCGGTCGCCGATGATGAGCTCGCGCTGGCCGCGGCCGATGGGCGTGATGGCGTCAATGGCCTTCAGGCCGGTGACCATGGGCTCGTGCACGCTTTTGCGGGCCATGATGCCCGGCGCCTTCAGCTCCACGGGGCGGGTTTCGGTGCTTTCCACGGGGCCCAGGCCGTCCAGCGGCTGCCCCAGGGGATTGAGCACGCGGCCGGCCACGGCCTTGCCCACCGGCACCGAGAAAATGCGGCCGGTGCGTTTGACCGGATCGCCTTCCTTAACGCCTGTGTCGTCGCCGAGCAGGGCGACGCCCACGTTGTCTTCCTCGAGGTTGAGCACCATGCCCATGAGCCCGCCCGGAAACTCCAGCAGTTCCATGGACATGGCGTTGTGAACGCCGTACACGCGGGCAATGCCGTCGCCCACGTACAACACGGCGCCCGTTTCGCTCATTTCCACGCGCTGGTCGTAGTTGCGGATCTGCTCCTCGATGATCTTGCCGATCTCTTCAGCCTTGATGTGCATGGCCTACGCACCCCTCTTGATGGATTCCCTGAGGTTGTCGAGTTGCGCACGCAGGCTTGCGTCCAGCACCGTATCGCCGATTTTGAGCACGAGACCGCCCAGAATGGCGGGGTCGACGGTATAGGCAAGTTCAAGCTTGCGCCCGGTTTGAGATTCCAATTGCGTTTTTATGGCGGCCCGGCGCGCGTCATCCAGTTCCACGGCTGTGGTCAGAACACCGCGGCGCAGATCCTTGGCCTCGTCCAGAAGGGCGCTGTAATCGGCCGCGATGGCCGAGAGCAAGGACAGCCGGCCCTTGTCCGCCAAAAGCTCGACGAAGCGCCGTTCCACAGGGCCCCCGCCCGCCGCTTCCAGCAGGGAGAGCGCCACTTTTTTCTTTTCATCCACGGTGAGCACGGGGTTGCGGAACAGATCCGCCAGCGGACGCGACTGCTCCACCGCCTCGCCAAGAGCGTTCAGGGCCGCTCCGTAGCGCTCCATATCCGCCATGCCCGACTCCCTGCCCAGGGCAAAGAGCGCGGAGGCGTACCGACGGGCCACAACATTGCCGATCACTGGAGCACCACCTTGGTCAGCGAGTTGTCGATCAGCTTCTGCTGAGCGGCCGGATCAAGCCGTTCAGCCAGCCCCTTTTCTATGGCCGCCACAATGTCGTCCGCCAGGCGGGCGCGGATGGCGTCCAGCTCGGCCTTGCCCTCCTGTTCGGCGTTGCGCCGGGCCTGCTCCACAATATGAGCGGCCTGGCGTTCGGCGTCGGCCAGAATGGCGGCCTTGAGATGCTCGGCCTGGGCCCGGCCTTCTTCCAGAAGGGCCGCGGCCTCGGCTTCCACCCCGGCCACGCGGAGCTCCACCTCGGCCAGGCGGCCGGCGGCTTCATTCTTGAGGCGCTCCACCTCTTCCATCTCGGCCACAATGGCGGCGCGGCGCCCCACGAAAATCTTTTTGATCAGGCCCCCGGCCACGCGCCCGATAATCCAAAGAAAAACACAAAAATTGCCCACGCGCAGGGCAAAGTTGAGCCAGGGCAGGCCTTCGTGCTCCATCCCGCCCGGTTCCGCAAAGGCGGCCGCGGCCGTCAGCAGCAGAAAAGCGCAGGTCATGGCTACGGTTTTGATTCGCACACCCTTCTCCTTCCTGAACTGTGCGGCGCGCGCGCCGCTCGATGCTTGCGCCAAAGCCCGGCGGGCCCGGCCTGTCCGCCAGACGCGAACACGTTTTCGGGCTAGGCGCCCAACAGTTTGTCCACGGCCTGGCGCGCGTAGTCCCCCACCCGCGCCTCCAGCTGCCGCCGGGCGTCAGAGCTTTCGGCATGCACGCGGTCAGAAGCCGCGCGCAGGATGGCGCGGGCTTCCTCGCCGGCGCTTTCAAGCCGGCCCTGGGCCGCCTTTTCCCCCGCCTGTTTGGCTTCGTCGCGGACAGCGGCCATATCGGCGCGGGCGCGGAGCAGGCGGGTTTCATAATCTTTCAGCTTGTGATCCGCCTCGTCGCTCAAACCGGCGGCATCGGCGCGCAGCCCGTCGTTGCGGGCGCGGCGCTCGGCCATGACCCGCCGCACGGGGCCGATGATGAGCCAGTTGAGAAGTGCCACAGTGATGAGAAAGTTCATCAACTGGAACAGGAAGGTTATGTCGAGGTTGATCACGCTGAAAATCCTCCGGCCGGGACACAGTGAGACGGCACGCGCTCTTCCCTGGTGTCAGCCGGCACATGTCAGGGGAGCATACCGTTGCTTCTCTAACTGCTTTTGCTTCTGTTGTCAAAGCCCCGGGCGCTTTTTTTCGCATTTTTCCGGCAAACTGCAGGCACAGCGCGCCGCATGCGCCCTGCGCGCAAAGGCACGGCTTGCCCTGCCGCCCTTACTCCCCTTCGGGCAGGGCTACGGCCGCCTCAGGCAGAGTGTCCTCGCCGGGCACAGGCTCGCGCATGTGCAGGGTGCCTTCCAGAACGGCCCCTTCCTCCACCGCCAGCACAGGCGTGAAGATGGTGCCGGTCAGCACGCCGCCCCTGTGAATCAGCACACGGCGTTTGGCGTGCACCTCGCCGGTGAAGGTGCCGGACAATTCCAGTTCGCCCACCTCCAGCCTGCCGTCGATGACCGAATCCTTGCCGGTGCGGAGAATGCCGTCAGAGGTGATTTCACCGCTGAACATGCCGTCAATGTGCACGGCACCCTGAAAGGTCAGCTTTCCCTGGTAGGCCGTCCGGGCCCCCATATAGGCGTTGACTTCATCCTTGCTCACAGAACGACTCCTTCCCTGAAACATGCTTGACTTCATCCTTTGAACACAAAACGGCGCATGGATACATTGAGCACAATGCCCAGGAGCGCGCAGTTCACCATCATGGCATTGCCTCCATAGCTGATGAAGGGCAGAGGCATCCCCACCACCGGCATCAGCCCGACGACCATACCAATATTCACGATGATCTGCCAGAAAAAATAAAAGAAGATTCCGGCCGCCAGGGTGCTGCCGAAACGATCCTTGGCGTCGTGCACCGTGCTGTAAATGGCGCACAGGAACAGGCAGAACAGGGCGAGCAGAGCCATGCAGCCCGCAAAGCCCCATTCCTCGCCCAGCACCGCGATGGCAAAGTCGGTATGTTTTTCGGGCAGAAAGCGCAGCTGGCTCTGCGTGCCCGCCAGAAAGCCCTTGCCGAGCAGTTCGCCGGAACCAATGGCGATCTGCGACTGAATAATGTGGTAGCCCGCGCCGCGCGGATCCCGTGAGGGATCCAGAAAGGTCAGGATGCGTTCCTGCTGATACTCGTGCAGCGCGAACCAGCCCATGGGAAGCAGGAGCGGCACCACCACCAGGCACACCCTCAGCACGCGCCACTTGACGCCATGAAACAGAATCATGCCGCCGAGCAGCGCCAGCACCGTGAGGGCCGTGCCCAGGTCGGGCTGGCGCACGATAAGGGCAAAGGGCGCAAGACCAATGGCCAGCACCATGGCCAGCCGCCTCCAGCCCAGGGATTCGCCGTTTTTGGCCAGAGCCTTGGCCCCCATGATCAGAACCGTGAACTTGGCCAGCTCGCTGGGCTGGAGATTGAGAAAGCCCAAATCGATCCAGCGCTTGGCCCCGTATACGGTCTTGCCGAAAAAGGGCACCAGGCACAACAGAATGAGCACGACAACATAGCCGGGAACCGCCAGGCGTTCGATCTGACGATAGCTTATGAGCGTGCAGCCGATCATGGCCCCAAGGCCCATCAGGCCCCAGACAAGCTGTTTCTGGTAATAGGGCGCCAGGCTCATGCCGTCTCCCACGCGCACGCTGCTGGCCGAATAAAGATTGACCATGCCTATGACAAAGAGCAGCAGCGCAGAAATCACCAGTCCCCAATTGATGTGGAGCAGAAGGCGACGGTCAGGCATGGTCATGGATGTATCCTTAGGAAAGGCCGTGGGAGCGCAGGATGCGGCGCGGATGCGCCATCCTCGCGCATTACCCGATCTGTTTATCCGCTTTTTCCGGTTTTTTCCAGTCCCCCGCCGGGGCGGCTTCGGGCGGCCGAAGCTGCCAGCCCCCGGGCGTCCACAGCAGATGAGGGTTCTGGAAGGGAGGCGCCTCGCGGAGCAGGCCGGACCAGCGGGCGGCAAAGCGCTGCTTCGCCACGCGGGGAACTTCGGCCCGGGGGGTGAGAAAATCCGCATCAGGCAGCACCACGGAGCGCAGTCCCTCTTGCGTCAGCGCCCGCAGGCAGAAATCCGCATCGGCCAGGGGGCCGCAGTCCGGATCAAAGCCGCCCAGGCGCTCAAAGGTTTCCCGCCGGCAGCACAGGCCCGCCAGAGGCACGGCAAAGGCGCTGCGCATGAGGTGCGCCTGCCGGAAATAACCGCCGCCCTCCACATGCAGCCCCGCATAGGCGGGACAGATCGTGAGCGCCCCCTCTCCGCCCGGGCGTTCACGGCCCGCCGCACAGCCGGCCTGACTCAGAAAGCCCGTGGGCAGAATTCCCCGGCAGCCTGTCGCGCCCACGCCGGATCGCCACAGGGCCCCCACGGCCCTGTCCGCCCAGTCCGCGTGGGTCGGCATGTCGCCCGCGCGAATGAAGGCCAGCGCCCCTCCCCGGGCAGCGAGGGCCGCCGCCGCGGCCAGCCCGAATAGATCCGGCCGGCCCGGCGCGGGCACAAAGCGCGCATGACACTCCGCGGCCAGCCGTTCCAGGATGTGAAGCTCCGCCGGGGGCAGCACATCCGCCGCCACGCTCATGATCCCTTCGCGCTTGGCATAGGAGCAGCCCTCCAGCGCGCGGCGCAGCACCTGCCTGTCCAGCCCCGGCGCTTCCACCAGCAGGCACAGGCTCAGCAGCGGCGCTGGCGACGGTGGATTGAAGCGCACCGTGGCATACAGCGACGCGGGATGCAGCTCAATTTCCGCGCGCAGTCCGGCGCGGGCCACATAGCCGCAGCGGGCGGCCAGCGAGGCCTCCCGCGTATAGGGCTTCACGCTCCAGGCCCGCGCCGTGCTGCCCGCATGGCGGCGCCAGTGATACAGGGGCCCGGGCAGATGCACAAAGGCCCCCGGCCCCAGATCGGCCAGACAGCGCAGAGCCATATCATGATCCTGGGCACCCTCCAGGCCGGCCCGGAATCCCCCCAGGCGGCGCAGCACATCGGCGCGGTACACACCCAGATGACTGACACTGTTGCAGCCCAGCAGCAAATCAGGGTCAAAGCCGGGCTTGAAAAAGGGATGGACAAAGCGCCGGCCCGGCTTATCCCGCTCCGCCGCATGCCCGTCTGGCTGTTTTTCCGGCCCCCTGGCGGCGTCCTCCGTCCGCGCGGGGCCGCCCCGGCCGTCCGGCCGCACGGACGCTTCCCCGGGCTGCTCCTCAAACTGATCCTCATCCGAAAAAATCACGGCGGCATCAGGATGGCGGGCAGCGGCAACGGCCACCCGGGCCAGGGCGTCCGGTTCCAGAATATCGTCCTGATCAAGCAGCGCGCACCAGCCGCCCCTGGCCATGGCCAGGGCCGTGCCGGTGGCCGCGCAGATATGGCCGTTGACCGGGCGGAATGTCACACGGAAGCGGGGATCGGCTTCCGCGTATCGGCGCAGAAGAGCGGCCACGGCGGGATCTGTGGAGGCGTCATCCGCCGCGCAGCACTCCCAATGCGGCCAGGTCTGGCGCGCCAGCGAATCCAGCGCCTCTTCCAGATGCTCCGGCCGCGGATTGTACACGGGCAGGAGCACCGAAATCATCGGATCGGCGGAGGGAGCGGCATCGGGCGCGCTCTCCGCATGCCGCCGGGCCGCATCCAGCGCGCGCCAGGCGTCATACGGGGGGCCGGACAGGGGCGGCATGGCGAACGCGCCGCCCGCAAACAAGTCCCGCAACGCGGCCAGGTATCCGGCAGCCCCTTTCCCGCGCAGGGCCCCGGCGGCACGCCGCAGCCCGGCCTCGCGCGGATCATCCGCCCCCACGCGCGGTGGATTCAGTCCAGAAGCTTTGACCACGCAGAACCTCGCGCCCCGGCGGAGACGGAGCCCTATTTGCCCGACATTTCGCGGTCGCGGCGCATGGCCGTGAGCACGGCTTCGGTCACATGGCCGCGCACGGCCGTCCGCTCCAGATAATTGACCGCGTGAATCGTCACCCCGCCGGGAGAGCACACCTTCCCGCGCAGGTCGGCGAAGCTTTCCGGACTGTTCAGGGCCAGCCTGGCCGTGCCTTCCACCGTGGCGGCCACCAGGCGCCTGGCCATGTCGGAGCTGAACCCCAGGGTGACGGCGGCGTTGTGCATGCCCTCCATGAACAGACAGGCATAGGCGGGCCCGCAGCCCACCAGCGAGCTGAAGGCCGAAAGCCTGTCCTCGGGCAGGATCACGGCCATGCCCAGCAGTCCGAACAGATCAAGCAGGAGTTTTTTCCGTTTTTCGCTCAGGGCCGGGTCATCCAGGCACAGGGCAAAGACCCCCTTGCTCACCAGGGCCGGCAGACTGGGCATGACCCGCACCGCGGGACACAGGAAGTCAACCCCCCGGCGCAGCTGATCCATCGAAAAGGCCGCCGCCAGCGATACCACCAGCTTGGAGGCATCCAGCCTGGGCCGGATGAGGGCGAGCATATCCGCCATCTGGTGGGGCTTGACCGCCAGCACAATGATATTGGCTTCCGTGGCCAGCTCCTCGGGGCTCTCGCTCCACTCCACGCGGCCGGGGTTATCCGCCGGACTCAGCGCCTCCACCTTGGCCCTGGTGTGATCATGCCCGAGCAGGCGCAGCTTGTGCCTGGCGGCCAGCCCCCGCAACACGGCTCCGCCCATGTTGCCGCAGCCTATGCAGCCCAGAACGGGATCGGCATTTTGCGTGGAGGAGCTCATCCCACGATTTCCAGAGCGTTGAAGAAATAGCCCATTTCAAAGGCCGCGGTTTCCGGAGCGTCGGAGCCATGGACGGAGTTGGCCTCAATGCTCTGGGCGTACTTTTTGCGGATGGTGCCTTCCGCCGCGTTGGCCGGGTTGGTGGCCCCCATGAGTTCGCGGTAACGGCGGATGGCGTCTTCCCCTTCCAGAATGGAGCAGACCACAGGGCCGGAACACATATACTCCACCAGGCTGCCAAAGAAAGGACGTTCCCTGTGCACGGCGTAGAAGCCTTCCGCCTGGGCGCGGGAGAGCTGAATCATCTTCATGGCCCTGATGCGCAGGCCGCTTTGCTGAATCATGGCCAGAATTTCGCCGCTGAGGTTGCGGGCCACGGCGTCGGGCTTGATGATGGAAAAGGTGCGCTCAATCATGGTGTCTCCTTGGAGGGGGCGGACGAGCCGCCGTTGCTGTTAGCCGGCCACAGGGTCAGAGGGGCAATATCCACATCCCCGGCCCGCCAGCCGGTCCAGGCGGCCAGCGCCGCCAGGGTGGCGGGCCGGGGATGGCCGATGACAATGGCCGATCCGTGCCTGCGGGCCATGCGCAGGCCGCGATCCAGCCCCTGGAGAACGGCGGCCTTGTCGTCAGGCCCGTGCTCATCATCCAGAAACAGGGTGCGCCGCCGGGCGGCAAACCCGTGCCGCCGCGCTTCGTCATAAAGGACGGAACCGGAGTGGGTCAAGCTGTCCAGCACCAGGATATCCGGCCGCAGGCGGCGCAAGACCTCGCACAGGACACGAACCGAGGCCGGGTCTGACGTGAAGCGCGAGCCCATGTGGTTGTTGATGCCCTCGGCATAGGGCACCAGACGCAGGCTTTCGCCCAGCACCTTTTCCACGAGGGCCGCTTCCATGCCCACGCGCAAAAGTTCGGAAGCGTCGTCACCCGGCGCGTGCCCCAGCGGCTGCATGGGCTGGTGCAAAAAGACCTGGCGGCCGTGCTCCCGGGCCAGCGTGGCCACATAGGCGGCGCGGGCGGCCTGCGGCCACACGGACAGGGTCACCGGATAGGGCAGGGCCAGGAGCTTGCGGGCCACGGCCTCGCTTTCGCCCAGATCGTCCATGACGATGGTGAGCCTGGGCCGCGAGGCATCGGCCGGAAGCGCGGCGGCCAGGGGCAGCGCCGGCAGGATGCGGGGTTCTGCCCCGCAATACAGGCTGTGGGTAAGCTCTTCGTCCACAGTCACGAAATACAGCCCCGACCCTTCGAAGCGCAGACGCGCGCGGGGGGCCCATACGCGCAGGGACTCGCGCAGGGCGGCCGCAAAGGCCTTTTCCGTCACCCGGCTTCCGCCCGCGCCGCCGTCCAGGCGCAGCGCCAGGCGCAGGAAAGGATAGACCTGCCCGGCGCGGGTCAGGCGCGTTTCGGAATCCAGCACGCCCACATGCGACGGCTCAAGCTTCAGGCGGGCCGCCGTCTGCAGAAGAGCGGTATCCACCTGACGGGCCACATCGGCCAGCGGGGCAAAGGAACCTTCGCCATACAGGGCCGCGTCCGGCGCCATGGAGCCGCCCGCCGCGGGAAGCGCAGACGAAGCCTCCGGCGCCCCCGGAAAAAGCGGCGGGGCATCTGGAACATCGCCCGAGCCGTCCACCAAAGCGTGAGCGGACAAGCCGCCGGAAACGGGGGCCGGAGAACTTTCGGCCACGGCCCGGAAATGGCCGGGCGCATCCGCGCTTTCCTGCCAGGACGCTTCAGCGCCTTCCTGTCCGGACAAAAACGGCGCATCCGCCCCCGGCGTTTCGGGCGCGGCCGGATGCGGCGGCCCGGCGGACAGCAGCGGGAGAAGGCCGCCTGTCACAAGCAGGGCGGCCAGAGCGCTCAGCACCCGCAGGGCAGCCCTGTCCCGCAACAGCAGGGGGCCGCCGTCCGCACCCAGGCGGAAGCGGACGAGGCGCACCCAGGCGAGCGGCGCGGAAAAAAGGGAAAAGCCCATGCCGCCTATTCGTGCAGTTCACGCAACGCGGGCAGGGTTTTCACGAACTGCAGGGCCATGCGCAGCTGATTGTCGCGGGCCAGAAGGGCTTTGGTGTCAGCGTCCTCTCTGGCGGAATCCTTGCCCTTTTCGGGCGAGCCCGCTCCCCCCCCCTGCTCCAGGTGACGGTTCAGATCCTGTTCGCGCAGAGAAAAGCCGTCCATGCCGTCCTTGTCCTTGGGGGCCTCCCAGGGAATTTCAAAGTCGGGCACAATGCCCTCGGCCTGGATGGATTTGCCCGAAGGGGTATAATACAGGGCCACCGTGAGCTTCAGGCCGGTTTTATCGGGCAGGGGAATGATGTTCTGCACCGAGCCCTTGCCGAAGGTGCGTTCTCCCAGGATGAGGGCCCGCTTCTGGTCGCGCAGGGCCCCGGCCACAATTTCCGCCGCAGAAGCCGTGCCCGCGTTGACCAGAACCACCACAGGCGCCTCAAGATCCGTGGAATGGGGCTTGGCGCTGTAAGTGCGGTCGCTGGTGGCGTCGCGGCCCCGCATGGACACGATGGTACCCTCTTTCAGAAAAACATCGGACACGCTGACGCTTTGATCCAAAAGCCCTCCGGGATTATTCCGCAAATCCAGCACAACGCCCCTGATCTCGCCCCGGGCCCTGGCCGCACTGATGGCGTCCTGCAGCTCCTGGGTGGTGCGGCCGCTGAAGCGGGTCAGGCGTATCCAGTGATAGCCGGGCTCCAGTTCACGGCTTTTGACGCTGATGAGCGGTATGGCGTCGCGCTTGATGCGCATGGTGACCGGCTGCTGTTCGCCCTTGTGCAGAACCAGAAGTTCCACTTCGGTGCCGCGCTTGCCGCGCATCCGGGTGGCCGCCTCGGACAGGTTCATTTCCAGAGTGTACTGACCGTCAATGGCCACAATGACATCGCCCGCGCGCAGTCCGGCCTTGTGGCCCGGCGTGTCCTCAATGGGCGACACCACCAGCACCTGGCCGTTTTCGGTCGTAATTTCCACGCCCACGCCGAAAAACTCGCCCGACGTGCTTTCCTGCATTTCCTGAAATTCCTTGGCGGAAAGCAGCGTGGAGTGAGGGTCAAGGCCCTGCAGCATGCCCTTGAGAGCGCCATCGATAAGTTCGGACTGCTTCATGTCCCTGACATAGTACTGCTCCACCATGTCCAGAACCTGACTGAAACGCCGCAGGGATTCATAGTCCGCATCCGCGCTGAGAGCCCGCATGACACCGCCTCCGGCGAGAAAGATCACCAGGGCCAGAGAGCAGCCTGTCAGAATCCGCAGAATCCTTTGCATGTCATCGTCCTCCACCATATCGCCCAGACAGATCGGTCAGACGTATCGCCCGGGCGCGTCATGAGGCACATTCAGGCGTGGCACCGCCGCCTGCCGAGGCACGATACGACCGATCCGGACAAAAGGCAACGAAAACCGGAACGGTTCCGCTCCAGGGCCGGCTGAACAGATCCGCCCGGACTTCAGCCGGGAAAAACGCCCGTTTTTTCCAAAGCCAGCAGTGCCGCCTTGACAGGCAGTCCGGCCGCGTAGCCCGTCAGGGAGCCGTCGGCCCCGATGACGCGGTGGCAGGGCACGATAATGGCGATAGGATTGCGGTTATTGGCCAGCCCCACGGCCCGGCAGGCGCGCGGCCGCCCTATGGCCCGGGCTGTCTGCCCGTAGCTGCGTGTTTCGCCGTAGGGAATGGCGCGCAGGGCCCGCCACACCAGGCGCTGAAATTCGGTGCCGCGCGGCGCGAGGGGCAGGTCGAAGTCCCTCAGCCGGCCCGCGAAGTATTCCCGCAGCTGCCCGCAGGCCAGGCGCAGAAGAGGGCTGGGCTCCATATGCCAGGCGGGCTCCCGCCGTGCGCCGAACTGCGCCATGATGAGGCGGCCGTCTTCCTCAGCCAGGGTCATGGGCCCCGGCGGGAGCTCACAGATAAAGGCACGCACGGGAATCTTCCCTGCCATACCGGCGTCGCTCCAGCCTCACCGCCACAGGCGGGCCAGAAGGCCGCACACGCCCAGCCACAGCAGCAGAGGGGCCAGAAAAACCAGGGCCTTGCGGCGCAGGGGCACGGCGGAGCGCGCAATGAGATACCAGCACAGCACGGCCCCCGGCAGGCCGAGACAGGCGATTCCGAAAAACCAGACCGCGGCCCGCGCGGCGTCTCCACCCGCCAGGGCTGGCGGAAGAAGATCGGGCAGATGAATCGGACTGAAGGCCGGGGTCAGCCCCATCAGCAGGGCGGAAAAAAGGAGCAGCAAAGCCCCCCAATGCGAAGCGCGGCGGGCGCGTCCCCCCATGGTGACCGTATAAAAGTCGCGCCCGAAGTCATCGGCGCCGCGCCTCAGCGCCTGCCACAGCAGCCCGGCGCCATGGGCCACCGCGGGGGCCAGGGCCAGGCAGGCCAGACCGAACAGAAACGCCTGGGTGAGGCCGGCGGCCTGAAGCGCGCCGGGAATCACGATCCGCACACAATCCAGGCTCACTACCCCGGCTATGCCGTCCTCTTCCAGTCCCGCGCCGCGCACGCACACCCAGAGAACGCCCACAGCGCAGACGGCGGCAGCCGAGGCGCACAGTCCGGACAGCCAGGCCAGCGCGCGGCCCGAGCCCCGGCGGCCGCCCCTCCCCGCCAGACAGCCCGGCAGGGAAAACAGGGCGGCCAGCGCCTCGCCGGCGGCGGCCAGCCACGCCATCACGCGCCACGATGCCGGGATCAGGCGGGAGACAAGGCCGCCCGCCGCCAGATCGGCCGCCACGGCCAGGGTCAGGGCCGCCTGCACAAAAAAGGTCAGGCTTCTCATCTGATCCGCGCTTTTTTCATACAGGGAACGCCGCGCCGTCACGGCCCGGCGGCGCTCGGCCAGCAGGGTGAAGGGCAGCGCGGCCGCGGCCGGAAAAAAGACCACCAGCAGGGAAACAACGGGTACCATGGCGTACGACATAGAGACTCCAAACGGCAGGGACAGTCCGCCCGAACGGCTTGCGCCGCGCCGCGTATTTTTCAAAAGAAAACAATGCTCCGGCACTTGTGAGCGGGCCAGGAGTTTCTTAGTATGAATCCGGCGCCGGCTCCTTGCGCGCATCCCGCCCGCGCGGCCCGGCTCCGGAATACCGCGCCGATCCGGCGGCCCTCCGGCGCGGCCGGCAATGCTTCAAGCGGTACGAAATGTCCCGCAGCGCGTCAAGAGGAGAGCCATGCGCAAAGCTCGCCTGGACATTGTTCTGCTCATCGTGTGGGGGCTGCTGCTCAGCGCCGGGGTGGCGCTCTACCTGAGCTGCCTGCAGCCCGCCCGCCTGGGGCGCACCGTGTCCGACACCCTGGAATCCCTCCTGGGGGTGCGCTGTGCCATCCGGCAGGTGGATTTTTCGGTGATTCCGCGGGCTCAGGTGACCCTCCGGGAAATCCGCCTTGAACCCGACGCGGCGCCAGGCGTCAAGCTGCGCGCCGACGCATGCCGCGCCGAACTGAGCTGGCTTTCCCTGTTTCGCCTCCGGCCCGTCCTGCACCGCGTGGAACTGGAAGGCGCGGTGGCCGACATCATCTGGCCGCTGCCGGATCTGAGATCCCCGGTTGAAAGGGATGAGGAAGCCCGGAGGACTGACGGGGAGGAGCCCGGCATCCGCCAGGCCGAAACCGGGCGGCCCTGGGCCATGCCCGCCCTGCCCGCGCTTCTGACCGGGGTGCGTCTGCGCGTGGTCAACAGTTCCCTGCGCCTGCACAGCGGCGACAACTCGCGCGAGCTTGTGCTCAGCGGCATATCCGGGCGGGGGCGCCTGCCCGGCCTGTTCCGGGGCAGTGTGGATCTTTCCGTCCGGAAGAGCGTCTTCCGGGGGGAAGCCGTTCCCGAAATCACGCTGGACAAGTTCAGGCTGGAAGCCCATTCCCTGCGGGAGGACGAACGCGGCGAACTGCTCGGCTCGTTGAGCATGAGCGGCGAAGTTCAAATGGCCGCGCTGGATGCGGTGATAGGTCACAGCATCGCCCCCCCCTACCGCTATTTTCCCATGCCCTCGCCCGCCCGGCTGGAATTCAGCGCCGGCATGGCCCTGGCGCCGGAAAGCCGGCGCAGCGTCCTGGCGGGGGACGTGAAGCTTGACGCGGTGCTGCCCATGAACGGGCACGACACCCCGCTCAGGGTCAGGCTGCCCTATCGCCTGGATTCCCTCGACCGGATACGGGTGGAGGGTATGGACATCGACTTTGACGGCGACCGCGCCGTGCTGAGCGGCGACATCACGGGACTGCGCGAGGCGGCGCCGGTCTTTGCCGGACAGGCCGTCCTGGGCCATTTCAGCCTGAGCCGCTGGTTCGGGTTTGGGCACAGGATGTCCGCCGGCCTCCAGCACGCCCTCAACGATATTTCCGGCACGCTGGATTTTGTGCTGACACCGCAGGGAGTGCGCGTGCCGCGCCTGGAAGCACGCCTGCAAAGCGTGGACGCGCTGCTGGTGGGCAGCGGCGGCTGTGAAAAATTCCTCGAGCCCGATATTGTCATCAACGGGCACATGGCCGGCGCCGTGGATCTCAATCCCCTTTTCCCGGAACTGGGCGGCGCCGCGCCGGACATGCCGGATTTGCCGCCTCCGGTCGTGGGCCTGGATGAGGATGGCGGGGGTGGCGAGCCGTCCATCGTGGGCTACGCCATTCATCTGACGGCGGACAAGGCGGCGCTGTGGAGGCTGGAGGCGGATCAGGCGGACTGCCTCATCAGCCCCGCGCCGCTCAGCGACAAGGACAGGGCCCGGGAGGCCCAGGAGCGCGAGGCGGCCATCAGGGCCGGGAAAAGTCCCCCCGCTCCCTGGAAAAGCGCGGGGCACGGCCCGCAGCTGACCGTGAGCCTGGGCGGCTTCTACGGCGGCACAGCCGACGCTGTGGTGAATCTGGACGATGTGTTCCGTGTGCGGGCCACCCTGAAGGGAGTGGCCGCGCAGGAAGCGCTCAGCCGCATTGCGGGCTGCGCCACCCCCGATATGCCGCTGGCCGGCACGCTTGACGGCAAGGCCGATCTGAACTTTTCCGGATCGTCGGCGGCGGCCGTGGTGAGCTCGCTGGCGGGCACAGCGGACGCCACACTGAAGAACGGCTTCATGACCGTCCCGTCCGGGACAAGGCTTCCGTACCGGGCGCTGAACATCAAGGCCCGGGCCAAGGCCGTTCCCGGCGGAAAATCCGGCACAACCATGCCCGAGGTCATGCCCTTCAGCGGAAACTGGCAGGTCTCGCTGGACACGGACGCATGGGCCGTCAGCGCCGATTCCGGCGCCGCCATGACCTTCAGCATGGCGAACGGCCTGCCCCTGTCCATGGCGCCGCAGCCCGCCTCCCTGCGGGTACGCCTGGGCAAAAACACGATGGGAAGCGGCGCGTGGCCCGCCGACCTGAACTTCAATCTCGCGGGCCGCCTGTCCTTTGATCTGGATGCCGGCACGCTGACTCTGGCGGATTTGTCCGGCGGCCGCCCGGGTCTGGATTTGGGCGGATCGATCCAGGTTTCCAGCCTGTTCGGATCACCCGTCACGCAAGGACGGGTTTCCATCCATTCCGGCACACTGCGCGAGGCCGCGGCCGACTTCGGCCTCTCCCTGCCCGCCAGCGCCGACCCCGCCGCCTTCAGTGCGCTGGAGCTGGAAACGGATATGCGGTACAGCGAACAGGGCCTGGATCTGAAAAACATGATCGGCCGGCTGGATCGCACCAGCCTGGCCGGAAATATACGCAGCTCCTTTGGGCAGCGGCCTTTCTGGAATATCAGCCTGCACCTGGGAGAGCTTGACACGGACAGGTACCTGCCCGCTCCGTCCACGGCGCCAGGCGGCCCCACCCCCGTGAGAACGGATTTTCTGCGGGGCTATGACGCCGACATCCGCCTGAATGTGGATCACTGGACGCTGTTCTCCACCCCCATACTCCACTTCAGCCTGCCGCTGACCCTCAGGAAGGGTGTGCTGGATTCCGGCGTGTTCAGCGGCAGCTTCCCCGGGGGCGGCACGCTGAACGGCACGGTGCACGGCGACGCCACAGCCGGACAAGCCCGGGGCACGGATCAGCTGGGGCTGCGTCTTCAGGTGAGGCTGAAGGATGTGGATATGCTGCCCCTGAGCAAGGCACGCAGCCAGGACACGCTGCTGGCGGGCACCGGCACCGCCCAGTGCGATGTGCAGGCCGATTTGCGCACCTGGAGCGATATCCCGGCCAGACTGGACGGCACGCTCTCCTTCGCGGTGCGCGACGGCTACCTGATGAGCGCCCGGGCCGCCGCCGAACAGGAACGGGCCAGGGACGAGCGCCGTCCCACGGGCCTTGGCATGAGCCCCCCCTCTGCCAATCCCGTTCAGGCGAACAGGACAATCTTCCAGACTCTTGCCGCGTCAGCCTCGATCGTGAACGGTATTCTCACAAGCAGTGACTTTCGCATGGAGAGCCCCATTTTGTCTGTCAGGGGCGGGGGCTCCGTCGATCTCAACAGCCGGATCATCGCCGCCAAGGCCACGGCAGAGCTGATAGGCGTGCCGCACATACCGGTGGAAATATCCGGAAGCCTTGACGATCCCCAGACATCCTACAGCGTTGCGGAGGCCCTGGCAGGCACCATCGGCAATATTGGCGGCACGGTGGTGGACATCGTGAGCGGGGTGCTCACGACCCCCTTCCGCCTGCTTATGGGCAAAAAAACCATTCAGTAAGCGCCAGGCGGCTCACTCCAGGCCGCGGGCATGGCGCGCGGCGCGAAGGCTCTCAAGGATGGCCGAGGTGACCCGCAGGCCGCCCCGGCCCCGGCCCAGTTCCACGCCCGGCTTGGCGGCCCCGTGGTAGTCCGAGCCGCCGCTGAGCAGAAGACCGTGGCGCCGGGCCAGCCCCACGCAGGCGCGCACGTCCGCGGCGGAATGTTCGCTGTGGTAGGCCTCTATGGCGTTCAGGCCGCAGGGCACAAGAGAGGCGACCAAATCATCCAGCGCTTCGGGCGCGCAGCGGATAAGGCGGGGATGGGCCAGGCACACGGTGGCTCCGGCCGCGTTCAGCCAGGCCACGGCTTCGGCCGGTTCGGGCAGATGACGCGGCACATAGGCCGCCCCGCCCGATCCGAGATACCGGTCAAAGGCTTCGCGGGGAGTGGCGGTGACCCCCAGACGGCACAACAGCGCGGCAAAGTGGGGGCGCCCCACCACCCCGCCGGCCGCCAGCTCGCGCACAGCCTCGTAGGTGACGGGCAATCCCAGTTCAGCCAGGCGCCCGGCCATGCGGCGGTTGCGGGCGGCGCGACCGGCGCGCACGGCGGCCAGGTTCGCCTTCAGCGGTTCCAGGCGCCCGGCCTCGCGGGGCAGCCACAAGCCCACGATATGAACCTCGCTCTGCCCAAAACGAGTGCTGATTTCACAGCCACGCACCACGTCCACGCCCAGCGCGCGACCCGCCGCCTCGGCCTCGTCCAGCCCGGCCAGGGTATCGTGATCGGTGACGGCCACGGCGCCAAGCCCCAGCGCGGCCGCCCGCCGCACCATGTCAGCCGGACTGTCCGTTCCGTCCGAAGCGTTGGTGTGCGTATGCAAATCCACAAATATTTTCTTCATTTAGAATAGATAGGCAGAGGGTGAGCTTTTGTCAATCATGCCATTGACCTGCCCGGGGAAACCGTTACTTCTCTCCATACGGGCCCCGCTCGCGGGGAGCACGGGCGGCGGCCCGCCCCCGCCGGCTCCCGGCTGCCCCGGCTCAGCCCGGAACAGCCGGAGACCAGCCCGCATCCAGAGAGACGTGTCATGAACATCCTGAACCTTCTGAACTGCCCGGACTGCGGCTGCGCCCTGCGTGTCATGGACTCGCACACCGGGCTGGTATGCCCGTCCTGCCGTCTGGTCTATCCCATACGGGACGATGTGCCCTTTCTGATTCGGGAAGAGGCTGTGCCGCTTTCCGCCTGGACGCATGGCGCGCGCGCCCTCCCCGGCCTGGCGGGATCCCCCCCCGGTCAGCCCGCCTGGTAAGCGCAAGGGAAGACTGCCATGGTCAATGTGTGTCTATTCAAAAATTTTCCAGCCTTTGCGGAACATATGTACTCCGCGGAAAGCGAATTCTACCGCCGGGAGAACATTCCCTTTCCGTCCATCAACCTGAGCGAGAGCCCCGACGCCATCCATGTGCGGGCGCTGATGCCCGGGGTGCGCGCAAGCCATCTGCAGCTGACGCTGGGCGAACAAGCCCTGATCATTGAAGGTGAATTGCCGCCCCTGCCCGGCCGCTATTACCGTCAGGAACGCTTCAGCGGCCCCTTCCGGCGCGTGGTGATGCTGAGCGCGCCGGCCCGGCGCGACGCCGCGACCGTTTTTCTGCGCAACGGCGTGCTGGAGGTGAGCCTGCCCAAACAGCCCGCCGGCCGCCCGCAGCCATTCCGCTCCGCCGCCGGGCAGCCGGGAGCGCGCGCGCAGAACCCGGTTCAGCGCTGCCGCATCCGCCCGGCCGCGGATATAGTGGAACGACCGGATGGCATTCTGGCGCTGGTCAATCTGCCCGGCGTCGCTCCCGAGGATTTGCTGGTGGAAACGGATCACCGGCACCTGTGCATCTGGGGCGCGCGCCGGGGCTCCGGCTGCGACCCACGCGGCGCATCCGTTCTTGCCCTGGAATTTGTCAACCGGGAGTATGAAATAAAGATAGCCCTGTCCCCGGCGCAGGACATCGAAAATATTGCGGCCCGCCTGCGAAACGGCGTGCTGTCGGTACTGCTTCCGCGACGCCGCGCCCCGGTTCCGCGCGCGATACCGGTGAGCGCGGATGAGGATTGAACTCACCATGAAACCATGCGCGCCGGATCAGCCCCGCCAGAGGAAGGAGGGATTCCCCCCCATGCCCCCGGCGCGCGTTTCCCGCATTCCAGCGAGGCCACAGCCCCCACAGCTGCCCCTGATATCCGTGCCGCCGCGCATTCCGCTTTCTGTCGCCGGACAGGGGCTGACCTCCCTGTTGCCATAGGGGTTCCGCCAGGGCGGAAGCCCGCGATCCCGCGGCGTTTCACGCAAAAGCGCCGCGGGATCGCCCGCCGGCAGGGGCCGGGGTTCCCGGAACACGGCGGCCCCTGACAAAATTTTGCCCCCAATGTCCACATGATGCTTGAACTTTTCCGGCTTTCTTTTTAGATTAGCAACATTCGTTAGGCATCGCTCTATTCAACAAAGTTTTACAAGGAGTATCCTTATGGGCCACCCCACAGTCTACCCCACCGGCGTCACCCTGTTTGATCCCGATCAGGCCTACGGCGGCTATACCATTATGCCCGTCAAGGATCAGGGGGCGGTGCTCATTGACATGAACGGCGTGGAAGTCAACCGCTGGGAAGACGTGCACGGCTTTCCCAACAAAATTTTTCCCGGCGGCTACCTGATGGGCAGCCGGGGCACGCGCAACCCCCAGTACGGCCTTCAGGATCAGCTTGACCTCATCCAGGTGGACTGGGAAGGCAAGGTGGTGTGGGAGTTCACCAAGGCCGAATTTATTGAAGACCCGGGCGAAAAACCACAGTGGATGGCCCGCCAGCATCACGACTACCAGCGCGAGGGCAACCCTGTGGGCTACTACGCGCCCGGCATGGAACCCAAAACCGATTCCGGCAACACCCTGGTGCTGTGCCACAAGGATGTGCACTGCCCGTATATCAGCGACAAAACCCTGCTGGACGATGTGGTGTACGAAGTGAACTGGAAGGGCGAAATCGTGTGGACGTGGCTGTGCAGCGACCATGTGGAGGAAATGGGCTTTTCCGAAGCGGCGCGCAACGCCATGAGCCGCAACCCCAACTACCGGGGCGGCTCGCTCATTGAAAAGGCGCCGGCCCTCGGCGACTGGATGCACATCAACTCCATGTCCACCCTGGGCCCCAACAAATGGTATGACGCGGGCGATCAGCGCTTCCATCCCGACAACATCATCATGGACGGGCGCGAAACCAACATCATCTTCATCATTGACAAGAAAACGGGCAAAATTGTCTGGCAGGTGGGCCCCGAATACGACAAGAGCCCCGAGCTCAAGGCCCTGGGCTGGATCATAGGTCAGCACCATGCCCACATGATCCCGCGCGGCCTGCCCGGCGAAGGCAATATTCTGGTATACGACAACGGCGGCTGGGCCGGCTACGGCCTGCCCAACCCGGCGGCCCCCCAGGGTGTCAAATGCGCCACCCGCGACTGGTCTCGCGTGCTGGAGTTTGACCCCGTCACCCTGAAAATCGTGTGGCAGTACACCCCGCACGAAGCGGGCTTTGTGGTGCCGCTGGACGCCAACCGCTTCTACAGCCCCTTCATCAGCTCGGCCCAGCGCCTGCCCAACGGCAACACGCTGATCACCGAAGGATCGGACGGCCGCCTGTTTGAAGTGACCAAGGATCACGAAATCGTGTGGGAATTCATCAATCCCTACATGGACAACCGGAACATGAACATGATCTACCGCTCGTACCGCGTGCCCTACAATTGGGTTCCGCAGGCCGAGCACAGCCCCATCGTGGCCATTGAAAAGCCCAATATGCGCACCTTCCGCATGCCCGGCGCCGCAGCCCTGGGCACCCGCCGCAAGAGCGTCTCCGTGGCCGGAACCGTGGGCTACTACGGCTCCGCCGGTGACTGCGTGGGCGCCACGGACTAAGACCCGGCATCACCACGACGTCAGCCCGGCGTCGTCATGACACCCCAAAGTGAAAAGAGAGGGAGGGGCCCGCAAGGCTCCTCCCTCTCTCGGTGACGTGAGAGGCGCGCCTCATGGGGAAAGCCCCGTTCAGCGCAGTTCGATGCGGTAATGATGCCTTTGCGTATTGACGCGGCTGCGGCGGAACTCCACCGCGCAACCGCTGGTATCAAAGGCCGTTCTGCGCACTTCCAGCAAGGGTTTGCACGGCTCCACCCCCAGATATTTCCGATCCAGCGCATCGGGGCTGACGGCTTCCAGGCATTCCGTGGCCCGCACCACAAGGATGCCGAACTTCTGGTGATAGTACTCGTACAAGGTGTTGGGCAGACGGTTGAGATCCAGGCTGAAGCGCGGAAAGAGCCGTTCCGGCAGCACCACCTGCTCATGGATGACGGGCTCGTCATCCAGCACGCGGATGCGGTGGATGCGGATGACCCCGCTGCCGGCCGGAATGCCCAGGGCCGCGGCCTCGCCTTCGCCGGCCGTGTCGTGGTCAATACTGCGGGTTCTGGATGAGGGGTACACCCTGTGATCACGGGCGTCATGGAGCATGAAAAACGGAAACAGGGCGCTGTCCGCATCAAGCACCGCCACAGCCGTGCCCTTGCCCTGAAAACGCACCAGGCGCTTTTCGAGGGTAAGCTCGTTGAGCGCCTTGCGCAGGGTTCCCTGACTGACGCCATATTCCTCCGCAAGGGTAAACTCGCTGGGCAAAAAAGCCCCCGGCGTCCATTCGCCCGCCGCGATGCGGCTGAGAATGGACGCTTTTATCTGGGCGTACAGGGGAGTGAAGGTCAATTTGGCAGCAGACATATAAAAACTCTCAACAAAGGTATCTTGCAAGAATGACACAATTCTCTGCTTTGTCAAGGCTGTGTCATTCCATTTTGTACCGGCTCTTCCGAAAACTGACATGAAAAAGCATTGTTTTCCCTGAATTCATGGATAATGCGGCAGAAAAAAGCCTGAAACAAGAATTTTTTGTCACCCATGACAAGTATTTTATTAACAATAAAACGAAGTTTTTTTCGCTGGCCGCGAATGCTGACGCTCTTTTGATCCGCAGCAAAACGCGGATACGCGGAGAATGCCCGCCACCACGCGCGAAAATCGCGGCCCGCGCCCGAGGCGTGTCCGCGCGGGCATTCTGACAGCCCGGAGCGGCCGGGCCCGCCGCGCCGTCAGTGCCTGAGGCTGGAGGGAATCCAGTCCAGCAGGCTTTTGTCGCCGGGCTCGGCCGTGACGTCCAGGTTCAGACTCTCAGGTTGAAGCAGCAGCGTTATTAAAAGCCCCCCCAGGGGCAGAGGCCGCTCTGGCCGGCACCGGACGCGCAGGGTGCCGGGCCGCTCCAGCATGGCGGCGGCCGCCTTTTCAAGCATGGAGCCAATCTCTCCCGCGTCTTCGCTCAGCGCGGGCAGCGAAGCCTTCAGGTCGCTCCACTCCTGTTCCACGGAATTTCTGCCATACAGGGCGGACACCGCCAGAACCAGCGCGGCAAGGCCCTGATCGGAATAGACGGCCTCGGCGTCTTTCAGATGGATATTCGCCAGAAGCCAGTCCGTGGACAGAGCCAGCGTGCTCAGCTCGCTCAGCTCCAGTGAAAAGCTGCCTTTGGCCCGCCCCAGATCCCGCACGCCCGTGCTCCACGCCACGCTGGAGGGCCGCCGCTCCGACCGCAGCGACAGCGAAAGAGAGCCATCCAGCAGGGGCCCGTCGGCCAGAAAGGCGGAGCCGGCCCGCCGCCATTCTTCGGACATGGCATCCCATGAGCCATGCAGGCCCTTCAGTTCCAGCCCGAAGACCAGGGGATCGGCCAGGGACAACTGATGACGCATTTCGTCCAGACGCAGCTGCCCGTCTCTGGCCTCCACGCTGAAGCCGCGCATGACAATCTCCTTGTAGGGCGTGCTTCCCCAATAATCCTCGACCATTTCGGCCGCCATGGTTTCGCCGATGTCCAGGAGAGCTTCCAGCGGATCGCCGGGGTCTCCAGCGGCCCCGATCGCCTGAAGCTCCTCCATCAGCCCCGCCAGGCGGCTTGCGCCGGCCGGCGACGGCAGGCGGAGATCATGCACCTCGACGCGCTCCGCATGACTGTCGCCGTCCCGATGCCGCGTGCGGGCATCGTTGATGAACAGGGAGAGGGTGCGCCCGTCCTCCGCCGCGGCGCTGCGCGACCCGGCGGGCCCCAGCAGGCCGTACATGGCTCTGCTTATGGTTATGGCATCGTTCTGGCCGGGATTGGTCAAGACCACATGGGAATCCTTGCAGGCCAGCATTTCCAGGCGATAGTGATACGCTTCGGCAAAAAAGTCCTCGCTCAGGCCCGCCTGCCGATACAGGGCGGCCAGCTTCCCCAGATTCTGATACCAGCCCTCCAGCCGTATTTCGGCAATGCTTTCCCGGCTGACCATCTTCTGAAAACTGTCCGTTATTTCCACATGGGTGGCCACCAGACTGTCCGCCACCAGGGGCAGCTCCGCTCCGGCCGAAGCCTTCAGGCAGGCGCGGTCAAAGCCCGTCACGCGGATGTGCTCCACCCTTCCTGAACTGCGCAGGGCACCCCTCTCCCAGGCAAAGGTGACGTTGGTGAGATTCAGGGTGTTGTCCAGCAGGCTGTAGTCCACCCTGTCCGCCGAGACGGACAGGGCGGCCAGCACATCACGCACGGCCCGCCCGGTTTTCGCTTCCACAGCATGGATGACCAGCCAGCCGCCGGCCGCCGCCAGAAGAACCACGGTCAGGGCGCCCGCGGCCCACAAATTTTTTTTCATGCCTTGCCTCTCCATCGCGCACGGTGCAGAACGGCTCATGATACTCCGCCCGCCGTGCCGAGGCAAGGCATGATTCAGCGGAAGCGGAACGAAGATCCCTCGCCGGGAAGAGACTTTCACTTTTTTGATGATTTCAAAAAAAATTTTCCTTGCATTTCAAAAAATTAAGAAGCCAACTTTCATTGATAGGGTGAATGGCTCGCCGGGAAAGAGCCCTTGACAGCCTTGGGTGAAGGGCCTAAAAAAGGTGGAGGCGCCTTATGGCTTAAAAGGGAATCCCGTGTGAACCGGGAGCGGACCCGCCGCCGTGAGCCCCATGCGCTGCCCGCTGCGGCGGGAGCGGTCGTTTTCCAGGCCACTGGCTTCTCAGCCGGGAAGGCGAAAACGCACGGGCGCAGCCGGAAGACCTGCCTGCCGCAACCTCTCCGCGCCGGACAACGGGTTTTTGTCCGCGGCGCTCTGTTGTGGACTATCCGGGCCAAATACGGCGCTCTTCCCGCCCTTGCGGGGATGAGCGCTTTTTTTGCGCGCCTTTTGCCTTGCCGGAGCCCTCATGTCCAAGCCCACGCCCCTGCCCGCGCCCATACCCCATCCGCAGCGGCCGAGCCGAAGGCGCCTGGCCGTTTTGCCGGCGCTCTTCGTCCTGTGGCTGTCCTCCGTGCCCCTGGCCTGCCTCTTCGGCCCGGCCCCCCTGGACGCGGGCGATGTGCTGCGCGCGCTGCTGGGCATGGGGGGCGACACGGCGGCCATGCCGGCGGAAGCCGCGCGCATGGTGGTTACGGACATCCGCCTGGCCCGCACCGCCCTGGCACTGCTGGTGGGCGGAAGCCTGGCCGTGGCGGGTGTGGCCATGCAGGGGGTTCTGCATAATCCCCTGGCCGAGCCCTTTTTGCTGGGAGTCTCGTCCGGCGCGGCCCTGGGCGCGGGTCTGGCCCTGTGTTCCGAAAGCGCGCTGGCCCTTGCCGGACAATGGAGCACCGCCCACGGGGCCATGATGGGCGCGTTTCTGGCCCTGGGCCTGAGCCTGGCGCTGGGGCGGGGCGGCGGCCGCGACCGGCTCATTCTGGCGGGGGTGGCGGTCTCCACCATGTTCGGGGCCGGGGTGTCCCTGCTCAAGGCCCTGGACGAAGAGTCCGTATCCGGCATTGTGTTCTGGATCATGGGCAGTTTCCAGGGCCGCGGCTGGCACGAGCTGCCCCTGGCCCTCATTCCCTCCCTGCTGGGCCTGGTTCTGCTCGTTCCTCACTGGCGCACGCTCGATGTGCTCATCATGGGCGATGAGGACGCCGCCCACCTGGGAGTGAATGTCCGCCGCGCCCGGCTCATGGCGCTGATCGGGGCGGGCTGCCTGACCGCGGGCGGAGTGGCCGTTTCGGGCATTATCGGCTTTGTGGGACTGGTGGCGCCCCATATTCTGCGCCGCCTCATGGGCCCCTGGCACGGCCCCCTGCTTGCCGCCGCCTGGCTGGTGGGCGGCGTTTTTCTGTTGTGGGCCGACGTGGCGGCCCGCTGCGTGCTGCCCTACGGCCAGGAATTGCCGGTGGGGGTCATCACCGCGCTGGTGGGCGGGCCCTTTTTCGCCCTGGTGCTGTGCGCCGGAACCCGTTCAGGAGCCCGGCCATGAGTCCGGGCATGTCCGGCCACCTTGCCTGTGCGGGGCTGCATGCCGGATACCGGGGACGCCGGGTTCTGGGCCCGGTGGATCTCTGTCTGCGGCCCGGTGAGCTGAGCGTCGTCATCGGCCCCAACGGCGAAGGCAAAACCACGCTTTTGCGCTGTCTGGCCGGCGTCCTGCGCCCCACGGCCGGCCAGGCGCTGCTGAACGGCCGGGCGCTTGACACGCTGACCCCGCGTGAACGCGCCCGCCGGGTGGCCGTGCTGCCCCAGCGCCCCGGAACAGCCGAAGCCCTGGGCCTGGCCGCCGAAGATGCCGTGCTGCTGGGCCGCTACGCGCGCCTGACCCGCTTTGGCGTTTTTACCCATGCCGATTACCAGGCCGCCAGGAACGCGCTGAAAGCCGTATCCGCCCTGTCCCTGGCCCGGCGGCCCCTGGGCGAGCTGTCCGGCGGTGAACGGCAACGTGTCTTTCTGGCCCGGGCACTGGCTCAGGAGGCGGACATTCTGCTTCTGGACGAACCGGCAGACGCCCTGGATCCGGCCCATCAGGCCGCGCTGTTCACCCTGCTGAAAAGCCTGACCCGGGCCGGGGCCACGGTGCTGGCCGTTCTGCACGACATCAACGCCGCCGTGCTCTACGCCGACCGCGTGCTGGCCCTGCGCAACGGACGGATTCTGTTTGACGTCTGCCCGGCGAAGATCACCTCTGACCATCTTGAGGCCCTCTATGACACGCCTTTTTGCACTATGCGCCATCCGGTGCTGCCTCTTCCTCAGTTTTGTCCTGTGCCCGCCGGCGCCTGACGCGGCGCGGGCCAGACCCGTGGGTCTCGTTGACGACACGGGCGTGAGCGTGGAACTGGAAGCTCCGGCCCGGCGCGTGGTGGCCCTGTACGGCGCGTTCAACGACATCCTGCTGGACATGGGCATGGGTGAATGTCTGGCCGGCCGCACCGCTGCCGATACGCGGCCCGAGCTGGGCGATCTGCCCGTCATCGGCACCCATATGCGGCCCAATCTGGAGCTTATCGCCGCGCTTCGCCCCGATCTTATCCTGCAGTTTGAAGGCCGCCGGGAAGCCAGTGCCCATGTGGAACAGCTGCGGGCGCTGGGGCTTTGCGTGGCGGTATTTCGGGGCACATCCTTCCCCGACCTGTACCGGATTATCGAAGCGCTGGGCTCGCTCACCGGCGCGGAAGACAGGGCCGGAGCGCTCATCGCGTCGCTCAGATCGCGCCTGGAGACTGTGGCCCGGAGCCGGGCCGGCGCGGTTCGTCCCCGCGTCTTTTTTGAAATACGCTCGCCCAATCTGCTGGCGGCGGGCGCGAACTCCACGGCTTCCGCCATTATCAGGGCCGCCGGGGGAGATAATGTGGTGCGCGTG
Source organism: Desulfovibrionaceae bacterium (assembly GCA_022510785.1). Classification (GTDB taxonomy): domain Bacteria; phylum Desulfobacterota; class Desulfovibrionia; order Desulfovibrionales; family Desulfovibrionaceae; genus Mailhella. Next base: position 105,404 of record JAFLSV010000002.1, on the reverse strand, counting down.
CCGGAGCGCGTGGCCCGGCTCAGCGAAGAGGAACTGATCCGCCTCGATCCCGATGTGTACATCGTGCAGCGGGGTTCCATGAACAACGCGCCCACCCCGCCGGCCGCGCGGGAGCATTACCGCACCCTGCGGGCCGTGCGCGGGGCCCATGTGCTGACCGTGGACGAAAGTCTTTTTTCCCGCCCCGCTCCGGGCATGGTCGACGCGGTGGAAATGCTGGCCGGCTTTTTCAACACTCTCTGAGGGATCGCCCGGCACTCCCCTCCTTCACGGCCATGAACAAGCGGAGCCCACGCCGGCTCCGGGGCGGGGCCGCGCCCCCGCGCATGGGAGCGGACGGGCCGCGCCTCACAAGGCCCCGGGCGAGCCGCCGGGCAGGGCCGGGTCGTCGGACTCGGGCAGGCCGTAGGCCTCCCTGACGGCCCGCTCGCGAAAGCCCACCAGTACCCGGCCATCGGGCAGCACCAGGGTGGGAAAGGAACCGCGGGGATTGAGAGAGCGCACCTTTTCGACCATGGCCCTGCGCTTTGCCCCCCTGAAGTCGTCCACATACACAAGGTGGCAGGGAATAGCGCGCGCATCCAGAAATTCCTTGAGCCGGACACAGTGACGGCATGTGTGCAGGGTATACATGACGGATCGCCCGTCCGCCCCGGGCCGCATGCCCAGCTCATAGGCGGCCGCCGGCGTTTCAGGCCCGCCGTCCGGCCCGGCGGCCCGGTTTCCGGCTGTGGCGGCCCGCCACCAGCTGACGGCTCCGCCAAGCACAACGGCCGCCGCCAGAACCCCGAATGCCCATTCCATGTCGCGCTCCTTGCTGTCCTTTGCGGTGAAAACACGCCGCGTTTCGTGCCTTGTACCGCAGCTTGCCGAAAAAGAACAGGGAAAATACCGCGGATGCGGCCGTGAAAACCCGCCCCGCGCGGCCCGGCCCTGTCCCCGGCCGGAACGAGCTGTCCGGCGCGTTTCACCGTGGGGCGACGCGCACGCGGACGGGCGCGGGGGCGAGAAAAGTGCTGACAGCCCCGGCCTTGCCCGTTATAGTTCAACCCGGATTCTGGCCATGCCCCACATTCTGGACATTCAAAGCTTTCTGGCCCGGCGCGACGCCGGGTGGCCCGTGCTGGACGCCCGCTCGCCCGCCGAGTACGCCCGCGCCCATATCGCCGGCGCTCTCAACCTGCCCGTGCTGGACGATGAGGAACGCGCCGCCGTGGGCACGGCCCATGCCAAAAGCGGGCCGGAAGCCGCCGTTCATCTGGCGCTCAGGCTGGCGGGCCCCCAGCTGGCCGCCAAACTGGCCCGTGCGCATGCCCTGATCCGGGAAGGCCATGCCAGTGATGCCCGGGACGGCAAATCCGCCGGCGGACACGGCAAATCCGCCAGAAAAAACGTGCTTGTGCACTGCTGGCGGGGTGGCATGCGCAGCCGCTCGCTGGCCTGGCTGCTGGAACTGGGCGGATACAGCGTCCATATGCTGGAGGGAGGCTACAAGGCCTACCGAAACTGGGCGCGCGCCTGTCTGACCCAGCCGAGGCCCGTGCTGGTGCTCGGGGGCATGACCGGCAGCGGCAAAACCGCCATGCTGGCCGAACTGGCCCGCCTGGGCGCGCAGGTCATCGATCTGGAAGAGCTCGCCGGACACCGCGGATCGGCGTTCGGGGGCGTGGGGCTGGGCGGGCAGCCATGCAACGAATGGGTGGAAAACGCCCTGGCCGAGCGCTGGCGAAACCTGTCGCCCTCACGCCCGGTATGGCTGGAGGACGAAGACCGGCGCATCGGCAGTGTGTCCCTGTGCGGCGAATTTTTTGAGCACATCCGCACCAGTCCGCTTGTGCTGGTGGATGTCCCCCTGGCGGATCGGGTGGAGCGCCTGGCGCGCATGTACACCGGCCCCGGGTACCGCGACGCGCTCCTTGCCTGCGTGGAACGCCTGCGCGCGCGCCTGGGCGATGAGGCCGCCCGGCGCTGCATGGACGATATCCGCTCAGGCCGCTACCGGGAGGCCGTGGCCGCCCTTTTGCGCTATTATGATACGCGCTACGCCCGCCAGATGGACAAGCACGGCCGCCCGCTCGTGCGGCGCATCGCGCTCGCCGGCGACAATCCCGTCCTGGCCGCGCGGCTTTTGCTGGAAACGGAACAGGCCTGGAAGCCGCCCGTGTGACGCGGGAGAGCTCCAGGCCTGATTGGGCGCTGTCGGCGGCTCGGCGGGAACCGCGCCGCGCCTTCAGCTGCGCATGCTGTCGATAATCCGCTTCAGGTTGTCGGCCAGCTCGCTCAGGGTTACCACATGCCTGCCCGACTCACGCATGTTCGCGGTGGTGTCGTGGGCGTGGGCGCTGATGTTTTCCATCACTTCCAGAATATGCCCGCCCGTTTCCGCCTGCTCCGCGGTGGACTGGGCGACAAGCGCCACGTCATCAGCGGCCTGGCGGCACATGTCCAGAATATGCGCCAGCGAGCTGCCCGACGCATCGGCCAGCTCCGTCGCCTGCCGCGTCAGTTTCACGGCGTCGCTGCTGGCGATCCCGCTGGCGGCCACGCCCTCCTGGATGGACTTGACGGCGGAAGCCACTTCCGCCGTGGCCGTCATGGTTTTTTCGGCCAGCTTGCGCACTTCATCAGCCACCACGGCGAAACCGCGCCCGGCCTCGCCCGCGCGCGCCGCCTCAATGGCCGCGTTCAGCGCCAGCAAATTGGTTTGATCCGCCACATCCCGGATCAAATCCAGAATGCGGCCTATGCTCTCCGCATGTTCGCCCAAAAGCTTCACGTCGTCGGCCACGCGCCCTGTCTGCTGAACCACCAGGCCAATGCAGTCTATGGTCCGGCGCACCACATCGGCGCCCTGATCCGCCTCGCGCTGGGCTTCCTCGGTATTGCGCTGGGATTGCCGCGCCTTGCTGGCCATATCGCGCATGGCGTCCACCATGGCCCGTATGGTTTCCGCCGCGCTGCCCGACGATTGATCCTGGGCCTCGGCCATGGCCTCGGTGCGTTCCAGCTGCCCGGACAAATCCCCAAAGGCCTGGGCCTGGCGCAGGGAAATTTCACCGGCCTCCCTGACCGACATCTGAATACGCTCGTTGATGGCGGTGATGTCGGTCAGATCCTGATGCACGGTAAAGCAGCCGATGAGCGTCCCGTCCAGATCCCACAGGGGCGACACATCCATGGAGATGTGCTTGTTCTCGCCCGCAAAATTTTTGAGCGAAACCTTGTGGTTCAGAATTTCCTGTTTTTGTTCCAGCACCTTGTCGCACAGCGTCGCGCGCGACTCGTCGTCATAAAAGAAGGCGCCCACCGCCATGCCCTCATAGTCCGCGGGCCTGCCCGAACGCCCCCAGCAATCCATCATGGGTTGATTGACATAGGTCAGGCGGCCGCGCACGTCGCACACGGCGAAGGGAAGGGGAATACCGGTCATGAAGCCCTGGGAGGTTCCCAGCTTTTCCTTGATTTGCGCCACCATGGCATTGAAGGCCTCGGCCAGGCGGCCCATCTCGTCCTTCTGGGGCAAATCCACGCGGACAAAATCGCCCGACGCCACGCGCCCCGCGGAGCGGGCCAGTTCGTCCAGGGGCCGGGAAATGCCGCGGATGAGAAGCCACAGCGCGCCGAAGGCCAGAATCAGGAACGCGACGCCCACGCTGACCCCCACGCGGATGGTGAAGGCCACCTTGTCGCGCAAATCCTGCATGATGGCGTCCGTGGAGCTGTTGACCGCGCCGCGTGCCTGGCCCAGCAGGGTCTGCACGCCGGCCAGCAGAGGCATGGTCGTATCGGCCAGTATGCCGCGCGCGTAAGCGGGCCGCCCGGCCTCAATGGCGTCCCGGATTTGCGCGGCCGACGCATGCATGGTCAGATGGGTTTGCCCCAGTTTTTCAAAAATCGGGGTCAGCGCGGGAACTTCCTGTTCCAGTTCAAGCCGTTTGGGGCCGTCAAACCACTGCCCGAACGCGCACTTGTGCCCATCCAGGGGCACCTTGAGCTCCGAGGCCCCCGCGTCGATGATGTAGGTCTGCACCCTGTTCGTCCACTGCAGGTGCGCAACCTCGGCCGCCAGCAATTCGGTGTCCTGCCGGGGTTTGCTCAATATATCCGCGTCGTTGCCTATTTCTTCCAGCTGATACATCGTGAACAGCAAGGTTCCCGCAAAAGCCGCTGTCGCGGCCAAAAAAACGGAAGACAGTTTTTTCCTGATGGAAATATCTCTCCAGCGCACCCCGAATCCTCCCTTGCCGCAGATCATTCAACCCGCCGGCATCGTATTTTTGACGTCCATCTCCTTGCGGCCCGCCGTCCCGCGGTGAACGCGCGGGAACTTCTCTCCTCTTCTTTTCGGCCGGGCGTTCCAAAAACTTAACGAATCGTTTCCGCCGCAAAACGCGCCACCGCCACACCCCGGCCCCTTATCTCAGAAATTCCTCAAGGGGGCCGCGCACCATGTGCACTCTGACGGCTTCCGGTTTCTTTTCCTTCACAATCCCATAGGCCCGTTCCGCCCGGACGCCCATGCGGCAGTGGATCAGCACGGGGCGATCCACGGGGATTTCGTCCAGGCGATCTTCAAAGCTGTCTATGGGGATGTTCACCGAACCTTCCAGATGCCCCCGGGCGTATTCCTCGGGCGTGCGCACATCCACAATCAGCGCATCGGGCGTGGCGGCCAGCCAGGCCGGCAGCTCGGCGGGGGAGAGGACATCCCCGGCCCGGGCCGGGATGGCGGCAAAGACCGCCAGGGCGATCCAAAAGGTCAGAAGAAAGGCCAGTCCGGCCGGGCTCAACCGGGAAGAAGGCGGCGCATGCATGAAACATCTCCTGAAAAAGTGCCAGGACAAAAACGCGAACAAGCCGTCTTAACTCTGGTATATACCCGTATGTCCGTTATCAGGCAAGAGCGGCCTGCGGCAAAATGCGCCGGCATGCCCCCGGCGCCGGCACGAAAAGCGATCCGCCCCGTCCCTGTGTTTTGGGACATTGACCTTTTTTGATGCGCGCGGAGAAAAATTTTTTTGAAATTCAATCAGATAAGGCATATCTTTCGAAAAAAAAGTGAATGTCTCGCCGTTTTTGCCCCATTGCCATACCACTTTTTTTTGTCTAAACTACTTCAGTTTACGCGAAGCCTCACCACGCCGCGCCTTGGTCTCGCGCGCGGCCGGGTGTTTCGCGTGCCTCGCTCCCGTGTTGCTCAAGCGGCCGCGGGTACGCGGCCTGTTATCCAATCACCTCAAACCAGCACGAGGCATCGGGATGGAGGAGAGGAACCACAGTACCGCACCGGATACGGCACAATCATGCCGGTGTTGCGGTTGGGGCGCGTTTGTCGTGGGCCTGGTTGCGGCCCTGATTCTGGGATGGTGGGTATTGCCCGGCTTGATGAAAGAGGACAAGAAACAGCCCGTCGCCTTCAACCACGTCCTGCATGTGCAGGATCAGGGCATCAGCTGCGAACAGTGCCACTTCCTGCGCAAGGACGGAAGCTTCAGCGGCCTGCCCACCACGGCGTCCTGCGCCGAATGCCATTTTGAAGTGCTGGGCTCTGATCCTGAAGAAGCCCTGTTCGTCCGCAACTATGTCCGGACGGGCCGGGAAATTCGGGGCGAGTGGCTGGTCTACCAGAAGCAGCCGGACAACGTGCTGTTCAGTCATGCGCCGCACCTTGGCGATCTTGAGACGGCCGCGTCGGCCGCCGAGCTTTGTTCGCGCTGCCACCTTGACGTTTCCGCCACAACCACGCCGCCGGTCTACACGGAAAACAGGCTTTCCGGCTATTCCCAGAACACCATGCTCATGTGGGAATGCGAACAGTGCCACGCGGACACCAGGCTTCGCGATCCCGAAAGCCATGCGAGCAACGCCTGTTTTGTCTGCCATAAGTAAGGCCCAAGCGAGGAAGCCATGAACAGACGAGGATTTCTGAAATTTGCCGCCGGCGGGACCGTGGGCCTCGCGGCGTCACCGGTTATCTGGAATACGCTGTACGACGCCGTGTACTGGACGCAGAACTGGGGCTGGATTCCGCGCCTGCAGAAAGGCGCCAGTGAATACCTGCCCACCATCAGCAAGGTGTGTCCCTCGGGCACGGGCATCCGGGTTCGCCTCGTGGGCGGCCGCCCCGTGCGCGCCCTGGGCAACCCCGGCAACGCCATGAGCCAGGGCGCGCTGACGGCCCTGGCCGCGGCCGAAACCCAGCTTCAGGTCAGCCCCGCCCGTCTCAAGACCCCGCTCAAGCGTTCTCCTGACGGGGCCTATGTGGCCATTTCATGGGAAGAAGCCGAAAAAATGCTCAGGGACAAGGCTTTGGAAGCCAGGGGAGCCATGGCCTGCATTTCGGGCGACCCCACGAGCAGCGTCAACGAGGTGTTCACCGGCTTCATGAACGCCATGGGTTCCGATGACTTCTACTTCATGCCCGGTGAGGAACTCCCCGCCCTTAAGGCCTGGTCGCTCATGGGCGGGCAGGGCCGCCTGGGCTATGACATTGAGCACAGCGACTTTGTGCTGTCCATCGGCGCCAATTTCCTGGAAAGCTGGGGCACCGTGGCACGCAACCGCAAAGCCTTCAGCGCCGGGCGGCCCGCCGGGCAAAAGCCGGCCCTGAAAGTGGCCTATGCCGGCCCGGTGCAGAACAACACGGCCGCCGGAGCCGACTGGTGGCTGCCCATACGGCCCGATACCGAAATGGCGCTGGCTCTGGGTGTGGCTCACCTTGTGATCAAAAAAGGAAAAGCGCCCTTCAGGATTGGACTGCCCGCCTTCGCGGCCCTGGCGGAACGCTATGACCCCGCCACGGTGGCAAAGCTGACGGGCGTGGACGCCGCGCGGCTCGAAGCTGTGGTGGACGCCCTGCTGGAGGCCCAAAAGCCCCTGGTCATCACGGGCTCGCCCCTGGGCGCGGGCGGCGCGGCCGGGCCCATCATGGCGGCCATTGCCATCAACATCCTCCTGGATCGCGTGGGCAAGGAAGGCAACCTCGTGGATTTGTCCTTCCCCTCCCCGGTGGTGAACGGCGCGACCCATATCCGCAGCCTGCTGGCCCGCGACCTGGTGGCCTGGACACAGGCCGTGGCCGCCGGAAAGGCCCCCGCGCCCAAAATGCTCATGATCTACGACGCCAATCCGCTCTATGCCCTGCCGGCCGGTTCGGGCATGGCCGAAGTGCTCGACAGAACGCCGTTCACGGTGGCCCTGGCCAGCTTTATGAGTGAAACATGCGCCCGCTGCGATCTGGTGCTGCCCGCCGCCATGGGGCTGGAGCGTTTTGACGACGCCTGCACACCCTACGGTTCGGGGCAGTTCAGCTACAGCATTGCCGCGCCGGTGGTGGAACCCTTCTACGAAGCCCGCCCAGCGGGCGAGCTCATCATTGCCCTCGCTCAGGAACTGGGCGTGGATCTGGGCGTGGAGGACATGCCTCAGCTTCTGCACAAAAAGGCGCTGTCCATGGGCGCGGATTTCAGGGCTCTGACCGAATCGGGCGGAGTATTCACGGACGACGCGCAGCGCTCCCCCGTGGTTCCGCTGTTCAACACCGCCGCCCTTCAGGCCGCCATCACGACCCCCGCCGGCTCTTCCGACGCCTCTGTCCGGCTGGCCCCGGTGCTGGTGCTCGGCATGGGAACCCCGCAGACGGCCATTCCGCCCTTTGCCACCAAGATTATTGCCGACTATCAGCTGAAGGGCATGGACAGCGTGGCCCAGATGAACAGCGCCACGGCCGCCAAACTGGGCGTCCGGCAGGGAGAGAGGGTGAAGTTGCAAAGCGCCGCCGCCACGGTCACCGTGCTGGTGGATTTGTTTGAAGGCGTGCAGACGGACACCGTGGCCCTGTGCGCGGGGCTCGGCCATACGGCCTTTGACGAGTTCAGCCGCGGCAAGGGTATTAACATCACGACTCTGACCAGCGTAAGCCGGGAGCCCGGCACCGGTCTTTCGGTGTGGGGCGGCGCAGAGCTGGCCAGGGCATAGGGGGGCGCGACATGTCCGAAATTATGGATTTTCGCATCAGATGGGGCATGGTCATCGACCTGGACAAATGCACGGGCTGCGGCGCGTGCATGGTGGCCTGCCAGGCCGAAAACAATATCGCCCCTCAGGTGGACGCAAGCAACAAGCTGCGCAGCCTGAACTGGCTGGTGGTCTACCGCCTGTCCAACGGCAGGGCTTTCCCCGACCATGAGGTCGCCTACCTGCCCCGGCCCTGCATGCAGTGCGGCAAGCCCTCGTGCGTCAGCGTGTGCCCGGTTATCGCCACCGACAAACGGGAAGAAGGCGGCATTGTCAGCCAGATTCCGCCCCGCTGCATCGGGTGCCGCTACTGCATGGCCTCGTGCCCCTACCACGCCCGCTATTTCAACTGGTATGATCCCAAGTGGCCCGGCGATCTGGGGCGCGCACTCACGCCCGATGTGTCCACCCGGCCGCGCGGCGTGGTGGAAAAATGCACCTTCTGCCATCACCGCTGGCAGAAAGCCAAGGACGAAGCCATCGCCAACGGCCGCGACCCCTGGGATCTGCCCGACGGCGCCTATGTGACGTCCTGCGCCGAGGCCTGCCCCAACGGGGCCATCACCTTCGGGGATCTCAAAAACCCGAAGCACAAGGTGCACGAACTCTCCCAGAGCCCTTATGCGTTCCGCCTGCTGGAACGCCTGGGTACCGACCCGCAGGTGTACTACCTGAGCCGGCGGGAATGGGTACGCCGCAAGGGTGACAACTATCTTGAAGACGAACCGACTGCCGGTACCAGGAGGGGCTAGGTTATGGATTACAGCAAACCTCTCGACGCGGCCCTGTTTCCTGAAGACTGCCCGCGCTGCTCCCTGACCAGGTTCATGATGTGGCTGGGGGCGCTCTCCCTGCTGCTGCTGTTCGGCCTGTACGCGGCCGTGCGGGTGCTGGGCTGGGGCCTGGGCGAAACGGGCATGGACGACTACTTCGGGTTCGGCCTGTGGATCACCTTTGACCTGGCGGTTATCGCGCTGGGCGCGGGCGCCTTTTTCACAGGTCTTTTGCGCTATATTCTCAATATCGACGAGCTGAAAAACATCGTCAACCTGGCGGCGGTCATCGGCTTTTTGTGCTACACGGGGGCCATGCTCATCCTGGTACTGGACATCGGCCAGCCCATCCGCTGCTGGTTCGGCTACTGGTACGCCAACGTCCATTCCATGCTGACGGAAGTTATTTTCTGCATCACCTGCTACTGCATCGTGCTCATCATCGAGTATGTGCCGCTGGTGCTGGAAAACCGCCAGCTCGCCAAATCACGCTTTGTCAGCGCCCTGGCGCACAACTTCCATCTGATCATGCCGCTGTTCGCGGGCATAGGCGCCTTTCTGTCCACCTTCCACCAGGGTTCGCTGGGCGGCATGTACGGCGTGCTGTTCGGCCGGCCCTACGCCTTCCGCGACGGGTTCTTCATCTGGCCCTGGACCTTCTTCCTGTTCATCCTGTCCGCCATCAGCTCCGGCCCCATGTTCACCGTGCTGGTGTGCACGCTGATGGAAAAGATGTCCGGCCGCAGGCTCGTCACCTGGGATGTCAAGCAGCTTATGGGCAAAATCGGCGGCGTTATGCTGGTGATCTACACCGTGTTCAAGCTGCTGGACACCTGGGCCTGGGCTACGGGAATCCTGCCCCGCGTCGGCATGACCTTTGACCAGATGTTCCACGGCATGATCTACGGCAAATGGCTCATGGCCGCCGAGCTGCTGTTCATCGTCGTGCCCGCCGTGTGCCTGCTCATGCCCTCGCTCAGGCGCAACCCCGCCGTCTTCTACACCATGCTGATCCTCACCTGCGTCAGCGTCACCCTCAACCGCTACCTGCAGACGGTGCAGACTCTGGCCGTGCCGGTCATGCCCTTTGACTCGTGGTATACCTACGCTCCCAACTGGGCCGAATGGGGCGCCTGCATTCTGGTGTTCGCCTACGCGGCCATTGTTCTTTCGCTCTCGTACCGCTACCTGCCCATGTTCCCGCAGGAGGCGAGCCTGAACAAGGACAGATGATCACCCGGCATTCCAGCCAGTCCGCGCGGGGGAAAAATATTTCCCCCGCGCCTGTTTCCGGCGCCCGGCGCTTTGGCTCACGGGCACGCCGGTACCTAGGACACGGCGGCGGTCTTTCTTGACACCCCGCGCTCTTTGCCCCACAAAAAATCATTCCGCTCCGTTCCCGCGCGGACATTCACCTTTTCGCACACAGGCTCTTCATGCAAGTCAACTATTTCGACATCGCCGTTCTGGGTATTCTGCTGGCGTTCGGCATCCGGGGCGGCATGCGCGGTTTTGTGGCGGAAATGGCCGGCCTGGCGGGGTTGATGGCGGGGCTGGCCGCCGCCTGGTCGGGCGCCTCGCGCTTCGCCGAAGCGCTGTCCGCTTACTTGCCGGCCAGTGTGGCCCCCATGGCGGCCTTCGCCCTTCTGATGGTGGCGGGCATGATTGGGGTGGGCCTCATTGCCCGCGTGCTCCAGCGCGTGCTGGAAGTCAGCTTCGCGGGATGGGTGGATCACCTGCTTGGCCTGGGCGCGGGCCTGCTCAAGGGCGGACTGCTGTGCGTGGTGCTGGCTTATCTGGCCGTTATGCTGATTCCCCGCTTCCCTCCGGTGGCCGGGGCGCAGACCATCCCGCGGCTCCTGGACTTTGCGCGCCGGGCATCGGATGTTCTGCATCTCACCATTCCCATGCCTCTGTAAAGAAAGGAACCCCGCCATGAACGACGCCCACCAGGCTCTGACCCATATTGAGACCGTTATCGACAGCCTGCTGGATCCAGCCGGCGGATGCCCCTGGGACAAGGCGCAAACACCCCTTTCCCTGTGCGAGTATCTCATTGAGGAATGTCACGAGCTGGTGGGCGCCATCCGCTCCGGCAAACCGGGCCATGCCTGCGACGAAATGGGCGACCTCCTCTTTCTGCTCATTTTTGTGGCCCACCGTTACGCCAACGGGGGATCGTTCAGCCTGGCCGACGCCCTGGAGGCCGGAGCGGCCAAAATGACCCGCCGCCACCCCCATGTGTTCGGCGATGCCAGCTTTGCCAGCCTTGACGAATTCACCAAAGCCTGGGCCGACATAAAAAAGGCCGAAAGAGCCGCGGCCGGAGAAAAGGAAAAGGGGGTCTTCGCCTCGGTGCCCACCGGACTGCCGCCCCTGACCAAGGCCTACCGGCTGCACGCCAAGGCCGCGCAGGCCGGCTTTACCTGGGACGACGATGAAGAGGTGGAACGCCAGGTGGAGAGCGAGTGGCTGGAATTGCTTGACGCCAGGGCCTCGGGCGACCAGATCGCGCAGGAACACGAGCTGGGCGACATGATCTTTTCTCTGGTGGAACTGGGCCGCCGTATGGGCATCAAGGCCGCCCACGCCACGGACATGGCCTCCAGGCGATTCCGCGCCCGCTTTGAGGCCATGGAACAACTGGCCGAAGAGCGCGGCCTGGATTTCGCGGCCCTCAGCCTGGACGACAAGGATGACCTGTGGAATGAAGTGAAGGCCGGGGAATCCCATGACACCCCGCAGGCCCCCGATTCCTCCGCCGCGGCGCGCCCGGGCCGCCCCTTTGTCCAGCCGCGTGAGAGCGCGCGTGAGGATGACGACAGGGCACCCGGGGCAGCCTCTGGACACAGCGCGGATTCGTGAGATGTTCCAGCGCTGCCCGGCTCAGGCCCTGACCTGGATTTCGCGGCGCCGCGCCTTTCGCGCGCCCGGGCGCGCGAAAGGCGCCCTGCCATGCGTCATGCGCGTGCTCGTCCTGCTGGCGCTCCTGATCTGGACGCCGGCCATCAGCGCCGCGGCCGACAGCTTTTACGCCGGATACCGCTCGCTGGTGAGCTGGCGGCCCGGCACGGACATCCGCCTGGACGCCGCCGTATGGTACCCCACCCGAACCCGGCCCGGCACGGTCAAAGCCGGCGCCTGGACGTTTTCGGCCGCGCGGGGCGCCGCCCTCCTGCCCGGCCCCTGGCCGCTCCTCATCCTTTCACCCGACTCATCCGGTTCGCGCTTTGCCCACCATGACCTGGCCGCCCGGCTGGCCGGCCAGGGCTTTGTTGTGGTTGTCCTCACGCATGACGGCGACAATGCCGACGACATGCGCTTTTTGTATACCAACCTTCACCTGCCCACCCGCGCCCGGCAGCTGAAAGCCGCCCTTGATCTGGTGCTTGCCGACCCCCAGCTGGGCAAGGCCGTGGACACACAAAAAATCGGCCTGCTGGCTTTTGGCGGAGGCGGCAGCGCCGGCCTGCTGCTGGCGGGGGCAACCCTGACCCCGCACCTGTGGGCGCCGTATTGCGCGTCACCCGCCCTGAAATCCGGAGGCATCCCTGATCCGTACTGCGAGCCCCGGATGGCGGCCCATATGGATGGCATCACACGCGGCATGCTCCATCAGGCGGACGCCATCATGGAAGCCACCGCCCTGCGCGACCAGGCACTGAAAGCCAGGGCCATGACCATGGCCCGCGCCCGCGACAACGTGAACAAAAACGCCGCCCGGCTGCGTCGGGGCCAGCGCAGGCCTTTGACCGAGCTCCCTGCCCCCCCGGTCTTCACGCCGCTGCTGCCGCCTCTGCCCGCCGAACACGCCCTGACCGATGCCCGCTTTCGGGCCATGATGCTGATATCACCGGGCTATTCCATGCTGTTTGACCCAAACAGCCTGAAATCACTGAATCTGCCCCTGTCTCTGGTGGGTCTGGATCGCGACCCCCTGCACAGGCCGGAGCGTCAGGCCCTGGTATTACGCGAACTTCTGGCCTCGTCCACGGCGGAGTATACGCTGCTGACAGGGGCGGACGGGCCCGCGCTTCAGGCTCTGTGCCCGCCGGATATGGCGCAGGATCTGCCCGACCTGTGCCGAACGGTGAGCCCCGGCGAGCGTGAGGCGCTCCACCGTCGTCTGGAAGGGCTGATCGTCAGCTTTTTTCAGCGGGCGTTCCGGTAAATGCGCCACAGGAATATGTCCCGCTTGGCGTCCGGCTTTCCCCGAGCTGAAGCGGATGCTCCCGCCGGATGCCGTAAGGCGGCCTCAGCGTTTTTCTGCGCGCGGCGCTCTGGAACGCAGACCTGAAACACCAGGGAAGACGGGCATCGCGCCGGGGCGGCCCAGGAGCCATTCCGGGCCTGAGAAGAAACCCCGGGCCGCCGGCAAATGGGCAACCCGCCAGGCCTGGCGGACGCGCATCGTGACCTGTCCGCGCAAGGTGAACGCGCTCCCCTGAACCGGGCAGGGGAGCGCGCCATGACTAGACCAGCCGGGCAATGTGGGTGGAACGCTCGCCGGGCAAAAGCTCCACAGGAGCGATGTCGAGCAGCGTGAAAGCCCCGGCCTCGCCCCGGGCCTTGCGGCGGACGGCGGCGCGGGCCACGGCCACCAGAACCTGGGCGGTCAGGGCCGGATTGTTGATGCGCATGTCGAAGGAAAGATGCTGGTTGGCGGTCAGGCCCGAGGCACCGGTACGCTCAAGCAGCACGCCGTGGGAGGCGTCGGCCACAAAGGGCAGTTCGGCGGCGCCGACCTCACGCACTTCCAGAGGATCGTGGGAGAAATAGGGGTCAGCGGCAATGGCGGCGCGCACATCGTCAAAGCGGGCTCCCCGTTCCAGCACCACATAGACCAGCCGGGAATGGCGGCCGCCCCCGACGGGAATGGTGATGGCCGTGGCATCGGCCACGCCGGGCAGGGCGCGCACGGCCACGGAATGGCCCATGGAGCGGCCCCGGCCAAAATTGGTGAAGGTGGTGCCGGCGGGCACCATGGCCTCGAACAGGGCGCGCAGCACGGAATCCGTGCCCGGATCCCAGCCGGCGGCGGTGACGGCCACGGCGCCCCCCTGCCGGGCGGCCTGATCCAGCCGGGCCAGGGTTTCGGGGATGCGATCGTGAATATCGAAGCTATCCACGGTATTGAAACCGCGGCCCAGAAGCCCGGCGGCCGCATCCGGCACCTGACGCGAAGGCGTGCACAAAAGCACCACGTCGGGCTGCCCCTGCGCGGCAACCAGTTCATCCAGGGAAGCGTACGCGGGCAGGCCTCGCTGATCGAGGGACGGCGCCCCCAGGGACTGCCGGCGGCGTATCACGCCCAGGCAGCGGGCGTCGGGAGCGGCTTCCAGAGCCTCCACGGCAAAACGGCCGATATTGCCCAAACCATAAACAGCGGCACTGAACGACATAATGACCTCGTGACAAGGAATTCGCGGGAAGAATCTCCCGCGCGTTGAGGCATGGATTACAAAGAGAAAATCCGGCGCTGTCAAGAGTCCGCGTCCGGAGAGACGTTCACGCCGCCGCTCATGTGCCGGCGCGGTGGAGGTCTTTCACCCTTTCCGGGAAAGACACTCCGTATCCTGTGAAATTTTCCGAAAACTCTTTCAGGTACCGGGGCGGCAGGGGATATTTTCACCCGCGCGGCCGGAACCTGGCGGCGCAGGAAGCAGCGCCGCCCGCCCCCGCGGAAGCGCTCCTACAGTCCGGCTCCCGCCATGATGCCCGCCCGTTGGAGCAAAAACACCATGAGCGGAACAGTCAGCACGGACAGGGCAGAGTTGACCACGATCACCTGTGATGCGTCGCGGGTGGCCGTATTGTAGGTTTCGCTGAGCACATAGGACACCACCGCGGTGGGCATCCCCGCTAGGATAACGCCCATGGCCAGCCAATCGCCCGACACGCCCAGCCAGGACAGGGCCGCCAGGGTCAGGAGAGGATGCAGGATCAGCTTGCCGGCATTGACGACGACTTGCCGGGCAGGATGGCTTTGCCCCCGCGCGGGGCTGGACATCTGGATGGACAGCACCATGCCCAGGGCCACCAGGGCGCAGGGGGTGGCGGTGGCGGCCAGGCTGCGGCACACTATCAGAAGGGCGTCCGGCACGGGCAGGCGCAACGCGCACACCAGAACCCCGGCCACTGTGGCCAGCAGAAGGGGATTGCGCGCCAGCGTGCCCGCCACCTTGCGCAGCAAAAGACGCTGGTCGAGAGTTCCGGCATTGCGGCACCATTCCTGCTCGACCATGCCGATGAGGAGCAGGGGCACACTGAAAATGGCGGTGATGGTGACCGCCAGCACAACATGGGAATTGTCCGGAAAAAGCAGCATCAGGATGGGCAGGCCGATGAAGGCGGCATTGGGGTAGGACGCCAGCACGCCCATGATGCCAGCTTCGGCGGGGCGGGCGCGAAAGCCCAGGGCGAGAAGGCCGTGAACCAGCGCGCAGCACAGCAGCATGGCCGCCATAATGCCGCCCGCATAGGCGCCCCGCGCCAGATCAGCCGGCTCGCTGGCCGCCATGGCATGGAAAATCAGGCTGGGCAGGGACAGATTGAACACCAGCATGTTGAGCGCGGCGGCCCCGTCCCGCGGCAGCAGCCGGAAGCGTTCCACCAGGATGCCTATGGCCACCAGAACAAAAACCGGAGACAGCAGAAAAAAAATGGCAAGCATGGCGAAAACTCCGCGTCCGGAGGGCATATACCCCGCCGGAGGCTCAAGAGGGACTCAGGGCCGCGCCGTTTCCAGCAGGCCGCGCACGGTGCGTTCGAACAGGTCGGCGTCTTCGCGGATACGATCCATGACCTTGAGGTACAGACGCACATGCACGGCCTCGGCCACCAGGATTTCCAGAGCGGGCACAAAGCCGCGGGCCACCGCCGCCTTGTACGAGGCGGTCAGTTCCTCGCCGGCCGCGCGCAATTCCTCATCCAGCAGGCGCCGGGCTCCGGCGGCCCACTGTTCGGTTTTTTTGCGCTTGCGCTCCAGAAAAGCCTCCTTACGGCGCGAGGAGTTGCCCAAGGCATGCAGGGCGTAGACCGCCATGCCCACCAGGGCCGCGCCGGGCAGGGTCAGAGCATGCGTGAGCACCACCAGGGCCGCCCCGCCCCAGGCCATGCAATGAAGCAGGCTGCCCGCCAGCACCGCGCCGCCGCCGGCGCCGGCCAGAAAAACGGCCAGACGCCGCATGTGCTCATCGGAGCGCACCAGCAGATGATCCATGCGACCGCTCACGGCGCAGATATCGCCAAGCTCCGCGGCGCTGTCTTCCACACTGGACAGGCAGGAGGCGGACAAATCGCGCATGTCCTCTCCGAACAGGCGCAATTTTTCCTCCCAGCCACGCAAAACGCCCTGCTGCTCGCTCAGAAATTCATCCAGACTCTGACGGGCGATGCGCGGCGCCTCTTCGGCATCAAAGTCCGTCCAGGCGCCTTCCTTCGCGAAATCCATGCCCAGGGCGTCGGCGTGGCGGCGGGCGGCCTCCATGACCCGCAGCACAAGCAGCTCTTCCCATTGATCCAGCGCCCTTTGCAGATCGGCGCGCCACTGATCCACGTCATGGGCGGCGGCGGCCACCACGGATCGGGCCTGTTCGATGTGCTCAAGCGAGGCGCCGGCCAGGCGGTCGGCGTGGCGCTCGAGCAGTTCCAGAAACTGAGCCGGAGGCAGCGTGGCGCGATAGCGCGTCATGGTCTCGCCGCAGCGCCCGGCCGCCTGAGCGCGCAGCTCATTCCAGCGGGCCAGCACCCGGGCGCGATATTCTTCCTTGCCGGAATCCGCCACCAGGGCCGCGCGCAGCAAATCAAAAAGCTGCTCCAGCTCGCGCAGGGCAGCCCGCTCCGCATGCCCCGCGCCGCCCGTGCGGGCGCGCATGGCCGCGCGCGCGTTGACGGGGGTCAGGCCCAGCACATGCAGGCCCGGAGCGCCCCGGCAGGCTTCCGTCAGGATGCCCAGAGCCCGCGCTTTGGCCTCTTCCAGGCTGTCCGCCTCGTTCAGGCGATCCGCTCCGGTCAGTACCCCGATGATGGAGACAGCCCGCCCCGAAGCGGCCAGCTTGCGCAAAAGCCGCAGTTCAGACGCGGAATCCGGCCGCCGCGCGTCCATGACAAAAATCAGGCAGTCCGCGGACAGACTTTCCTCATAGGCCAGGTAGCCCTGAAAGGAGTCCGTGGCGTTGAGGCCCGGCGTGTCCACCAGCACCATGCCCGGGCGCAGCAGTTCCACGGGCAGCCCGATGGACACTCGCGCCGTCAGGGCGGAATAACGGCCGTCCACGGCCAGATAATCGGGTATGTCGGAGCGGCTGCCCAGGGTGCTCAGCCCGTGCGGACGGCTCCCGGCGGGGGTCTGGCGCAGGGCCTCGACCTTGTCGCGAAGGAGCAGGTTGTCCTCTTCTCCTGCCAGGTAGTCCGCAAGGTGGGCGAACTGCTCTTCATCCAGCCAGCGAACCGTGTAGCGGGGCTGGGAGGCATAGAAAAATTCGGCCACGGCGGCGGTTTCGGGCACGGCCTCGCGCACAGGGGACAGAGTTTCCCCAAGAAGCGCGTTGACCAGCGAGCTTTTACCGCGCTTGCCCTCACCGACCAGCACCACCCGGAAGGGCTGATCGGCCAGAATGCGCCGGAACCCGGCCAGATCGCGCTGAAGTTCGGCATCTTCCAGCGTCCAGGCCGCGCGGGCCAGAGCGTCGGCCCTGTCGGCCAGTCCGGCATTGAAGGCCGCCACGGGCGGGGTCAGCTTTCCGTCACGGGCGGAGTCCGATTCGCGGCGGGCTGTCACCAGCCGGGCCGCGTCCACCACGCTCTTCACCAGCTGCCGGGCGCCGCCCACGGTCACCTTGCCCATGCGCAGGCCCAGGCGAGCGCCCTGCTCCAGACCGCGCCCCACCACGCCGCTTTCTGCCGCAAGGCGCCGGCGGCGCTGTTCGAGGCGCTGTTCGGCAAAGGCGATATCAATGGCCTCGCGCAGGCCGCGGGCCACGGAGCCGGCCGCGGGCCGGCGGCGGCACAGTTCTTCGAGCCCCGACAGGAGCGCCGTAATCCGGTCGGCCGACACCTGTTCGGCCACGGCTTCACGGGCCAGGCTGGCCGCCAGTTCCGCGGGCTGCGCCGGAGGATGCAGAAGGGCATGGTGAAAACGGGCCTGCACGCCCGCGTGCAGAGCATGTTCCCCAAAAATGCCCTGTATCACGCTTTGGCCCAGCTCATAGTCGGGGTACGTCAGCATGCCGTCGGCCACCATGACGGCGGCCAGCAGAAGCAGCACCCGATCTTCAAAGTTGGCTCCCCCCTCCGGCATGACCGCGTCATCGGGCCGGGGCAAATCCGGCATCATAGCCCGGGCCGTGGGTGACAAAAGCTCGTTTGCCGCTGCGCCGCCGGCATCTCCCGACGCGGCGGAGGATGGCGCGGGGGAGGACTCAAGGGGCGAGGCGACGGACGAAGCGGAATCCGAAGGGGTTTGCGGCATAGGCTCAGGCCTTGGAGCCTTCCGCCTTTTCGGGAGCGGCTCCGGCCTCCTTGCCGGGAGCGGCCTGCCCCGACGCGCCAAAAAGCCCGGTCAGATAGGCGGTTTGCAGGGGCGTGGTATAGCGGACGTCATATTTAACCTTGTCCGCGGCCAGTTCCCGGGCGGCATCCACGGGCTTTTTGGCCGGGGCATAGGAACGCTTGGTGATCATGGCCGCGAAAGAGTCGGCCACGGCCGCGATTCTGCCCACCGCGCTGATGGCCTCGCCTTTGAGCTTCTGCGGGTAGCCGCTGCCGTCCAGGCGCTCGTGATGATGCAGAATGACGCCATTGAGCTCATCAAAGGACAGGTTGAGCTTCTGCATCATTTTAATGCCGGCCAGGGAATGAGCGTATATCTTTTCCCACTCGTCCGCCTTGAGGGGTGTGCTTTTTTCGCGGATATACGCCGGCACCTTGGTCAGGCCCACGTCGTGCAGCAAAAGGCCCAGGGCCAGGCGATCCAGAAAACGGCGCTTGAACTCGCCCTGCTGCACATGTTCCAGATGCAGCCACAGCCCAATAGTCATCACGCTGATGGAATGGACGACCACGCCCTTGTCCTCCGTGGGCAGGCGGCGCATGAAGAGCCGGGCGCGAAAACGATCCTGCGTCAGGTACTCGGTGAGAACCATGAGATCCTTGTACAGGGGCTCAAAGCAGGCCGTCACCGGTTGTTCCATGAAGTCCGTCAGGCGCATTTCCAGGGCGCGCAGCAGAATGTCAGCCACCTCGCTTTCCTTGAGGTTGACATCCACCAGCACCAGGTCGGCCTGCTTGGCAATGTGTTCCACATAGATGGAATGATCACTGCGCGCCACAAAGAGCGACCCGTCGCGGCACAGGGCCTGCACCTCGTCAACCTGTTCGTTGGTCAGGCGCTGGCCCTTGCGGTACAAGGGGTACAGCTGGGCAATGTCTTCCCTGAACTGAAACAGATCAACAGGGGGCCGATACTTGGAAAAACTGGACAATATTTCTTCGCTGATCTGGTAGTATTCTTCCGAAATATTGTCAGGCACCGCGGCTTTTTGCATTTTGGACATGCTACTTCCTGTA
Organism: Desulfovibrionaceae bacterium; assembly: GCA_022510785.1. GTDB lineage: Bacteria > Desulfobacterota > Desulfovibrionia > Desulfovibrionales > Desulfovibrionaceae > Mailhella. Next base: position 86,046 of record JAFLSV010000002.1, on the reverse strand, counting down.
GATTTTGACAAGATTGGTACCGGGTCGCGGCTGCCCCGGCGAGGGTTCTCCCGCCGTGATCACCACGTCTTCGCCCACAGGGAAGGAGGGCGTGCTGTCGATAAAGCGCTGCACCCGCTGCAGATGACTCAGGTCGGGGTTTTCTTCCACGCAATGGGGCTGGACGCCCCAGGTAAAATTGAGCGCGCGCACCACGCTCATGTCGGTGGTCAGGGCGTGTATGGGCTGGGCCGGCCGGCACGCGGCCAGAAGCCGGGCCGCCGATCCGGACATGGAGTGGGCCGCCAGGGCCCTGGCGCCGGTTTTTTCGGCCAGCAGGCACGCCGCGTAGGCCAGAAACTCGGGCGGCCCGCTGCGCGCTTCGGGTTCGATGAGCCTGCGCGTTTCCTCCAGGTAATTTTCCGCTTCGCCCGTGATCTGGCGCATATAGGCCACGGTTTCCACCGGGTAGTTGCCCATGGCCGTCTCTTCCGACATCATCACGCAGTCCGCCCCGTCCAGCACGGCGTTGGCCACGTCTGTGGTTTCCGCCCGGGTGGGAATGGGGTTGCTGACCATAGACAGCAGCATCTGGGTGGCCACAATGACCGGCTTGGAGGCCAGATTGCAGGCCCGGATGATGCGCTTCTGCAGGGCGGGCAGCTCGGGCAGGGGACATTCCACCCCCAGATCGCCGCGTGCCACCATCACCATGTCGGTCTCGGCCAGAATGGAAGCCAGATTGTCCACGGCGTTGCGCCGCTCCAGCTTGGCCACCACGGGCAGGTTCCGGCCCGCCTCCTTCAGCAGGGCCTTGGCCTGGCGGATGTCGGCGGCGTTCTGCACAAAAGACACGGCCACCGCGTCCACACCCAGCTCCAGGCCGATGGCCAGGTTTTTGCGATCCTTGTCGGTAATTGCGGGCAGGGCCACGGTTTTGCCGGGCAGGGCCAGTCCCTTGCGCGAGGTGATAATGCCGGTGCCGCGCGCCTCGATAATCACCCGGCCGTCGGCCAGCCGCTCGCGAACCCGGAAGCGAAGGCCCCCGTCAGCCAGAACCAGAAGGTCTTCCGGGGACATGTCCTTCAGAAGCTGCTGATTGTCAAAGGGCAGGAGAGGCAGGGCATCGCCCTTCTGCGCCTCAGGCCCCAGAATCAGTTTATCCCCCTTGTTCACGGTCAGCTGGTTGTCAGGCAGCACGCCGATGCGGATTTTCGGCCCGGGCAGATCCTGGAGAATGGTCAGGGGTTTGCCCCGTTCCTGCTCAATGGAACGGATGTCATCGACAATCCGCCGGAAAAAAGCCACATCGCCGTGGGAAAAATTGAGGCGGAAAATAGCGACGCCGGCTTCGGCCAGACGCGCCAGCATGTCGCGTGAACTGCTGGCAGGCCCCACTGTGGCGATAATTTTTGTCCGCATGGCACAATCCTTTTTCCTGAGGTTATTCCCACCCCGCGCGCCTCTCGCCCAAAGAACCCGCGCGGCCCGGCTAAAGCGTAAAAAGCGTTCCCCTTTTGCGCAAGGGATTTGCCCGGATGCCGACTTAAAAATTTCTTCTCTTTCTTTGTCAAAAAATCGGCAAGATGTCGAGCCCGGGGAGGAACACAATGCCCCCGCCCGGCGGGGCACGGGGTGCAATCCGCGCCTTCCCGCGCCGGCGGGGCACGGGGCGGCCATACCAAGGCTGGCGCGGCGCCCTCGCGCCGGGGACGGGCTCCGCATCATTCCGGCGTGAAAAAAAATATTTTCTGCCGCCATCCGGCCTGAAAAAAATTCAACCCGGCAGCGTGTACCCGCTGAAAAAACAGACATTTTTCGGCAGACGGGCTCTGCCCGGCCCAAGGCGTCCGTCACTCTCTCACACGCCGGGGACACGGATCAGGCGTTGAAATGCCACGCTAACCCACAGAAATTTCACATAAAAAAATTGTTGTTTCCCTGCAAAGAGCTGCAGGGCATCTCACGTGTCCGCGCAGCATGCCTCTCTTGACACTCTCGAGGTTTTGGAAGATTGTGGGAAAAAGTGGTAAGAAGTGGGATAATCATGTATTTCAGAGGCCGATCTTCCCGCAGCCTGGATCCCAAGGGCCGCCTTATGCTTCCGCCGGAATTCCGCGAAAGCCTGGCGGCGCGTGGTCGCGCATCTGCCGAGTCCGGAATGGATCAGGCCGCTGCGCCGGCGCTGCCCGCAAGCCCCGAAGCCTCCGTGGCCGGAGATCTGCGCTTTGTCATCACCACCTACGACGACTGCCTGGCGGCCTATCCCTGGGCCGACTGGGTTGAGCTGGAACACAAATTTGCCCGCCTGCGCACCCCTTCGCCCAAGGTACGCGCCTTCCGCCGCCTGCTCATTGGCGGGGCCGAGGTGCAGACCCTGGACGCTCAGGGACGGGTGCGCCTGTCGCAGGATCACCGCGACTACGCCGGCCTCGGCAAGGACGTTGTGATTCTGGGCCTTATCAACCGCTTTGAGCTGTGGAACCCTGAAAGACTCAGGGCGAACATGGATTCGCAAAGGCTGGACGATGTCAGCGAAGAACTGGCCGCCAGCGGTATTGATTTCGCCCTTTAACCCCGCCCGCCATGACCATGCCCGCCCTCTCCCCCACCCCGCAGACAGCCGAACACCAGCCCGTGCTGCTCGACGAGGCGCTCACCATGCTGAATCCCCGGCCGGAGGGGCGCTATGTGGACGGCACCCTGGGGCTGGCCGGGCACGCCTCGGCGCTCATGGAGCGCACCGGCGGCAGGGCCTGGCTGTGCGGCCTGGATCGCGACCCCCAGGCCAGAACCCGGGCCGCCGAGCGGCTGGCCCCCTGGGCCGGGCGCTGCCGCATCACGGCCGCAACCTTTGATCACATTGCCGACGCGCTGGACGATCTGGGCTGGGACACGGCGGACGGCTTTCTGCTCGATCTCGGCGTGTCCTCCCTGCAGCTCGACGTGAGTGCCCGGGGCTTCAGCCTGCATGGCGACGGCCCCCTGGACATGCGCATGGACATGGGCACGCTGCCCCGGTCCGGCCAGGGCCCGCACAACGCCTCCGCCCGCGAACTGGTCAACCGGGCCGACTTTCAGACCCTGAAGCGGATCATCGAGGAATACGGCGAAGACCCGCAGGCCGGCCGCATCGCCCGGGCCATTGTGGAGGAACGGGAACGCGCTCCCATTGAAAGCACGGCCCGGCTGGCCGAAATTGTGCGCCTGGCCTACCCGGCCGCATGGAGGGCAAAAGCCCGCAATCATCCGGCCACCCGCACCTTTCAGGCCCTGCGCATGGCCGTCAATGACGAAATGGGCCAGCTTGAACGCTTCCTTGACGCCGTTCTGCCGCGTCTGGCCCGGGGCGGGCGCCTGGTCATCATTTCCTTTCATTCCCTGGAGGACAGGGCGGTGAAGCGGCGCTTCCGCCTGTGGAGCACGGACTGCCTGTGTCCGCCCCATCTGCCCCGCTGCGTGTGCGGGCACAAGGCCGAAGCGCGGCTCATCACCCGCAGGCCCGTCCTTCCCTCGCGGGAGGAATGCGCCCGCAACCCGCGCGCGGCCAGCGCCAGACTGCGGGCGGTGGAAAAAACGGGGGAAAAGGCGGCGCCCGCAACAGCCGGGGGGCGGCCATGAGTCGTTCCACCCTGGGCAGCGGAGGCTGGCTCCTGACGCTCATCCTGTCGCTCTTGTCCAGTATGGTGCTGGGCCTCTGTCTGGTATGGCTGAGCATTGACCGCAATGACACGGCCTACAGCATTCATCAGCTCCAGCTCAAAGTTGACGAAGCCCGCGCCCATGTGGGCAAGCTGGAAGTGGAGCGCGACACGCTGCTTTCGCCCTATGCGCTGGGCGGCAAGGCCGAACAGCTGGGCATGGGCATGGCCGACCCCGGGCAGGTGCGCCGTCTGGAAGTTCCCCCGGCGCCTGGCGCCTCGCCCGAAAACAAGCATGACGCGCCTGAAAGCGCGGAAACCCTGTGACCTCGAGGATCGGGATGCGTTCCACCAGCACACTTTCCACCCGGAAAACCCGCTTCAGGCCCAACCGGCGCAGCGCCGCCCGGGAACTGCCCCCGCGCCTCTCCCCATGGAGCGGCGTGGACTGGGAACGGCTGCGCTTTCGCCTGGCGGCCGGGCTTTTTGCCGCTCTGTGGGTTCTGTTGTGGTGCCGGGCCTTCTATGTGCAGCTCATCCGCGGCCCTGAACTTGAAACCATGGCCGAGCGCCAGCACTCGTATACCGAACTTGTGGAGGCCCGGCGCGGCAATATTTACGATCGCAACGGCCAGGCCCTGGCCCGCAGCGTGGAATGCCGCTCGGTCTACGCCAACCCGCGCGACGTGGCCGACATCGAGGCGACGGCCGCCGCCCTGGCCCCTATCCTGAACGCGGATCAGAACGCCCTGATCCGCCAGATGAACCAGAAGCGTTCCTTTGTGTGGCTGGCCCGCAAGGTGGACGACGCCACGGCCCTGGCCGTGCAGAAGGCCGGTCTGGCGGGCGTGGGCATGACACGGGAATACGAACGGGTCTATCCCTTCAGGCATCTGGCCGGGCAGCTGCTCGGCTTTGTGGGGCTGGACAACAAGGGACTGGAAGGCCTGGAACATTCCTTCGACGGTGTACTGGCGGGCATGAGCCAGCGCAACGTCATCCAGCGCGACGGCACCGGCCGCAGGTTCTATCTGGACAACGAAGGCGACAACCGGGGCGAGGACGTGCATCTCACCCTTGACGTGCAGCTTCAGTTCATCGCCGAAGACGTCATTGCCGAGGCGGTGGAATCCGCCAAGGCCGGCTGGGGCGGGGTGATCATCGCCGATGTGAACTCGGGCGACATCCTGGCCTGGGCCCAGTACCCCTTTTTCAATCCCAACGATTTCAGGCGCTCCTCGCCAGCCCTGTACCGCAACCGCCTGGCCGCCGACGCCCTGGAGCCCGGCTCCACGCTCAAGCCCTTCCTCATGGCGGCCGCTCTGGAAGAAGGCGCCATCACCAAGGATACCGAATTTTTCTGCGAAAACGGCGTGTGGGACACGCAAAAAACCGTCATCCGCGACGACGGCCGGGCCTATGGCAACCTGAAGGCCTCCAAAATTCTGCCCTACTCCAGCAATATCGGCATGGCCAAAATTGCCCTGGAAGTGGGCGCGCGCACCTATTTCACCTATCTCTCCCGCCTGGGCTTCGGCCAGCGCACGGGCATCGGCGTGGGCGAAAGCCGGGGCATCGTGCGCCAGCCCCAGGAATGGAGCGAGGTTGACCTCATGTCCGCCGGGTTCGGGCAAAGCGTCTCCGTGACAGGCGTTCAGATGGTTCAGGCTTTTACCGTGCTGGCGGGCGACGGGCAGTTCCGGCCCCTCCGCCTTGTCATGGACGGACGGGGACACGCCACCAGCGGCGCGGAACAGCGCATTTTCAGCCGGGCCACCGCCCACGCCGTGCTGCGCATGATGGAAGACACCGTGGACGGCGACGGCACGGGCAAGCGCGCCCGGATCCCCGGCCTGCATGTGGCCGGCAAGACCGGCACCGCCCAAAAGGCCGAGCCCGGCCGCGCGGGCGGCTACGGGGACAAGCGTACCGCCAGCTTTGCGGGCATCGTGCCCTCGGACAAACCGCGCTATGTGATTTACGTCATTCTGGACGAGCCCACCACCACCCAGTACGGGGGTGTGCTGGCCGCGCCCGTGTTCCAGAAGGTGGCCAGCCGCGCCCTGGCCTACGGAGGCTATTTGCCCGGCGTGATCTTCACCACGGACAGCACGCCGAAGCCGGGAGCGGGCAGCCGCCCCGCCGCGGCAAGACAGAGCGCGGTCAACAGCGTCCGGCCCGGCATGACCCCCGACGTGCGGGGGCAGAGCCTGCGCCGGGCCATGGAAATGTTCGCCGAGGCGGGCGCGGTGCCCGATGTCAAAGGCAACGGCCTTGTGGTGGCCCGCCAGGAGCCGGCCCCGGGAACTCCCTGTCTGGACGCCGACGGCCGCCCCCTGCCCTGCGTGGTGTGGATGGAAGACTCCGGCCTGATGGCTCAGGCCACACAGGCGGAACTTAAGGCTCCGGAACCCAAAACGGCGGAACTCAAGACTCCGGAAGCCAGAGCCGTGAAACCCGCGGCGGCGGAGCCCAAGGCGGCAAAGGTCAGGACACCGGAACCCAGGGCGGCAAAATCCAGGCCGGCGGAGGCCAGGGCGGCAAAAGCCAGGGCCGCGGAACCCAGGGCGCCCCAGGCCAGGGCGTCCAAAAGCACCACGGCGGCGAAGCGCTGAGCCGGCATGAATTTCCAAGGACGGAATCTCTCATGGCATCCTCTCCCCTGACACAACTGTGTGACGACCTGGCCCTCAGGGGCGGGCAAATTCGCACGGATTCACGCGAGGTTCAGCCCGGCGACATCTTCGCGGCCCTGCCTGGCGTGGTTCCCGGCCGCCCGGATCAGAGCGCGGAACACGCGGCCGAAGCCCTCAGGCGCGGCGCCGGAACCGTGGTGCTGAGTCCAGCCGCGGCGGCCGCCCTGCCCGGCGGCCCGTTCCGGGCGAAGGCGGCGCTGGTGGTCGTGGACGACCCGCGCCTCGCCCTGGGAGACATGGCCCGCGCTCTTCACCATACGGCAGGACTGCCCTTTCCCCTCATCGGTGTCACCGGCACCAACGGCAAAACCACCTGTGCCTATCTGCTGGAACACCTGTACCGTTCCTCGGGCCGGGCGGCGGGCGTGCTGGGCACGGTCAGCTACCGCTGGCCCGGCCACGACGAAGCCGCGCCCCTGACCACGCCGGGCTGCCTGACCATTCACGAGCATCTGGCGGCCATGCGCGCGGCGGACGTGCGGGCCGCCGTCATGGAAGTGTCGTCCCACGCCCTCGATCAGCGCCGGGTGGCCGGCCTTTCCTTTGCCGGCGCACTGTTCACCAACCTGACCCAGGATCATCTGGACTATCACGGGGACATGGAAAGCTATTTTCAGGCGAAGCGCCGCCTCTTCCTCGAAACGCCCGACCCTGGCAAGCGCGCGGCCATCAACGCCGACGACGCCTATGGCCGCCGCCTGCTGGATGATCTGCCCGGCGCGGCGGGGTACGGACTCATTCAGCGGCAGGAAAAACGTCCCTTTCTGGCGGGGGAACTTCTGTCCGACAGTCCCGAGGGCCTGCGTCTGCGCCTGACCTGGCGGGACGGAGAAAAAGAGCTGAACTGGGATTTGCGCTCCCCTCTGGTGGGCCGGCACAACGCGGCAAATCTTATGGCCGTGATGGCTCTGGCCCTGCAATGCGGTTTCGGGCCCGGCGATTTTGCCTGCTTCCACGATTTTTACGGCGTGTCGGGGCGTCTGGAACGCATCCCCGCCCCGAACCCGGGCACTGGAGCCCGGGGCGCGGGCGTGGGCATCTTTGTGGACTACGCCCACACCCCCGACGCGCTGATCCGCGCGCAGGAAGCCCTGCGCGACGCGGGCTTCGCCCGGATCATCACTGTGTTCGGCTGCGGCGGCGACCGCGACCGCACCAAGCGCCCCCTCATGGGCAGGGCGGTGGCCGAGGCCAGCGATGTGGCGGTGGTTACCTCGGACAATCCCCGCACCGAAGATCCCGAAGCCATCATCGATGACATCATGCCCGGCCTGAGCGGCGCGGCGGAAGTCCACCGCCAGAGCGACCGGCGCAAGGCCCTGGAACTGGCCCTCAATCTGGCCCGGCCCGGCGACGCCCTGCTGGTGGCGGGCAAGGGACACGAACCCTATCAGATTATCGGCACGGTCAAATATCCCTTCAGCGATCAGGGCATACTCAAGGAGCTCCTCTCGTGCGCATGATGCTGGAAGACGCGGCGCGGGCCGCCGGGGCGCGGCTGCTGCGCCCGGCCGGGCAGCGGCTGCTGATCACGGGCGTCAGCTCGGACAGCCGGGCCGTGAGCCCCGGCGATCTGTTTGTGTGCGTGCCCGGCGAGCGCACCGACGGCCATGACCACGCGGCCGGCGCGGCGCGGGCCGGCGCGGCGGCCGTGCTGGCCCAGCGCGATCCCTTTGAAGGCGGGCCCAGGGCCCGCGCGCCGCTGCCCCCGGTTCTGCTCGCCGACAACAGCGTGGCCGCCCTGGGCCGCCTGGGGCACGCATGGCGCAAGGCCTTCCAGGGCAAGGTGGTGGGGGTGACCGGCACGGCGGGCAAGACCACGCTCAAGGAACTTCTGGCCCATATTCTGGCCCAGCGCGGCACGACGGCCCGCAATCCCCTGAACCTCAACACCCAGATCGGCCTGCCCCTGTCCATGCTGCGGGCCAACGGCGATGAAGCCTTCTGGGTCATGGAGGCCGGCATCAGCCGCGCCGGGGACATGGATGAGCTGGGGCCGCTCATGGAACCCGACCTGGCCGTGATCCTCAACGTGGGCGCGGGCCACACGGAGGGTCTGGGCGGCAGGGGTGTGGCCCAGTGCAAGGCGAGCCTGCTCAGCTATCTGGCCCCTGGCGGCCAGGCCCTGATCAGCGCCGACTATCCCGATCTGGTGCGGGAAACCCGCGCCCTCTGCCCCGCGGCCGTGTATTTTTCCACCACGGGCAAACAGATGCCCTATCGCGCGTCCTATCTTGGCCTGGGATCTGGCCCGGACGGGGACAGCCGGGGCCGCTACCGTCTGTGGCTGGACGGGGACAGCCTGGATGTGAGCTGCGCCCTGACCGGCTCCTACGGAGCGGAAACCCTTGTGGCCGCCGCCGCGGCGGCTCATCTGCTGGGCCTGTCCGTTCAGGAAATCGCGGCCGGCATCGAGTCCGCCGCCCTGCCCGCCCAGCGATTCGCCCGCATGAGCGTGCCGGGCTGGATCGTCATTGATGATTCGTACAACGCCAATCCCCTGTCCTGCGCCCGCATGATCGAGGCCGCCGCCGAACTGGCCCGCGACAAAGCCTTGGTGTGCGTCATGGGCGAAATGCTGGAACTGGGCGACGAGGCGGACAGCGCCCATGAGGAGCTGGGCCGCGCCCTGGCCTGCGCGCGAACCGTGTTCTGGCTGGGAGGCCATGCGGACAGGGTGCGTGAGGGCCTGGAAAAGGAACACTTTGCCGGACTCTTTCAGGCCCTGGCCCGGCCGGAGGATTTTCTGCCCGCCTTTGGCGAATGGCAGAAAAGCCGCCCCGACCGGAGCGGCGAAGGTCTGATTCTGTTCAAGGGTTCCAGGGGCAACCGCCTGGAACGTCTGGTCAGAGCCTTTACCGAAAGTCAGGTGCCTCATGCTGTATAGCCTGTTCGTGCCCCTCAGCCAGGACATCAGCCTGTTCAACGTGTTCCGCTATATCACGTTCCGGGCGTCGTGGGCCATGCTTTTCGCCCTGGTGATCACCATTCTGGCGGGGCCGCGCTTCATCGCCCTGCTCCACCGCCTGAAATTCGGCCAGCAGATTCACGAAGACGTGATGGCTCACAAGGCCAAGGCGGGCACGCCCACCATGGGCGGCCTGCTCATGGCCTTTGGAACCGTCACGGGCGTTCTGGTGTGGGCCGATTTGTCCAATATCTACATCTGGCTGACCCTGTTCGTGTACCTGGGCTTCGGTTCGGTGGGACTTCTCGACGACTGGCTCAAGATTCATCACCACCAGAACAAGGGCCTGAGCGCCAGAGCCAAATTTCTGGGCCAGATGCTGGTGGCCGGCCTGGCCCTCATCGTGCTGCTGCAGGAACCGGCCTATTCCAGCCGCCTGGCCGTGCCCTTCTTCAAGCAGTTCATGCCTGACCTCGGCTGGTTCTATCTCGTCTTCGCCATGGTGGTGCTGGTGGGCTCGTCCAATGCGGTGAATCTCACCGACGGGCTGGACGGACTGGCCATTCTGCCCGTGGTCATGTGCACGGGGGTGTACGCCATTTTCGTCTATGTGGCGGGCAACAGCAACTTCGCCCAGTATCTTCAGGTGCCCTTCGTGCCGGGCGTGGGCGAAGCGGCCGTGTTCTGCGGCGCGCTTATGGGCGCGGGCCTCGGATTTTTGTGGTTCAACGCCCAGCCCGCCCAGGTATTCATGGGAGACGTGGGCTCCCTCAGTCTGGGCGGGGTCATCGGTTTTATCGCCGTCCTGTGCAAGCAGGAACTCATCCTTGTTGTGGCGGGCGGACTTTTCGTCATTGAAACCATGTCCGTCATTCTTCAGGTGGCCTACTTCCGGTCTACCGGGGGCAAGCGCCTGTTCCGCATGGCCCCCCTGCATCATCACTGCGAGCTGAAGGGGCTGCCCGAGTCCAAAATTATCGTGCGGTTCTGGATTGTGTCCGTCCTGTTTGCACTGGCCGCGCTGTCGGTGCTCAAACTGCGCTGAAGGAGCAATGCGTCATGGCGTGCGATCCCTCGTTGTTGAAACCCATTGGCCCCGGCACCAGGGCCGTGGTGGTGGGCGCCGGCCGCTCGGGCCGTGCCGCGGCGCGGCTTTTGCGCGCCGTGGGAGCCTCGGTGCGTCTGCTGGAGAAAAATCCCGAACATCTGCCCGCCGACTTCGCGGCCTGGGCCGGCACGGCGGGAGTCTCCATCCTGACCGGAGAGCATCATCCGGCCCAGTTTGACGGGGCGGATCTGGTCATACCCAGCCCGGGCGCGGCCCTGTCTTCGCTGTGTCCCTTGCTGGACGGCTGCTCCGCCCCGGACGGCAGCGAGCCTGAAGTGCTGGCCGAAACCGAACTGGCCTGGCGCCAGCTGGACGGCGAACCCGTCATCGGCATCACGGGCACCAGCGGCAAAACCACCACCACCAGCCTGTGCGCCGCCATGCTGGAGGAACATGGCCTGAATGTCTTCACCGGCGGCAATATAGGCACGCCGCTCTCGGAATATGCGCTGGAACGCCGGGCCGGTCTGCGGGCAAAGGCCGATGTGCTGGTGCTGGAATTGTCCAGTTTTCAGCTCCAGACCTGCCAGTCCCTGCGGCCCAGGGTGGGCGTGCTGCTCAACATAGCCGAAAATCATCTGGACTATCACAAGGATATGGCCGAGTACATCGAGGCAAAAATGCGCCTCTTCCGCTGCCAGACGGCCGCGGATCTGGCCGTGCTGTCTCCGGCGCTGAAGGGCCTGCCCAGGCGCTTCCGGCTGGGCTCGCGGATCAGCTGGTACGATGCCGGCGCCGGGCGCTTTCCGGACATGCGTCTGCTCGGCTCCCACAACCAGGCCAACGCCGAGGCCGCCTGGCTGGCCGCGCGCGAATTCGGCGTCAGCCTCGACGCCGCGCGCCGGGCCGCGGCCGCGTTCAAGCCTCTGCCCCATCGCCTGGAAAGCGTGGCCGAACTGGACGGGGTGCTCTACGTCAACGACTCCAAATGCACCACGCTGGAAGCCCTCAAGGTGGCCCTGGCCGCCTTTGACCGGCCCGTGCTGCTCCTGGCCGGGGGCACTTACAAGGGTGGCGACGCCGCCGCGCTTGGGGATCTGGTGCGCCGCCATGTCAGGGCGGTGGGCCTGTTCGGAGCCTCGCGCGACAAATTTGAGCCGGCCTGGAAAGATCTGACCGCCGTCACCTGGGACAGCACCCTGCGCGAGGCCCTGGCCCGGCTGCGCGGCCTGGCCCGCCCCGGCGAGGTGGTGCTGCTCTCTCCGGCCACCTCCAGCTATGATCAGTACACCAACTACAAGGAACGCGGCGAGGACTTCCGGCGGGCCGTCCTCGAAGCCGCTCCGCGCACGGTGGAAGGAGCCGGGGCATGAGCAACGCGCGACGCAACCCCCTGGCCCAGGAACTGGGGACAGGACACGCCGAAATGCCCCTCGGGGCCGTGGACTGGTGGATGGTGGCCATCGTGCTCACCCTTTTGTGCATCGGCCTGCTCATGGTGCTCAGCGCCAGCGGGGTGGTGGGGCAGCGCCTGGCCGGGGACAAGTATCTGTTTTTCAAACGCCAGCTTCTGTTCGCGGGAGTGGGTTCCGCGGCTCTGGCCGTGACCCTGTGGCTGCCCCGGCGCTTCATTGACAGGCTGGCCTACCCCGCGCTCTTCCTGGCCTTCATCCTGCTGGTGCTGTGCCTTTCACCCCTGGGCATCAGGGTCAATGGCGCCCAGCGCTGGATACCCCTGGCCGGCTTTTCCCTCCAGCCCATGGAATTCGCGCGCATCGCCCTGGTTCTGTACCTGGCCTATTTCATGAGCACCAAGCAGGCCCTGATCAAAACCTTCAGCCGGGGGGTCATTCCGCCCTTCGCGGTGACCGGGGTGCTGTGCTGCCTGCTGCTTTTGCAGCCCGACTTCGGCGGAGCCATGGTGCTGGTCATTCTGCTCTTCTTCATGTGCCTGGTGGGCGGCACGCGCTTTATCTACCTGTTCCTGACCCTGACCATGGGGCTGGCCTCGGCCGCCCTGCTGATCATGTATTCGCCCTACCGCGTCAAACGCCTGCTGGCCTTCATCGACCCCTTCAGGGACGCGCTGGATTCGGGCTATCAGCTGGTGCAATCCCTGTTCGCCCTGGGCAGCGGCGGCTTTTTCGGCGTGGGCATGGGCAACAGCCTGCAGAAAATGCTCTACCTGCCCGAAGCCCATAACGACTTCATCATGGCCGTGGTGGGCGAGGAACTGGGCTTTGTGGGCATGACGCTCATCATGCTGCTGTTCGGCATGCTCTTCGCCCGCTGCTACCGGATCATCATGGGGCAGCCCAACACCCGCGACAAGCTCACGGCCTTTGGCCTGACCCTAGTCATCGCCGTGGGCGCGGTGCTCAACCTGGCCGTGGTCATGGGCATGGCCCCGCCCAAGGGAGTCGCCATGCCCTTTATCAGCTACGGGGGCAGCAGCCTTCTGGCCAGCATGATCTGCGTCGGCTTTCTCCTCAACTATTCGCGCACCGTGCGGGAGTAAGTATGGCTCTTCGCGTCATCCTCACCACCGGGGGAACCGGCGGGCATATCTTCCCCGCCCTGGCGGCGGCCGAAGCCCTGAAAAAACGCCTGCCCGATGCGGACATTCTGTTTGTGGGCGGTCTTTACGGCCGGGAACAGGAACTGGCGGAAAAAGCCGGCCTGCCTTTCCTGGGCCTGCCCGTGCGCGGCATGCTGGGCCGGGGACTGAAGGCCCTGCCCGCCGCCTGGGCCATGCTGGGCGGCATCGTTCGCGCATGGAGTCATATTCACAAATGGAAGCCCGATGTCGTCATGGGCTTTGGCGGCTATGCGGCCTTTGCCACCGTATTCGCGGCCTGGCTGCGCGGCCGTCCCACCGGTCTGCACGAGCAAAACGCCGTGCCCGGCGCGGCCAACAGCATTCTGGGCAGGCTTGTGCGCCGGGTGTGCCTGTCCTGGCCGCAGCCGGAGGGGCGGGCCGCGTTCGCGCCGGTCAAATGCGTGCTCACCGGCAACCCCATACGGGCCGAAATTGCGGCCGTGGGCGGGGTGAGCGACAACGGCGATCCCCTGTCCGTGCATCCGGGTTCAGACAGGCATCCCTCCCGCAGACGGGATGCGGCGGGACGCCCCACCCTGCTGATTATGGGCGGCAGCCAGGGCGCAGTGGCCGTCAATTCCCTGGCCATCAGCCTGCTCTCTTCGCTGCGCGACGCCCATGTGGATATTCTGCACCAGACCGGCCCCAAGGATCTGGATCGGGTACGCGCGGCGTACCAGGCCCACGGTTACACAACTGAGGATGTGCAGGACAGGGTGCTTCCCTTCATTGACGACATGGCCGCCGCCTATGCGTGGGCCGACCTCGTCCTGTGCCGGGCCGGGGCCACCACTCTGGCGGAGCTCGCGTGCACGGGCACGCCTTCGGTGCTGGTGCCCTTTCCCTTCGCCGCGCACGATCATCAGACCGGCAACGCAAGGGCCATGGAAGACGCGGGCGGAGCCGTGCTGGTGCCCGAACGCGATCTCGAGGATCGCGACATGAGCGCCCTTATTCTGGGTCTTTTGCGGGATGCCGAGCGCAGGGAGCGCATGGCCGCGGGCGCCCGCTCCCTGGCGCGCCCCGAAGCCGCCGGCAGCGTGGCCGACGAAATCATTAAACTGGCAACACTCCAGTAGATTCCAATCGGGATTCCCGGGGGAAGGGGGCGGAAGCATGAACAACAAGATACGCGCCATCCACATGATCGGAATAGGCGGCTCCGGCATGAGCGGCATAGCGGAAGTGCTGCTGAATCTCGGATACACGGTGCATGGCTCGGATCTGTCGGCCGGGGCCACCGTGCAGCATTTGCGCGGCCTGGGGGCGACCATCCACATCGGCCACGCGGCCGACAACGTGGGCGACCCGCAGGTGGTGGTGAAATCCTCGGCGGTCAGCGACGACAACCCCGAGGTGCAGGCCGCCCAGGCCAAAGGCATTCCGGTTATTCCTAGGGCGGAAATGCTGGCCGAGCTCATGCGCCTGCGCACGGGCATCGCGGTGGCGGGCACCCACGGCAAAACCACCACCACCTCGCTGACAGCGGCCATCTTTGACGCGGCCGGACTGGATCCCACCGTGATTATCGGCGGACTGCTCAACGCTTACCGGGCCAACGGGCATCTGGGCCAGGGGGAATACATCATCGCCGAGTCCGATGAATCCGACGGCTCCTTCCTGTGCCTTTTTCCCATCATCAACGTGGTGACCAATGTGGATTACGACCATGTGGATCACTACGGCACGCAGGACGCCATTGACGACGCCTTTGTCGCCTTCATGAACAAGGTGCCCTTTTACGGGATGAACATCGTGTGCGGTGACGATCCCGGCGTGCGCCGCCTGCTGCCGCGCGTGAAAAGGCCGGTCATCACCTATGGGTTCGGCCCCGCCAGCAAAATACGCGGAGAAATCCTGGAATGCGGAGCCAGCAGCTGGTTCAGGGTTTTCCTCAAGGACAGCCAGGGCCAGGAAAGCGAACTGGGCGAAGTGGAACTGGCCCAGCCTGGCCGGCATAACGTGCTGAACGCCCTGGCCGCCATCGGCGTGGGTCTTCAGGCGGGCATCAGCCCCCGCGACTGCGTGGCCGGACTGGCCGCGTTCGGCGGCGTGGGCCGCCGCTTTGAACGCAAGGGTGAACATGGCGGCGTGACCGTCATCGACGATTACGGCCATCACCCGGCGGAAATTGCGGCCACGCTTCAGACCGTGCGCCAGGTCTTTCCCGGCCGCAGGCTCATCATGGTCTTCCAGCCGCACCGCTTCACCCGCACGCAGGCCCTGTTCGGCGAGTTCTGCCAGGCCTTCGGGCCGGTGGATACGCTGTTTCTCACCGAAATTTATCCGGCCTCGGAAAAGCCCATCCCCGGCGTCAACGGCCAGAGCCTGGCTCAGGGCATACGGCAGGTGTCCAGCACCGACGTGCGCTTTCTGCCCGACTTTGACTCCATTGTGGACGCCCTGGCCGACGAGCTGCGGCCCGGTGACGTCCTGCTCACCCAGGGCGCGGGCAGCGTGACCACCGTGGGCCCGCGCGTGCTGGACGCGATGCGGCGCGGCGAACATCCGGAGCGGACAACGGCATGATGCGGATTGCGCCCTCCCCCTCTCTGGCCCCTCTGACCACCTTGCGGATCGGGGGCTCGGCCCTGGCCGAAATCCGGCTGGATGCCCCGGCGGACTTCGACCGGCTGCCGGATGCCCTGGCCCGCATCGGAGGAGAGCCCCGCGTGCTGGGCGGGGGGAGCAACCTGCTCATCGCCGAGGGGGAACTGCCCCTGGTTCTCGTGCGCTCTTTGTGCGGGGCGGGGCAGGAACCGGTCATTCTGGGCGAAAGCGCGGACAAGGCGGGACAGACCAGGGTGATCATCCGCGCGGGCGCGGGCCTGCGCATGCCCGCCCTGCTGGCCTGGTGCGCCGGCCATGGACTGTCGGGCCTGGAGGGACTGATCGGCGTGCCCGGCCGGGTGGGCGGCGCGGTGGCCATGAACGCCGGAGCTTATGGCGACACGGTGGGCGGGCGTCTGACCGGACTGACCGTATTCACCCCCGAGCGGGGCGTGCGGCGTCTGAGCTCCGGTGAATGGAGCGCATCGTACCGGCACTTTGCCCTGAGCGCGCCCTGCGCCTGGTTTGCCGTACTGGAAGCCGAGCTGAGCCTGACTGTCAGCACGCCGGACAGGGTGCGGGCGGCCATGGGCGAGCGCCTGACCCGCAAAAGGGCCGCCCAGCCAGTCACGATGCATACCGCGGGCTGCGTTTTCAAAAACCCCGGAAATCTGTCGGCCGGGCGCCTGCTGGATGAGGCGGGCCTGCGCGGCGCGCGCCGGGGCCCGGTCTATCTGAGCGGACTGCACGCCAACTTTCTGGTTCATGATATCCGCCCGGATCGGGCGGATACGAAGGGAAGCTTCGCCGCCGCCGCGGAACTGCTGGCCGAAGCCAGGGAAACTGTCGCCCGCCGCACGGGCATTAACCTCGACATGGAAGTAAAGGTATGGCCATGCCCGCTATTCTGACCAAAACCCGACACCCCTTGCGCAATACCTATACCTCCGCGCACCGCGCCGCCGGAAACGGCCGGAAAAAACCGGCTCCCCTCGCACGATCGGGCGGACTGGGCATGGAAACGGCGCATGTGCGCAGGGCCCTCGCCTGGCTGACCGGGCTGGCCGTGGTGCTGGCGGCCTTTTTCGGCCTGAGCGCGGGGCTCATGCAGCTTTACCGCTATTGCACCACAAGCGGGCATTTCGCCATTGAGGATATACGCATCGACGGGATCAGCCAGCTTCGCCCGGATGAAGTCATCGCGCTCAGCGGATTAAAAAAGGGTGACAACTGCCTGTCTGTGCATATTCCCGATATTGAAAAACGCCTTGTTCAAAACCCCTGGATAGAAAAAGTTTCTATAAAACGGGAGCTTCCGCATCGTTTTATCATCAGCATTCAGGAGAGGAATCCTCAGTTCTGGGTGCTGAAAAATGATTCCCTGTATTATCTTGATAAAAACGGGGTATTAATCGCGCCTGTGGAAAGTCAGAATTTTCAGTCCCTGCCTACGCTGGATATTGGTGCGGGCGGCGAAGAAGCCCTTCCCTATCTGTCTGATTTTATGTCACAAATAGGTTCAGCACATCTTCCGTTTGATACTTCTCAAATTTCATGGCTGCGGGTCAGCGCCGGCAAAGGCTTTGAACTTTACTGGGAAAATAAGCATCTTTCCCTCAGTATTGATTTTAAACAGTGGCAACGTAATCTTCGCCGTCTGGCCCTGACCCTGGATGATATAAAAAAGCGCAATGAAATAGACAAAGTACGAGAGATCCGGGCCGCCGACGGACAGGTATGGCTGGAAAAGATATAAACATGTTCGCAGCTTTCAGGCAAATTCTCTGAAAAATATCTAGACAAGTTCTAGAAATTATGATGTGGTTAAGCAACGCGCCAACATGGAGGAACACGGTATGTCCAAGTCCGAGCTGATAGTGGGGCTTGATATCGGCACAACGAAAATTTGCGCCGTTGTGGGCGAGCCTTCGGACAACGGAACCATTGATATCGTGGGGATAGGCACCAGCCCGTCCACCGGTCTGCGCAAAGGGGTGGTCGTCAACATCGAACAGACGGTTCAGTCCATACGCAAGGCGGTGGAAGAGGCCGAGCTCATGGCCGGGTGCGACATCCGCTCGGTCTATGCGGGCATTGCCGGCAGCCACATCAAGGGCGCCAACAGCCACGGGGTCATCGCCGTCAAGGGCGGCGGCGAAGTGAGCCAGCGCGATGTGGATCGGGTGCTTGACGCGGCCAAGGCCGTGGCCATTCCCATGGATCGCGAGGTCATCCACATCCTGCCGCAGGAATACATTGTGGACGACCAGCGGGGCATTGCCGACCCCCTGGGCATGTCCGGCGTGCGCCTTGAGGTCAATGTACACATCGTCACCGGGGCGGTGACGTCGGCCCAGAATATTGTGCGCTCGTGCCACCGCAGCGAACTGGATGTGGCCGATATTGTGCTGGAGGCGCTGGCCTCGTCCAAGGCCATCCTCACCGAGGAAGAGCGCGAAATAGGCGTGGCCATCGTGGATTTGGGCGGCGGCACCAGCGACATCGCCATTTTTGCCAACGACGCCATCAAGCACACCGGCGCCGTGGCCCTGGGCGGGCAGAACCTGACCAACGACATCGCGTTCGGCCTGCGCACCCCCATGGCCGCCGCCGAAAAAATCAAGGTGCGGCATGGCTGCGCCCTGGCGGACATGGTGCGCCCCGAGGAAAGCATCGAAGTGCCCAGCGTGGGAGGCCGCCCCTCGCGCCATCTGCCCCGGCAGCTTCTGGCCGAAATATGCGAGCCGCGCATGGAAGAAATTCTGACCCTGGTGGATCAGGAGCTGGAACGCTCGGGCTTCAAGCGCCAAATTGGGGCGGGCGTTGTGCTGACCGGCGGCACAGCCCTGATTCAGGGCTGTCAGGAGCTGGCCGAACAAATATTCAACATGCCCACGCGCCTCGGGTATCCGCGCAATGTCGGCGGCCTGAAGGACGTGGTCAACAACCCCAAATTTGCCACCGCCGTGGGCCTTTTGTTCTACGGCGCGGAAAAGGAAGGCGGCGGCGAAAGCCGCTTTCACACCACGACCAGTGAAACGAATACCTTTAACAGTATTCTTGGGCGCATGAAAAAATGGTTCGGGGACATCAAGTAGACCCTTGCAGAGGGGATTTTCGGAGGGGCTTTATGGACATGCATATCGACATGGAACAAGCGGCCAAAATAAAAGTTTTCGGTGTGGGCGGCGGCGGTGGCAACGCCGTGCAGAACATGATCAACTCCAATCTCAAGGGAGTTTCGTTCATCTGCGCCAACACCGATATGCAGGCTCTGGCCCGATCCGGGGCGGAACACAAAATTCAGCTGGGCAAGGATCTCACCCGGGGACTCGGCGCGGGGGCCAAGCCCGAAGTGGGGCAGGCGGCCGCCGAGGAAAGTCTGGACGCCATCCGCGAGGCCATCGGCGACGCGGATATGGTGTTTGTGACGGCGGGCATGGGCGGCGGCACCGGCACCGGGGCCGCGCCGGTCATTGCCAAGGCCGCCAAGGAAAAAGGCGTGCTGACTGTGGGCGTGGTCACCAAGCCCTTCCACTTTGAGGGCGACAAGCGCATGAAATCGGCCCTGAAGGGCATTGAGGAACTGCGCCAGCATGTGGACAGCCTGGTCACCATACCCAACGACCGCCTGCTTGCCATCGCTCCCAAGAATGCCAAGGTGGTGGAAATGCTGAAAAAGGCGGACGATGTGCTGTATTCCGCCGTGCGCGGCGTCACCGACCTTATCACCAAGCCCGGCCTGATCAACGCCGACTTCGCCGATGTGCACACGGTAATGAGCGTGCAGGGCATGGCCCTCATGGGCGAAGGCGCGGCCTCGGGCGAAAACCGCGCCATGGAGGCGGCCAAACGGGCTATCTCCAGCCCCCTGCTCGAGGATATCACCATTGGCGGCGCCAAGGCCATACTGGTCAATATCACGGCCAGCGAAGACATGGGCATGGATGAATTCAGCAATGCCGGCGCGTGTATCCGCGACGCGGCGCGCGGCCCCAACGGCGAAGACCCTGAAATTATCGTGGCCATGTCGGTGGACGAAACCTGCGGCGATGAAATGCGCATTACGGTCATTGCCACGGGCATTGAGTCTCCGTCCTCGGCGGGCTCATCCTCACTGCCCGGCGGGGCCAAGGTGACCACGCTGACCCCGGCCGCCAAGGCTCAGCCCGAAGCGGCGCCCGCCCCGCAGGTTGAAGGCCGCAGCTTCCGGCCCACCCCGCGGCCTGGCGCCGTGCCGCCCGAAGTGCGCCAGGGCAGCCTGTACCGTGGCAATTTCGACGACGAGGATCGCAATATTCCCGCCTACCTGCGCGCTCAGGAACGTCTTCAACAAATGGGCCGCCACGCGCCGGGCACGGACGACTTTACCTTTATGGACGAAAGCGACGTGCCGTCATTTATCCGCCGTCAGGCAAACTGAGCCTGTGTGGAAAAACGCCGGACGGCAAAAGGCCGGGCCTTGAGCCCGGCCTTTTGCCGTCATTTGCTGAGGCATCTGCTGAAACCCTCTGCCAGTCTCCCGGGCAAGGGCCCGCCGCGTCCCCGCGCCCGGGGAGAACAGGCGTCCTCTCCGACGATATTCCGGCGTGCCGGCTCCGCGTCTTCGCGCACCGGCGGAACCGTGTGGCGCCAGCGCGCCGGTCAGTCCGCGCCGCATCCGCTCGCGCAGGGGAACCCCTGGCACAGACGCGAAAACGCGGCGGCCTGCCTAGGCGTGATGACGAGGTTTGTTGGGCGAGCTTTGCTTGATGTACCACAGGCCCGCGGCCACCGCCGCTATGCCGAGAAAAAAGAACACAAAATCCATACCGGCCTCCCGACGCTGATGTGAAAAGGACAGTGTAGCCGGAAGCGCGCGACCGCGCAAGCCGGGGCTGACCGGAAGGGCGGGAGGCTTGCCCCACGCGCCGGAGGCCATGCGCCGCGCACGGATTTCAAGCGGTGACAAGAGGGCGGCTTTGTGCTATGTGTGCCGATAAGGAACCTGAAGACCCGCGGCGTCCCGAGCGTCTCCCGCATGGCGCGGGGTTCCGGGTTTGCGGCTTCGCCCTTCCACCTGCAAGGAGTGTTTCATGCCCACCGCCATTCTCCAGAAAGAAAAGCTGATTCCGGGACGGACAAGCAAGCTTGTGCTCGACGCGCCGCACATCGCCGCCACGGCACGGCCCGGGCATTTTGTCATGCTGCGCGTCAGCGAGCATGGCGAGCGCTTTCCCCTGACCATAGCGGATACCGACGCCGAGCGCGGCACCATCACCATTGTCTATCTGGTCATGGGCAAGTCCACCACCCTGCTGGAAGAAATGGGCGTTGGCGACAGCATTCCCGACCTGTGCGGCCCCCTTGGCCGGGCGACGCACATCGAACCTGTCGGCAAGTCCCACAAGGTTATCTGCGTGGGCGGCGGCACGGGCGTGGCGGCCATGCATCACATCGCCAAGGGGCACCACCGGGCGGGAAACTACGTCATTGCCTGCATTGGCGCCCGCAACAAGGATCTGCTGCTGTTCCATGATGAACTGGCCGCCTTCTGCGACGAGGTTCTGGTGTCCACGGACGATGGCTCCTTCGGCATGAAGGGCATTGTGACCGATCCGCTCAAGGATCGCCTGGAAAAGGACAAGGAAATCGCCGAGGTGGTGGCCGTGGGCCCGGTGCCCATGATGCAGGCCGTGGCCAGGCTCACCGCCGGATTCCACATCAAGACCACGGTCAGCCTGAATTCCCTCATGGTGGACGGCATGGGCATGTGCGGCGCATGCCGGGTCACGGTGGGCGGCGAAACCAGGTTCACCTGCGTGGACGGCCCCGAATTTGACGGACATCAGGTGGATTTTGACGAACTGCGCAGCCGCCTCAGCGCCTTCAACGCCCAGGAAAAGCTTTCGCTGGACGAGTACAGGGAACATCGCTGCCATTGCCATAACCAGGCGTAGGAGACCTATTTTCCACCCCGCCTTGCCCGGCGGGAAATCCTGAGGTGAGCCAAGCATGACGGATCAGACCCCCCGCGAAAACACTGCCCACGGCGCGAAAATTCCGCGCACGGATATGCCCTGCCAGCCCGCCGCCGAAAGAATCGCAAACTTCCGCGAAGTGGCCCTGGGCTATACGCCTGACATGGCGCGGGCCGAAGCCTCGCGCTGCCTTCAGTGCAAAAGGCCCCTGTGCCGCACGGGCTGCCCGGTGGAAGTGCGCATCCCCGAGTTTATTGAACAGACAGCCCAGGGCAATCTGGCCGAAGCCTACCAGATTTTGCGCAGCACCAACAGCCTGCCCGCCGTGTGCGGTCGCGTGTGCCCTCAGGAAAAACAGTGCGAGGGTGCCTGCATCCTGGGGCGCAAGGGCGAACCGGTGGCCATCGGCCGCCTGGAGCGCTATGTGGCGGATGCCGCGCTGGCCGCGTCCCGCCAGGGCCAGGCTTCCAGCCCCGTCAGATGCGTCCCGGCTCATGCCGGGCTGAAGGTGGCCTGCCTGGGTTCCGGCCCCGCGTCCCTGACCTGCGCGGGCTATCTGGCCGGGCTGGGTGTCAGGGTCACGGTGTTCGAGGGGCTGCACGAGCCGGGCGGTGTGCTGGTTTACGGCATTCCGGCATTCCGCCTGCCCAAGGATGTGGTGCGCCAGGAACTGGACAGCCTGCGCGCCATGGACGTGGATATCCGCACCAACTGGGTGGGCGGGCGCACCGTGACCATCGACAGCCTGTTCGCCGAGGGCTACCAGGCCGTGTTTGTGGGCGTGGGCGCGGGCCTGCCCGTGTTCCTCAACATTCCGGGCGAAAATATCATCGGGGTTTTCTCCGCCAATGAGTACCTCACCCGCGCCAACCTGGGCCGGGCCTATGAATTCCCCGCCTACGACACGCCCACCTATCCCGGCCGGCATGTCACCGTGTTCGGAGCGGGCAACGTGGCCATGGACGCGGCCCGCACAGCCATGCGCCTGGGCGCGGAAAGCGTCCACATCGTCTACCGGCGCACCCGGGCGGAAATGCCCGCCCGACAGGAAGAAATTGAGCACGCGCTGGAAGAGGGCGTGCAACTCGTCGAACTGGCGGCCCCCCTGCGCTTTACGGCAGGAGACAGCAAGCGGCTGGCGGCGGTGGACTTGCAGCGCATGGAACTGGGCGAGCCCGACGCTTCGGGCCGCCGCAGCCCGCGCCCCATACCCGGAGCCACCTTCACCCAGCCCACCGATCTGGCCATTGTGGCTCTGGGCACCCGGCCCAACCCGCTGCTTCTGGACGCCACGCCGCAGCTGACGCTGAACAAAAAGGGCTATATTGTGGTGGACGAGGCCACGGGCGAAACCTCCATTCCCAACGTGTTCGCCGGAGGTGACATCGTGACCGGAGCGGCCACGGTTATCCTGGCCATGGGCGCGGGACGGCGCGCGGCGCGCGAAATTGCCCGCCGCCTGCTGGGAGAGGAGTAAGCAGGAACCTTTTATGCCCTCGGGACGCCCGGGCCGGAAGGCCGGCGCCCCCGGGCCCGACATCAGGGAGCATGACATGAGCTTGCGCGACATCAATTTTGACCGTGTACGCAACCGCAACGAACGGCGCGTCATCAGGGCCATGGAAAAGCTGCTGGCGGAGCCGCAGAACCAGGGCACCGCGCAATTGCTGGGCATCAAGGACTTGCAGGATATCTACGCCCTGGCGCTGAACCATCTTCCGGCCCGCTACGCGCAGCCCGGGACCATTGTGGTGGGCGATCCCGTGCGTGACGAAGACGCGAGGGAAGCCGTCATGGACGCCATGGACACCGTGATCAGCCGGCCCAAGGACTAATCTTGATCCGGGTTGATCTGCACACCCACAGCTCCTGTTCCCACGGCGCGAACAGCGTGCGCGAAATGTTCGCGGCCGGCCGCGCCAGGGGGCTGAGCATCCAGGGTTTTTCCGAACATTCCCCCAGGCCGCGGGGCTACGACTACCCCACGGAATACCGGGATCGGCTGACCAGGCTGTACCCCGGCCATGTGCGCGAGGTTCGCGGGCTGGCCGCCGAGCAGGCGGCCCTGCCGGACGGCTCGCTGGTGCTCCTGGGACTGGAACTGGACTGGCTGGAGGACGAGCCTTCCTTCATGAGGGATGTGGCCCGCGCCTATCCGTATGATTACATCATCGGCGGCATCCATTTTCTCGGGCACTGGGGTTTTGACTGGTCCGCCGATGACTGGGCTCCTCTGGACGAAGAGCGGCGGGCCGGGCTGTACGAGCGCTATTACCGCACCATGGCGCGCATGGCTCAATCCGGGCTGTTCCGCATTGCGGCGCACCCCGATTTGATCAAGATTTTCAGCGTGGAGAGCTTCCGCGCCTGGCTGGAACGTCCCGGCAGTCTCGATCTGGTGGCGCAGGCGCTGACAGCCGTGCGCGATGCGGGCATGGCCATGGAAATCTCGTCCGCCGGCCTGCGCAAACCCTGCCGGGAAATATACCCCGGCCCGGCCATTCTGCGTCTGGCGGCGGATCTGAATCTGCCCATCACCTTTGCCTCCGACGCCCATGGCGTGGGTGATGTGGCCGCCGCCTTTGACGTTCTGGCCCGTTACGCGGCGGATGCGGGCTATACGGAAAGCCTGGTGTTTCAGGGCGGCGATATCCGCCGCATTCCCTTTTAAGCCGGCCCGGGCCGGACAGCCGCAGGAATGACGCCATGCCCCGCCCCCTGGTCACCGCCTCCCACGTCACCGTCACCCTGGGCGGGACGGTCGCCCTGCGGGATATAAGCCTCACCGTGCGCCGGGGCGAGCATCTGGCCCTGCTCGGCCCCAACGGCGCGGGCAAATCCACGCTGCTGCGCCTGCTGCGCGGCGAAGTCCGGCCGGATCAGAAGGGGGGCGGTTCCGTGTTCTGGTTCCCCGCCGGCACGGGCGGGGCGGGGGGCGCGGACGAGGACGGAGCCGCAGGCGGAACGGGCGGCCGGGACACACGCGGAGAGAGCGCCGGAGCTCCACCCCGGGGAGAGGCCGCGCGGGACGAAAATACGCGGGAAGAAGCCCCCTGGAGAGGAATCGACGCGGGCGACGACAGCCCCCTGACCGGACGCGGTATGAGCGCCCTGGTCTCGCCGGCCCTGCAGGAACGCTACATCCGCCAGGGCTGGCCCATACGGGGCGAAGACCTCATTCTCGCCGGGTACTGGGACGACGCCCTGCTCTACCGCGAGCCCACAGAGGAACAGCACGGCGAGGTTCTGGGCATGGCCCGCCGCTTCCGGGCCGAAAACCTGCTGAAGCAGCGGGCGGACGCCATGTCGCAGGGCCAGCTTCGGCTTGCCCTGCTCATGCGCGCCCTGGTGCGAAAGCCGGAACTGCTGCTGCTGGATGAGGCCGCCGACGGACTGGATACGCCCACACGCCGCGCCTTCCTCATGCATCTGGAGGCCCTGGCGGAACTGCCCGCTCCGCCGACCCTGATTCTCAGCACCCACCGCCCGCGCCTGCCCGGCTTTATCCAGCGGGTAATCAGCCTCCATGCGGGTGTTCTGCGCGGCCCCCGGCCTCTCGACGCGGACGCCCCCGTCACGGACGACACGGAGGCTTTGGAAGACTCGCCGCCCCGCCCTGAACGCCCTGCGCGCTTCGGAACGAGCGGCCCAAACGGCAAGGCAGGCACCCCGCCGGACGGCCCGGGCGCCGGACACAAGAACGGGGACGGGCGGACGGGCGGCCCGCATATTGTGCTGCGGCGGGTCACGGTATTTGTGGATCGCGTGGAGGTGCTGCACGGCGTGGACTGGGAAATCCGCCCCGGCGAGCAATGGGTGCTTTGCGGCGGTAACGGCGCGGGCAAGTCCACCCTGCTCCGCCTCTTGCTGGGAGACGAGTTTGTCGCCGTGGGCGGCGAACTGACGCGCCATCTGCCGCGCCATGGGGGCGCCAACCCCGATCTGGCCCAGATCCGGCGCGGGATACGTCTGGTTTCGGATCGCTTCCAGGCCGAATACAGCTACAATGAATCCACGGCGGATATCATTTTTTCGGGCTTTGACGGGGCCGTGGGCGTGTACCGTGACGCAAAGCCGGCCGAGCGCGCGGAAACGGCGCGGCTGCTGGATGCGCTGGGTCTCGCGGAGCTGGCGGAGCGGCCCTTCCGCAGCCTGTCCACGGGTCAGGCCCGGAAGGCATTGCTGGGCAGGGCTCTTGCCGGCGGGCCGGAGCTCCTGCTGCTGGACGAGCCGTTTTCCGGCCTGGACTCCTCCAGCCGCGCGGCCATGATCGATATTCTGGAAGAGCGCATGGCCGCCGGGCTGCACACCGTGCTGGTCAGCCACCATGCCGAGGATCGCCTGCCCTCCAGCACGCATATAGCGCGCCTTGAGCGGGGGTATATGGTCGAATGCGGGCCGCTGGCGCGGCATTAATCCTGATTCACCGCCCTTGCGATGGCAAGGGAAGCGCATGCCGTACCCCCTTCGCCCCAGCAGGCCGCCGCTGCGGACGGAACAGGCCGAAGGGATGGGGGATTCCCTTCGGCCTGTAAAGCGGGGAGGATCTCTCCCCTCTTTCGGACGGATGAAAATGTCCGAAAGGTTTATGAGCGCTTCATATCGTCGATGAGGCTCGCGAGAACCTGGGCCTGGTTGGCCAGGTCGGACACGGCCTTGGCCGCTTCCTGCATGGCCTGCGCCGTTTCGCTGGAAATGGTGCGAACCTGGTCAATGGAGCGGGTGATCTCTTCACTGGAGGCCGACTGTTCCTCACTGGCGGTGGCAATGCCATGCACCTGGTCAGCCGTGCTGTCCACCATGCTCACGATTTCTTCCAGAGCCTCGCCGGAGCTGGTGGCCAGTTCGGTCGCCTGCTCAACCATGGTGACCGCGTGATCCATCTGGTTCATGCTCTTGGTCACGCTGTCCTGAATGGTCTTGATGGCGTTGCCGACGTCCGTGGTGGACGCCATGGTCTTTTCAGCCAGGTTGCGCACTTCGTCGGCCACCACGGCGAACCCGCGTCCGGCCTCGCCCGCGCGGGCCGCTTCGATGGCCGCGTTCAGGGCCAGCAGGTTGGTCTGGTCAGCGATATCGGAAATCACGGCCATAATCTGACTGATGGCCTGGGCGTTTTCGCTCAGCTTGGACATATCGTCCTTCAGGGCCAGGGACACTTCCTGCACCTGGCGGATGCCGTTCACAGCCTCGCTCACCACGCGGGCGCCCTGTTCGGCCTTTTCTCTCGTGGTGGCCGACATTTCGGCGGCGGTGCCGGCGTTGCGGGCCACTTCCACCACGGTGGCGTTCATTTCGTTCATGGCTGTGGCCGTTTCGGACACGCGGTTCGCCTGTTCCGCCGCGCCGCGGTCGGACTGCTCAATCTGCGCCGCCAGCTGCGTGGAAGCCGAGGACACAATGCTGGCCACTTCTTCCAGGCGTTCGGCCGCCATCATAATGTTGTCGCGCTTGGCCTGGGCGTCCCTGCTGGCTTCGTCGGCCTTCGCCATGGCTTCCCGCGCGTTCGCGGTTTCGCGCTCGGCGTTCTGGATATGCCCCTTCAGGCTTTCCACCATGGTGAGGATTTCGGCGTACACGCCCACAGCCTTGGCATCCTTGTGGATATCGAGGTTGCCGCCGGCCACGTCCTTGGCCAGAAGCTGAAGCTCGCCGGGATCCTTGCCAAGCTGGCCAAGGGTATTGCGGATAATCCAGATGGCCAGAATGATGCCGATGAGGACGGATACGGCCAGGACGGAGCTGACGATGGTGGTGGCGCGCTGATACAGGACGCTGGCATTTTCAGCGGCGGCATTGGCGCCGGCAACCTGAAATTCCGCCATCTTTTTCAGTTCGGCCGCAACGGCGCGGTATTCGACCTGGCCCTGATTTTCAAGGATGCTCATGGCCTCGTCAACGCGGTTCTCACTGGCCAGGGCCGCGATCCTTTCCGAGGTTTCCATGTACTTGTACCAGGCGGTTTTAATCCCGTCGTACAGGCGCGCGCTTTCCTCGTTATCCAGGGAGGCCTGCAGGGCCTGGGCGTTTTCCACCAGAGTTTTCGCATCGCCCTGCATGAGAGTTTCATACTCTCTTTTGCCGCGGGCCGTGGTGGCCGTCACGGTCTGCACCTGATGCAGGCGGAAATTTGTGCTGGTGGCGGTCAGCCCTTCGGCCTGGATGGAACGCGGCATCCAGCCGTCCACGATGTCCCGGATCTCCTTGTTGAAGGCGTTCAACTGGATCAAACCGAAAACGCCAGCCCCGCCAAGGAGCAGGATCACAATCCCCATAGCCAAGGTAAGTTTGCTCGACAATTTCATCCGTGCTTCTCCTGACAATCTGTCTAAAAGAACTGTGGTTTTTTATCACGGCGGCGCATACACGTCAACATGCCATGCGAGCACAGGCGCAACCGTTTCCCGTCCACCCAGGCTGCCCTCGCGGGCCTCCATGGAAATACACAAAACGTATCGCCGCTTTTTTTTAAATATTTAGATGTGGAGCGTCAGTTTTTCTTGCCCGGGCTGATCTTTTCTCCGCGCTTTCCCGCCGGAACTCCCGCGGGCGGGGGCAAGTCCATCCGCACAAAAGCGCGCAAAACCCACCGCAAGCGGCAGCGGGCAGCTCGCGGCGGGAACCAGGGCAGCGCGTGCCGCACAGGCTGGAACAGGACGCGCACCGGGCCGCGGCCCGGCCATATCCGGCCGGGGCAGCCGCGGCCATGTCTGGACAAGCGCCCCTGTCTGGGGCAAGGTAAAGGAACGCTTATTTTTTATAAGGAAATGCCATGAATCATCTGCTGGAAGATGCCCCGGGCAAGCGCCTGCTTCTCATGGGCAACGAGGCCCTTGTGCGCGGCGCGTATGAAGCGGGCCTGAATTTCGCGTGCTCCTACCCCGGCACGCCATCCTCCGAGGTTTCCACCCTGCTCTTTTCGCTGCAGCGGGAAGCGCCCTTCCGCATGGAGTTCGGCGCCAACGAGAAGGTATCGCTGGAAGCGGCGGCGGGAGCGGCCATAGCCGGCTTCAATACCCTGACCTCCATGAAGCATGTGGGCCTGAACGTGGCGGCCGACCCGCTGGCCACCCTGGCCTATCTCGGCGTGCGCGGCGCGCTGGTCGTCTACAACGCCGACGACCCCAGCCTCTTTTCCAGCCAGAACGAGCAGGACAACCGCGCCTATGCCCGCCTGTTCGGCATGCCCCTGTTTGAGCCCTCGTCCGCCCAGGACATGAAGGATATGACCGTGGAAGCCTTCCGCCTGTCGCACGAGCTGGGGCTGCCGGTCATGGTGCGTTCCACCACGCGCATCGCCCATATGCGCGGCGTGGTGGAGCTGGGAGAGGTGAAAAAGCCCCCCAGCGCCCGGCGGCTGGAAAAATCTCCCAAAGATTTTGTCTGCCTGCCCGCCAACGCAAGAGGCATGCACAAAAAATTGCTGGACAGGCTGGACAGGGCCGCGCGCGCGAGCAACGGCTCGCCCTTCAATACCGTGAGTGGCCCGGCGGACGCCCCTTACGGCGTGGTGACCAGCGGCGTCAGCGCCGCCTATGTGATGGATGCCGTGCGGGATTTGGGGCTGGAGGAGACGGCGGCCGTGTTCCGCGTGGGCTTCAGCTACCCCGAACCCGACGAGGCACTGCTGAACTTCATGCGCGGCAGGCGCAAAATTCTGGTGGTGGAAGAGCTGGAACCCGTGCTGGAACAGCATCTGAAGGCTCTGGCCCAGGAAAATGCCCTGACGCTTCCCATTAAGGGCAAGGGCGTGGGCAGGCTGTCCCGCCTGTATGAATACGATTCCGACATGGTGCGCGAAGCCGTCGCCCTTTTCTTCAACGCGCCGTACAGCGCTCCGGCCAGGCTGGACATTGCCGACAGGCCTCCCCTGCCCGTGCGTCCGCCCAATCTCTGCCCGGGGTGTCCGCACCGCATGTCCTACTATGCGGTCAAAAAGGCCTGCGAGGGACGCGACGTGGTGTTCCCCAACGACATCGGCTGTTATTCGCTGGGCTACGCCCCGCCCCTGTCCCTGGCCGACAGCATCCTGTGCATGGGGGCCTCGGCCAGTATGCCCTGCGGCATGGCCCACGCCATTGAGGGAACCGGCCAGAAAATAGTGGCCTTTATCGGCGACAGCACCTTCTTCCACTCCGGCCTGACGGGCATAGCCAGCGCCGTCTATAACGGCCACAAGTACACCCTGATCATCCTGGACAACGAAGTGACCGCCATGACCGGGCACCAGCCGTCACCCACGCTCGATCCCGCGCGCGACCCGCGCGCGGCCATGGCCGGACTGACCCCCATCGACGCCGCCGCCGTGTGCCGGGCCATGGGCGTTCCGCATGTGCAGGTGGTCAGGCCCGCCAACCTCAAAAAAATGGAAGCCGCCGTGCGCGAAGCTCTGGATTACGACGGCCTGTCCGTGATTATCGCCCGCGAACCCTGCCCCCTGCACAACAGGCGCCAGGGCGGCAGGGGAACAAAGCCTGTGTTCGGCGTGGATCAGAACCGCTGTGACCACTGCGGCCGCTGTATTAAGGAATATGGATGCCCGGCCTTCCAGCCCGACGGCGACAGCGTGGTCATTGATCCGGGCCTGTGCAGCGGCTGCGCCGTGTGCGCCCAGGTGTGCCCGCGGCGGGCCATTGTTCCCGTGAAGTAAAAGGAAGCTGTGATGAAAACGCTGAAAATATATTGTGTGGGCGTGGGCGGCCAGGGCAATGTGCTGGCCGCCAAGCTGGTGGGCGAGGCGGCCCTGATCGCGGGCGTGCCCGTGTTGCTGAGCGAAACCCACGGCATGGCCCAGCGCGGCGGCGTGGTGGAATCCACCGTGGTGCTGGGCGGCGCGGCCAGCCCCACCATTGCCGACGCCTGCGCCGATATTCTGCTGGCCTTTGAGCCATTGGAAGCCGTGCGCGCGCTGAACAAAGTCCACAGGCAGAGCCTCATTGTCAGCTCCACCTCGGCG
Organism: Desulfovibrionaceae bacterium; assembly: GCA_022510785.1. Classification (GTDB taxonomy): domain Bacteria; phylum Desulfobacterota; class Desulfovibrionia; order Desulfovibrionales; family Desulfovibrionaceae; genus Mailhella. The sequence goes on along the minus strand of JAFLSV010000002.1, from coordinate 55,709 downwards.
GTCAAGCCCTTCAGCCCCAGCGGCGACGGCAGCGCCTACCCGCCTGTGGAGAGCCTGGTGGAATACCTGCGCTCCCACTGCGGGCGGGTGCTGGCCTTTGACGGCAGAAAAATTGCCCTGGAACAGGGCAATCCCCTCGGCCTGAACATGGTCATGCTGGGGGCGCTGTATGCCACGGGCGAAATGCCCATGCCCGCCGACGCCCAGCGCGAGGCCATCGCCCGGGGCACCAAGGCCGCCTTTCTGGACAAAAATCTGGCCTGCTTTGACGCCGGTCTGGCCGCGGGCCTGCCCAGCCCGGGGGCCGCGCTCTGAAGCCGGGCGGCGCCCTTTCCCCGAAGGGAACACCGCATCCACAGCGCCGGCTTGTCGTCCGCCCGGGCAGACACGATGACGGCGATACCCCCGAGGAGGCCGCATGATGCGTGCGTGTGCCGCGCCCTTTGTTCTTCTGGCCCTGCTGCTCCTGCCCCACGCCGCGCTCGGCGGCGCGCCGGCCTACGGCGGCCTGAAGCTGGACATCCGCCCCCCGGTGGGCTTTGCGGATGCCACCCAAACGGCGCCACGGCTGTTCCAGGCCACCCAGGACGAGGCCGTTCCGGACGGCGTGCTGCTCCGCCTCTATCTGCCCGACGACGACGCCCAGCGTTACGCCGAAGGGCGGCCGGAAGAAGTGACCCGGCAGGTCTCGCTCTACGCCGTAAAGGATGGCGAAAACCAGGCCTGGGACAGAAAGGCGCTGGAGCTTATGGCCCGTTCCCTGGAAGGCGCCTGGGCGGGGTATGAAGCCGTGCCGGACGAGGCGCTGAAGGACTGGACGGCGCTCAACTCGGCGCTGCTTGAGGCCGGCGGGGCCGGCACGCCGCTGCTGCTGGAGCCCATTCACAGCGAACACGCCGAAGGCCGCGTCTTCATGCAGGTTTTCGGCACGGATGCGCCCGTGGCCGCGCTCATGGCCACATGCGCGGTGCTGGTGAACGACAGGGTGCTCTTTGTCACCGCCTCGTCCCTGATCAGCGACCCCTTTCCGGCCGACGACGCGGCCTGGGTCAAGGCCAGCGCCGAAGCCTTCGCCGAAGCCCTGGTTTCGGCGGAAAAAAAATAGGCGGCTCCCGGATTCGCTCATACCCCGGCGCGGACGCAGGCGCGGATTCAGAGCCGGAAAAAGAGGCGAACCCCCAAAATTCTTACCCGGCAGAGCCCTTCGCGCGGGAATCCAGATGGCGGGCCAGCCACTCGTGCCGCTCCAGCACAAGATTGCGGCCTTCCTCCTGCGCGCGCCTCACTTCCCGCGCATAGAGCTCAAGGGTTCCGGGCGAAAGGGTTTCCAGCTCGCAGCGCAGGTAATGGCGGAACATGCCGGAGCCATTGCGCTTGACGCGATCCGGCCGCAGCCGCGCCGCCTCTTCCATAAACGTGTTTTCCGCGTCGGCGATTTCATCCAGAAGAGGGCTGTCCGAAAGCGGGGGCAGCCTGTCGTCCATGCGCGCGTATTTTTCCAGCATGAAATTGCGGCCGCTGATTTCCGCATCGAGCAGATCCACAAGATACGAGCGCAGCGTGGCGTCATCGTGCGTCACATGGGCCATGTGCCGCATGACGCGGAAGGTTTCGGGCCGCTGCTGGCAGGCGGAAACGCCGCCTTCATTGGGCGTTGCCAGAAACATGGCCAGCTCGCGGTCAATGATTTCATCCAGGAGCGCGTCGCGCTCAGCGTTGTCATTCATGAGTCTCTCCTGAGTTTGTATCCGCATTCAGGGCGCGGCGGCAGACGGCCAGATTCGCCGCATAGCCCCGCGCGTCGGGATCATCTTCCCCGCCGAGGGAGGCGTAGAGCTCCAGAGCTTCCTCCAGCGCCGCGCACGCTTCGCGCCACTGGCCGTCCTGCGCGAGCGCGACCCCGAGATTTCCCAGCGAAAAGGCCAGATCCTCACGCCGGGGCAGCGTGCGGCGAAATTCCACGGCCTGGCGGTGGAACGCGATGCCCGCCGCCCTGTCGCCGCGCTCCTCATGGATGCGGCCGAGGTTGTTCAGGCAGGTGCCCACCTGCTCGGGCACGGGGCCGGGCTGGGCCTGCCAGATGCTCATGGCCCGCCGGATGAGCGCCTCGGCGGCGGCAAGGTCGCGCCCGCGATAGGCAGCTGCCGAAAGCCGCAGCAGCGCGCCCGCAAGCTCCGGCGAGCGCGAACCAAAAAGCGCTTCGGCAAGCCGGGCCGCCTCCCCGCCCACGGCCGCGCTTTCCTCCACGGCGCCGGTCTCGGACAGGGCAAAGCACAAATTCTGGAGCGCCCGGCAGCGCAGCGGCAGAAGGTCGTCGCGCCCGGGCGCGGGAGACGCGGCGCCCGCAAAAAATGGAGAGGAGGAGAACTCCGGCGGAGCCTGGGGAGCGTGCCCGTCTGCGGATGCGCCGGCGACCGTCAGGCAGTCCACCGCCATGCGCAGGGCCGCGATCCCTCCTTCCGGATCGCGCAGGGCAAAGCGCGCGCGCCCCAATCCGTCCAGGACATGGACGCGCAGCCGCACATCGTCCGGCTCCATGCCCCACGGCGCCCCGGCCAGGGCCGTAAGCTCGCGCTCCGCCTCGGCCGCGCGGCCCTGACCGAGAAGCTCAAGCGCGCGGCGGACAGCGTCCGCCCGGGAAGTATCCGTGCGCGTGCCGGTCATGATTCGTCCAGAAGGTTGAGGCGCCTGATCTCTTCATGTTCCACACGGGCCATGATGCGCGGGCCATGGGCCCACAGCCATGCGTCCGCCCCGTCGCTGAGGCCGGCGGCCCGCAGCTGCGCCGCCACAGCGGCGCAAAATTCCTCCACCGGATCTGTGACGTCCAGATCGCCTGGGCCGCGCAGGGGGTGCGCCGCCAGGGTATCCAGAAGGCGGCCGAGGGACGGGCCCAGAAGCGGCAGCTGGCGCCCGAGTTTCGGCGCCCACTTGTAGAACGGCATATAGCGGCGGTTGAGCAGAAAAACCAGAGCCAGGGCCGATTCCGCGAAGCGCGCCGCCGCCAGCATGGCCGAAGCCGCGTCCCCCCGGCTCAGGGCGCGCGGCAGGTTGTACTGCCCCGCCTGGGCCGTGAGCATGGCCCTGCCCGCCAGCTTTTTCAGCCAGACATCGCGGGGATAGTAGGCGAGAAGAGCCTCGCGCCAGGCGCTGAAGCGGCCGTCCGCGTCCTCGAAGACTTCGCCGCTGGTGGCGGCGGCAAGCCGGTGCTCCGGAATGGAGAGCCATTGCCGCCAGTTTTCCGGAGGCGCGTCGAGACCGGTGAAAAAGGCGTAAAAACCCTCCACCGGCAGGGGGCCCACCCGGCCCTGGCGCGCGTGCGGGGCCAGGCGCGAGGGCAAACCTTCAAATTCCGCGGGCAGGGCCGCGAAGACGCTTTCGATGCGCTGCGCCCCGGCCCGCAGGAGATCCCGGGGCAGCCAGAGGCAGAAGGCCGGGCCGAAGTCATGATCGCGCGATGTGGCGTCATCGCAGCCCAGGCATTCCGAACCTTCGCCCGCAAGTCCGGCGGCGGCCCGGGACATGATGTCCGGCATGGCCGCGACCAGGGCGGGACGGCAGGCGGCATAAAAGGCGCGCGCAAGCTCAAGCCCGTTCATCATCGGTGTTCATCCTCCATCGCTGCATGGCCTGGCTCTGAAAGACATGCGGATACTGAAGGGCGCCGGACATGCCCGCGTCGCGGAAGCTGTCACCACGTTGTTTGGGAGAGCCGGCGGACATGCAGGAGATATACAGGCATCGGCCCTTGCGGTAAAGCGTTTTTCGCCCTTCCCGGGGGTTCGGAAGCCGCGGGGGCGAAAGGCATGGAGCGCTCTCCGGCCGGGGATTCAGCGCCGGGCGTCCGCCAGGTGCAGGCCGGCCAGGGCCAGTGTCAACAGGAGCAGATCCGGGCCCCACGCGGCGAGTATGGGCGGCAAAAGACCGCGCTGCCCTATGGATTCTCCAAACAGGGTCAGCGCGTAGGTCACAAAGATAACGGCCATGGACAGGGCCACGGCCAGATAGACGTTATTGCGCCAGGAGACAATGGCCGCGGCCAGCACCGCCATGACCATGAGGGACGCGGCATAGGCCAGCTTGCTGTGCCAGGCCGTGAGCAGGGCTTCCACATTGGAGCCCGCCTCCCGCAGTTTTCGGATGGATTCGCCCAGCAGCCACAGCGGCAGCTGCTGCGGCTTGTCCTGATCGGACACAAAAAAGACGGAAGCGTCCTGCCGGAGCGGCAGAATCATGTCCTGAGCGGCCTCGCTCACAAAGGTGTCCGGAGAGGTGCGCACGGCGTCGCGTACCCGCCACGCCCCGGATTCGGCCCGGAAGTCCGCCCCGTGGACAATGGCGACAAAGCGCAGGCCGTCCTCGGACAGCTGGTAGGCCGTCAGGCCTGAGCCTTCGCCATCCTCGCGCAGGGTGTCCAGCGAGACAATCCATGATCTGTCCGTGAACCATACCTCGCTCAGCACCCGCATTTCCGCCGCGCGCTTGCGCACCTGCTCACGCCAGACGCGATCCGCAAAGGCGTCGCCCGACGCGCCCAGAAACTGCGAACAGGCCAGCTGCGCCCCCCCCCAGAACAGGCCGCACAAAACCAGGACAAAGGCCACCGCATGGGGCGATACCCCCCCGGCCTGAAGCGCGATGGTCTCGCGCGCATGGGCCATAAGGCACAGGGAAATCACCGACGCCAGAAGAAAAACCGCGGGCAGAATCTGGGCGATAATGGACGGCAGGCGGGCGGCGTAATACTGACAGATCACCCACAGACCGGTCTCCGCTTCCACAAAGGTATCCACGTTCTCCACCAGCTCCGTCAGCAGGTAGAGCCCCACGCCCACACTCAGCGTCAGCAGCAGCAGGCGGGCATGGCTGAGAAACACATAGCGGAACAGCAGCGTCACGGCCGCGCCTCCCCGGTTCTGTCCATGCCAGAACGCCGCGGGCGGAAGGCAAAATCCGGCAGGCGGGGCATGCGCTCCAGCGCGGCCAGGCGTATGCCGCACAGCCCCAGGGCCAGAAACAGCGCGTTGGGCGCCCATATGCCGATGAGGGGCGGCATCTGCCCCGATTCGCCCGTGGTAATGCCCGCGGAAATCAGGCTGTAATACAAAAAGAACAGAAACAGGGCCAGCAGAAGGCCGTTCTGGCGGCGTATGCCCTGCACCGACACGGCAATGGGGATGACAAACACGGTCAGCACCACGCAGGCGGCGGGAAAGACCCAGCGCTTGTGGCGCTCCACCACAATTTTGTTGGCCAGGCGCTCGTTTCTGGCGGCAATTTCCGGCACGGGCAGGCCGATCAGTTCGCTCCAGCTCATCTCCTTGGGTTTGACCGGGCCGAGATCAAAGCCCTTGAACATGGCCTCCAGAGACAGGCGCACCACATATTCGTCAAAGCCCATCACGGACACGGCCCCGCCCCGCTCCGTATAGATGCGGCCGTTCCTGAGCAGAAACAGAAGCTCGCCCCGGTTGTAATCGGTGTCCATGCTTCCGTCCGGCGCCAGGATGGTGAGCGTGCGATCCGGATTGGAGGAATCCTCCACCAGAACCTGCGCAAGGGTTCCCGACTCCGGCTCCACCTGGCGGGCGAAGAGCACCATGTCCGGTATGTCCTTGTTGAACACGCCGGGCTGAATGACAATGCGGGCACGGCTGCCGGCTATATCCAGAATTTCGGCGCGAAAGTGGCCCATGCCCCAGGCCAGCCAGTACAGCGACACCCACACGGCAAAGCCAAGGCACAAAAACGCGAAGAGAAGCGGCGCGGGCAGCATCTGATACAGGCTGACCCCCCCCGCCCGGAGCGCTATCAGCTCGCGATCCGTGCCCATGCGCAGAAAGGTGAGGAAAACGGCCAGCATGCAGGCTACGGGGCAGACCATGAGCAGAAAGAAGGGGCACAGGTAGCCGAACAGGCGCAGGGTATCGCCAACGCCCAGCTCCAGCCCCAGAAGCATGTCGCGCAACTGGATGGCCCGCCCCATGAGAATGAACAGCAAGAGCACGGCCAGGGCCAGAAAAAAAACCTTGACCAGTTCCAGAAAAAGGCGGCGCTGAAGCAGGTTCATGGCTCAGCCGGTCTCCCGCGCGGGGGCCGCGCCGGACAGGGCCGACACGCGGAAGGCGTGGGCCAGAGCCTCGCCGTCAGCCGGGGACAGGTTGAAACGCCGCCCGGCCTCATCAAGCACCGTTTCCAGCGGCAGCCCGGGACACTCGCGCCGCCGCTCGTGGACAAAGGCCAGGGCGCGGCTCACCAGCATGTCATGACGGATAAGGCTGCTCACGCTTCAATTCCGGGAACAGGGCAGCGTTGCCGGATGCCCGACTTCGGGCATAATGGCCCGGCAGCGCGGCGCGTGACGCTTCAGCGCCTCCACAAAGGCGTCGGGGGTGGTATCCAGCAGGGCAAAGGTTTTGTAGTGCATGGGCACGGCCGTTCTCACGCCAAGAAGGGCGCAGGCCCGGGCCGCCTGCTCGCCGTCCATGGTGTAGTGGCCGCCCACGGGCACAAGGGCCGCATCCAGGGCGAAGCACTCTCCAATAAGACGCATATCGCCGAAGAGCCCGGTATCCCCCGCGTGGTACACGACAGGGCCGCCGTCTCCAAATTCAAACACAAAGCCCACAGGCACGCCGCGCCCGGCCGAATGAAGGGCCGGGGTCATGGTCACGCGCACGCCCCGGATATTCACCGTGCCGCCCACATTCCAGCCCACCACGCGAACCGGATCCACGCCCTGTTCCACAAACAGGGGCACCAAATCCACAATGCAGGCCACCGTGGCGCCCGTGGCCAGAGCCAGGGGAACGGCCTGCCCCAGATGATCGGCGTGATCATGCGTCACCGCGATAATGTCCGGCCTGGGTATGCTCTTCCAGTCCGGCGCAAGGGGGTTGCCTTCAAAAAAGGGATCCACCAGCACGGACGCCCCGCCCCTGTACACGCCATCCCAGTCAGCGTAAGGAAGGCCTGTCGCCGGATCGAGGGGCTGGCCCTGCCGTGGCGGCGGATCGGCATGTATTGTCCTGTCATCACGCAACAGCATGGTGGAATGACCGTACCAGGTGAGCTGCATAAGGCCTCCTTGCGGGGAAGTGTGGGACAAGTATAACGCTGAAGACGCCGAGGTCAAGGGCGGCGCGGGCGGGAGCCTCCCGGCATGCCCCGGGGGCTTTTTCCCGCACGGGATCTTTTGCGGCTTGATCTTTTCCGCCGGATGGCGTATTCGTACCCGGTTATTTAACGTCGCACACTCCGGCAGCGGTTCGGGGTCCCGCGGACAAAGGGCGTTTCGCGGGTGAAGAACCAGGGCCGGGGTGGAAGTCAAACCCACTGTTTCAAGGAGTTTCCCATGGCTTACGTCAGCATGAAGCAAATGCTGGAAACGGGCGTGCACTTCGGGCACCAGACCCGTCGCTGGAACCCCAAAATGCGCCCCTATATTTTCGGAGCGCGCAACGGCATCCATATCATTGACCTGCAGCAGACCGTCAAGCTGTTCCGCACCGCCCACGACCAGCTGGTGGATACCGTGGCGCGCGGCGGCAAGGTGCTGTTCATCGGCACCAAGCGCCAAGCGCAGGAAGCCGTGGCCGCCGAAGCATCGCGCGCCGGCCAGCCGTATGTGACCAACCGCTGGATGGGCGGCACCCTGACCAACTTCGTCACCATTCAGAAAAGCATCGAACGCCTGAAAAAACTGGAAGCCATGTTCGCCGACGGTTCCATCAACCGCTATCAGAAAAAGGAAGTGCTGAGCTTCCAGCGCGAACTGGACAAGCTCAACGCCACCCTGGGCGGCATCAAGGACATGGATCGCCTGCCCCAGCTGGCCTTTGTCATTGACCCCCATCGCGAGGACATTGCGGTCAAGGAATGCCGCAAGCTGGGTATTCCCATTGTGGCCGTCACCGACACCAACTGCGACCCCGATGTCATCGACTACATCATTCCCGGCAATGACGACGCCATCCGCGCCATCAAGCTGTTTGTGAACGCCATGGCCGAAGCCTGCATGGAAGGCGCGGCCATGCGCAAGGAAAACGGTGACGCCGATCCGGAAGCCGCCATGCTCAGGACGGCCGAAAAGGCGGAGGAAGCCGCGGCACAAAGCCCGGCGTCCGACATGGCCGATGACGCGGACAAAGACGCCGAATAAGATTTTTCCCGCCGCCCCGGCGGCGGCCAAACATGACGGAGCAACTATGAGCATCAGCGCCTCCATGGTGAAAGACCTGCGCGACAAAACCGGCGCGGGTATGATGGACTGCAAGAAGGCCCTGGAAGAATGCGGCGGCGATACGGAAAAGGCCGTTGACTGGCTGCGCCAGAAAGGCCTGTCCAAGGCCGCCAAACGCGCGGATCGCGCCACTTCCGAGGGCATTATCGCCCATTGCGTCAAGGAAGGCGGCACGCTGACCGTGCTGGTGGAAGTGAAATGCGAAACGGACTTTGTGGCCCGCGGTGAAAAATTCAAGGAATTTGCGGCCACCGTGGCCGAACGGGTGGCCGACACAAACCCCGCCGGCCTGGACGACGAGGCCCTGAACCTGCGCGAGCTGCTGAACGAAACCATTTCCGCCACGGGCGAAAACATCACGCTGGGCCGCTTTGTGCGGATGCGGGCCGAAAACGGAATTATTGGCTGCTATGTCCACGCCAACGGCAAAATTGCCAGCCTGGTGGACGTGAAGAGCGCGGCCCCGGCCGGGCAGCTTCAGGACTTTGCCAAAAACGTGGCCATGCAGATTGCCGCCGCCTCGCCCCTGGCGCTGGACATGGACAGCCTCGACCCGGCCCTGGTGGAACGCGAGCGCGAAGTCTACCGCCAGAAAGCCCGCGAGGAAGGCAAGCCCGAAAACATCATTGAAAAAATCGCCGACGGGGCCGTCAAAAAGTACGCCAAGGACGTGTGCCTGCTCGATCAGCCCTATATTCGCGACGACAAGATGAGTATCCGCGATCTCATGCAGCAGACCGCCAAGGCCGTCGGTTCCCCCGTGAGCCTGGGCCGCTTTGTGCGGATGCAGCTTGGCGCGGAATAATCAGCGCTTCGGCCGGCGAGCCTTTGGGCTTGAATATCCGGCTGTTTCACGCTAATTAAGGGGGGAGACGCAGGTCTCCTCCCTTTTTGTGCGCCCTCTGCCCTTCGACCAACGCCGCCCGCATGGAACCACGAAAATCCCTCACCGCCGTCATCGTCACCCTGAACGGGGAACGCCTGTTTGACCGCTGTCTGGATTCTCTTTCATTCTGCGATCGTATTCTTGTGGTGGACTCGTTCAGCAGCGACAGAACCGAGGCCATCGCCCGCGCCCATGGCGCCCTGTTCATCCAGAATCCCTGGCCCGGCAACGCCCGCCAGATCCGCTTCGGGCTGGACTGGCTGGAGGCCAACGCCCCCACCGACTGGGTTCTGATTCTGGACTGCGACGAAATATGCACGCCCCGCCTGGCGGCCTCCATTCAGGCGGCCATCGCCTCGCCTGGCCAGGCGAAAGCCTTTTCCATGCCGCGCCGCACCTGGTATTTCGACCGCTTTCTGCGCCACGGCGGCTCGTACCCCGACCGGCTGTTCCGCCTGTTCCGGCCCGAAGCCATCCGCATTGAAAACAGCGGCGCGCATCAGCGCCTTGTACCGAATACCTCCTCAGGATATCTGGTCGGCCATCTGGATGGCGATTTGCTCCACTACACCTATGCCAGCTTCCGTAACCAGCTTGACAAGCTCAATGATTACGCCGAACGCGGCGCGCGCGACATGGAAAGCCGGGGCAGACGCGGCGGCGTGGCCCGGGGCCTGGCGCACGGGCTGTGGCGTTTTGCGGCCATGTACGTCATGCGCCTGGGCTTTCTGGATGGCCGGGCCGGTTTTCTCATGGCCGCGCACACGGCCTTTTACAGCTTCCTGAAATATGTGCGCATTAAAGAAGGCTCCTGGGGTGCCCCGTTCGATGCGGCGGACGCCGCGCCCAATGCCACGCCCAATGCCACGAAGGTCACGCAGCGTCCGCCCCGCCGGCCCTCGGCGCGCGGGACGGCCCGGCACCCTTCGGCAGGCGCGGCTGCCGCGCAGGACATGGAACCCACACAAGGCACAGAGGAGGACGCATGAGCGACCTGAAGTACAAGCGTGTGCTGCTCAAACTCAGCGGAGAAGCCCTGGCCGGACGCAACGGCTTTGGCATCGACCCGGAAACCGTGTCCGGCATCTGCCGTGAGGTGGCCGACGTGGCGGCCATGGGCCTGGAACTGGCCCTGGTCATCGGCGGGGGCAATATCTTTCGCGGACTCTCGTCCTCGGCCAGGGGCATGGATCGCTCCACCGCCGACTACATGGGGATGCTGGCCACCATCCTCAACGCCATGGCCGTGCAGGACGCCCTGGAAAAGGCGGGCTGCCCCACGCGGGTGCTTTCGGCCATTGCCACCACCGAATTGTGCGAACCCTATGTACGCCGCCGCGCCTTGCGTCACATGGAAAAAGGGCGCATCGTCATCTGCGCGGCGGGCACCGGCAACCCCTATTTCACCACCGATACCGCCGCGGCCCTGCGGGCCATGGAGCTCAAGTGCGAGGCCATCATCAAGGCCACCAAGGTGGACGGCGTGTATGACAAAGACCCCGCCAAACACAGCGACGCCGTCAAATTCCGCTCCATCGGCTATGCGGAAACCCTGCGGCGGCGCCTGAAGGTCATGGATGCCACGGCCATTACCCTGGCCCAGGAAAACCACATGCCCATCATTGTGTGCAACATGAGCGGCGGCAACATCAAACGGGTCGTCCGCGGCGAAGACGCGGGCACCATAGTCGAGGGAGACTGATCATGGATAAGGACAGCCTGCAGCTTGACGCCGAAGAACGGATGGAAAAGGCCCTGGCCGCGCTGGATCGCGACTTTGGCAAACTGCGCACCGGCCGGGCCACCACCGTTCTGGTCGAGGATATCAGGGTTGACTACTACGGCACCCCCACGCCCATTCAGCAGCTGGCCTCGGTGGCCGTGCCCGACAGCCGCACCGTCACCATTCAGCCCTGGGATCGCAACGCCTTCAGCCTGGTGGAAAAGGCTATTCTGAAATCCGACCTGGGCCTGACGCCCATGAACGACGGCAAGCTCATCCGCATTTCCATTCCTCCCCTGACCGAAGACCGCCGCAAGGAACTGACCAAGGTGGCCAGAAAATACACCGAAGACGCCAAGGTGGCCTTGCGCAACATCCGTCGCGACGCCAACGACAGCCTGAAAAAACTGGAAAAGGACAAAACCCTGTCCGAGGACGAGCTCAAAAAGGCCATGGACGATATCCAGAAGCTGACCGACGCCTATGTGGCCAGGGCCGACGCCAAAGCCTCCGCCAAGGAAAAGGAAATCATGGAAATATAAGGGCGTGGACAGACTATGACGGATTCAACCCTGCCCCGGCACATCGCGGTGATTATGGACGGCAATGGCCGCTGGGCACAGCAGCGGGGCCTGGCCAGGAGCGAAGGCCACCGGGCCGGAGCCGGAGCCGTGTGCGCCCTGGTGCGGGAATGCCGGGCACTGGGCATACCCTTTGTGACGCTGTATGCCTTTTCCAGGGAAAACTGGCAGCGCCCCCAGACCGAGGTAAGCTTTCTGTTCGAGCTTTTTACCCGCTTTGTGCGGGAAGAGCTGCCCGGACTCCTGGAACAGGATATACGCCTGTCCATGATCGGCGAACGGACGGATCTGCCCTTTGCCGCGCGGCGCGCGATGGATTACGCCATACAGCGCACCGCCGCCTGCCGCGGCATGGTGCTCACCCTGGCCCTCAGCTATTCCGGCCGGGAAGAAATTGTACGGGCCGCCAGGGCGTTGGCGGCCACGGGCCTGCCCCCCGGGGAATGGACCGAGGAGAGCTTTCGGCGCGGGCTGTATGATCCGGATCTGCCCGACCCCGATTTGCTCATCCGCACCAGCGGCGAACTCAGAATCAGCAATTTTTTGCTGTTTCAGAGCGCGTATACGGAGCTGTACTTCAGCCCCGGACTGTGGCCCGACTTCGACGCGGCCGCGCTGCGCGAGGCCCTGCAAAGCTATGCGGAACGACGGCGCCGCTTTGGCCGTGTCGAGGACGACCGGGATCGACACGGGGAGGGCGACGCGGGCGGAAGCGGCCAGTAACGGGCGCCCCCATTCCGCGGAAAGACAGGGCGGCCATGACGCCCCAGCCAGCGGTTCAGGAGACATCAGCAATGGCGGAACATCGATTTTCAGCGGCCGGATTAAGTGCCCGCATGGCCACGGGTCTGGCTCTGGCGGCCCTGCTGCTGGCGGTCTGGCATCTGGGCGGCCTGGCCCTGTTCGGGCTGGTGATGGTGGTGGCGGCCCTGGCCCAGTGGGAGTTCTACTGTCTGTTCCTGCCCCAGGCGGAACGGGGCATAAAACTTCTGGGGCTTGCTCTTGGGGCAGGACTGCTGAGCGCGGCATGGTTCGCCTGTCCCCTCAGCCTGGCCCTGACGGCGGCTGTGCTTGTCCTGGCCGTGTACAGCCTGGCCGGCTGGCGCCATGAAACGGCCCTGACCAGGCTTGCGCGCGGCGGCGTGCTGCTGGGCGGCCTTGTGTATGTCCCCCTGCTGCTGGCCCCCGCACTCGGCTTTTCCCCGGCGGAACAGCTGCTGGTCGTGGTCGCGCCCGCCCTGTCCGATGTCATGGCCTATTTTGTGGGGATACGCTTCGGCACACATCGCATCTGGCCCGCCGTCAGCCCCAAAAAAAGCGTGGAAGGCGCGGCGGCGGGCCTGCTGGCCGCCGTGGCCGTATGCTGCGCCATCGGGGCCGTGGCCGGAACCGCCTCGCTCCCGGCCTTTGCCCTGCTGGGCCTGGAACTGGGAATTATGTCACAACTTGGTGATTTTTTTGAATCTTCCCTGAAGCGCAGCGTGAACATCAAGGATTCGGGCAAGCTGCTGCCCGGCCACGGCGGCATGCTTGACCGCATCGACAGTCTTTTGTTCGCCTCGGGCGCCTATGCCGTCACGGCCGCCTTCGTGCCCTTTTTCAGGTAAATCATGCAGTACATCAGCGCCGTTCCCGATTCGGCTCACGCCCTGCCCTGGCCCCGGCGCCTGGCCGTCATGGGCAGCACCGGCTCCATAGGCCGCAACACCCTGCTCGTGGTGGAAGGCTCCCGCGACAGACCGTTCGCGCCGGGCGGGACAGAGGCATTTCGCATCGAGGCCCTGGCCGCCGGGCGGAATATCGCCCTGCTGGCCGAGCAGGCCGCACGCTGGCGGCCGCCGTATCTGGCCGTTCAGGACGAAGCGGGCGAACACGGCGTGGACGCGCTGAAAAAGCTTCTGCCGCGCGGCTATCATCCCGCCATTCTGACCGGGCCGGAAGGCTATGCCGCGCTGGCCTCCCTGGACAGCGTGGACATGGTGGTGGCCGCCCAGGCCGGCGCGGCCGGATTGCGCGCCGCCGTGGCGGCGACCGCGGCGGGCAAAACCCTGTGCCTGGCCAACAAGGAATCCCTGGTGCTGGCCGGAGACCTGCTGCGCGCTCTCTGCGCCAAAAGCGGCGCGGTTATCCTGCCTGTGGATTCCGAACACGGCGCCCTGTTTCAGTGCCTTATCGGCCGCAGGCCCGACGACGTGGCCCGGCTGTGGCTCACCGCGTCGGGCGGGCCCTTTCGGGGGCGGGACAGGGCCTTTCTGTCCACGGTGCGGCCCGAAGACGCCCTGCGCCATCCCAACTGGAGCATGGGCGCAAAAATTACCATTGACTCGGCCACGCTGATGAACAAGGGGCTGGAACTCATTGAAGCCTGCCACCTGTATGGAGTATGCGCGGACGAGGTGGGCGTGCTGGTTCATCCGCAGTCGCTGGTTCACTCTCTGGTGGAACTGAAGGACGGCTCGCTCATGGCGCAGCTGGCCGAGCCGGATATGCGCCTGCCCATCGCCCTGTGCCTGGCCTGGCCCATGACCCCGCCCCGCGCCGTGGTGGGAATATCTCCGCTGGATCTGGCCGGGGCGGGCACCCTGAGTTTTGAACCGCCGGACACGGACTCGTTCCCCTGCCTCAGCCTGGCCCGGCGGGCGCTGGCCGGGGGGCGCACCGTGGAGCTCAACGCCGCCAACGAAGTGGCCGTGGAGCGCTTTCTGCGCGGAGAGCTGGCCTTTACGGACATTCCCGAGCTGGTGCGCCATATTCTGGACAGCGCGGAGGCCGGCGAGGCAAGCGCCGGCGCGCCCGGCATGCCTGACCGCGGGCCGGCGGCGCCCGATCTTTCCCTGGCTCTGGCCCGCATTGAAGCGCTGGATGCCGCCACCCGCAACCGTGCCGCCCGCTGGCACGCCCTTTGATGGAAGCATGGCCAATCTCATGGATTTCCTTCTCCATATTTTCACGGCCTATGGTGTACCCGCGCTGGCTGTTGTGCTGGTGCTGGGCGGACTGATTTTTTTTCATGAACTGGGCCATTTTATCGCCAACCGCAGCATGGGCATCGGGGTGGTGACCTTTTCGCTGGGCATGGGGCCGCGCCTGTGGGGCTTCACACGGGGCAAAACCGAGTACAGGCTGTCCTGGCTGCCCATCGGGGGCTATGTGTCGGCGGTGGGCGAGTACAGCGACGAAGTGGAAGAGCTGGGCTTCACCGCCGAGGAAGCCGTGTGCAACCGCCCGGCCTGGCAACGCCTCATTATGGCCTTTGCCGGGCCTTTCGCCAATCTGCTGCTGGCCTGGCTTCTCTACTGGGGCATTACCTTTGCCTGCGGTCTGGCCGTCACGCTCCCCGTGGTGGGGGGCATTATGGAGGGCAGCGCCGCGCAGGAGGCGGGTCTCCAGCCGGGCGACAGCATTGTGTCCATCGACGGACGCCCGGTGGACAGATGGGGGCAGGTGCCCCAGTATGTGGGTGAATCCGGCGGCAAAACCCTGAGCGTGGGCATCCGCCGGGGCGATGAGCTCCTTGCGCTGTCCATGACACCCAGGCGCATGGCCCGCACCAATCTGTTCGGCGAGGAAGAAAGCGCCTGGCTCATCGGAGTGCAGGCGAGCGGGGCCACACGGTACGAGCCCCAGGGTTTCTGGGCTTCGGCCGCCATTGGTTTGCAGCGCACCTGGGCCATCATCGATTTCACGCTGACCAGCCTGAAAAAGCTGATAGCGGGCTCCGTGCCCGCCGACTCCGTGGGCGGCCCCATTCTTATCGCCCAGATGCTGGGAGATCAGGCCCAGATGGGGCTGGTTCCCCTGCTGCTCCTGGCGGCGCTGATCAGCGTCAACCTTGGGCTGCTGAACCTCTTGCCCGTGCCCGTGCTGGACGGGGGCGTCATCCTGTTCTGCCTCATCGAAATCATTCTGCGCCGGCCCGTGCCGGAAAAAATTCAGGATTGGGCCATGCGCTTTGGTGTGGCGCTTCTGACACTGCTCATGGTGTTTGCCACATTCAACGACGTGATGCGCTGGTTCCGCTGAAGGTGCATGGTATGCCATTGACCCTGTCTCTCAATACAGCCGCCAGGTATGTCCAGTTCGTCCTGAGCCGGGACGGCGTTCTGCTGTGCGCCCAGAACTGGCTGACCAAAGGCGGCGGCACCGAACTGCTGGCTCCGGCGCTGGAGCACGCCTGCCGCCGGATGGGCTTCGCGGCGCGCGATATTGAGCGGGTGGCCTGCGTGGCCGGGCCCGGAAGCTTTACCGGCATACGCCTGGCCCTGGCCACAGCCGCCGGGCTGGCCAGGGCCAACGGCGCGCGCCAGGCCGGACTGAACTTCATGCAGTGCGTGGCCGCCGGCGTGCCCGCCAGGCCGGGCGAGAGCATCGCCGTGTTTATCCCCGCCCGGCGGGGCTGGATGTACAGCGCCGTCTATGTGGCGGACGCGCGGGGCCTTC
The DNA here is from genome assembly GCA_022510785.1 of Desulfovibrionaceae bacterium. Classification (GTDB taxonomy): domain Bacteria; phylum Desulfobacterota; class Desulfovibrionia; order Desulfovibrionales; family Desulfovibrionaceae; genus Mailhella. The sequence continues at coordinate 39,837 of JAFLSV010000002.1, read as the reverse complement.
CCTGTCCGCGACAGGACATTGAGCTTCTGCCCCAGCCTGACGGCCCTGACGACTCCGGCTGCGCCGGAGACATGCGGGAAAGGGGCGGCCCGCGCCGCGCATCGCACGGCGCGGCCGGCGCGCCCGTTTCTCCGTGCGGCTCTGCGCCCGACTATCTGGTGGGCGAGGCCGTCAGCGCGCACCGAAGCTTCTTTGAAGCGGCCGTTCCCGCCGGCACCCGCATTATGCCCGCGCGCTATGACATGCCCTCCGCCGCCGCCCTGCTGGCCCTGACCGAGGCCGCGGACTGGAACGCCGCTCCGCGCGATGTGCGGCCCCTGTATCTGCGTGACTGCGACGCCGTGGACAACCTGGATGACATGGCCCGCATGCGCGGCGAAGACCCCGCCCGCGCCCGCGCCGAGCTGGAACGCCTGCTTTCGGCGGGCTTGTAAAAAAAACAGCGCCTGTATTCCCCCGCGATCCGATCGGAAACAGCCCCCGCCGGCCATAAGGCCGGCGGGGGCTGTTTTCGTGCCCTAACGAAAAACATGCGCGCGCCGATACAGCAAGAGAGCGTGGAAAAAGAAGCTGTGGCATCCCCCTTGCAAGGGTATGGGCAGATCTTCCCCGGTCGGCAAAATTTTCCGCGCGAGGACACAGGCATGGCTTACTCGATATCAGGCGGCATTTCCATTCAGGGCTTGGGCTCGGGCACAGACTTTGCGTCCATAATCGAAAAACTGAAGGAAGTGGAATCCATTCCCATGTATCGCCTAAAAGTATGGCGGGCGGAATGGATGACGCGCGTCGATGCCTTCAAGGAAATACTCAACGGCATGCAGGAGGCCAAAAGCGCCCTGCAGGCCTTTTCCTCCATGGACAAGATGCTCCAGCGCACGGTGGACAGCTCCATGAGCACCGTGGCCACAGCCACGGCCGATTCCAACATCGACGAGGGCATATACACCATCGACGTGCAGCAGCTGGCCTCGGCCTCGGTGTTCAGCAACAAGAAGGTTTTTGATTCCAAGCAGGAGGCGGTCACCACCGACGGCGCCAAGACCTTTGCCTATACCTACAAGGGGGTGCGCCGCGAGCTGACCGTCGCCAACAACACCACCCTGGAAAATCTGGTTGACCAAATCAACAAGGACGCCGACAACCCCGGCGTGCGCGCCTCGCTTATCAAAACCGGATCGGGCTATGTTTTTCAGATGCAGGGCAAGGATACCGGCAAAGGCGCGTCGCTCAGCATCGAGTCCAACCTGGACGGCTTTGACAGCACTCCCCTGTTTTCGGGACGGGACGTGGTTCTCAACAACAGCAGCGAGGATCAGAACTATACCTATGAATACGGCGGCAAGACATACTCGCTGAGCATCACGGCCGGCATGACGGCCGAGCAGTTCGTGAAGGAGTTCAACAAGCAGAAGAGCGGCGTGACAGCCAGTCTGGAACTCAAGGGCTCCAACTACGTTCTCCAGATGCGGGACAGCGACACCAAGAACGTGGTCAACCTGCCCGCCCGAACCGACTGCGAAGCCCTGGGCGGGGGCGGTTTCGCCGCGGATTTTGACCCGGGCAGAACGCTCATCAACACGACCGGCGAAGTCCAGACCTTTTCTTACGCCTACAAGGGCAAGACCTATTCCGTCAACGTGGGCGTCAACTTCACCATGAACGATCTGGTGGACAAAATTAACTCGTCCTCCTCCAAGCCCAAGGGGCTGACCGCGTCGTTCGATGCCTCCAGCGGCAGGATTGCCTTCACCACCACGGATGCGGTGCTGACCAGCGAGGACGCGCAGTTCCGCTTTTATGGCCTGAATCTGGGAGAGAACCTGGCCGACGAGGACATCCCCAGCCTCAGCGTGCCCGCCGGCACCACCCTGTCGGGCTTTGTTTCGCTTTTCAACAAGAGCGCCTACAGCACCGAACACGGGTACAGCGCCTCTCTGGAAGACGATGGCAGCGGCGGACAGAACCTGGTCATCAAGGACGCGGACGGGCAGCCGATCAACCTGTACAACGCGAACGACCCCGGTATTGACGGAAGCACCCGGGGCATCGCCATCGAGACCACCATTGCCGGCCTGATCCCGGCCGACGGCGGAAGCGCTTCGTTCAACTTCGGGCCCCAGTCCATCGAACTGAGCACCGCCTCTGTTCTGCCCGGTCTGGGCGGCAGGCCGGAACTGGACGGCCGCAATGTGGTGGTCAACAGCACCGGAGCCGGCGCCACCTTTTCCTTTACCGATCCCCGCGGCACCACGCGCACCCTGGATGTGGCCGACGGAGCCACCATGCAGGACTTCGTGGACGCCTTCAACGCCAAGTTCAGGGATGATCCCGACACCAAAATCGGCATTGAGGCCCGCGTCGTGGCCATGGGGTCGGGCTACGAAATCCAGTATTTCACCCAGGGCGCCGAGGGTGAGGAACGCATAAGCCTGGCCAGCATAGACAGCGGCGACATGAAGGCTCTGCGCGACAACGGCGACAACTGGTACAGCAAGCAGGCCGAAGACGCCATGTTTACCATGAACGGCTGGCCCCAGGCGCTGACTTCCGAAAGCAATACTCTGACGGAAGTGATAGAAGGGTTGAATATCACGCTGAAGAGCACCGGCGAAACCACCCTGAGCGTCGCCAATGACAAGGAAACCCTCAAGGAAAATATCCGCAGCGTCGTCGACACCATCAACGGGCTGCGGAGCATGATCAAGGAACTGACCAAGGTCGACACAAGCAAGGAAGTCAAAAGCCCTGAAGTGGACGAAAGCTCGGGTCTTTTGACACTCCAGTCCCAGTTCACCTGGCAGTATGGCTCCACCCTGACCGGCAACTACGGCGTGCAGCTGCTGGCCAGCAGACTCAAGAGCCTGACGGCCGACAGCGCCGATGGCTTCAAGGGCCGCTCCAGTCAAAACGATATTCTGGGCGATCTGTTCACCAACTGGGCGCAAATCGGCATCGGCACCGTGACGGACGAAAGCGACCCCGAAAATGGTTTGCTGCGCATTGACGAAGACGCGCTGGACGCGGCCATCGAAAAGGACATTCGCAATGTGGCGGAACTTTTTTCCGCCAATTCGGAAGCCAGCACCAATACCTCGGACTTCAGCGTGGCCTCGGTGGGAACACGGGCCAAGGCCGGAACCTATGACGTGACCTACGAGGTCAAGGAATACACCGACCCCGAAACCGGGGTGACGTCAACCCGCGTGACAAACGTCTATATCAACGGCGTGAAGGCGGAGGAAGACTCGGCCTATCCGGGCCGCTTCACCGTGGGCGACTACGACAACGACGCCGCCGGTCTGGCCATTCAGTTCACCGAAGCTGATCTCGTGCCGGGCAATCATTCCGGCACCGTGCGCATCAAGCAGGGCAAGGTGGGGGAAATGATCGACCTGCTCGCCGCCGAATGCCAGCCCGTGGTCGAAGGCAGCAAGCAGACGGCGGGCACCATTCCCCTGCTTATTGACAACTATTCCAATTCCAAGACCGGCATCGTCGCCGGCATTGACAAGAAAATCGAACGCGAAGTCAGCAGGCTGGCCCAGTGGGAATCCCGGCAAAAGGCGCTGTACAGCCGCCTGGACACCCTGCTGAGCCAGATGAACAGCACCATGGAAGCCAACGAGGCGGCACTGAGCCAGTTGAATTCAAAGAAGTAGCCGGCAGGCGGCCATCGGGCAACGGATGAGGTCGCGCGGCTCCGCTTCCGGAGTCGCGCGGCGGATGAGGACAAGGAGTTTGAAGGAATGTACAACGCGGCTAATATGTATTTGCAAACCCAGGTCGGAACCACCGGACAGGGCGAAATTGTCGTCATGCTGTTCGATGGGGCCCTGCGCTTTCTGGCTCAGGCCCGCACCAAAATGCTGGCCAAGGATTACGCGGGCAAGGGGATGCTTATTTCCCGCGCACTGGACATTGTGAACGAACTGGACAGCAGCCTGAACATGGAACTGGGCGGCGAACTGGCCAAAAACCTGCATCAGCTCTATTTTTTATGCACCACACGCCTGCTGCAGGCCAACCTCAAACTGGATTTGGAAAAACTGGACAGCGTGGTGGACATTCTGAGCGGACTGCGCGAAGCCTTCGGCCAGGTCATAACCACGGCTGAAGCCCAGGCGGCCTGCGCCCAGCTGCGGGCCAGGCAGAACGCGCATCCCACAGCCATGCCCCGCTCCGTGACAACCGCCAGCACGGGCTCCACCTTTGTGCCCAGAAACACCGCGGCCGGGCGCTATACCCAGCAGGAGACGCAACACAGCGCCATGGCGCCGGTTCCGCCCGCCCCCGAGGCCAGGCCCGCCGCCCATGCCGCGCCCACGCCGCCCCTTGCCGCCGCGCAAAGCCTGACCGCGCCTCAGGCCGCGCCGCCAAAGGCCGAACCCGCGGCCGTCTTTGAGCCGGCTCCCAAGGCGGCCGGATTCGCCAGCAAACGGCTTTCGCTCTACGGCAAAAGCATTCAGACGCGCTGAGCGTTGTACGCGCCGCCCGGGGCGCCGCAACTCCGACGTTGACAGCCACCGCTTTCCCTGCAACAAGAACGCGAGGCATGCGCGGCGGCAGCCGCCGCCGCAGTCATGCGCGTGTCTTGCACAGGAGAAGCCCGGTGGATATTGATCAACAAATCAGAATCATTCGTCGCGGCAGTGTCGATCTGATCAACGAAGACGACCTGCGCAAAAAACTGGCCCGGGGCAAGCCCCTGAATATCAAGCTGGGCTGCGACCCCACCGCGCCCGATCTGCATTTGGGGCACACGGTCATCATCCACAAACTGCGTCACTTTCAGGAACTGGGGCACAGGGTCACCTTTCTGGTGGGAGACTTTACGGCGACCATCGGCGACCCCTCCGGCCGTTCCGAAACCCGCCCCGCGCTGACCCCCGAACAGGTCAGCGCCAATGCCGAAACCTACAAACGGCAGGTTTTCAAAATCCTCGATCCGGACAAGACCGTCCTGGACTTCAACTCGCGCTGGCACGGCAGCATGGGCGCGGCCGACTTCATACGCCTGGGCTCGCACATGACCCTGGCCCGCATGCTGGAACGCGACGACTTTGCCAAGCGCTACCGCGAAGAACGGCCCATTGCCCTGCACGAACTCTATTATCCCCTGCTTCAGGGCTACGACTCGGTGGCCATGCACACCGATGTGGAGCTGGGCGGCACCGACCAGACCTTCAACCTTCTTGTGGGGCGCACACTTCAGGCCCATTACGGGCAGGAACCCCAGTGCGTGCTGACCATGCCCCTGCTGGAAGGCCTGGACGGCACGCGCAAGATGTCCAAGTCCTACGGCAACTATATCGGCATTGACGAGCCCGCCGCCGACCAGTTCGGCAAGACCATGTCCATTTCCGACAATCTCATGTGGCGCTATTATGAACTGCTTTCGGCCAAATCTTTGGACGAAATCGCCGAACTGCGGCGCCAGGTGGCGGACGGGGCGCTCCATCCCAAGCTGGTCAAGGAAGAGCTGGCCATGGAAATCGTCACCCTGTACCACGGGGCCGAGGCCGCCCGCGAGGCGCGCGACGGCTTCAACGCCGTGTTCGCCAGAGGGGGCGTGCCCGACGACGCCCCCACCTGGCTGTGCCAGGCCGGCGACGCCAGCGCTCCGGCCGTGTTTCTGGCCGATTCAGGCCTGGCCGCCTCGCGCGGAGAGGCCAAACGCCTGGTGGCCGCCGGTTCCCTGAGTATCAATGACGAAAAGTGGAACGATGCCCTCAGCCCCCTGCCGGCGGGCAGCTACACCATCAAGCTCGGGAAAAAGAGATTTCTGCTGCTGACGGTGAAATAACAGGACGGAAACGCTTCCCCTCCTGGTGACACACGGACAACACGAAAGGCGGGCAGCCACAGGCTTGCCCGCCTTTCGCGCGTTCAGGGAATAACCCTGGCCGGGTTCGCGCCCTTATTCTTCCACAACTTCGGCCCTGGTGATGACGACGGGCTCCAGGGGCACATCGCCGTAAGGCCCGCGATTGCCGGTCTTCACGCTGGCAATGGCGTCCACCACCTCAAAGCCTTCGGTAACCTTGCCGAACACGGCGTAGCCCCAGCCATTGACCGTGGGCGCGGTGAAATTGAGGAAATCGTTATCCTTCACATTAATGAAGAACTGGGCCGACGCCGAATGGGGATCGGGCGTGCGGGCCATGGCAATGGTGTATTTGTCGTTCTTCAGACCGTTGTCAGCCTCGTTCCTGATGGGGGCGCGGGTGGCCTTCTGGTTCATGTCGGCGTCAAAGCCGCCGCCCTGAATCATGAAATTGGGAATGACCCGGTGAAAAATAACGCCGTCATACTGGCCGTCCTTCACATACTGGACAAAATTTTCCACGGTGACGGGAGCCTTTTCGGCGTCAAGCTCCACGACAATATCGCCCATGGTGGTCTGAAATTTAATCACGGGATGTCCTCCGGCAGCTTGCGCCCGGCTTCCCGGCCCCGGCCCCATGAGGGTCAGAACCAGCGCCAGGCATACAGTGATACAGGTGCGCATACGCATGACTCGCTTTTCCATGAATTACGGCCTGAAAAAAGCCGTTTCGGCCTGTGTACCGAAAGTTCGGGCTTCTGGCAAATGGGGGCCAGCCCGAGCGGGCGCCGGTGTCGTTCGCGTGCACGCCGGTCATACCCGCAGAAGGCCCGGTCAATCCGGGCACGGCTTCCGGATTGAGCCGGGGATGCCGCCAGCAGAACGGCGCGGCTCAAGCTCCGGACACCTTGCAGGAACCGGGATCGTGTCCGCGGCATCATGCCGTTTTGACCGGGAAATTCCCGGCTGGCGACGATTCATCGCAAAAGGGCCCTGGCTGTCTCCTCAAAAAAGATAATGGCCCTGCACTCCGAAAGCGGGCTATGTCATACGCAGTGACCTGGAGATTGCCTATGGAAGCCCCTTTGTCTGTATGCCGGCCTGTGGCCCTGATTCCCGCGTACAAACCGGAACCCGCCATTCTGGACACGGCCAGGGCTCTTCTGGCTTCGCGCCGGATAGCCCATGTGGTCGTGGTCAATGACGGCAGCGGCGCGGAATATGACCCGTTTTTCCGGGAGCTCACCGATATGGGAGCCACTGTGCTGCGCCACCCTGCCAATCTGGGCAAGGGCATGGCCCTGCGCACCGGCCTCAAGCATATTGCCCGCGCCTTTCCGCGCAGCGTGGGGGTCGTTACCCTGGACGCCGACGGCCAGCATCTGGTTAAAGACGTGCTGGCCACAGCAGCCCGTCTGCTTGAAAATCCCCGTGCCCTAATCCTGGGCTGCCGAAGCTTTGGCCAAAACACCCCCCTGCGCAGCCGGATGGGCAATATTACCACCCGTCTGGTCATGCGCGTACTGGCCGGACTCAATATCAGTGATACGCAGACCGGTCTGCGGGGCATTCCCCTGTTCCTTGTGCCCAAACTGCTCCGCCTGCGCACCACGGGGTATGATTTTGAGCTGGATATGCTCATTCTCGCCAAGAAAGAGCGCATCCCCGTGGCGGAAGTGCCCATTGACACCGTTTATATCGACGGCAACCGCAGTTCCCATTTTCATCCGCTGCTGGATTCCATGAAAATCTATCTGGTCTTCCTGCGCTATAACCTCTCGTCCTTGCTCACGGCCGGGGTGGATTACGCGGTGTTCATGACCTGCACCATGCTCGGCCTGACGCTCGCCCCAAGCATGGCGCTGGGGCGAGGCTGCTCGTGGGCGGTCAATTACGGCATCAACCGGAGCTTTGTTTTTCCCTCGGACAAAGGCTGGCAATCGCTGATGCCCTACCTGCTCTTTGAAATAAGCATGGCGATGCTGGCCTATATCGGCATCGACTTTTTGCATCGCACCCTGAGCCTCCCTGTTTACGGGGCCAAAGTGCTGGTGGAAAGCTCGCTGTATCTGCTCACCTTCACCGTGCAGCGGGAAATTGTGTTCGGCCCCGCGGCCTGCCCGCGTGAAACGTATGACCTGGCCGAAGCTCAGGTTCTGAGTCGTGAAAAGGGTAAATAATGCGCAATCTGTTATCCATCGACTTGGAAGATTATTTCCACTTTATCGGTTCAATCCATTCCTGCCCGCCCTCCGCCTGGGATCGGCTGGACTCTCATGTATGCCGCATGACAGAAACCTTGCTGGGGACACTGGGCAGCCACAAAGCCACATTCTTTTGTCTGGGCTGGGTGGCCCAGAAGTTTCCGCAGCTTATCCGTGATGTGGCCGCAGCCGGCCACAAAATCGCCAGCCACGGCATGTATCACGAACCGGTGTTCCGGCTGGGGCCGCACGCCTTCCGCCAGGATGCCGAACGATGCCGGAAACTTTTGGAAGACTGCTGCGGCCTGCCTGTGCGGGCCTATCGCGCGCCGGGCTTTTCGGTGCGCCCCCAGGATACCTGGTTTTTTCGGGCCGTGCGTCAAGCCGGCTACACTGTGGATTCCAGCCTGTTCCCGGGGCTTCGCAGCCTGGGCGGCATTCCCGGCGCGTCGCCCTATCCGTGCGTTATGGAATTCCCCGAAGGACGTTTGCACGAAATTCCGGTATCCACCTCGGTCATACTCGGCATTCGTACAGCCTTCTGCGGCGGCGGTTTTTTCCGGATCCTGCCCTACTGGTACATCCAGCGTGAAATCCGGCGGCTCAACACCCAAGGCCACCCGGCCGTGGTGTACCTGCACCCGCGCGACATCGACACAGGGCAGCCCCGCCTCAAGCTGGAACCCGTCAACGCCTTCCTCTACCACTATGGACTGAAGTCGGCCGGGGTCAAATGGCGGCAGCTGATGAAGGAATTTACCTGGATGCCGTTCGATGACTGGATGGACGAATCTGCCGGAACCGCAGCCGGGCCTTATGCTCCCGTCAAATCCGCGCATCCTTGCGCCATGCCCGGGAATACTCCCCTCACCGTCATGGACAGACGCCTTTCAAAGGACTATATCCCCGGAACGACAGGCCGCTGAGACGCCCGCCCGGAAGAGCCGGCACGCCGCCTGGCGGCCATGCCGCGCAGAATGCTCCCCACCATCGCTTCAGGAAGGATATGCCATGTCTTCATGCTCCGGCGGAACGCCGCCCAGGTCAGCCTTCATTCCCACGACCATGACCCTGCAGAAAAAGCTCATTGCCAGAACACTAACGGGAATACAGCACAAGCTGTTCGTGATGAGCGGCAAGGGAGGGGTGGGCAAAAGTTCGGTCACGGTTAACCTGGCCGCCGCCCTGGCCAGCCACGGCCATAGCGTGGGAATTCTGGATGTGGATCTGCACGGCCCCAGCGTGCCGCGCCTGCTTGGACTGTCTTCCCGCGCGGACAGCGACGGAACCGGCACAATACTGCCTGTGTCCGGCGGCGCCAACCTGTGGGTTGTTTCCGTGGAATCCTTCCTGCCCGACCGCGACTCTGCCGTCATGTGGCGCGGCCCCATGAAAACCCAGGCCATCCTGCAATTTTTGTCCGACGTGAAATGGGGCGCTCTGGACTACCTGATCATCGACTCCCCTCCCGGCACCGGCGATGAACACATGACCGTGCTTGACGTCATTCCGGAGGCACGCTGTCTTGTGGTCACGACGCCGCAGGAAATTTCACTGGCCGATGTGCGCAAGGCCCTGGACTTTCTGGCCCGAGTCAAGGCCCGGGTGCTTGGCGTGGTGGAAAATATGAGCGGCCTTGTCTGTCCGCATTGCGGGGGCCAAATCGATCTGTTCGCCCGGGGCGGGGGGGAAGCGCTGGCCCAGGCGTACCACCTGCCCTGCCTTGGCGCCATTCCCCTGGATCCGGCCGCGGTGGTCGCCGCCGACCGGGGAGAACCCATTGTGCGCATGGCCGAAGATACGGCGGCCAAGCGGGCCTTCCTCAAGCTGGCTGAAACCGTGCGCGAAAAACTGGAAAGCTGATCGCCCAAAAGAGATCCTCAGCTATGGCATTGACCGGCACAGTTCCCGCAAAATCAGGAGGCCCAAGGTTTTTTGCACACCCTTGGGCCTCGTTGACATCTCTGGTGGTAGCAGGGGGGAGATTTGAACTCTCGACACTACGGGTATGAACCGTATGCTCTGACCAACTGAGCTACCCTGCCACAGGCGATCATGTCGCAAGAAAGCCCCTTATAGGAGAAGTCCGAAATTTTGACAAGTCTTTTTTGCGCATTTCAGATGCCGGGTGCCCCCGGTGGCAGGCAGGCGCCAAGACCGATCCGCGGCCCGGGTCGGGTCAGCGCACCAGAAACCAGTACACCGGCACAATGAGCAGCAGGCGATACAGGGCAAAGGGCCGCAACGTTACACGCCCAAGCAGCCTGATGAAAGTTTTGATGGCCGCCACGGCGGAGACAAAGGCCAGCGCCGTGCCCACGGCAAAAAAGGGCAGATCGGCAAGGCTGAACAGAGGAAGGGACTTAAGCAGATCATACCCCGCCGCTCCCACAATGAGCGGCACCGCGGCGATAAAGGAATACTCGGCGGCAAGCTCGCGGCGCAAGCCCAGCAGCATGCCGCCCATGATGGTGGCCGCGGAACGGGAAAAGCCCGGCCACAGGGCCAGGCACTGGAAGCAGCCCACCCCGAGGGCCTGCCGGAAAGTCAGCTCATCAAGGCCGGACGGAGCATGGGCGCGGGCGGGCTGATGACGGGCGACCCACCATTCTGCCAGCAGCATGCACAACGCGCCGACGCCCAGCGAGACCATGACGCACGACGGCGAAAACAGCGACTTGATACAAGAACTGGCCGCCAGCCCCAAAAGCGCCCCGGGCAGGGTGGTGACCATCAGCAGGGCTATGCCCCGAAGCCCGGAAAATGCCCGATGGGGCCGGGATCGCAGCAGCCCCCAGAAACGCCCCCAATACAGGAGCAGCACGGCCAGAATGGCCCCGAACTGAATGACGATTTCAAAGGTAGCGACCCGGGAACCATACAGCCCCAGCGCATCTCCCACCAGTATGAGATGTCCGGTGGACGATACCGGCAAAAATTCCGTAAGCCCTTCCACCAGACCCAGCAGAGCCGCCATCCACACATTGTCCATACATACCCCATTCACGCCCGCGTCCGGGCGTGCCCGCAGGAAGCACACGCCACAAGACGCATGGTTTTCCCGCAACATGGACACGCCTTTCCGCAGAACCCATTCAGAGCGCCAGGCAGGGCAGACTGCCGCCCCGCATACCGCCCGGCACATTCTCCGCGCGACAGTTCCGGACATACGCCGGCAGAAACAGGGTTCTTGTGCCCTACCCGGCCTCAAAAAACAAGCGGATGCCTGGTAGTTCCTTTTTTTGACCTCTCCGCGTTAATGAGATATGCCTTTCAGAAAATCGGCGTTGCCCTCATTTCGGGCATCGCCCGTTTCCGTATGAGGAAAGCGAGCAGCGCATGTTTCTTCTCATAGGCTATATTATTGTCATAGGGTCTGTGATCGGCGGGTTCATGATGGAAAACGGCAACCCTATGCTGATCTGGCAGCCCGCTGAAATCGTCATCATCGTGGGGGCCGGGCTGGGGGCCTTTTTCGCCTCACAGACAAAATATTCCTGGGGGCTGACCATACGCGGCATAAAGCGCATTGCCTCTGACCCCGGCATGAGCAAGACAAAATATCTGGATATGCTGGCCCTGCTCTACACCATCTTTAACAAAATGAACCGCGATGGCCCCGTGAGCCTGGAACAGGACATCGAAAAACCCGAATCCAGCGCCCTGTTCAACAAATATCCCACCATTGCCGGCAATCCCCGCGTGGTGAACTTTATTGCCGACACCCTGCGCGTGTATGTAATCACAGGCGACCAGAGCGAAATGGAAAGCCTGATGAAGCTCGACATGCACATCACGCATGAGGAAGATCTGATCCCGGCTCACGGCATCGCCCACATGGCCGAGTCCCTGCCCGGCATGGGCATTGTGGCCGCCGTTCTGGGTGTGGTTCTCACCATGTCCATGCTCAACGAAGCACCGGAGGTGCTGGGGCACCACATCGGCGCGGCCCTGATTGGCACTTTTATCGGCATCCTGTGCTGCTATGGCATTTTCGGCCCCGTCGGCGACAGACTGGAGCGCTGTGCCATTGAAGAACATGTTTACCGCCATGCCATCAAGGAGGCCATGGCCGCAGCGCTGCGCGGAGCCGCACCCATTATCGCCGTGGAATACGGGCGTCGTTCCATCCCCCAGACCTACCGCCCGGATTTCGCAGAAATGGAAGAATATGTGAGGAAGGCATGAGCAGCGCCTGGAAAGTGGCCTATGCCGACTTTGTGACCGCCCTCATGGCCTTTTTTCTGCTCATGTGGATTCTGAACATGGTTCCCCCCGAAACCAAGCAGGGCCTGGCCGAATACTTTGCGGAGGAAGCCACGCTTCAGCCCAAGGCCGCCTCTCCCTCATCCCGCGGCTCCCTGAACAGCGGCGTGGGTGGGGTTGATTTCCAGGGCGGTTCCGGCCCAGGACTGGCCCAGTCACAGCGGGGAGCCATCAGCCAGAAGCTGCAGGGCATAATTATGGCGGACACCACGCTGCGCAACGCCTCAAACCTGTCTTCCGACGACATGGGCGTGCTGCTCAGGGTCAATAACAGTGTGCTGTTCGACCCCGGTATGGCTGAGCTGACAGACACCGGCCGCACCATGCTGGATGGCGTCATGGATGTGCTGCGGGAATACAATGTGTATCTGGTGGTGCGCGGGCACGCCGATGCGGCGGAATCCACCCGGTCACCGCATGCGTCGGCCTGGGAACTGTCCGCGGCGCGGGCGGCCGCAACCGTCAACTATCTGGCGGAACACGGCATCATGCCCACCCGGCTTCGGGCCGTGGCCTACGCTGACACCCGCCCTGTGCAGCCGGGCACCTCCGAAGTGAGCCTGAGCCGCAACCGGCGGGTGGAGTTTTACTTCCATCGCCCGGAAGCCAGCGTATCCCGCATGGAATATTAGTGTGCAACGCACAAAATTATTATGTTATATAGTCACTTATCTGATTGGCAATGGATGCTTTATCCATTGCGACATAGTAATTTTTTAGTACAGAATAACACTGTTTAAGTTCGTCTTCGGACAGATTGCCATCTTTCATCATTTCCTGTAAAATATTCAATCCTGCTTGCAGCTTATTTTGAAGGAAGCAGAGATTGGCACCAATTAACTTAAGCTGAAAAACGGGATAATAGCGAACTAATCTTTTATAGGCATCAAATGCCTTGGAATATTCATTGACTGAAATATAAGTATTGATATCTTTTATTCCATTTATTAAATTTTGTGATGCATCAGCATGGATAATTTTTTCAAGATACGTTATTGGTAACTTTGAAAATTTGTCACATAATGAATTAAATTTTAATATAGAGTTATCTGTAAAAGTATCTAAAGACAAATGTGAATAAAATTTTTCAATTTTTCTTTCAGCTCCTGATTTCATTTGCGTCCCAAGACCTCTATTAATTTTATTATAAAAATCATATTGAGATTTATAATAATAATGATTAATCCTTAATTTTTCGCCAATAGGATATGTATGGAATGTCTTTATAGGAATAAAATCCTCATTAACACAACAAAACCCATCTTTGTATTTAAAATGATGAGCAGATACAGGATATTGTATTAATTTTGGACGGACAATGCTCTTTATATGACCATTTAATCCAAGGCACGACGTATAATTTTTAAGAATTCCACCGGAAGGTCTTGAAATATGGCCATTGGAACTGAAAACATTCCAGTTGACGCCCAAACCTCCATAGGATATATAGTCATCAAGGATATCCCGAATATCTGATTTTAAAACTGGAACAAAAAATTCATCAATATCTATAAAGGCAAGCCATTTTGTATTCATCCCCCATTCAGTAATCGCATTCATATAGGCAGACAATTGCTGATTTTTTGTAAGTGTTAAATCTACAACTGTAACAATTTTATTATCTATAAATTGCTTTAATTTATATTTTAAAGGATTTATACTATTGTTATCATAAATCAAAAAATGCTCAAATCCTATAGCCAAATGATATATTATCCATTCTTTAATATCAAGATCTTCATCTTTGGCAATGGCGCATACTGATGCGTAGTACATAATAATTCCTGTATCAAACCACGTTGCAACTATGGCAAAATATCACGTTCACAAAAAGCTTCAGCAGCAGCCGGCGCGCGACAGCCCGTCTTCAACGGTACACACACGGACTTTTATTTCTGAACCAGGTGAAAGTGCGAAAGGCTGCCTTTCAGACACGCCTGGAACAGCCGTTCACCTTTTCCGTCATGGCCGGTCAGCAGATGCCTGGCCCTGGTGATATCGCGCATCCCCCGCCCGGTCAGGGCCAGAGCGGCTATGCGCCGCAGTTTGTCCGTCACGCGGGGATGAGCTTCCAGAAGCGCCAGAACCTCTTCCCGCTGAGGGTGTTCGTCCACGCTTACCATACCGCGCCCGTCCAGCCCGATGACCAGGCGATCACCCCGATCGATGCCTGCCGCGTTGAGCAAGGCATACAGACTGCTCAACGCATCCGCCTGCATGAGATCCAGCGTTTCCTCAACCTCGGCCTCACTCAATGCGGAACCCTCACGGGCCAGGCTTTCCAGCCTGTCCATCCAGGTTTCCGCCGCATCCGCCACAGCGGAAGGCCCTTCGCCCAAAGGGGCAAACGCCTCGCCATGCGCCGCAACCGCGTGCTCCGTGCCGTTTTTTGGGCACAGCGCCAGCATGGACGGAGAAGACATACACAAAAATTCAGAAGCCACAATCACCTCGTGGGAATATTTTGCCTGTTCCCTGGCACATCTTGATGTGTCCTTTAGCAAATACAATGCCAACGGCCTGCCTGGGGAGCACACCCCGCGACCGCTCATGGCGGAGCCTGACGCCCTGGCGCATGCCTGCCGCCGCCCTCCGGGAAAGGGACATTTTCTGCCGGCTGGCAAGCCCCGCGCACCGGCGGCGCTCCAAGACCGGCATGGCGCACGGGAACCGGCGCACGCGGCTCTGCCGATTCCATGCCGGCATCAGCTCCATTCTCCGGCTCTCGACAAACATCGTATCGGTTCTTACAATGACGGAAACCTGGAGGATCCATGCCTCGCGTCCTTGCCCTGCTGGCTCTGCTGGCCTGGCTGATTATACTTTTTCCCTACCCCGCCACCGTGTTCATGAGCGGCGCCGCGGCATGCCTGTCGCTGCCCGTCTACCGCTGGCTGCGCGCCCGCATGAGCCGTCTGGCCGCCGTGTCGATCTATTCCGCGGGGCTGAGCGCCTGCCTGTTCGCGCCGTTTACCGTTGTCACCATTCTGGTGGCGCCCCAGGCCGTGGCAGGCGTGCGCCGCTTAAATCAATGGCGGGCATCGGGCTGGACAGTTCCGCCCCAGGTGGCGGAATTTTTCGACAACGTGCGAAACTGGCTGCTGAAGATACCAGGACTTAACGAATGGCTTACCGAACTGAGCGACAATGTCAGCGCGATCATCAACACATCGATTAAAACCGTGGTCAGCGGCGGACTTGGCCTGGCCGGGAGCACGATGACTGCCGTCTGGCTGACCTTTCTCTTCATCGCCCTGAGCAGCCTTGGCGTGATGTATGCGCCCACCCTGTACAAGCTGACTCTTCGCGTGACCCAACTGCCCGAAGCCTCGCTCAACCGCTTCATTTTCACCCTGCGCAACGCGCTCAGGGCCGTGTTTATCGGGCTGATTTTCGTGCCTGTCATTCAGGGTACGCTGACCGGCATCGGGCTGCGGATCATGGGTTTTTCCGAACCAGCGTTCTGGGGCTCGCTGGCGGCCTTTGCGGCCGTTATTCCCGTGGCGGGCACGGCGCTTATCTGGGCGCCTCTGGCGCTGGTGATGTGGATTCAGGGGTCACCGGGCACGGCCCTGGGCCTGGTGGCCTGGGGAATTCTTGTGGTGGCCGGCTCGGACAATCTGATACGCCCCTATCTGCTGAAAACCGGCATTGAAGCTCCCATGCTTGTCCTCTTGCTGTCCATCCTGTGCAGCATGGCGGCCCTGGGCTTTGTGGGGCTGGTGGCCGGCCCCGTTCTGGTGGCCCTGGGGCAGCGGGCTCTGGCGGAAAGCGACATTCTGAAAAAAGAATCAGATCAGGCGGATCAGTGACCAGGGCTTCCCTTCCTGACCGAAGGCAGCCCCCATCGCCCGGGCCCGTCCGGCCCCCGCGCGCGGCGCTCCGGCCGAAACTCAGACAAAGTCGGGATCCACGGCGGCCCGGCCGTTATTGAGCATCAGCTTGACATACTGCACCCCGCGCTCATCCACAGGCACAATGGGAAAGGCACCCCCGCAGACGTCACAGTGGGCCATGGCGGGCTGGGTGGGCGAAAGCAGACCCACCTGGCGGCCGCACGACGGACATTGATAAATGAATAAAATTTCCATCCCTTCCGGGCTGACGGGCTGTATGGGACGCTGTGACATGCTCTGCTCGCTGCGGATAAGGTCAAGGCGCGCAACCGGACTGGCCTGAAAAAACACGAAGGTCAGGCCGAAGCCCGCGCCAGTATGTCGCCGCTCATGGACCCGGGCGGAGTCTTTCCCCACAAGGCCAGCAGCGTGGGCGCGATATCGGCGAGTTTGCCCCCCCCGGCCAGCTGAACGGAGCGACCGTCTCCCTGCGTGATAATCAGGGGAGTGCGGTTGGTGGTATGAGCCGTTTGCGGCGCATTGTCAGGGCCGATCATGCTCTCCACATTGCCGTGGTCGGCGCTCACGCACAACCTGCCGCCCACGGCCAGCACGGCCGATTCAATGCGGCCCACGCAGGCGTCCACCGCTTCGCAGGCCGCTATGGCCGCTTTCAGCACGCCGGTGTGTCCAACCATGTCAGGATTGGCAAGGTTGCACACGGCAAAGCCATACTGCCCGCTGTTCCACGCCTGGATGAGCTTATCCGTAACCTCAAAGACGCTCATTTCCGGCTTGAGGTCATAGGTGGGCACATCCCTGGGCGACTGAACCAGAACGCGATCTTCGCCGGGGAACGGTTCTTCCCGTCCGCCGTTGAAAAAATAGGTCACATGGGCATATTTTTCCGTCTCGGCAATGCGCAGCTGCCTGAGCCCCATATCCGCCACCACCTCGCCAAGGGTCTGGGTCACATTTTCCTTGCGGAAGGCCACAGGCACGGTGAACGAGGCATCGTACGACGTCATGGTGGCCACGCCCGCCAAATCCGGCCTTGCGCCGCGCTCAAAGCCGTCAAACGCATCATTGATAAAGGCGGCCACCAGTTCCCGCGCACGGTCGGCCCGGAAATTGAAAAAGAATATTCCATCACCGGATCGGATGGCGGCCTCGGCCGCGTCAAGGCACAGCCCAGGCTTAATAAATTCGTCGCTTTCCCCCGCCGCATACGCATCGCGCAAAGCGGCCACGGGATCCGGCATCCGTTCCCCCCGGCCATGGATCAGCAAATTCCAGGCCTGTTCCACGCGCTCCCAGCGCTTGTCGCGATCCATGGCGTAAAAACGTCCGCACACCGTGGCCAGACGAGCCCCCGACACGTTCAGCGCCTGCTGAAGCTGTTCCACATAGCGCACGCCGTCGGTGGGGGCGGTGTCCCGCCCGTCCATGAAGGCGTGAACCAGGGCCGGAACATTCTGCTCCCGGGCCAGCATGAGCAGGGCAATCAGATGATTGATATGGCTGTGCACACCACCATCGGACAAAAGCCCGGCAAAATGCAGGCGTCCGCCGCGCTCGCGCACGGCCGCGCACAGATCAAGCAATACATCGTTGCGGAACAGCTCATTGCTTTCCACGGCCATGTCAATACGGGTCAGATCCTGATACACCACACGCCCGGCGCCAATGTTCAGGTGCCCGACTTCGGAATTGCCGATGAACCCTTCGGGCAGGCCCACGGCCCGCCCCGAAGCGGCCAGGGATGTCACGCCCGGCAAAGCCAGAAGGCGATCCAGGTTGGGGGTGCGGGCCAGGGAGGCGGCGTTGCCCGGGCCGGCGGGAGCCAGGCCATAACCGTCCAGAATCAACAGCAGTGTAGGGGTAAGGGTAGTCATCATGCGCACTCCTCACGCCGGGCGGCGCCCTCTGTGCCCGGCACGGCAGACGCGCGGCTTTTCCGTTCATCCGGAAGATCCAGCGCTGCAGCCCCGTGCCACAGACTTTCCAGATTATAAAGCTCGCGCACCGATTTCTGAAAAATATGAACAATAATATCATTGAGGTCGGCCAGAACCCACATGGCATTCTGGTACCCTTCCATACGGAGAAATTCGTAACGCTCGCGGCCGCACAACTCCAGCAGGCCGTCAGCCAGACCCCGGGCGTGCCGGGCCGACGAGGCCGAGACGACGATGGAGACTTCGGCCAGGGGATTCTCCGCCAGATGAAAGGCCGCCATGTCAAAGGCCTTGTGTTCCGCCAGCCAGGCCAGAATGACGCCGGCCTTGTCCCTGGCCGGAAGGGTCGAAAAAGTCTTTTCCTCAGTCATGCCTTCCTCGTCATGAGAGCTCGTTGGATTATCCGGCTTTGGAAATTTTTACTCCATTCCCGCCGCGAGCGCAAATGCCGCGCAGTGCCGCGCTCACCCGCGCCCGCGCTGCCCGGCGCCTTGACCATGGCCCAAAAATGAGGCAAGCAAAAAACGTTTGCGACTGACAGCCAACAGGAGTGAGTATCCCATGATGTTTCAGCCCGATCTGGAAACACTGCCGCGCGAAGAGCTTGAACGTCTTCAATTGCGCCGCCTGCAAACCCAATGCGCCCGCGTGTACGCCAACGTGCCGTTTTACCGCCGCCGCTTTGATGAGATAGGCGTTACTCCCGATGACATCAAGTCCCTGAACGACCTTAAGCTTCTGCCTTTTACCGAAAAGCAGGACATGCGCAACAATTATCCTTTCGGGCTGCTCGCCATGCCGCGTGAAAGCATCGTTCGCCTGCACGCCTCCAGCGGCACGACGGGAAAAGCCACCGTGGTGGGCTACACCCGGCGCGACATTGACAACTGGGCGGACTGCATGGCCCGCAGTCTGGCTATGGCCGGACTGTCAGCCAAGGATATCATCCATGTGGCTTACGGCTATGGCCTGTTCACCGGCGGCCTGGGCGCGCACTACGGCGTGGAACGCCTGGGTGCGACGGCCATTCCCGCTTCGGGCGGCTCCACCAAGCGGCAGGCCCAGCTTATCCGCGACTTCGGCACCAACGGCATCTGCTGCACGCCTTCCTATGCGCTGCATGTCTACGACGCGGCCCAGGAGCAGGGCATCGACCTCAAACAGCTTCCCCTGCGGGTGGGCGTGTTCGGCGCAGAGCCCTGGACTGAGGAAATGCGCCATGACATGGAACAGAAAATGGGCATTCAGGCCCTGGACGTGTATGGCCTGTCTGAAATCATGGGGCCCGGGGTGGCCATGGAATGCGCCGAAGGCCGCAGCGGCCTGCACATCCAGGAAGACCATTTCCTGGCCGAAATCATCGACCCGGTGACGGGCGAACAGCTGCCCGCGGGCGAACGCGGTGAACTGGTCATTACCACCCTCACCAAGGAAGGCGTTCCGCTCATCCGCTACCGCACCCGTGACATCACCAGCCTGAACCATACCCCCTGCCCCTGCGGCCGCACCTTTGCCAAACTGCACCGTTTCACGGGCCGCACGGACGACATGCTCATCATCAGAGGCGTCAACGTCTACCCGTCCCAGATTGAATCCATCCTGCTGGAAACCGAAGGTGTGTCGCCCCACTATCAGATCATTGTGACACGCGAAGGCGCGCTGGATAATGTGGAAGTGCAGGTGGAAGTGTCGGGCAGCAATTTCTCGGACACCATCAAAGAACTGCAGCGCCGCGAAAACGCCATCCAGAAAAGCATCAAGGAGTTTCTGGGCATTTCGTCCAAGGTGAGGCTGGTGGAACCGCGCACCATTCAGCGCTCGGAAGGCAAAGCCGTGCGCGTGCTGGACAAGCGCGCCAAAACCGACGCTTAAGCGCCTTTTCGCTCCCCTGTCAGGGCCTTCCGGAATATTCCGGAAGGTCTTTTTCCGTTGAAACAATCATGCTCGACCTTCATGTCCACATTGCCCCTGACGGCCAGGCTCCGGGTCTGCTCCCCGCTGAAGCCCTGCGCCTGGCCGCGCTGCGCGGCCTGCGCGCGGTGGGGCTTGTTGTGCGGAGTGACGGAAGCCTGAATCTTTCGCTTCGGCGCCTGGGCGAACAGGTGCGCGCGCTCGGTCTGTATGCCAATGTGGACGCCCGGGTGGGCGTGGAACTGATCCATGTGCCGCCCGCCCTGCTGCCAGAAGCCGTGGCCGACGCGCGCAAGGCGGGCGCGGAACTGGTGCTGGTTCACGGCGAAAGCCTCGCCGACACCGTGGCGGAAGGCACCAATCTGGCCGCCGTGGAGGCCGGTGCCGATATTCTGGCCCATCCCGGCCTCGTAGACGACCAGACAGCGGCCTACGCGGCGGAAAAAGGCGTGGCGCTGGAACTTTCAGCCTGTCCCCGCCACTGCCTGACCAACGCCCATGTGGCGGCCATGGCCGAACGCCATGGCTGCCTGCTGGCACCAGGCGGCAATGCGCATACACCGGAAGAATTTCTGCGCCTCCCCCCCTGGATGGCCGTATGCCAGGGGGCGGCATTTTCCGCCACGCAGACGGAGCGGTTCCGCTCCAGTACAACAGGCCTGATGAAGCGCCTGATGGAAGGAGGCGGGAAAACTTTGTGAAAAAAGACGGGGTTTCCGCTTGACGGACGAAAGCCCCCCTGCTAATTAACCACCTCGCCGGGGGAAATGCCCATGTAGCTCAGTAGGTAGAGCGCATCCTTGGTAAGGATGAGGTCTGCAGTTCAATTCTGCACATGGGCTCCAGTTCTTCCCGCGGTTCATAGTCGGGATGTAGCGCAGTCTGGGAGCGCACTTGAATGGGGTTCAAGGGGTCGAAGGTTCAAATCCTTTCATCCCGACCAGAAAATCCAGGGGCTTACGGTGAAAACCGTAAGCCCTTTTCTGTTGTGCCGCTGCGCGCCTTCGCCCTCATTTCCAGAGTGTGAAGCCCGCCCCCTCGTGTCCAGAGCTTGCATCATCAATGGGCGAATGGGTGCCCCTTGTCAGCCCTGGCGCCCGCGCTGCTTAAAGGCGGATCTGGACGCGCGGGGCGGCTCCGGAGCTGCCAGGAAGAGTGCGGTTGCGCCGCTTCACGCATCCGGCCAACCGGCGGTGAACCCTTCGCCCTTTTGGTGAATACGAAGAATTTTTGCTGAAATTTCACTGGGATAAAAAATTCTTTTCTCTTGAAAAGCTGGATGCCACACGACCTTGGCGTGTTGACAGCTTTAAGCGTGAGGTATAGCATAGCGAGTCAGGATTGATGAGGAACAGCCGCATATTCCGCAGAATGCCGCCCGGGATGGGGCGGGGCTGTTCCGAATGTATGTGATCTTGCCGTACTTCTTGTACGTTATGTGAATTGCTATGCCGTATTCATTTCTGTCGGACACATCCATTGTTCCCAACACGATTCTTATCGTCGATGATGACGAAATAAATCGTGATATCTTATCCAATATTTTCGAGACATCCTATTCCGTTCAAACAGTTGAAAACGGGAAGGAAGGCCTTGATGCGATTGAGGAATATGGCAAACAGATCTGTGCCATTATTCTGGATGTTGTCATGCCTGTCATGGACGGGATTGAAGTTCTTGAAATACTCAATGAAAATAATGTGATCAATCATATTCCCGTCTTTCTCATTACCGGAGAAACTGACGAAAAAATTGTTAAGCGCGCCTATGAACTAGGCGTTATGGATGTTATCCGAAAACCAATTTCGTCATACATTGTGCGCCGACGGGTTAATTCGGTTATTGAACTCTTCATGGCCAGAAAAAGGCTTTCTCATACAGTTGACCAGCAACAAATTCAACTTTCAGAACAAGCGCAGAAAATTATTAAACTCACCATGGGGATGATTGAATCCCTGTCAACCGCCATTGAATTCCGCAGCGGTGAATCCGGAGCGCATGTCAGGAAAATATACGGCATTACCAAACTTTTCCTGGAAAATACCAAGTTTGCCGATCTTTTTTCAGCAGAGCAAATTGAACATATTTCTCTAGCCTCCATTATGCATGATGTCGGCAAAATTTCCATTCCAGACACCATATTGAACAAGCCGGGTCGCTTTACCCCGGAAGAATTTGAAATCATGAAAACGCATACGACGCATGGCGGCAAGCTTCTGGAAAGAATCCCGCAAATGAAGGAACTGCCGTTTTTCAAGTATGCCTGCGATATTGCCAAATATCATCATGAACGCTGGGATGGCCGCGGCTACCCTGAAGGCCTTGTTGGCAACGATATCCCGCTGGGGGCGCAGATAGTCTCCATTGCCGACGTGTACGATGCGCTGGTCAGCCCGCGTTGCTACAAAAAGGCGTTCAGCTTTGACGTTGCCAGCGAAATGATTGTGGGCGGTCAATGCGGCCAGTTCAACCCGGAACTTTTGGAATGTTTTCAGACAATTGAGCACAAACTACGCACGCTGTACGCCGGTGGGCCGGAGTATGCGTACGAATAGGGGAAAAGCACATGGATACAGCACGAAAGGAACGGCTTGAAGCGGGCGGCATCAATGTGGATGCGGC
This sequence comes from Desulfovibrionaceae bacterium, assembly GCA_022510785.1. Classification (GTDB taxonomy): domain Bacteria; phylum Desulfobacterota; class Desulfovibrionia; order Desulfovibrionales; family Desulfovibrionaceae; genus Mailhella. The sequence continues at coordinate 17,213 of JAFLSV010000002.1, read as the reverse complement.
CCTTGATCGTTTTATGGGGAACGAGGCCATGCTGGAGCGCTACCTGCAAAAATTTCTCAACGAAAAAAGCTATATAGCCCTGAAGGATGCCCTGGCCGCCGATGACCGGGAAGCCGCGGCCCGGGCCGTGCATACCCTGAAAAGCGTATGCGGCACCATAGGCTGCGAGGGCATGCAGGCGCTTGTGGTGAAGCAGGAAGCGCATATGCGCGGCGGAGAATGGGAGCTGGCCGTGGGCATGATGCCGGAAATAGCCGGGGTCTACGAGGCTCTTTGCGGCGTTATCAGCGCGTAAACCTCGCAAGAAAGGCTCCGCGGCGCCCGAGGGCAATCACGCGCCGGAGCATCCGCCAGAATATAATGGAGAAACCCATGAAAGGCACTGACGAAACGCTCGATCCCCAAAAGACTCCGCTCGACACCACAGCCAGCACGCATGCGCCTGCCGGGAATATTCCCAAGTGGTTGACCGGTCTCTATTTTATTGTAGGATTTTATATTCTGTTTGTCTGTTTTTCCTTGTATACGATAGGTGATTCCACAACCCAGCTTTATGATTATCCATATACTGTCGCGCGCAAGACAGAAGAGATGAGAACTGAGCTGTATAACGCACGACGCTCTCTCCCTCTGCTTTTGGGATCAACGAACATCAGCCCTGCCGACATCAATAGTTTTCTGAAAGATCAAATATCCAGGCAGACTGCGGCACTGGAAAGAATTTCACAAAAGTTTCGCGGAAATGATGCGGAACTGGATAATCTGAAACAGGCATTGGAACAGCTGTGGTCTTCCCGGCAGGAGATGGTCAGCACCCTGGCCGGCACACATGATCTTCCCTATATTAATTCCTACTACAGGCGTGAGGTTCTGCCCTATTTTGAAAAGGTGGATGAGCTGCTCCTCGGCATGAGTGAGGCCGCGCAGCAACGAGGTCGTGCTATTCTGAAAGAAATGACCAATTTGCGAAACTCGTCCATCATTGCCACATTGCTTATAGGCCTGGGCATCATTTTTTTGATCATCTATACGACGAGACTGGAGCGCAACAGAGCCAAGGAAAGCGCATACCGCGAAAGAATACTCAATCTGGTTGCGGACAATATCAACGAAGTTTTTCTTATCATACGACCAGATATCACCTGCGAATACGCAAGTTCAAACACGGAACGCACGCTTGGAGTGCCGTTCAAGGAATTTCTCAATAATCCCAGAAAGATCCATACCATTCTGGAAGAGCAGGACAGTGCCTGGCTGAAAGAAGTGTTTGACTACACTTCTCCAGACTTTCAGGAACGAAATGTTGTCTTGAAAAATAGTGACCGGCACTTTAAAATCCGGGTCTATCCCATATTTGAAGATGATGTTCTTAAGCAGCGCATTGTTACGCTGTCGGATCAGACAGCAGATGTCCAGCAGCGGCAGGCACTGCGCGATGCTCTTGAAAATGCCCGCAACGCCAGCATGGCCAAGAGCAACTTCCTTTCGCACATGTCGCATGAAATCCGCACCCCGATGAACGCCATTATCGGGATGACCACCATTGCCATGACCAGGCTTGATGACCGCAGCCGCATAGAAGACTGCCTGTCCAAGATAGCCTTGTCCTCCCGCCACCTGCTGGGCATCATCAACGACGTCCTGGACATGTCCAAAATTGAAGGTGGAAAGCTCACCATCGCCCATGAGGCTTTCAACTTCCAGACGGCCATGGAAGGCGTGGTCAATCTCATCCTTCCGCAGGCCCAGGCCCGCGGCCTGGATTTTGAAGTGGTGTCCACGGTGGAAGAAGAGGAGCTGATGGGCGACGCGCTGCGCGTCAATCAGATTCTCATCAACATTCTGTCCAACTCCATCAAATTTACCCCGGCCGGGGGTTCTGTGCGACTGGAAGTCCGCCAGCTGTACAAAAAGAATAATACCGTGCAATTCCGCTTTGTCATCCGGGATACCGGCATCGGCATGAGCGAGGAGTTCCTGAAGAAGCTGTATACCCCCTTTGAGCAGGCCACCAGCTCCACGGCTTCCAAGTTCGGCGGGACAGGGCTGGGCATGGCCATCACCAAGAACCTTATTTCCCTGCTGGGCGGCACCATCTTTGTGAAAAGCAAGGAAGGCGAAGGCAGCGAATTTACGGTGGAACTTCCCTTCGGCCTGAGCGGACGAAAGCCGGAAGCCTATGGGGGCAGACTGGCTCCGCTCAAGGTGCTGATTGTGGACGACGACCACGGCACCTGTGAGCATGCCTCGCTGCTGCTGGAAAAAATGGGACTTCGCTGCCGCTGGGTGCTGAGCGGCGCGGACGCCATAAAACTTGTGCAAGAATCCCACGCCAATGGCGATGACTACGATGTATGCTTCATCGATTGGAAAATGCCCGACATGGATGGCATGGAGACTGCCACCCGCATTCGCCAGACCGTGGGCGATGAAACCTGCATTATCATTATCAGCGCCTACAACTGGGAATCCATTCAGGATCAGGCCACCAGCGTGGGCGTGAATGGATTTATTCCCAAGCCGTTCTTCGCGTCCAACCTGTACAATGCCCTCAATACTCTGACCCGCAAGACAACGACAGCGGCGGAAAAGGAAAAAGCGGCGCCGCAGGAAGCAGCAACGGATGACGATGAGCGGCACTATGACTTCACCGGCAAGCACATCCTGCTGGTGGAAGACAATGAGTTCAACCGTGAAATAGCCAATGAATTCCTGGAAATGACCGGGGCCACGGTGGACAATGCCGAAGATGGCTCACAGGGCGTTTCCCGCTTTACGGAGTCAGAGCCCGGCACCTATGACATTATTCTGATGGATGTGCAAATGCCGGTCATGGATGGCCACGAGGCAACACGCACCATTCGGGCCTCGAGCCACCCGGACGCAAAGTCCATTCCCATTCTCGCCATGACGGCCAATGCCTTCAGTGAGGACGTTTCTACCGCGCTGGCGGCCGGCATGAATGGGCACATAGCCAAACCCATTGATATCAAAGAACTTTACCGTACCCTCGCGCTCCATTTCAAAAGCTGAGGCGTGAGCGGTTCCGTCTTTTCCCCATAGCGCAAAAGCCGCCGAACCCCAATCCGGGATTCGGCGGCTTTGTCTGGCGGAGACTTCCGCCTAGTCTTCCGGCTCGAAGTCTTCGGGCAGCTCAAAGTTGAAGTACACGTTCTGAACGTCGTCCAAATCTTCCAGCGCGTCGTTGAAACGCATCAGCTTGCGGGCCGTTTCGGCATCCACCGGCACGGTGGTTTTGGGCACCATGGCCAGAGCGGCCGATTCCATGGTCACGCCCTGATTTTCCAGAGCTTCACGCACGGCGTTGAAATCGGTCAGCGCGGTGTGAATTTCCCAGGTATCGTCCTCGTCCTGCACATCGTCGGCCCCGGCCTCCAGGGCCAGCCCCATCACCACATCCTCGTCGGGGTACTTTTCCTTGCTGAGGACAATGACGCCCAGGCGGTCAAACTGAAACGCCACCGAGCCGCTTTCCCCCATATTGCCGCCGTGTTTGGTAAACACATGCCGTACTTCGGCCACGGTGCGGTTCTTGTTGTCCGTGGCCGTTTCAACGATGACGGCCACCCCGCCCGCGCCATAGCCTTCATAGGTGATTTCGGTGATATCACCGCCGGCATCCTGGCCGGTGCCCTTGCGGATGGCGGCCTCGATCTTGTCTTTCGGCAGGTTGACGGCCTTGGCGGCCGCTATGGCGGAACGCAGCCGGGCATTGCCCGCCGGGTCGCCACCGTTTTTCGCGGCAATGATAATTTCCTTGGCGGCCTTGGTGAAGGCCTTGCCCCGCTTGGCGTCCTGAGCGCCTTTGCGGAGCTTGATATTGGCCCATTTGCTGTGTCCTGACATAAACTCAAGCCTCCGAACGATTGTCGCCCCTGGCAGGAGCGCTTTTGAAGCCCAGGCCGAGTTCAAAAATTTCTTTGCTCTCGGCACGGGAACTGTTGGGTTTGAAGGTTTTCACGCTGTCAAAGCGCTGCCGCAGGGCCCGCGCCAAATCCTGAAAATCCGGGCCCATAAAAATTTTGGTCACAAAATGACCGCCAGGCCTCAGCCAGCGGTCGGCCACCGCCACCGCCTCCAGGCACAGTTCCAGCGAACGGGCCTGATCGGTGAACTTTGTGCCCGTGGTGCGGGGGGCCATATCGCTCATGACCAGATCGAAAGGCCCCGTTGCATCCAGCAGAGCCTCAAACCCGGGCGTGCGCTCAAACACATTCTCCTGCACAAAGGTCACGCTGGACGGAAAAACAGTCCCGGTCGCCTGAAGATCGCAGGCCAGCACACGCCCCCCTGATCCGACGCGCTCGGCGGCGTACAGGCTCCACGAACCCGGCGCGGCCCCCAAATCCAGCACCGTCATGCCCGGCTTCAGCAGGCGGAACCTTGCGTCCATTTCCTTCAGCTTGTACACTGAACGGGCCGGGTACTTCTCGCGTTTCGCCTTCAGAAAATAGTGGTCGCGATATGTTTTCATGGTCGATCTGTGTCTTCTATCCCATTTCTCGGCCGCAGCCAAGTGGCACGTCAGGGTGAGTCATGCCGCTCCCCTTTCGGCCCCGTATCCTGGACAGTCTTGGCCGGCCGCGCACTTTGGCTTCCGGCCCGGAAGCGTTTGAGTTTTTAAGCTGGTTCCGCGCCGGGAAAAATTCCGACAGCGCCGCTGTGCGCGGCGGGCCCGTCCTGATTCTGGGCCTGGGCCCCTGCCCCGCGGACGCGGTTCACCTGCTTGAGACCGGTGCCGGCCCACCTGAAGACGCTCCCGAAGGGGCCAAGCGGGCACAGCCCAGCCAGCGTCCGGTGGCCTGGGTAGAATGCCCGGACTTTGAGCGCGCTCTTGCCGCATGCGGCGTCAGTCCGCTTCCCCCGCCTCCGCACTGGATACGGCTTGAGCCGGAAGACGCTGTGAACTTTGCCGCCGAGGCAAAGCCCGCCATCTGGGCATACCGCCAGGCACGACGCCTGTTTCCCGACTTCTGGGCTCCGCTCTTCAGCCGCCTGCAAAGCCGCGCCATCGCGCCCGGGCGCCACGCGGCATCCCGGACAGTCCTGCTGCCAGGCACTTCGCGGGATCTGCTGCATCTTGAGCTGTGGGACGCCCTGACGGCCGAAGGTTATAAACCCGTCGCCCCGCCCCCCGCCAAGGCCCACAGCAAACACAAGGCCTTCCCGGCGCGCTGGCTGGAGGCGCAAAACCCGGCCTTTTGCCTGTCCGTCAACCTGAGGGGACTGGACCCCGACGGCGAAACCTTCCACCTGCTGGAAGCCCTGGGTGTGCCCGTGGCCGTGTGGTTTGTGGACAATCCCTGGCATATACTCTCCGCCCTGCGCATGCCCTGGTGGAAAAAAGCCGTGCTGTTCGTCAGCGACGCCACGTTTATCCCCGAACTGCGGCGGCACGGCGCGGATCGGGTGTATCCCCTGCCGCTGGCAGCCTCTCCCCTGTTCCAGCCGCGCACCCGGCCCTCCCTGCCCTCGGGGAGCCGTATTCTTTTTGTGGGCCGCTCCACATTTCCCGGCAGGGACGCCTTTTTCGGCGCGGCCCACCCGCCCGTGGAACTGCTGCGCCGGGCCGGCGCGCTGCTGGAGAGCGGCGGACGTCCCGATTTCCACTGGTGGCTTGGAGAACTGGGCCTGACAAGCCTGTGGCCCGGCCACGATGCACGCGCGGCCGGAGCCGGAGCCGAAGCATGCTCTCTGCAGCACCGCACCCTGTGGCTGAAAAAACTGGCCCCTCTCGGCCTGGCCGTAGTGGGCGACAAGGGCTGGCACCCCTGGCTGCCGCCCGGCCCGCCGGAAACGCCGCTGCTGCCGCCGGTGGATTACTATACGGCCCTGCCCGGCCTGTATCGGGCCGCCCCCTATACGCTGAACGTCACCAGCCTGCTTTTGCCCGGCGGCCTGACCCAGCGCCATTTCGACGTGTGGCAGGCCGGAGGCTTTTTGCTCAGCAGCCGCACCAGCGGCCTGGACATATTTCCGCCCGAACTGGTGGAACCGGTGCTTCTGGAGCCCCACACCCCGCCGGACGAATGCATATCCCGCCTGGAGCTCCACCCGGGCACCCGCCGCGACCTTCAGCATGCCTGGCGCGCACTGCTTGACGGATTTCATACCTACCGGCATCGTATACGCTTTGCGGCCGAATGTCTTGGCAGGCGGCTTGACGGAGACATTGCATCCCTATAAAATAATGACTCCTGATAGTAAATCATTGCGCTGTTCGGCCCGCCCGGGTCATGCTGAGAGAACCGCTTCCGGCCAGGGCCGGACAAGCCGCAGGATTCAGGGCCACATGGTGTCACAGGCTTGTCAGATTTTTTATTTTTCCAACTCTCAGCAACGTCTTCCACGGAGGCAACCCATGCCCAATCAGCATGAAGTGTACAAGTGCCTGCATTGCGGCAACATTGTTGAAATTGTGCACGGCGGAGGCGCACCCCTGGTGTGCTGCGGCGAAAACATGAAACTGATGGCAGCCGGCACCACCGATGGCGCGCACGAAAAGCATGTGCCCGTCATCGAAAAAACGGCCGACGGCTACAAAGTGCTGGTGGGCGCGGTGGCTCACCCCATGACCGAAGAACACTCCATTGAATGGATTGAACTTCTGGCCGACGGCCGTTCCTATCGCAGCTTCCTCCACCCCGGCGAAGCGCCCGTGGCGGAATTTCGCATCAAGGCCGACACGGTGACAGCCCGCGAATACTGCAACCTGCACGGCCTGTGGCAGGCCAAAGGATAACAGCCACTGCGCCTCGCACCCGCAACCCTTTATCCGTACCTGGAGTGGACATATGGCTCAGAAATATGAGTGCTCGGTATGCGGCTATGTGTATGACCCTGCCGAAGGCGATTCCATGAGCGGCATCGCCCCCGGCACCACGTTTGAAGACCTGCCTGACGACTGGGTGTGCCCCGTGTGCGGCGCGCCCAAATCTCAGTTCAACGCGGAATAACAGCTGTCCGGCCGCGCGGAAAACGTTCCGCGCGGCCGGACGAACCGAAAGAGCATCCAGCCTGGCTGGCATCCGGCTCTTTCCTCTTTTTTGTCACCGGTCGGGGGAACGCCTCCGGTCTTCTGACCTGTACCGTGTGGTTATGGAGCTTCGGTCATGCAACCTGTTCTGCTGAAACCCGACATTTACTGGGTAGGCGCGGTGGATTACAACCTGCGCAACTTTCACCACTACAGCCGCTCACCTCAGGGCAGTTCCTACAACGCCTATCTGGTGCGCGACGAAAAAACCGTGCTGTTCGACACGGTGAGCGCCCATGCCTGCGATATCCTGGTGGAACATATCTCCGCCCTGGTGGAACCGCAGAAAATCGACTATATCGTATGCAACCATCTGGAGCAGGATCATTCCGGCGCGCTGCCCCGCATTGTGGAACTGTGCCGCCCGGAAAAAATCTTTGTGTCTTCTCTTGGGCAAAAATCCATCAGCGGAATTTTCCAGACCGAGGGCTGGCCCATTGAGGTAGTCAAGGACGGTGACCGTCTCAATATTGGCCGGCGCAACATCACGTTCCTTGAAACACGCATGCTGCACTGGCCGGACAGCATGGTATCGTATCTTGAAGAAGACAAGGTGCTTATCAGCAACGATATATTCGGTCAGAATGTGGCCACCTCGCGCCGTTTTGTGGATGAGTATGACCGTTCGCTGCTGCTGCGGGCCATGAAGGACTATTATTATAATATTGTTCTGCCCTACTCACCCATGACGCTCAAGGCTTTGGATCGCATTGCCTCCCTGGGCCTGACCTTTGACGTGATCGCGCCGGATCACGGACTTATCTTTCGCACCCCGGAAGATATTGATTTTGTTCTGCAAAGTTACCGCGAATTTGCGGAGCAAAAACCCAAGCTCCAGGCTGTTATCGCGTATGATACCATGTGGTCGGCGACGGAACGCATGGCCCGCGCGGTGGCAGACGGCCTGAGCGACGAAGGCGTGCCCTGTGTGCTCATTGACATGCAGAACAATCACTGCAGCGCGGTGATGAACGCCTTGGCCGACAGCGGCGCGCTTATTCTGGGCTCGTCCACGCGCAACAATATGCCCATGGTCAACATGGTGGCCCTGATGGCTCATATCAAGGGCCTCAAGCCCCAGAACCTGGTGGGCGCCAGCTTCGGGGCCTATGGCTGGTCGGGCGAAGCGCCCAAAATGATGGCCGAGGAACTCAGGGCCATGAAGGTGGACGTGGTGGGTGAACCGCTGAAAGTCGCCTTCGCGCCCAAGGCCGGCGATTTGGCCCTGGCCCGGGCGCTGGGCGTGGAAGTGGGCCGAGCGCTGAAGGAAAAAATCGCAAAATTCCAGTAAGCTGGAGCTTATCCGGCGCAAATAGGAATGGGGCGCCGGGCGGATGGTTTGGGGCATTCCCATGAGAGGGAGCACGGCCTGTCTGCGCCAGGCCGAACAAAGCATGCCCGTCACAGGCGCTTGCCGGGGCGGCCCAGACACAAGCCCGTTCCCATGAGGCAAAGGGGAATTGTATGGATGTTATTCTGCTGTCACGCCTGCAATTTGCGGTGGCTGTTTTCTTTCACTTTATTTTCGTGCCGCTGACGCTGGGAATTACCGTTCTTTTAGCGATTATGGAAACCCTGTATGTCCGCAGCGGGGACGAAATCTATAAACGCATGACCCAGTTCTGGGGCAAGCTTTTCCTCATTAACTTCGTGCTGGGTGTGGTCACGGGCATTACCCTGGAATTTCAGTTTGGCACCAACTGGTCGCGCTACTCAGCCTATGTGGGCGATATTTTCGGCTCGCTGCTGGCCATTGAAGCCACGGTGGCCTTTTTTCTGGAATCCACGTTTGTGGCCGTGTGGACCTTCGGATGGAACAAGGTGGGCAAAAAAATGCACTGCTTTGCCATCTGGGCCGTGGCCGTGGCGGGCAACCTGTCGGCGGTGTGGATTATCCTGGCCAACGGCTTCATGCAGAACCCCGTGGGCTATACCCTGCGCAACGGCCGGGCCGAGCTGGAAAACTTCTGTGCCGTGCTTACCAACCCTTACGCCTGGGGACAATTTTTCCACACCGTGACCTCGGCCTGGATGCTTGCGGGCTTCTTTGTGCTGGGCATTTCGGCCTGGCACCTGCTGCGCCGGAATGAAAGCGAGCTGTTCCGCAAATCGGTGCGCATTGCCGCGCCCTTTACCCTGATTCTGGCCCTGCTGGTCGCCGCCGCCGGCCATCATCAGGGTACCGTCGTGGCCGAATACCAGCCCGCCAAGCTGGCCGCCATGGAATCCCACTGGGAAAGCGGCTCCAGCGTGCCCATGTATGTCCTGGCCTGGCCCAATGAGGACGCCCGTAAAAACAGCGTGCAGGCCATTCCCCTGCCCGGCGTGCTCAGCTTTATGGCCTTTGGAAACTTCCATGCGGAAGTGCAGGGCCTGAACGCCTTTGCCCCGGAAGACACCCCGCCCGTGCTGCTTTCCTTCCTGTCCTTCCGGCTTATGGTGGGACTTGGCGGCATTTTCATCCTGCTGGCGGCCTGGGCCTGGCTCAAACGCGGGGATCTGGCTTCAGACCCGCGCCTGGCCCGCCTGCTGACCTGGTTTATCCCCGTGCCCTACCTCGCCATTATGGCCGGGTGGATGCTGGCCGAAGTGGGCCGGCAGCCCTGGATTGTGTATGGCCTTATGCGCACGTCCGACGCAGTGTCACCAGTGCCTGCCTCGTCAGTAGCCCTGTCGCTGCTGGCCTTTACGGTGGTGTATGCCTGCCTGGGCATTCTCGACATCTATCTGCTGATCAAATATGCCCGCAAGGGCCCCACGGCCGACACACAGGACAGCGTCGGCGCCAATGGCGCAACGGACGCCCTGTCCGACAACACGGGAGCATAAGCCATGCTGGCAACCATCTGGTTTCTTCTCTGGATACTGCTGTGGGCCGTCTACTTTATTCTGGACGGCTTTGACCTGGGGGCCGGCACACTGCTGCCCTTCCTGGCCCGCAATGACATGGAAAAACGCTATATCTACAACGCCTCGGGGCCATTCTGGGACGGCAACGAAGTGTGGCTGATCACGGCCGGAGGCGTGACCTTCGCGGCCTTCCCCGTGGCATATGCCACCATGTTCAGCGCCCTGTACGCCCCCCTGCTCATCCTCCTCTTTGCCCTTATTTTCCGGGCGGCGGCCTTTGAATTTCGCAACAAGGTTCACTGTGACCGCTGGCGGAGCTTCTGGGATCTGTGCCTGGTTCTGGGCAACTTTCTGCCCGCGCTGCTGCTGGGGGTAGCTTTCGCCAACCTGTTCCGGGGCATCCCCATCGACGCCGACGGCGTGTACCACGGCACTATCCTGACCCTGCTGAATCCCTACGGACTGGCCGGGGGCGTGCTGTTCGTGCTGATGTTCGCCTTCCACGGCGCCCTGTGGCTGGAAATACGAACCATGGGCGACCTGCGTGACCGGGCCCGCCGGGCGGCCTTTGCCATCTGGCCCCTGCTTCTGTCCATGACGCTGCTGTTCATCGCCCTGACGGCCATGTATACCAACACCTTCAACACGTTCCGGAGTCATCCGGTCATGTATGTGGCCCTGGTGCTGGCTGTGGCGGGCCTTATCGCAGCCCGCCTCACCCTGGGCAACGGGGCCATGCTGGCCGCCTGGCTGAGCAGTGCCCTGTTCATCCTGGGCGCAACCTTCTTCGGCGCTCTGGGCATGTATCCCAATCTGATCATCTCCAGCATCGACCCGGCCTACAGCGTGACCGTGACCAACGGAGCATCAAGCCCGCTGACTCTTATGATCATGCTGGGCGTGGCTCTGGTGGCGGTGCCCGTTGTTATCCTGTACCAGCTGTGGGTCTATTTCGCCTTTGCGCGCCGCCTCAGCCCCGAAGAGCTGGCCTCGGATCACGCGTATTGAGGCATGGACTGAATCCTGCCCCTCCTGTTGCGGACAAACGGGCCGCCTTCAGCCGAAGGCGGCCCGTTTCTGTCCCTCGCGCCGCTCTTCTTCACCTGTGGCAACGCCATCATGGACTCATGCCGGGTCTGGCCTGTCCGCTGAGCGGATGGGTCATGGGCAATACGCACACCCACGAAAGGAGCGTTTCGCTTTTGCAGGGAATAGCGAGAGCGGCACCATGACCACAGTCTGACCGTGCCGGTCAAGGAACGCCCCGGCACACGGCCCGACTTCCAACTTTTGCGGTACCCGAGGGCGGACGCGGACTTCAGCACGGTGCAAGTATTTCAGCGCGGGCCCCTAGCTGTTCCGTGATGCCATGAAGTGGTTCTGGGAACAACGCACCGGATGGGGAATCCCACAAAGATATCATGACCCCGCCCCTGCGGATTGATGCGGGACGCCTAAGATTTTGCTGCCATACTGATCATCACCGATAAAAACGATGCGCTGTGCGACAGGACGAGGGTTACGCTCGCGAGCTTAGGAGACAGAAATACCCACGATCTGCGTACGCTATCCGGGTACCTGCCATGATTTTTTTATGCTGAATGTCTGGCTGACACGGCTCCGGCCAGAATGGCCCTGCGGCAGAGCTGCAACGAGCTGCGCCTGTATGGCGCGGACTGAGCTGCTTCCACTCCGCCCGCCTTAAAAACATACGCCCATGCCCACGGCACGGTGACAGCGGCGACGCATGACCGAACGTGGGTCAACTTTTAAATTGAATATTCCCCGCGGATACAGTACCACTAAAAAGCTGTCGCTGACCACGACACCATGCGGAGGGATGGCAGAGCGGCTGATTGCGGTGGTCTTGAAAACCATTTAGGGTTATGCCCTACGGGGGTTCAAATCCCTCTCCCTCCGCCAGAAAAAATTTTTTCAAGTCCTGTTGAGTGCATAATCGCTTGAAAAGACTTGTTTTTTCGTCATGCCGTCCACGGTCGTGCGAAGTTGTGCACCTTGATGGATACCCATCAAGTCGAAGTTGTGTCATTTAATGGGTACCTTACTTCCATCACACAGAATGATGATCGCGTTTCAAATTTGGTGGACAAATATTGATGGAAAAGGGTAGGATCGAAGGAGAACATATGAAAAATCTTTATTGGTTGGTTTTGTCCGCAGTTATGATACTGGGAACCGGGTGTTCTGGAAATATTCAAACCACTATCACCCCTCCTGGAGATTATGCCATTAATAATTCCAGAACTTTTGATGCGCCCTATGATAAAGTCTGGGATGCTGCCATTTCCTCAGTTGGTGAATCTTTCTTTGTTTTAGAAAATATTACAAGAGATTCTGGCATTATATCTATTACATTTTTATCAAAATTACCAAATAATTATATTGATTGTGGAATAATTACAGATTCTGGACAATTATATGGCGGTAAAAAACATTATCTTTCATTTCCTGGCGCAGAAACCCCTGTCAAAAGAATATTAATTTTTAATGCACAAAATTCATCAACAGTAAGATATGTGTATCTTACTGGCAAGATTAATCTTATTTTTAAAGAAAAATCAAAAAATTCGACAGAAGTAAAAGTGAATACACTATATATTGTAGATATAACACATGAGAAATCATATATTGCCCTAGGTGGACCTCTTAGTGGAACTATGCAAAGTATAACCACGGAACATAAAACTACATTTACCGCAAACGAAATAGGGATATTTTCAGACGGTGTACAATGCAGATCTCGGTTTACATTAGAGCAACAATTATTGGATGGAATTCAAAAAATGCTTAATATTATGTAATTTACCAAGGAATTATTTTACAATTCAATAGATTCTAAGGAGCTTCAAAAAATATGTCTCTACATCAAAACACAATTCTCTATGGCCCACCGGGTACAGGCAAAACGTATTATGCCCGCCTCCTTACTGTTGCGATCATCGAAGGAAAGACGCTTAAACATATTCATCAAGAAAATCATGGCGATATTCTGCAACGCTATAACCAATATAAAGAAAAGAGACAAATAGAGTTTGTGACATTTCATCAGGCGTTCAACTACGAAGACTTTGTGGAAGGTATCCGCCCTGTGCTGCAAAGCGGGGAACTCCGCTACACTGTCCAGGACGGCATATTTAAACGGTTCTGCAAGCGTGCGGCAAACAATCCTGAACCGCATGTCCTGATCATTGATGAGATAAACCGAGGCAACATCGCGGGTATTTTTGGGGAACTCATCACACTTGTTGAATCAGGCAAACGCCTTGGAGCCACAGAGGCGCTTACCGTGCGTCTCCCCTATTCCGATGAAGAGTTTGGTGTGCCGTCCAACCTCCATATCATCGGAACCATGAACACGGCCGACCGTTCACTCACCGGGCTGGATATCGCGTTGCGCCGCCGTTTTCATTTCCACCATCTGGCGCCACGCCCGGATCTGTTGGAGAAGAAGGAACTTTGTGATTCCGGCGTCACTATGAGAGATGTGCTGGACGTGTTAAACCGCCGCATCGCCGCTCTGCTGGATCAGGATCACTGCATCGGGCACGCACCCTTCATGGAGCTTCCGAACGATGCTGTCCCTCTAGAGGATCTGGCCGATTGCTTCCGCCATTTTGTAATCCCGTTGCTGGAAGAATACTTCTTTGAAGACTGGGAAAATATACGCCTTGTGCTGAACGACCACAACAAAGAGGAACACCTTCAATTCATCCAAGCCGCACAGGATGCCAATATATTATTTGGAGATGATGCTCCGCAAAAAATTTCCCAGAGCAAAAGCTGGCATATAAATGAAAAGGCCTTTTATGATATGAATGCATTTGTCAAGATTGTGGATATCGACAAATCATGTATGGCAAATTATAATAATATTATGGAAATACAAAATTCATACCGTGAAAGAAAAATTTACAATAACCCATCTGACACTGTAAAAGGATCTTATGACAAGACACCTGACAACATAAAAGAGCTTTCTGATAAAAGTGTATATAATATTATCGAAAAGAAAGAATATGATGGATTAATTTTTGTCAGATACAGGAAAATATTAAGAAATAATGATATATATACAATATATTATAATAACAACGGGCAGATATTTAGTGGAAACAAGAAAAAATATTGCCAAGATCTCCTGCGTGAAAAATTTCGTGTTGAAGTTCCAGATGGAGAAAATACACATTTCTATATTAAAAAAATTCTTGAATGCCTCCATTAATAAACTATGCAAACCATCACTGTCAGAGAATACGCACGTCTGACAACAGTACCTCTGCAAGAATCCACTCTTGATCACGCGGTTGTCTCCGCGGCCGATTTTGACGAGCTGTGCGCTCTCAACGAAAACTCGGCCGAGGGAATGGTTTCATTCCTGCATCAGGAAAGCCGTACGTCCCTTCGTCTGCGGCACTATGTCGGTATTCTGGAAACCACAAGTGGCACATGCATCGAAATTCTGCCCAAAACCTGCGAAGATGCCATGAATACCGAGGAAACCACACAGCGGGAACGGCGTTTGCTCATGCGTATGCTCATGGCGGCGCTGAATGTACCCTCGTATGAAGGCCCGGAGGCGTCCATTGAGCTTTCTCACACGCCGCTTTCCGAATGGATCATCCGTCGTTTTTTGCTCGAATTGCACAATCTGCTCAAGCGCGGCCTGCGTTTCGGCTATGAGCGTGTGGCTGAAGAGCGTCCGTTTCTTCGCGGCAGTCTTGATGTGCGCCGTCAGCTCATCCAGGCTCCTCAGCGGCGGCATCTTTTCCATGTACGGCATGACATCTTCTCCGCCAACAGACCCGAGCACCGCCTGCTCCGCAAGGCGCTTGACCGGTGTGCCTCTGCCACAGGTGATGTGGAAAATGCGCGGCTTGCCGCCCCCCTTCGCGGCATCTTTGCTGATATCCCGCCCAGTACAGCCCTTGCGGCCGACTTCCGCCAATGGAGCCGGGGGCGTCACATGACTCACTATCAGGCTGTTCGCCCGTGGTGTGAACTTGTGCTGGGAGAATACATGCCCTTTGCCTTTGCTGGAAATTTGCGCGGGCTGAGTATGCTGTTCCCCATGGAAAGGCTGTTTGAGGCCTATGTGACCGCCTGCCTGCGCCGGCAACTGCGCCTTGGAGCTGTGCTTACAGCACAGACATCCGGGAAGTGGCTCTGTCGCCTGAAGGACACCCCTTTCTTCGCGCTTCAGCCAGATATTCGCATTCAGTACAAAGGTATTGAGTGCATTCTTGATACCAAATGGAAAAAAATCTCTGGCAGTGCGGCTCATTTTGGCATCAATCAGAGCGATGTGTACCAGATTTTTGCATACGGTCAGAAATACCTGGGCGGCGAAGGCGACATGGCACTCATTTATCCAAAGCATCGGGGCTTTCCCGCGCAACTGGAGGCCGCCCCCTTCCGCTTTTCCGAAAAGTTGGGCTTCTGGGCACTGGGTTGGGATCTTGATCAAGATTATCTGGTTGTGCCGCCAGACTGCGCTCTGCGTGAATTCTTTATGGAAACTGAAGCCTCACTGGAGAGCTGACATCCAGCGATTTTTGCGTATTCAGTACCCAATCGGTGAGATTTCTCCTTATAGCTCAGCAAGTATTTTCATATTAAAGTAAGACTCAATTCTTTATTATGGATATTAAATTTAAGGCACAAGCGCCAAAAAAATAAAAGATTTTATGTATGAATGATCTGTTATACCAATATGAAGTAATTATAAATAGTCTGCTGATCGTTGAATATGTCAAAATATATACCAGTTCTGTCAAGAATAACCACATATATAACTAGTTTATAAACTGGGAGCCAGTCACCTTCAAGATGCAACTTATAATAATGCTTTCACATTCATTTCATTAGTGATCTTTATAGGAGGAAGGCAAATCTATCCCCGCAAGCAGCAATGCCATGACTTTATCGAGCTTGGCCATCTCCTTGCCGCGAAGTTCAGCCTTCTTAAAGTCACGCTTGAATTGGGTAGAATAATCAGGTTTACGCACTTAACTCCTTAACTGCCTGAGAAGGTCTTCCAAATCTTCCGCATGGTGGATATCTTCACCTCTATCTATCTTTGCCATTGTTTCCCGCGTCAGGGTGTTGGGAATTTCATCGCTGAAAGGCAGGCGTTTTTCATAGGCGACCCTGGTCAGGGTCATGCGGCAGAGGTCGGATACCGTCAGCCCCATTTGGGCAAGCACCGCGGCCGCTTCGTTCGTGATGGCCGGATCAATCCGGGCGCGAACACAGTCATTGGCGGGCATACTTCGTCTCCTTATTTTTCTTAGTGTAGCTCACATGGACATAAAGTTAACTCTGTTCCCAGCATCGGACAGAAGGGGCCGCCCCGGCCTCGATCACCTCCTCGTCCTCTCCAAATTCATCATGCGCTCGGATGGCGGCACGCATATTCTGGACACAGCGCGGGCAAATTCGAGAGGCAAATCCGGAATGTATCGAAAATATATTTATGGAGTTTATTTTGATATTTGAACTTTTGATTGGCTGATGCGGGACGGATAGGGCTACTGGGAGAAATGGCATCCACGTTCCATCCTGAAGGCACTGACGGATAAGAAACAGTATCATTTGAAGAAAACCAATATCATCAAAAATTTATCGTGATATTGATTGGGGTATCAAAAATATTTTTTATAAAAATATTTCTAGATATTGAACTGTTATGTGATGAATTTTAATTCCTCTCCACCTTTGAGACTGTGGCTTTAGAGTGGCATGCAAATCAGGCAACTGGCTGGACAGCGAATTATGTCAGGACGTGATGGAACATATTGACAAGAATATATTTCCTTATCTTGGAAATCGCTCTATTGCTGAAATTACGCCTCCTGAACTGCTGGCCGCTCTTCGCAAAATTGAAGTTCGCGGCGTCATCGACCAGGCGCACCGCGTGCGCGGCATCTGTTTCCGCATCTTCGCTACGCCATTGCCACCGGCCGCTCTGAGCACGATACGGGCACGGAACCGGGGGCGGTGGTCAGAAAAGCGCTTTCCCTGTCTGGAATACAGCGTCCGTAGCGACAAATCCGCTCTGGCGCGTTCTCAAGTTCCGTGACGAAAATTCTCATTTTTCGTGACTGCTCACAACCTGGGTTCACTGGGTGTCATCGGAAAATTAGGGAGACACAAGGGAGAAAATACAAAAGGGCACAGAAAAGGGGTTACGACTTTCATCGTAACCCCTTGATTTTCTTGGCTCCCCGAGACGGACTTGAACCGCCAACCTAGTGATTAACAGTCACCCGCTCTGCCGATTGAGCTA
>JAFLSV010000019.1 GCA_022510785.1 Desulfovibrionaceae bacterium | reverse complement strand
GAGTGTCAGCTTCCCAAGCTGAAGGTTGCGGGTTCAAATCCCGTTTCCCGCTCCATAAAATCAAGCACTTATAAGGACACGCCTTATAGGTGCTTTCATGTTTCCAACCGCATTTCCACTCTTTTGAAGAAACATTCATCCAAAATCGGGCGCAGGATTTTCGGGATTGTCTTCCAGAAAAATACAAGCGCGTTCTGCCATGGAAGCCGGCACGCAGCCCGTATTGCCCGTGAATACCGCCGGGGGAAACGGGGGCAGGCCTTGCAACTCCAGGGCCGACGGGATAGAATTGATACAAATCATGCACAATACGGAAACCGGGCCGTCGAGACTCTTTGCCCGGCCAGCCGGCCACGCTGAGGATTCTGTCGGGAATACTGGCGCTCCATGAAAAAATATCTGGGAATTTTGGGAAAGCTGCTGGTACTGGCCATATTCGCCCTGGCCATCTGGCTTCTCTATCAAAAACTGCGCAGCTACAGCCTGCATGAAATTAAGCTGAGCCTGAACCACATACCCGTCACGCATCTGGCGCTCTCCTTCGGGCTCATGATTCTGAATTACGGAATCCTGATCGGATACGACTGGCTGGCGCTCAAGGCCATTCACAAAAAACTCGGCATGAGCCGTGTGTGCATGGTGTCCTTTGTCGGCTGCGTCATCAGCTACAATTTCGGAGCCTTGCTCGGCGGCAGCACGGTGCGCTACCGCCTGTATTCGGCCTGGGGCTTCGGCGCCCTGGATATTGTGCGCCTGGTGCTCATGCTGGCCGTGACCTTCTGGGTGGGGGCCATGGGACTGGCAGGCGTCATTTTTCTCTTTGCTCCTCCCGACATACCTGCGGGGCTTGGCATCGGGCCGGCTCATATCCGCCCCCTGGGGGCGGCTCTGCTCGGCCTCTGCCTCCTGTACCTTATTGTCTGCTGGTGGGCACGGGGCCGGGCCATCCGTATTTTTGGAAAAGAGTTCGCTCTGCCCACCCTGTCCATAGCTGTGGCCCAGACCGTGGTGGCGGGCTGCGATCTTGTGGCGGCCGCCTCCTGCCTGTATGCCCTGCTGCCCTCGGACAGCGGTGTAAGCTTTCTTGAATTTCTGCCCGGCTATCTGCTGGCGCAGGTAACCGTGGTGCTGACTCATGTACCAGGCGGCATGGGAGTGCTGGAAGTCATTCTCATAAATCTTTTGCACGGCATATCATCGCAAACCGTGTTTGCCGCCATTCTGGCCTTCCGAGTCATTTATTACCTCTTGCCGCTCATGCTGACGGCTGTCCTGCTGGGCTGCTACGAAATTTATTTGCGCCGCCATGATGCGGGCTCGTTCCACGACGCCTCCCGCTGGCTGCAGGCCTGGCTGCCCACCCTGCTGGCCTACGCCGTGTTTGTGGCCGGAGCCGTGCTGTGCCTGTCGGTGGTCATTCCCCTCAACCCTCGCTATCTGCTCTTTTTGCGAAACCATATACCGCTCTGGTGCCTGGAAGGCGCGCACATGCTGACCGGCCTGGTAGGCGTGCTGCTGCTGGTTCTGGCCTACGCTCTGGAACTGCGCAAGCGCGCGGCATGGCGTATGGTGGTGGGCGCGCTGTGCGTGGGTATTGTGGGAAATTTGTGCAAGGGCGGCGACTGGCCGGAAGCCCTGCTGTTGCTGGCCGTGCTGTTTCCTTTGCTGGCGTCGCGCCGCAGTTTTGGACGCATTGCGCCCATCGGCCGGCGAGAATACCCCATCCAATGGGCCATGGCTGTCGCTCTTGTGGTAAGTTGCGCCATTCTGCTGGGCGTCACCCTGATCGGCCTGCCGCCGGACAGCGATTTTCTGCTGCGCACATCCTACCTGGCCAACGGGCCGCGTATTCTGCGCACCCTGACCGCGGAGCTGGTCTTTCTTGTCCTCCTGATCGGGCTCTATGCCCGACGCCGAAAACGGTGCTAGAGCCTGAGCGCAAAAGACGGAGGTCACCATCGTGTTGCTTCACTATGCTCATGCATGGAATCGTAACGATCTGCCGGGATATCTTAAAATCTTTCTGAACATACCTGACGAACCACGGCAGCAGCGCGTTCCCAAAGCCTCACCAGGCAGTTTGGCCCGGCGCCGGCAAGGGCCGGAGACAAGATCCATGATGAATTGCCTCTTTCCCCGCAACTGCGGCCGGGCTCCCACGGCCACGGAAAAACAGCGCGGGCTGGTTCTGGAACCGCTCAGCCGTGACCAGAAATCCGATATGGTCGTTTGACTCTCAAAGCTTCACCGTGGGGGGTAATTCCACATGCATTGGCATCCCTTCATTTCTCTTTTCCTTCAGATAACCGGCCGCGCATTTTGGTTCTATGTCCCAACAAATGCGCTATATGCTCACTGAGAGTTTGCGCGTCCGGAAAACCTGCTCTGCGCAGCGATGGGCTGGTCAGTATGCCAAACCAGATTTCAGCCATATTCAGCCAACGCCCCCTGATTGTGACCCTCCCGGAATTGTGATTGCCGGTGGTGACGCGCACAAAGAGCGAGATGGCTCTTGCCTGAATCAGCCTGGCCTGATAAGGCAACCCAAGACACTATGACATGAGGAAAACCATGACTCCAGAACTCCAGAATAGCGGCCAGGCCCCGACTGAAACCGAAGATGGCATGTCCTTTGCGGAAATGCTGGCTCAGCAGGAACAGGACGAAGGGCGCTTTGCGCTGGAAGTCGGTCAGCGCGTGAAAGCGCGCATTGTGGCCATCACGACGGATACCATTTTTGTCAGCACGGGTTCCAAGGTGGACGGTATCGTGGATCGTGCGGAAATGGAGGAAGGCGGCGCGCTGTCCTGCCAGGTGGGCGATACCCTGGATCTCTACGTCATTACAGCCTCTGCCCAGGAAGTGAAGCTTTCGCGCGCCATGAGCGGAAGCGGAAGCCTGGCTGCGCTGGAAGAAGCGCACGCCGCAAAAATGCCGGTGGAAGGCAGGGTCAGCGCTCAGGTCAAGGGCGGCTATTCCGTGGACATCATGAAGCGCCGCGCCTTTTGCCCGGGCAGTCAGATAGATTTGCGGCCCCTGGCCGATCCTGAAAGCGTCATTGGCCAGACCTGCACCTTTCTGATCACCCGGCTGGAAAACCACGGCCGCAATATTGTTGTTTCGCGCCGCGATGTGCTGGAACGGGAACGGGCCGCAACGCTTGAACAATTTTTGGCCGACACCCATGAAGGCGATATCCGCCAGGGCACGGTCAGCCGTCTGTCCAGCTTCGGGGCCTTTGTGGAACTGGCCCCTGGCCTGGAAGGCATGGTTCACCTGTCCGAACTTTCGTGGGGCCGGGTGGAGCACCCCGAAGACGCGGTGCAGGTGGGCGATGCGGTCACGGTGAAGGTGCTCGGCATCACACAGGGCGACAAGGGCCTGCGCTTGGCGCTGTCGATCAGGGCAGCCCAGGAATCCCCGTGGAATAGCGCGGCAAAGACCCTGAACCAGGGTGACGTGCTCCAGGGCCGGGTGACGCGGCTCATGCCCTTCGGCGCATTTGTGGAAGTTCTGCCAGGCGTGGAGGGGCTGGTGCATCTGTCAGAATTTTCCTTCACCAGGCGGGTGATGAAGGCCGAGGACATGGTGGCTCCCGGCGATACGGTGAGCGTCAAAATCAAGGACATTGACCTGGATAGGCGGCGCCTTTCGCTCAGCCTGCGCGAAGCCGAGGGCAACCCCTGGGATCGCGTGCGGGAGCTGGTGCGTGTGGGCGAAGATATGCCGGGCACTGTGGAAAAACGCGCGCCCTTCGGCTTTTTCATCAACCTTGCGCCGGGCATCACCGGCCTGCTGCCCCTGGCCGTTCTCAAAAATTCCGCACAAGGCAAAAGCCTGGAACGCCTGGCTCCCGGCGATGCGGTGATCGTGAGGGTGCGCGAAATCGATACCGCGCAACGCCGCATTTCCCTTGCGCCCGCGGGCGAAGCGGGCGAATCCGGCGAAGACTGGAAGCAGCACGCCCCCAGGACGGAGGCTTCCGCCCCGCTCGGCACCCTAGGCCTGGCACTGCAGGCCGCCCGAGCCAAAAAGGAAGGCCGCTAAACGCCGCTCAGGCCGGTATCAGCCAAAGAAAAAAACGCCCCAAAGAAGCCCCTGTCCGGTTCTGCCGGGCAGGGGCCCATACTTAAAAAGCAGAGGCTGCCTATTTTTTGACGGCCACAATCACGCTGGACGCCTTGACCACAGCCGTGACCGTGTCGCCCTGCTCCAGGCGCAGGCGGCTTGCTCCGTCCAGAGAGACAATACCCATCAGTTCCAGACCGCTGGGCAGTTCCATGACCACTTCCGTGTTGACAAAGCCGCGCGTCAGTTTTTTTATCCTGCCGGTGAACTGGTTGCGCGCGGACAACCTGTAATCGTCCGCATCGGTCATGAAGACCACCTGGCTGGCCTTGATGATGGCGCACACTTCCCTGCCTTCCGCCAGCTCAAGGCTTCGGGAGCTTTCGCTGGTGATGACGGCGACTATTTTTTCACCCCTGGGCAGGACGATTATCACTTCATCCGTGACCGTGCCGGAATGAACGGCGCAGACTGAACCCCAAAACACATTGCGTGCGCTGACCTGCATAAACAGCCCCCCATGACGTTTGAGTGGACAGAGTATGCGGGAAAGCTTCAAAAAACAAGCCGGAAGTCCCGCCTTTCCGGCATGTTGCCACGCAACGCTTTGCTATTCGCTCCCGCCCAGCAGACGCTTCAGAGAAGCCTCGTCCAGAATGGCCACCCCCAGTTCCCGGGCCTTGTCCAGCTTGGATCCCGGATTGTCGCCCACCACCAAGTAATCCAGTTTTCTGGACACGCCGGATACGATCACGGCGCCGGCACTTTCCGCCAGCCTCTGAAATTCCTCGCGCGGCCGGGACAGCGACCCGGTGAACAGCATCCTTTTTCCGTTGAGCGGAGTCTGGCGCGGCTCGGCGCGCGCCTCGCGGCGGGGCCACAGGCCCAGCGCCCGGAAGCGTTCCAGCAGTTCACGGTTGGCTGCGTTGGCGAAAAAGGCGCGGATAGAGGCCGCCACCTCCGGCCCGATGTCGGGCAGTTCCATGAGTTCATCTGCCGTGGCCGCTTCCAGCGCGTCCATATCGGCAAAATGTCCCGCCAGAGTGCGGGCGGTCTGCTCGCCCACCTGGCGTATGCCCAGGGCCGCAATAAAGCGGGCAAGACCGGCGCTGTGGAGGGCCGTGTCAAAGGCCTGCACAAACTTGGCGGCCAGAACTTCGCCCATGCGCTCAAAGCCCACCAGCTCCTCCTCGCGCAGGGTGAACAAATCCGCCGGAGTTTTTACCCGGCCCGCCTCAATGAGCTTTTCCACCCACCTGGCGCCCACACCCTGCACATCCAGGCCGGCCTTGGACACAAAATGGACAATGCTGCGCATGCTCACGGCCGGGCAGGACAGGTTGAGGCAGCGCCAGGCGGCCTCACCCTCCAGGCGGGCGGCCGGCGATCCGCAGACCGGGCAGCTGCGGGGAAAGGCGAAGGGCTCGGCCCTGCCCGGGCTGGCCGGTGAAACCGGGCCCACCACTTCGGGGATAACGTCGCCGGCCCGCTGGATGATCACGGTATCGCCCTCGCGCACGTCACGTCTGTGAATTTCCTCCTCGTTGTGCAGGGTGGCGCGGCTCACCATGACGCCGCCCACGCTGACGGGCTCCAGCTCGGCCACCGGCGTGAGCACGCCGGTGCGGCCCACCTGAATGCTGATGCGCCGTATGGTGGTGCGCGCCTGCCGGGCCGCGAACTTCCAGGCC
Organism: Desulfovibrionaceae bacterium; assembly: GCA_022510785.1. Taxonomy (GTDB): domain Bacteria; phylum Desulfobacterota; class Desulfovibrionia; order Desulfovibrionales; family Desulfovibrionaceae; genus Mailhella. The sequence continues at coordinate 33,551 of JAFLSV010000019.1, read as the reverse complement.
ACGGCGAAGCGGGGCGCGCGGGCGGTGTGGCCCAGGGCCTCCTGCGCGTCCAGATCGTTCAGCTTGTAGACCACCCCGTCGATCTCAAAGGGCAGCTCGTCACGCCGGGCCTCCAATTCGCGGTAATACTGTTCCGCCTCGGCCGGAGACAGGCACAGGCGGCCGTCAACGGGAGTCTGAAAGCCGTAGGCCTGGTAGGCGGCCATGAGCTCACTGTGCGTATGCCAGCGGGGCTGACCCGGCGCGAACTCCACCAGCCCCGCGCTGTAGGCCAGAAAACGCAGCTTCCGCGACGCGGTGACCGACGTGTCGAGCTGGCGCAGGGAGCCGGCGGCCGCGTTGCGCGGATTGGCAAAAGTCTTTTGCCCCAGGGCCTGCTGGCGGCGGTTCAGGGCCTCAAATTCCTTGCGGAACATCAGTATTTCGCCGCGCACCTCCAGCCGGACGGGAAAGGGCCCCTCTCCCAGCAGGCGCAAGGGGGCATTGCGCACCGTTCGCACGGCCTCGGTGACAACCTCGCCCACGCTGCCGTCACCCCGGGTGAGAGCCTGGGTCATGACCCCGTTCTCGTAGGTGATCTCCACAGCCAGGCCGTCAAGTTTGGGATCCGCCCACCAGGCTCCTGTGATGTCGGGCGCGGCTTCGGGCAGCTGGCGCGCCGCCCGCTGCGCAAAGGCGTTCCACTCTGCAGCGGAAAACACGTTGTCCAGCCCGTACATGCGCACGCTGTGCGCCCGCGTTTCCAGCGAAGGCAGCACCGCGCCGCCCGTGCGCAAAGTCGGCGAATCGGGCGTTCGCAGTTGCGGATAGTGCTGCTCAATGTCTTCCAGCTCGCGGAACAGGGCGTCATAGGCCTCGTCCGTGATTTCCGGAGCGTCCAGAGTGTGGTACAGGTGGTTGTGACGTTCTATCGCGCGCCGCAATTCGGCGGCTCTATGACCTGCCCGCCTGGCAGTCTTGATTTCTTCGGTATTCGTCGGCAGTAAGGAATGCTGATTCATGGGCTGATCCTTTTCCCGGGGCGCGGCCGCCTCTCCGGCCCAAGCCGCCCGGCGCACTCCAGCACCGCTTGCGGCGCGGGAACAATGAGGGGGACGCGCCGCTCAGGCCGGGGGCACTTCCTCCCCGCTCACATAGAGACGGTCGCGCAGGACGCGGATGCGGTCGCGCAGCCCGGCGGCGCGCTCAAATTCAAGGTCACGGGCGGCGGCGCGCATATCCTTTTCCAGCACGTCAATAAGCCTGGCGATATCCGCCGGGGCTTCGGGCATGGGCTCGGGCGCGGCCTGAGTTTTCCGGCCCTTGCGGCCGCGGCCGCCTGAAAGCACGACTTTTGCGCCTTCGTGATCAGTGCCGTACAGGTTGTCGAGAGGACTGTCCAGCGACTTGCGGATGGTCTGGGGCACGATGCCGTGGCTTTCGTTCCAGGCCAGCTGCTTGGCGCGGCGGCGGGAGCTTTCGTCCATGGCCGCCCGCATGGAGGCGGTCACGGTATCGGCATAGAGGATAACCCGCCCCCCGGCGTTGCGGGCGGCGCGGCCAAAGGTCTGGATGAGCGCCCCCACGGAGCGGAGAAAGCCCTCCTTATCCGCATCCAGAATGGCCACCAGGGAAACTTCGGGAATATCCAGACCTTCGCGCAGCAGATTAATGCCCACCAGCACGTCAAATTCCCCGGCGCGCAGGGCGCGGATGATGGCGATGCGCTCCAGGGTGTCGATGTCCGAATGGAGGTAACGGGCGTTGACCCCCATGCCCGCCAGATAGTCGGTGAGGTCTTCGGCCATGCGCTTGGTCAGGGTGGTGACCAGCACGCGCTCGTCACGGGCGGCCCGAGCCTTGCATTCCCCCATGAGATCGTCCATCTGTCCTTTGGAAGGACGGATTTCCACAGGAGGATCCACCAGGCCGGTGGGCCGGATAATCTGTTCGGCCAGCAGGCCCTGGCTGCGCTCCAGCTCCCACGTGCCGGGCGTGGCGGAAACATAGATGGTCTGGTGGATCCGATCCAGAAATTCCTGAAACATGAGCGGCCTGTTGTCCAGAGCCGAGGGCAGGCGGAAGCCGTACTCCACCAGCGTGGTCTTGCGGGAACGGTCGCCCTTGTACATGGCCCCCACCTGGGGAATGCTCATGTGCGACTCATCCACAAAGAGCAAAAAATCCTCGGGAAAATAGTCCAGCAGCGTGCAGGGCGGCTGCCCCTCCCTGCGGCCGTCCAGATGGCGCGAATAGTTTTCAATGCCGTTGCAGTAGCCAAGTTCCTGCATCATCTCCAGATCAAGCTGGGTGCGCTGCTCCAGGCGCTGGGCCTCCACCAGGCGATTGGCGGCGTTCAGTCCGGTAAGGCGTTCCGCCAGCTCGTCCCGGATATCGCTCATGGCCCGGTTGAGATTGTCGCGATCCGAAACATAGTGGCTGGCGGGGTAAATGACGGTTTTGGGAATACGGCCCAGCACCCTGCCGGTCAGGGGATCTATGTCGCTTATGCTGTCCATGACATCGCCGAAAAATTCCAGGCGAAGGGCGCGCTCATGCTCGTAGGCGGGAATGACCTCCAGCACGTCGCCGCGCACGCGGAAGGTGCCGCGATGGAAGTCATAGTCGTTGCGGGTGTACTGGATATCCACCAGGCGGCGGATGATATCCTCCATGCGAATTTTCTGACCTTCCTCCACGGGGATGATCAGCTTGGCGTAGTATTCCGGCGAACCCAGACCATAGATGCAGGAGACCGAGGCCACGATGATCACGTCCCGGCGGGTGAGCAGGGCGTGGGTGGCGGCGTGGCGCAGCTTGTCGATATTGTCGTTGATGGCCGAGTCCTTCTCAATATAGGTGTCGGAGGAAGGAACATAGGCTTCGGGCTGGTAGTAGTCGTAATAGCTGACAAAATATTCCACGGCATTGTCAGGAAACAGGGCGCGGAATTCACCGTACAGCTGGGCGGCCAGGGTCTTGTTGTGGGCCAGCACCAGCGTGGGCCGCCCGGTGCGGGCAATGACGTTGGCCATGGTGAAGGTTTTGCCCGAGCCGGTCACGCCGAGCAGAACCTGATCGCGCACCCCGGCCTCCACATTGGCGACCAGCTCGTCGATGGCTTCGGGCTGGTCGCCGGTGGGGGTGAAGGCGGAATGCAGAACAAAGGGACGGTTTTCGGGGCTGTCCATCAGAATTCGGGTTTCATGCGCTGTTCAGTCACGCGGCTCGTCAGTCCGAAGGGCTGACCACAAAGGTGCAGGGTGCCGTTCTATGTGCCACCACCACCCGGCGCAGTTGGGCGACCCGCGGCAGGTGCTCCGCGCATCACCCAGACGCGGGGTTCTTCAGTCCGAGGGAAAGGTGAAGCCTCCCACCGATGTCGATGCGGCGTTTCGGCCGGCAGACCGGGCGGGTGACGCCGACGCGGCCTGGGCCGCGGAAGGCTCCCCTGAAGGAGCGGACGGGTCGGCGGCGCTTTCGGCGGGCGCCTGCCGGATAACCCTGGTCAGCCCGGCCACAATACCGGACAGATCGGCCAGATCCTGGGGAATGATCAGGGTGGTGCTCTCCTTGGCCACGGCGCCGAATTGCTGAATCCAGCTTTCAGCCACGCGCAGGTTGGCGGCCTGCACGCCGCCCGGGGCCTGCATCTGGCCGGCCACCAGGCGTATGCCCTCGGATGTGGCCCTGGCCACGGTTTCGATGAGGCTGGCCTCGCCCCGGGCCTGGTTCATCAGCGCCTGCATGCGCCCTTCGGATTCGGCTATGGCCGCCGCCTTGGCGCCTTCCGCCCGGTTGATCTGGGACTGCATTTCGCCCTCGGACTGGGCAATGACCGCGCGCTTTTCGCGCTCGGCCCGCATCTGCTTTTCCATGGCCTGCATGACCGAGGCCGGGGGAGCGATGTCACGGATTTCATAGCGCAAAACCTTGATGCCCCAAGGGGTGGTGGCGGCGTCAAGGGCGGCGATGACTTCCTGATTGATGGTATGGCGTTCCTCAAAGGTGCGATCCAGCTCCAGCTTGCCGATGGCCGAGCGCAGAGCCGTCTGGGCCAGTTGCACGGAGCCCGTCAGAAAGTCGCTGATGCCGTAGGCCGATTTTTCGGGGTTCACCACCTGCAGGTAGAGAACGCCGTCAATATCCACGCTGACGTTATCGCGGGTGATGCAGGTCTGTTTGGGCACATCCAGCACCTGTTCCTTGAGGGAACGCCGGTAGGCGACAAGATCCAGAAAAGGGATGAGCAGATGAAAGCCCGCGTACAGCACGGTGCGGAACTTGCCCAGGCGTTCCACCACAAAGGCCTGCTGGTTGGGCACCACCACGGCCGTCTTGATGAGGACAATAACCAGAAGGACGGCGAGTACAGCCAGAATGATAAGGCTTGTCGGCATAAAGACTCCTTGCGGCGCGCCCGCAGCTGCGGGGACGATTAAAGCGGGGAATCGGCGGCAGGCTCCGCCGTCCAGGGTTCGACTCGGATAAGAAGCTCGTCACCGGGCACGGGGTCAAGAACCCGAACCACGGTTCCGCGAGCCACGGCCACGGGCGATGTGGCCCGCCAAAAACTGCCGCCCAGGGCGATTTCACCTTCGCCGCCGGCGGCTATGTCCTGAGTCACCTCGGCCTGGCGGCCCCTGTGGGCAAATTCGGGCGCACCCTGACTGGCCTCGCTGCGACGGCCCTGAAAGGTATTGACCAGACGGCGGCGGAGCAGAAACAGCGACACAACCGACACGGCCAGAAAAGCGACAAGCTCGCCTTCCGGCCCGGGATGTAGCGCGGCCACCAGGGCCGCGGCCCACGCGCCCACGCCGAAAAAGACGATGACAAAGCCGGGGGTGAACAGCTCCGCCACCATAAGGGCGGCGCCAACCACAAACCACACAATGACGGCATTCATACGCGCGCTCCGATCCCGGCCAGCCCCGGCGCGGGGATCAGGGCGCCGGACGGAAAGACGGGGTTCCTCCATTATAGGGACGGGCGTGCCTGTTGTCCATGATGCTTCCGGATCAAAAAGAGCGTGCGGCGCGGGATAGGAATGGCAGACGCGCGGTGGGGGTTTTGGCTTAAAGCGTGCCCGCGGCGTCAGGCCGGCCCAAGCGCTCATCAGAAAAAACGCCCACTGCCCGGAGGAGGCACAGCCCGGGGCACAGGGATCGTGATCGCGGGCAGGAAGCCCCCCCGCCGGGGAAGTGGTGTGAGAAGACAGCGCGAGCCCGGAAGGAACGGGAAAAACACTCCGCTCAAAGGGACAGAACGACCTGTTTAAACACGGAAAGGGAGAAAGAGCCTTCTTTCTCCCAAACCGGGACAGCAGAAAATTTTTTGCCTGCGCATGCTCCGGCGCGGGGCGCTCCGGACAGGACGGAACCGCCGCGCGATACGCCCGGGCTGCCCCTCAGATGGCGGGGCACGGCGCAGGAGGCTCCGGCGTATGGCGGAGACTCGGGCTCAGTCGCCCAGGGCGTTGACGGCCCTGGCCAGGCGGGACACCTTGCGGGCGGCCTTCTTCCAGTGAATAATGCCCTTGCCCGCAATCTTGTCCAGTGTGGACGTGGCGGTCTGAAGCGCCTTCTGGGCATCTTCCTTGTTCTGAGCCTGGATAGCGGCGCGCACGTCCTTAACCACGTTCTTGACGCGGGTGCGGGCGGCGCGGTTACGCGCATTACGTTTGACGCTCTGTTTATGGCGCTTGACAGCGGACGTATGGTTAGCCACGCAAATCCTCCAAGATATCCCAAGGGGAACAGATACATTCAGGCCGGCGCGACAAAATCCCGCGCTCGCTGAGCCTTCTGGAAACCTCGATATTTATACTTCCGCCCGCGAACTGTCAAGCTGTTCTCCGGCGCGAAAAGTCTCCGCGCGCCGCCACAGCATGATCCATTCCATACGCCCGGTGAGCGTGTCACGGACACGTTCCCGCGCCGCAAAGCCCAGATGCTCGTAAAAAGCGCGCGCGGCCCTGTTGCTTTCATAGACGCTGAGGCTCAGCCTGTTCCGGCGCCGCCTGGCGTCCTCCATCAGCAGGCGGCCCAGCCCCCTGCCCTGCCATTCGGGGGCCACAAAGAGGGCCGTGAGATGATCGGCCACCACGGCGGCAAAACCCGCCAGCTTTGGCCACAGGATCACCCGCACCTCGGCCAGGGGCAGGTAATGGTCGCGCATCCGATCCAGCTGCGCGCGCCAGAAACCGGACGGCACAAACGCATGCGCCCGTTCCGAGGCGCGGATCCAGATGTCAAGAACCGCATCCATATCCTCGTCCGGCCGGAAAGCACGGACGACAGGCGCGCTCTCCGTCACAGCTGCAGGGCGGAGAAATCCGCCAGCAGGCCCATGCGATCCAAAAGGGCCTTGAGCAGGTTGAGACGATTGACGCGCAGGGCCGGATTTTCGGCCATGACCATGACTCCGTCGAAAAAGGCATCCACCGTGGGCCGCACCGTGTCCATAAGGGCCAGAAGCTCGTCAAAGCGATCTTCACGCCACAGCGCGTCAAAACGCCCGGTCAGTCCGGTCAGGGCCAGAGCCAGGGCCTTTTCCTGCGGCTCGGTCAGAAGTTCGTCCTTCCATTCCCCGCAGAGGGCAACGCCGTCGCCCTGCTTGCGCAGGATGTTGGCGACCCGCTTGAAGGTCTGGGCATTGTCCGCGAAGCCGGGCTTGCGGCTTTGCCCCGTCAGGGCGGCCAAACGCCGCTCGGCGGCCCACACATCGCGATGGCCCGCGCCCAGCGCGGCTTCCACCAGCAGAGTGTCGCTTCCTCTGGTCAGGAAAAGATTCCTGAGCCGGGCGGCGAAAAAGTCATCCAGCTTGCCCAGAGCCTCTTCAGCAGGCAGCTTCCAGGCAAGGTCTTCCCTGTACAGCGACCAAGCCTTGCGGAAAATGTCGTCCACGGGCACGCGCCAGCCGGTCTCCATGAGGATGCGGGCCATGCCCAGGGCGCAGCGGCGCAGGGCATAGGGATCGGCCGCCCCGGTGGGGATGTTGCCGAGGCCGAAGCAGCCGGTCAGGGTATCGGCCTTGTCGGCCAGGGACAGCAGGGCACCCAGGCGGGTGGCCGGCAGGGGACTGTCCGGCCCGGCGGGCAGGTACTGATCGGCCAGAGCGTCGGCAACGGCTGGGTCTATCCCCATATGCCGGGCGTACACAGCGCCCATGACCCCCTGCAGGGTGTCGAACTCGCCCACCATCTGGGACACCAGATCGGCCTTGGACAGGCGCCCGGCCTCGGCCGCCAGGGCGGGATCCAGGTTCACGCCGGGCCGATCCGCCAGCCAGGCGCACAAATCCCGCAGGCGCCGGCACTTGTCGCCCATGGAGCCCAGAGGCCCCAGAAAAATAACGTGTTCCAGCCCGTCAATCCAGGTATCAAAGCCGGCCTTGAGGTCACTGTTCCAGTAAAAGCGGGCATCTTCCAGGCGGGCGCGCAGCACGCGCTCCCACCCCTTTTTGACCACGGACAAGTCCTGGGGATCAAGGTTGAGCACGGTCAGAAAATGCGGCATGAGCCTGCCTTCGGCATCTTCCACGCCAAAGCTTTTCTGATGCTGTTCCATGCTGGTGAGCAGCACCTCGCGCGGCAGCTCCAGGTAGGACGGATCAAAATCGCCCAGCAAAGGCACAGGGTGTTCGGTGAGGCCCTGCACCTCGTCCAGAAGCGCATCGTTCCACAGCACCCTGCCGCCCGCGCGGGCGGCCTGCCCGTCGCCGCCCCGCACGATGGCAGCCCGGCGTTCGACGCCCGCGGGGGTGATCCGGCCTGTGGCCTTGAGCATCTCATCCAGCTGATCGGCGTGGGCCACGTCAAAGGGGCCTGGGCCATGCACGCGATGGCCGCGGGTTTGGCGGCCGGATTCCACATTGCCCACGCGGAAGGGCACAATATCCGCATCCAGCAGGGCCAGAATCCAGCGCAGGGGGCGGGCAAAGGCAAAATCGCCATCCGCCCAGCGCATGCGCTTGGGGAAGCTCAGCGACGCAATCACACGAGGGATGAGCTCTTCCAGCACGCTCATGGCGGACGCGCCGCCCACGGTGCGCCGGGCGGCCACATACACGCCCTTTTCCGTGTCCCGCGTGAACAGGTCGGCCACATTCACGCCCTGCCCGCGGGCAAAGCCCAGGGCGGCCCTGGTGGGAGCGCCGTCCGGCCCATAGGCGGCCTTGAGCGAGGGGCCGAGGGCCACTTCCTCGCGCAGGGGCTGGCGTTCCGCCAGCCCGCGCACATGAATGACGGCCCGGCGCGGCGTGGAGGCCGTATCCAGACTGTCAAAGGCCAGATCGGCTTCGGCCAGGGCGGCGGCGAAAGATTCCTTCAATTCCCGCTCCAGCGACGCCAGAAAGCGCGCGGGCAATTCCTCGGTGCCAAGTTCCAGAACACAATGACTCATCTTTACCCCCTCGCCTTCATCATGGGATAGCCCAGCTCCCGCCTTTGCGCGGCATACAGGTGCGCCACGCCCGACGCCAGCGCGCGCACCCGGCCGATATAGCCGGCCCGCTCGGTAATGGAAATGGCGCCGCGCGCGTCCAGCAGATTGAAGGTATGGGAACACTTGAGGCAATAGTCATAGGCGGGCAGAGGCAAGCCAAGCCCGACGAGCCGCCCGCACTCGGCCTCGAAGTCCTGGAAATGCCGGAGCAGCATGGCGGCGTCACTTTCCTCAAAATTGTAGCGCGACTGCTCCACCTCGTTCTGATGGTAGACCTCGCCGTAGCTCACATGGTCATTCCACGCCAGGTCGTACACCGATTCAACGCCCTGCAGATACATGCAGAGCCGTTCCAGCCCGTAGGTCAGCTCCACGCTGACCGGCTTGAGCTCAAGGCCGCCCACCTGCTGAAAATACGTGAACTGCGACACTTCCATGCCGTTGAGCCACACTTCCCAGCCCAGGCCCCAGGCGCCCAGGGTGGGGGACTCCCAGTCGTCCTCCACAAAACGGATATCGTGCCGGGCCGGGTCAAAACCCAGAGCTTTCAGACTGCCAAGGTACAGCTCCTGCGCGTTGTCCGGCGAGGGCTTGAGAATGACCTGAAACTGGAAATAGTGCTGAAGCCGGTTGGGATTGTCACCATAGCGGCCGTCCGTGGGCCGCCGTGAGGGCTCCACATAGGCCGCCTTCCAGGGCTCCGGCCCGATGGCCCGCAAAAAGGTGGAGGGATTGAAGGTGCCCGCGCCGCACTCGATATCCACGGGCTGAACTATGGCGCAGCCCTGCCGCGCCCAGTAATCCTGCAAGGTCAAGATGACATTTTGAAAATTCATGGCATGGACTCCCTGTTTCGTCCGGGGCCTGGCCCCGCGCGCCGTCCCGCGCTTCGCCCCGGAACCCGGGCCCTCCGTGCCGCGGGGGCCGGGCACCGCGGGGGCGCGGAGTTCCCGTCCGCCAGCATGGAGGGGCAAAACCCGTTCAGGGGCGCTATCTGTTCCGGCGGAAACGGCCGTTGCTCCATTCAAGCCCCAGATGATAGCGCACAAACGCATCGATCAGGCGGCCGGCCTGGCGTCCGCTTTCGGGGGATACCGAAAAATCCCCCCACAGGCCCGGAGAGTATTCCTGCACTTTGCGCAGAACGTCAAGAGCCTCCTGACTGACAGGCAAAGTCATGCCGCCCCGGGGCCGGCAGCCGGCGCAGCGGGTCACGCCCTCGGCCACCAGGAACCAGGCGTCTTCAGCCTGATCCAGGGGACGGCCGCAGTGGGAACACAGGGTCAAATCCGGCGCGTAACCCTGATCCGAGGCCAGGCGGAAGCGGAAAAAAAAGGGAGTGAGGGCCGGCGGCGCGCTGGCGTTTTCCAGCAGGGCCAGCAAATCACGGGTGAGGGCGAAAGCGGCGGCCGCGCCGTCCGGCGGCACGCCCAGGGCTTCCACAAAACGGACGCAGTTGGCGGCCAGCCCCTGCCGCTGCCAGTCAGCGCGCAGGCATTCCGGACCCTCCAGCAGGGTGGCCTCCTGAAGATTGAGGAAGAGACCGTTGCGCGATGTGGACGCCCGTGTCCGGATGAGATTGAAAAGGTCAAGACAGCCGGTGAAGCGGCGGCGGCTTTTGCTGGCGCCAAAGGCGAAGGCCGTGATCAGCCCCTGCCCCGGCGTCAGAAGGCGAACCCACAGATCCGCCTCGCGAAAACGTCCCACACGCATGACCAGGGCGCTGTCGATCCATTCCATGCCACAAAGTCCCGGCGTGTCGCGCCGATTCCGCCCCTTCAGCCGCCGCGGGGGCTCAGGCCCTGTTCCGCAGACTATTGGGCGGCCTGTCCCGAGGCCTGTTCCCTGGGGGGAAAGCTGATGGTCTTGACCTGCCCGGACTTGCCGGGACTGGGCATATCCCGCCCGTCATACTTGATCTTGACCCCGCCCGCGTTACCCAGGCGAAGCGTCAGCGATTCCCGGAAGGGCATGGCGAAAGTTTCCCCTTCCTGGAGGGTGAATTCGCGGGTGTCCGTCTTGTCGGCGTTGGCGTGAACCCAGCAGGAGGCCTCGGCCGTCAGCACAATCTGGTGCATGCCCGGCGGAAGAACGGCCTCGGACGCGACTGAACGGCCGGTGGCGCCGTCGGTCACGCCTCCTTCGGCGGAGGGCTCGGGCGTATCAAGGGCAAAGCCTTGTGTGCTCACCGGAGCGGCTTCGGATGTGGAACGGGCTTCAGGCGCGGCATCATCCTCGCCGGCCGCGCGCCCGGCATCCGATCCGGAGGCGGCCGCACGGGTCACGCCAGGCTCCGCTTCCGCCCCCGCGGACGACGGGACGGCGGGCGCGAACGGAACGGCGGGATCGGCGCTTGCCATGGCCGCGGGCTCCGGGACGGCGGGCATGTCCGGCGAAGAGCCGGCGGATGGCTCCGGCCCGGACGCTGAGGAGCTGGATACAGCGGGCGCGGCGCTGGACGCGCTGGACGGGGGGGAAGACGCTTTGGAACGTGCAGACTGAGCCGCTGTTTCCAGCGCCGCGGATTCCGGCGCGCGTATGCCGGCCTCGTTGTCCGCGCGGAAGGTGTAGCTGTAGTAAGCGTAGCCGCCTCCGGCCAGCAGGCAGACGATCAGAAGCTTGAACGCCAGCCCCAGCACACGGCGGCCCCCTGATGTCTCAGTCTCCACCACGGGTCGCATTTGCTGAATTTTGTGCGGGGAAAAGCCGTCGTCAAAATCTTCCAGGCCGTCGAGCAATTCCGCAATGCGCTCGTTGGAATAGCCGAGAATAAGCCCATAGCCCTTGATAAAGCCGAAGGTATACACGGTATGGGGCAGCTCGCCGGCCTCGCCTTCCTCAATGGCCCGCAGGATGCGGGCGGGAATTTTCAGGCGGGCGGCCACATCCTCCACCATCAGGCCCTGGCCGACACGTTCCTCACGGAGCAGGGCTCCCAGTTCTGCCAATGTCATGCTGTCTCTATCCTGATGCCCGAAGGCAGATAATTGGGTTAGTAACGGATATCCACCAGAGCGCGATTCCGCAGCTGTTCGGTATACTCCTGAAAACGCGCCTCCAGACGCGGAGCGCGCAAAATTTCCTCAATGCGGGCGGCAGTGGCCTCGTCGGGGGCATCGTTCGCCCGAAGGGCCTCATCCGACGTGATGGAATCCTTCAGCCACACCTGAGCCTTGTTGAGCTGCATGTCAAAAGGCCCGGATATCTGCCCCTTTTTCAGGGTTTCCACCTCAGTGCGCAGGCCCGGGGCCAGGTCGTCCAGATTCATGACGCCCATATCGCCGCCCTCCTGGGCGTTGGGCCCAACAGACACCTGCCGGGCGGCGTCCGCAAAGCTGATGGCGCCCGAAGCGATGCGGCGGGCCCAGGCCTCGGCATCCTGATCGGCGGGATAGATGAGAAGCGCGATATGCACCTGCCCGCCGGGCAAATCCAGCATGTGTTCCCGATAATAGGCGGCGATCTCCTCATCCGTGACCACCACCTTGTTGACCACCATGCGGCTGATAAGCTGCTGGGTGATGATATTGCTGCGGAGCCGTTCGCGCACGGCGTCCGGCGTAAGCCCCTGCTGCGCCAGCTGACGCTGAAATTCCTCGCGGGAAAGCTGGCTGTCGGCAATGAAGCGCTCCATTTCCTCATCGACCATTTCGTCCGAAACGCGGATATTGCGCTTTTCGGCCTCCTGCATGAGGATTTTCTGGTGGATCATGCCCTCCAGCGTCCGCCGCTTGATTGCCTCAATCTCCGCGGCGTCGCCGGGATTTGAGGAATCGAGTTTTTTGGCGGTCAGCTCGGGTGTCGCGGCCTTGTCCAGTTCACGGGAGGTGATCATCTCGCCGTTGATCACCGCGACCACACGGGCCAGAGGAGCGGCATAAGCCGCCCCCGCCCCCCACAGAAGCACGGTCAAAGACAAAACCAGGCAGTGACGAAGCATAGACCCAAAAACTCCTGACACGGCAGTCATTCCGGATGGCCCGCCGGGACGTGCCCCCAGCGGGCGAAAACGGATTCCTCCATTGAAGGAAATCAACGCGTCATGACCTTTTCAGAATAACATCTTTTTCCATACATTGCAATGAACGACGCCCAAACCCGGCTGTCCGTCCTCCATCAGGGCTCATTGTCGGCTTCAACTTCCCCAACGCCGTCTTCGAGGGCTTCCGGCGCATCCGAGCCCGCCAGACCTCTCAACAGGTGGAGGGGAGCGCGCGGCGGAGGCGGCGGCGCGGGACGGGGGGCGTTATGGGGCATCAGCGGCGTGACCATGCGCACATGAGTTTTGGCCAGAGTGTCCGCCAGCCACGCATCAAAGACCTCGGGCAGGCGTTTTTCCATAAGCTGCTGCTCAGCATGGGTGTACATTTCAGCGGGGGTGCGCGGCCGTTTGGCCTGCCGGCTCAGAAGAAGCGCATACTGCCAGTCTCCGCCCATCTGACGCAGATCCGTCACGCCGCCCAGAGCCAGAGAAGAGAGCTCCTCAGCCAGGATATCGGGCAGGCTGTCCACAGAACGCCGGAGGTGCCGCACTTCAAGCCCGGCGGCCCTCAGGGCCGACAGATCGCGGCTGCGGCTCTGGCGCATGGCCTCCACCCTGGCCTTGTCCCTGCCGATCACCAGCAGATACTCCACATGGGCGGGCATCTCCATTTCATCGGGATGGGCCGCGATATAGGCCTCCACCTCAGCCTCGCCAATGGCGGCGGAACGGCTCAGCTCGGCCTGCCAGCGCTCCAGCTCCAGGCGCGCGCGCAGCTGCTCGCGCCACAAGTCCGGCACAAGGCCCGCGTCTTCAATCCAGTGATCAAAGTCCGGCCCCGGCCGCTCGTCGTAGTAGGAGCTGACGGTTTCTTCCATGCGCAGGATGTCCTCGGCGGAGACGTTCTGATTCAGGGCGGCCAGCTCGCGCCGGATGAGCGTCTGGACAATAAGCGTGCGCAGGCATTCAGCGTAATCGGCCCGCACCTCATCCAGAGTCACGGTTCGCCCCTCGCCCGCGCCCAGATTGTTCATGTCGTACAATCCCTCCACCTGCCGCAGATAAATGGGGGCGCCATCCACCGTGGCCACCACGCCCGGGCCGGAGTTCCGCACGCCAAGCAGGCTTTTGACCCGTTCGACCGCCGCACCCACGGCATTTGCCGCGTTTTGGGAGGAAGTGCCGTCACAGGCGCCGAGAGGGAGCAGCAGGGCCAGAACAGCCGCCGCCATTACTGTTGTGTTTTTCATGCCGTTTCGTTGCACGCGTTGCCGCCTGAAAAGTTAAAGTTTGCCTTGTTCCGCAGACGCATGTGGCTGCCCCGCCAGCCCGGCCAGGAGCTGCCGGGCTTCATCCAGTCCCGCCGCGGGGCCGCGCGAGGTATCCAGCTTCAGCTCCATGCCCGCGGGCGGGAATAAACGCGCCCGGTCGGCATGGTTTGTCACCAGTCTGACCAGGGCTTCGGGACTGACCTTCCCCTGTCCTTCGGCCCAGGTGATGCGCACCCGGTCGGGGTACAGATCGGCCCGGGCCACGCCCAGGGTGTTGACCCGTTCCTTGAAGGCCAGTACCGCCATAAAGGTTTCCAGGTGCTCGGGCAGGGGGCCGAAGCGATCCCGAAGCTCCATTTCCACATTCTGCCGGGTGGCGGCGTCCTGCGCCGACGACAGCATCTTGTAGTACTTAAGGCGCTCGCGCCCATCCGCAATATAGGCTTCGGGAATGTGCGCGGGCAAGCTCAGGTTCATTTCGGTTTCCGCGCGCAAAAGCTCGCCCTCGCCCTTCAGGCGGGTGACGGCCTCTTCCAGCATTTCAAGGTACAGGTCAAGCCCAACCCGCGCCATGTGCCCGGACTGCGCCTCACCCAAGATATTGCCGGCCCCGCGCAGGCGCAAGTCTTCCATGGCCACCTGAAAGCCCGCGCCCAGATAGTCCAGTTCAAGAATGATGCGCAGGCGCTCCGCCGCGGCGGCGGGCAGCGCGTCCATATCCGACACCACAAAGACGGCATAGGCCTGGCGATCCGAGCGCCCCACCCGGCCGCGCAGCTGATAGAGCTGCCCCAGACCGAACATCTGGGCCTGATCCACAATGAGCGTATTGGCACGGGGAAAATCCAGCCCCGATTCCACAATGGCCGTGCTGACCAGCACATCAAGCTCGCCGTGCCAGAACTTGTGCATGGTGTCCTCAAGCTCGCGTTCACCCATCTGGCCGTGCGCCATGCCCACCCGCGCATGGGGCGCCAGCTCGCGCACAAAGGCGGCCGTCCTTTCCAGTCCCTGCACCCGGTTGTACACCCAGAACACCTGACCCTGACGCGCCAGCTCGCGCTCCACAATCTGCCGCAGGGCGTCCTTGTCCCGGTTGAGGATGGCCGTGGACACGGGCTTGCGGTCGGGCGGCGCGGTTTCGATGACCGAAAGCTCGCGGATGCCCGACATGGACAATTGCAGGGTGCGGGGTATGGGCGTGGCCGTCAGGGTCAGGACATCCACGTTTTTTTTGAGCTGTTTGAGCTTTTCCTTGTGGCGCACCCCGAAGCGCTGTTCTTCGTCCAGCACGAGCAGGCCCAGATTGGGCAGCCTGACATCCCGCGAAAGCAGCCGGTGCGTGCCGATGAGGATGTCAATCTGCCCCTTTTCGGCGGCGCGCAGCGTTTCCTGCTGGCGGGCGCGGGGCACAAAGCGGCTGAGCAGGCCCACGTTGACGGGAAAACCGGCCAGACGGGCGCGGAAAGTTTGAAAATGCTGCTCGGCCAGCACCGTGGTGGGACACAGAAGCGCCACCTGCCGCCCGTCGCAGGCGGCGCGGAAGGCGGCGCGCAGGGCCACTTCCGTCTTGCCGAAGCCCACATCGCCGCACACCAGCCGATCCATGGGCACGGGCTTTTCCATGTCGCCCAGCACCTCCTGAATGGCCCGCGCCTGATCCGGCGTTTCCTCAAAGCCAAAAGAGGCCTCAAACTCGTGGTACATTTCCCCCAGCGGGGAGTAGGAAAATCCCTTGGCCACCTTGCGCCAGGCATACATTTCCACCAGATCGGCGGCGATTTTCTCCACCGCCTTGCGGGCCTTCTCCTTGCTGGACGTCCAGGCTGATCCGCCCAGGCGATCCAGGGCGGGCGCAGGGCCGTCCGCCTTGAACTTCTGCACCACAGACAGCCTGTCCACCGGCAAATAGAGTCTGGCGGCATCCGCGTATTCCAGCAGCAGATAGTCGTTGTCCACGCCGCCAAGGTTCATACGGTGCAAACCGCCAAAGCGGCCTATGCCGTAATCGCGGTGAACCAGCAAATCACCGGGATTCAAATCGTCGTAGGAATCCAGTCCCCGGAACGCGCCGCTGGCCACCCGGCGCCCGCGTTCGGCGCGCGGCTGCAAAAGTTCCTCGCCCAGGATAAGGCTGTCGTCCCACACCAGTTCCGCGCCCTGATGCAGGGGCGCGACCAGCGCGAACAGACCGCGCCCCGCCGGATCATAGCGCAGGGAGGGCAAAAGGCCGTCCTGTTCGGCCAGTCTGAGGAACTTGCGGCGGCCCCGCTCGGAGGCAAAGGCCAGCACCACCTGCCGGCGTGACGCCGTCCATTGCCGAAGGCCCGTCACCATCTGCTGCCAGGGACGATCCTGATCGGGCTGCCCAGGGAACAGATCGGTAAAGGAACGATAGGCGCGCTCCGGCAGATCCAGTTCGTCATCCTGCCCCACGGCCACGCCCATGCGCAGGGGCTCGACATAGACACGGGGCGCCCGTTCGAGAGCGGCGCGGGCGGCGTCGGCATCGCGCAGAACCAGGTGCTCGGGCTGATCCAGGCGCGTCTCGCCGGCATCCTCCGCCAGGGCGGCGCGCCAGCCCCGTTCGGCCTCGGTCAGGCTGTCTTCCAGTTCACGCCGGCCGGGCAAAAACCACACGCTTTCCCTGGGCAGCCAGGCATCCAGAAAGGTGGGCGCGTCATACGCCGCGCCCGGCATCAGCCGGATGTCGGCCTGCTCCAGGGCCCGAAGCAGCGAACCCTGCGCGAACTCGGTCAAAAGCCCTTTCTGGAACAGGCGCTTCCAGTGGCCGCGCATCGCTTCCCCGGCAAGGCGACCCTGCCGGATGGGGCTGACCGGCAGCAGGGTAATCTCTTCCGTCTGCCCCAGCGAACGCTGCGTCGAAGGATCGAAAACACGCATCTCGTCGATGCTGTCCCCGAAAAACTCCACACGAAGCGGCCTGTCATAGCCCGGCGGCAAAACGTCAAAAATATCGCCGCGCCGGGCCATATCCCCGGCATGGGCCACCATGGAGACCCGTTGATAGCCCCAGGCGTTCAAGTGCTCCAGCAGCAGATCGGGCGACATGTCCTCGCCCCGGCGCAGCGTGAGCTCTCCGTCACTGAAAAAATCCGCGGGAGGCAGGCGGGGAATGAGGTTGTCGGCAGTGAGCACCAGTCCCCGCGTCACTCCCCGGCGCAGAGCGTAAAGCACGGCCAGGCGGGCGGCCCAGCCCTCAAGGGACAGGGAACGATGGCTGAAGGGCGGCAGGTACGCCCAGGACTGTTCCCAGACGGGAGACACCAGGGCCTCGGGCGTCCCCTTGTCGGGCTGCCCCACGGACAGCTCAGGAGAGAACAGGGTGGTCAGGGCGCGCATGAGCGCCAGCTCGTCGCGGGAGCGAACCAGTACCACGGCGCCGCGACCGGCTCTGACGGCATCCACGGCCAGGCGGGCCACCGTGGCCGGGCCGCTGCGGGTGACCGTGAGGGGAGCGCCCGTATCAGCGCGGGCGAGCAGCGAAACACTATCCATACGGCATTTGCGGACGGGCCGGGCCCGTCATCCGAAAATTGCTTAAACCCAAATCGCCCGCCGAAAGCGGGCGCGGGCTTTTTTTAGCAACAAGCGAAAGGAGGCGCAAGCCGAAGCATACGGGGCGCGGGCACGGCGATTGCCTGTGTGGGGACGGCCCGGCGCAACGGCAAAAGCCGCCCGGATGAGAATCATCCGGGCGGCCATGCTGACAGCAAAGTCCGCTTGACCCCGCGTTCCCCGCGAAAGGAGCCGCCGCCCTTTCGTGATTACACGGCGGCGCTGAGCAATTCCAGATCGTCGGCGGACAGGAGCTTGTCCAGATCAAGCAGGATGAGCAGGCGATCTTCCAGCTTGCCCACGCCGCTGATGTAATCGGAATCCACCCCGGCCACCACGGGGGGCGCGGGCTCCACGGTATTGGCCTGAAGCCGCAAAACCTCGGATACCGAGTCCACCACAAACCCCACGGACATGCCGTTGATGGCAATAACGATAATGCGGGTGTCGGAATCTTCGGGCTTATCCGCCAGACCAAAACGACGGCGCAGACCGATGATCGGAATGACGGTACCACGCAGGTTGATGACCCCTTCCACAAAGGGCGGAGCCTTGGGCACCTTGGTAATTTCCATGGTGCGGATAATTTCGATCACTTTCAGAATATCGACCCCGAACTCTTCACTGCCGATGCTGAACGTCACCAGCTGCAGCAGATCGGCATCCCGTCTGTCCCTGTCGTCAGCCATAATAGAACTCCTCTATCCCCATGGATAATAATGACCCGCGTCATGTCGCCCCAGACGGAGGCAGACGGGTGAAACCCGTCACACAGGCATTATCGGCATTTGCCTGCCAAACCATAGCCCCCGGCACACATTTTTTTGATCATGGCCTATAAACGCCGCTCCGTCCAGCGGCCAGGGCGCTCCCCGCCGGTATCCGGCACAAAGATCAGATCCGTTTCATCGCCGGTCAGGCAGCGGGCGCCGCCGCCCTCCACCACAAAGCTGTTCTCTATGCCCACCATGCCAAACCCCGGAATGGCTATTTTCGGCTCCAGGGCCAGAACCATGCCCTCTTCCAGCGCTTCATCAAAGCCCTTGGCAATGACCGGATATTCGTCAATGGCCAGGCCGATTCCATGCCCCAGAAAGGGCACCTGATCGTCGTCCAGGCCCATGAAGCCTTCCGCAAAGGGCGTGTCGTTCACCAGCTCCCGGGTTTCGCGCCAGATCTGCGAGGGGATGGCCCCCGGCCGTAAGGACGCGGCGGCACGGCGCTGAATGTCCACACAAAGCTCATACGCCCGGCGGGCATGGCCGGGCATGGTGTCCGGTTCGCCCGCCCAGTAGGTTTGGGTTTTGTCGGTAGTATAGCCCTTGAACGTGAAGGCCATATCCACGGTCAGGGGTCTGCCCGGCCGCCAGACGGTGCTTTCACTGCCCAGGCAGGGCAGCGCCGGATGCACGCCCCGAAAACCCATGGGGCCATTATAATAGTGGGGATAATTCCCCGAATCGTCAGCCGCCACATGCCCGAAAAAAACTTCCTCGCCCGGCGCGTTCATGCGCATCAGGCCGCCGTGGCCCAGTTCAAGATACGCGCTGACGCACAGGACGGCAATATCCCGTTCCGTCATGCCGGGCCGGATCAAGCGGGGCAGCAGCTCGCGCAACCCCTGGCGCTGGCGTTCGCCGGCCTCGGACAGCCTGCCCAGCTCCCAGGGGCTTTTAACCGCGCGGGCACGGCTCAGGATCGCGTCGCCGGACACAAAGCGCACATGGGGCAGGCGCTCGCACAGCATGGTGGACAGCGACCAGGGCAAGCCCGCCATGTCGGCGGCTGCCACATCGCCCAGGGGACTGCCCGCCCCGGCCAGCAGTCCGCCCACCTCGCGGTAGGATCGGAAGGGCCGCAGTTCGCTCACCGGACTTTCCAGAGCGGCGCGCCGCAATCCCTTGCGCAGCAAAAGCACCGGTCTGCCCTCGCGGGGCAGCCAGAACAGGCCCGCCCCCATGGTGCCGGTCAGATAATAGATATTGACACGCGAAAAAACGAGCAGGCCCGAAGCTTCGGGCGCCCACCGATCAAGCAGGCGGCGGCAGCGCTCCCAGCGCAGGCACGCTTCGGCATCGGGCAGACGCTCCAAGGCGGTGAAAGAAACAGCGTCGTCCATGGCGGATATTTCTACACCGTTTCCGCCCGGCCGGCAAGCCGGGGATCGGCAGGGCCGTTGCGTTGTTCGCCCCAAGCGTGTATTCTGCTTCCCGCCGCTATCCGGCCAAGGTGTAAGCATGCTGTTTGACGATACCCTGCGTGACCTGCTCAGCCGTGCCTCAAGCATCGCCATTCTGGGCGCGAAGGACAAGCCCGGCTCGCCCGTGGATCGGGTGGGCCGCTTTCTCATGGCCGCAGGCTACCGCGTTTTTCCGGTTCATCCGGCGCGCAGGACAGTATGGGGCATGCCCGCGGCCGCCCGCTTGGAAGATTTGCCCGGTCAGGGCTTCCATCCTGACATCGTATGCCTGTTCCGCGCGGCCGAGCACTGCCCCGCTCATGCCCGGGAAAGCCTGGCCCTGCCCCGCCGCCCCCTGCTGTTCTGGATGCAGGAAGGCATACGCTGCCCTGAGGCGGGCGAAATGCTGCGGCGCGAGGGTATTGCCGTGGTGGAGGATCGCTGCATCCTGACCGAACACACACGCCTGTTCCCCGCGAGGCTGTTCACCTGCCAGCGCTGCGGGCACTGCTGCCAGGGCCGGGGAGGCATTGTGCTGGGCCCGCGCGATCTGCCCAGGCTGGCCGCCCACCTGGGACTGAGCAAGGAAGAATGTCTGGCCCGCCATAGCGAAATGCGGGGCGGCAAACCCATGCTGCTGTGCGGCGAAGACGGCTTTTGCGAATTTTACCGGGTAAAGCTGGGCTGCACCATACACGAGGCACGGCCCGATGTATGCCGGGCCTGGCCCTATTTCCGGGGCAATCTGATCGATCCTGTCAGCTTTAATATGGCCAGGGCGGACTGCCCCGGCATTGCCCGCGATGCAACCCATGCGGCTTTTGCCTGGGAAGGCTTTGCCTCCTTGCGCGCCTGGGATCTTCTGGGGACGGATCCGGCCCGCGACGGACGCGCGCTTATCGTGCATGAACGGGAATTGCCCGCCCGTTCGCCGCGAACGGACGGCCGCGCAGGGAGCGAACACTCATGAAGGCCAGCTCGCTTTCCCTGAAGGAATGTTACGCCATACTGGGTGTTGCCCACGACTCGGATCTGGAGACGGTCAAGCACGCCTATCGCAAACGGGCCTTTGAGCTGCACCCTGACCTCAACCCCAGTGACGGGGCCAGTCGGGCCTTTCAGGAACTCAATGAAGCCTATGTGACACTGCTGCGCTTTCTGGCCCCGCCCGCCTCGTCGTCAGCCACGGGAGCGGAAGCGGGAGGCGCCAACGCGCGAACCGGCCGCAACGCATACGCCGAGCAGGCCCGCCGTGAGCGGGAAGAAAGGGAACGGCGCGAGGCCGAACGGCGGGAAAAGAAAGAACAGGAGCGCCGGGAACGCAGGGAACAGGAACGCATAGCCCGCGAACGGCGTGAAAAGGAAGAGAAAGAGCGGCGCGAGGCCGAACGGCGCGAACGGCTGCAGCGCGAAATCGACCGCCAGGAGGCGGAACGGCTGGCCCGTCAGGCCAAAGCCAAAGAGGAAAAAGCCCGCCGGGATGAAGCCCTTCGCGCGGCGGAGCGGGAACGGGAGGAAAAGCTGCGCGAGGCCGAGCGGCAGCGCAGCGCGGGCCCGCGGCCCGAAGCCTACCGCCGCACCTACAGCCGGCCTTCGGGCCCGGGTTCTGAAGAGCAGGCCGCCCCTCCCCACGGAGCGCCCTCCGGAACCGGCGGAGAAACACCGGGACGCGGCGCGTCCGAAAGCGGTTTTGGATCGGCCGACAGCAGCCGCGAGGAACTCTTGCAGGAACTGCTCAATGACCCCTTTGCGCGGCGGGTGTACGAGGATATTTACAGCGAGGTCAGAAACCGGCAGAACACACCGGCCAAACCGGCCCCCCAGCCCCGCAAGATTCAAATGGAATGGGGGGACAAGACCTTTCAGGTGGATCTGACCGGCGGCATCGGCCATGCCATCAAGGGCTGGATGCGCAATCAGATTGACGAGGAACAGGAGCTGTTCTTTCCCGCCGCCAACCTCTTTCCCGGTGCCCGCATCCGTTTGCAGATACGGCACGGGTTTTCCGGTGAATTGCGTACTGTGGACATTACCCTTCCGCAGGATTTTGTGCCCGGCAAACCCATCCGCCTGAAAGGCATGGGCAAAAAGCTGGGGCGCTGGCAGGGTGATCTGTACCTGACTTTTCAGATCAAGGAGCGAGGCGATTCATGAACATTCTTATTTTTGGCCCCAATGGCAGCGGCAAGGGTACCCAGGGCGCCCTGTTGATGGACAGATACGGCGTGGCCCACATCGAATCCGGCGCGGTTTTCCGCCAGCATGTGGGCAGCGGAACCGACCTGGGCAAAAAAGCCAAGGAATACATGGAGCGCGGCGAACTGGTGCCGGACGAAATCACCATTCCCATGATTCTGGATATTTTGGGCAAACAGGGCGACAAGGGCTGGCTGCTGGACGGCTTTCCGCGCAACATGGAACAGGCCCGCAAGCTGCACGAGGCCCTGACCGGGGCAGGAATGCACCTTGACTATGTGGTGGAAATCCTGCTTCCGCGCGAAACGGCCAAAAAGCGCATCATGGGGCGCCGGCTGTGCGCGAACAACAACAATCATCCTAACAATATCCACATAGACGCCATCAAGCCCGCCGGGGACAGATGCCGGGTATGCGGCGGCGCACTTTCGGCCCGCGCGGACGACCAGAATGAAGAGGCCATCAACAAGCGCCACGACATCTATTACGACGAAAACAGCGGCACCCTGGCCGCGGCCCATTATTTCAAGAAAATAGCCGCCCAAGACGGCAAGACCACCTATATTGAACTGGACGGTTCGGGTTCCATTGACCATATCCGCGCCACGCTGCTGGCCCAGCTGCATTAACGGCAGAGCGCAACAAACCGGCGAAAGCCGCGCAAGAACCGCCCTGGCGGAGCCTACTGCGCCAGGGCGGCCAAACGCTGAAAGCGGCGCATGGACAGATGGCACAGGGCCACCCCCAGGGCGTCACTGGTATCCAGCGCCCAGTTTTTCCGTGTGCAGCCCAGCATTTGGGCGACCATAAAGGCCACCTGCTCCTTTTCGGCCCGCCCCGTGCCCACCAGCGATTTTTTCACCAGCGCGGGAGGGTAGTCGCGGACGGGCAGGCTGTGCGCCGCGCAGGCGGCAATAACCACGCCCCGGGCCTGGCCCAGCTTCAGGGCCGAGGATGCGTTTTTCGCCGTAAATACCTGCTCCACGGCGGCCTCGACCGGCTGCCAGCGCTCCAGAACCGCGTTCAGGGCATGATAGATGGAGGCCAGACGCTCGGGAAATTCCGCGCCCCTGGCCCGAATGGCTCCGCAGGCCACCAGGCTGAGCACGCCCGAAGCCTCGCGCACCACTCCCCATCCTGTCACTGTGGATCCAGGGTCAATGCCGATGACCGTTATTCCGCCAGAATCACTCATCCGAATCCTTCCAGCACTGCACAGCATGACGCAGCGCACAGTGTGACAATACGCCGCCCCGGGCGAGCATGCAAGCTCTCTGCCTGCCGTGCCCCTGATGACCGGCTGCACGGCATGATGCCTCACCCGCATCTTGATTTTTCGCCACTTTTTGGAGTACTTAAAAAGAACAATACCTGATATTCGCACGGGAATATCCTTGTAATACCCTGCCTATGAGGTTTTATGCCTTATGCTGCTCAAAAAAAAATGCCATCATTTTTTATCCCACGCACGGAGTGTGTGAAATTTCCGGCATATCGCACAAGCGTATTGGAGCGGATACCACTGAATGCCATCATGTTCACCCTCTCTATGAAAAAAATTGCAGTTTTCTGATTCCTGCCAGCAATACAAAGGCAACCGGCAAAATGCGGCGCGTGCTTTCGCGGCGGGAGCGGAAAAACCGCCTCCCGGGGGAGTGACACGCCCGCTCCGCCGTGATACCGACTGCGGCATCGCATGATTTTGACAATGCGGGCATTGTATGTCGGGATTGGGTCTGGGAATTGTCTTCGCGCTGTCCACGGCTTTTTCGTGGGCTCTGGCCGGTATCATCCACACGTCAATTTCGCGCCGGGTGGGAATCTGGGTACTTATGCTGATGCGCCAGCCTCTGGCCACAGCGGTTCTTGGCGCGTGCTGCCTGCTGCTGGGCCAGGCGCTGCCGCACTCGCCCCGCCTTGTCTGGCTGGCCGCGGCCTCGGGGCTGGGCGGAATCATCGTCTGCGACGCCTGCTTCTATGCCGGGGCGCTGAGCATAGGGCTGCGCCCCACGCAGGTGTGCCAGTCGCTGTCGGCCAGCTTCACCGCCCTGCTCGGCGCGCTCTTTCTGGGGGAACGCATCGGTTTTCAGGGCTGGACAGGCATGGCCGTGGCCACCTGCGGGGTTATTCTGGTGGTGCTTTCGGAACAGCGGGACGCGCATAATCCGCCGCTCGACAAACGCCGCCGCGCCAGGGGGCTGGCATTTGCCCTGGTGTCCGCTCTGGCACTGGCTGTGGGCATGATCTTTTCCAAACAGGCGCTGGAAAGCGGCATGGACGCGCTGTCTCTGGCCTTTTACCGCAACGCCATTTCCACCGGCGTCCTCTGGCTGTTCGCCCTGACGCGCGGCCCGCTGGGGGCCGCCCTTGGCGCCGTGCGCGCCCGGCCAGGCATCTTCAGACTCTTCCTTCTGGGCTGCCTGTTCGGCCCGGCAGGCGGCATCTGGCTGTCCTGCATGGCCCTGGAGGCTTTGCCCGCCGCCATAGCCTCCATGCTTATCGAGCTGGAACCCATTGCCCTGCTGATTCTCCTGGCCCTTGTGGAGCGACGGATGCCCGCCCGTTCGTCCGTTCTGGGCGCCTGCATCGCCTGCGCGGGGGCCGCCATTCTGCTTTCCCGCTGAGCGAGGGATCTTTTCACTGTCCATTTTTTCCTTGCCAGGATCTGTGAATATTTCACCTTTACAAGCAACTTTCGTCTGCACGATAATCGGCAAAAATTTCTGGAGGGATCTTCCATGATCAGAAAATACCCCCGCCTGAGCGCGCCCATTCAGCTTGGACGTGTCACGTTCCGCAACCGCATGTTTGCCGCCCCCACCGGCGCCACGGACATCACATGGGACTGCTGCGCCGGGCCGGGGACGCGGGCCTTTTATGAAAGGCGCGCCCGGGGCGGCGCCGCCAATGTCACCGTCAGCGAACTGGTGGTGCACCCGGAAACGGACGCCTCGCACATGCTGCATCTGGAACTTCAGACCCCGGGCTCGCTGGCGGGCTTTACCATGACGGCGGACGCCATACGGCGCCACGGCGCCATTCCCAGCGTGGAACTCTCCCATTCCGGGCAGTACGCGGGCACCTATCTGGTGGACAAAAACAAAAAGCAGGGGCTCACGCAATACGGCCCCAGCAACGGCGTGCGGCCCGACGGCAAACCCGTGCGGGCGCTCGATGCCAAACAGCTGGCCGAAATCGTGGCAGCGTATGGCGACAAGGCCGCGCTGGCCAAACGGGCGGGCTTTGAGATGGTGATGGTGCACGCCGGACACGGCTGGCTCATCAATCAGTTCCTGTCCCCGTTTTTCAACAGGCGCACGGATGGATACGGGGGCAGTCTTGCCGGCCGCGCCAGACTTCTCATGGAAGTCATGGACAGCGTACGGACGGCCGTGGGCCCGGGCTTTCCCATTGAAGTGCGTATAAGCGGGTCGGAGCTTTTCGAGGGCGGCTACACCCTGAATGACGGCATAGAAATAGCGGAAATGCTGGACGGCAAGGCGGATCTCATCCATGTTTCGGCCGGTTCCTACCAGTTCGGCTTTTTTGACACCCACCCGTCCATGTTTTCCGCGCACGGCTGCAATGTGTATCTGGCCGCCGAAATCAAAAAGCATGTCAAAACCCCGGTGGCCACAGTGGGCGCCCTCAACGACCCGGCGCACATGGAAGACATTCTCGCGTCAGGCAAGGCCGACGTGGTGGAAATGGCCCGCGCCCTCATCGCCGATCCGGAGCTTCCCGCCAAGGTCGTGGAAGGCCGCGACGATGAAATTACCCGCTGCCTGCGCTGCTTTGTGTGCATGGCCGAGCGCCCCACCACGGGAACGCGGCGCTGCGCGGTAAATCCGGCCATAGGACGGGAATCCGACCCGCCACTGCCGCCCGCCCGCCGGGTGAAAAAGGTTCTGATTGCCGGCGGAGGCTGCGGAGGCATGAAGGCCGCCATCGCGGCGGCGCAGCGCGGCCACAGGGTGATCCTCTGTGAAAGGGAGGCCGAGCTTGGCGGCATCCTGCGCAGCGAGCAGGCTATTCCCTTCAAGCGGGAAATGTACCAGCTTGGCCTCACCCTGGCACGCCAGATGGAGCTGGAAGGGGTGGAAGTGCGCCTCAATACCGAGCTTACGCCCGCCTATGCCGAGCGGGAAAAGCCCGACGCCCTCATCATCGCCGTGGGCTCGGAGCCCATTGTGCCGCCTCTGCCCGGCATGGACGGCCCCAATGTCATCCTTGTCAACGACTATTACCGCCGCAAGGCCGAATGCGCCGACAGCGTGGTGGTGCTCGGCGGCGGGCTGGCCGGCTGCGAGTGTGCCATTCACCTCGCCCAAGAAGGCAAAAAAGTCTCGCTGGTGGAAATGCGGCCCGAAGTCGCCCCCGACGCCAACATCCGGCACCGCCCCATTCTTTTGCGCACGCTGGAGGAACTGGTGAAGGTGCACACGTCGCACACCGGGCTGGCCGTGACGCCGGAAGGACTGCTCTGCCGCGACGCCGAAGGGCGGGAAAAAGTTCTGGAAGGACGCACCGTTCTCTGCGCCGTGGGGCAGCGCTCCCGACGGCACGACGACCTGCTGGACGCGGCGCCCTTTGTGCGCGTCATCGGCGACGCCGTGCGCCCAGCCACCATTACCCAGGCCCTGTATCAGGGCTGGCACGCCGGGCTGGATGTGTAAAACCGATTCCGCATGGGTTCCGTGGCCCGGCAGCCTGACAGGCGCCGGGCCTTCGCTTGTGATCCGGCAGGTCGGGCCGGCATCCCGGGCGGCGAACTAGGATGCACCGCATCTGCCACGGGCGAATGCGCAAGCCGGCCCTATGAAAGCAGGGTCAGTTCATCGCCGGCGCAAATTGTTCCCCCATGAAGCACGCGGGTAAACACGCCCTCCCGCGGCATGATGCAATCGCCCACCACCTTGTATATGGCGCAGTGGGAATGGCACTCCTTGCCCACCTGGGTCAGCTCAAGGATGACCTCGCCGCAGCAAAAGCGCGTCCCCAGGGGAAGGCTCTTGAAGTCAATGCCTTCCACGACCAGGTTTTCCCCAAAGGCTCCGTGATCCACCTGCGCGCCCCGGGCGCGGAATTCCTCCACCCTGTCGTGGGAAAGCAGGGATACCTGTCTGTGCCACCTGCCGGCGTGGGCGTCGCCCTCGATGCCCCAGTCTTCCACAAAGCGGGCGGAGTTCACGTTTTTTTTCTGCGTCCCCTTGCGTTCGCTGACGCACACGGCAAGCACCTTTCCCATGATTTCCTCCTGTGAATGGGCCGCGGCGGCATACCCGGCCGGGCCGGTCAGGCTGGACGCGAGGCTCTCTCTGGTCATAGCCGGGCCGCGCCGTCTTGTCCAATCATGACCGCGCGGCAAGTTCTCCGCTCCGCAGGAGGTGATACTCACAGAGCGCCCCCCCGTTTTGCGTTATCCTCCATCCATCATCTTCAGCCCTTTGGGCCCATTTCAGCCCACCTTTTTGGGAGGATACGCCATGATGGAAAAATGCAGGCCAGCATCAACGCCGCGCGCCGCGCCGTTCACGGACGAAAAAAGCGCGCTGCCCCATTATCAGGATGTCATTGACCCCGAAGTCATCAAGCCCAGCGCCCGGCCCACGCGTCCCAATGCCGAACCCATGGCCGCCGGCTCCGCCAAGGCCCCGGATACCACAAATGCCAAACTGGAGCAGCTTGCCCAGTTCCGCACCAGCGGCGAGGGCCGCGCCCTGACCACCAGCGATGGCGTCAAGGTTGCGGACAACCAGAATACCCTGAAAGCCGGAACCCGCGGCCCTTCACTGCTGGAAGACTTCCACTTTACCGACAAGATGGCGCACTTCGACCGCGAGCGCATCCCCGAGCGCGTGGTTCACGCCCGAGGCTCCGGCGCGCACGGGTATTTTCAGGTGTACGAATCGCAGGCCAGGTACACCAAGGCCGCCTTTTTGCAGGATCCGCGGATCAAGACCCCGGTATTCGTGCGTTTTTCCAGCGTGCAGGGTTTTCGCGGCTCGGCGGACACCGTGCGCGACATCCGTGGTTTTGCCACCAAATTTTACACCAGCGAAGGCAACTTTGACCTGGTGGGCAACGATACCCCGGTATTCTTCATTCAGGATGCCATCAAGTTTCCGGACTTCGTTCATGCGGTGAAACCCGAACCCGGCAATGAAGTGCCCCAGGGACAGAGCGCCCACGACAGTTTCTGGGATTATGTTTCCCTCCAGCCCGAAACCCTGCACAATGTCCTGTGGCAGATGTCGGACAGGGGCATTCCCCGCAGCTTCCGCACCATCGAAGGCTTCGGCATCCACAGCTACCGGCTGATCAACGCGAAGGGCCAGAGCTGCTTCGCGCGCTTTCACTGGAAACCCGTGTACGGCACCACGTCGCTGATCTGGGACGAGGCGCAGGCGCTCACAGGCCGCGATCCGGATTTTCTGCGCAAGGATCTGTGGCAGGGCATTGAGGCCGGCGACTATCCCGAATTTGAGCTGGGCCTGCAAATCGTGGCCGAGGAAGACGCCGACCGTTTTGACTTTGACATTCTGGACGCCACCAAACTTATCCCGGAAGCCCTGGTGCCAGTGACCATTGTGGGCCGCATGGTGCTGAACCGCAACCCCGACAACTTTTTCGCCGAAACCGAGCAGGTGGCCTTCTGCCCGGCCAACATCGTGCCCGGCATCGACTTTTCCGAAGACCCTCTGCTGCTGGGGCGCGTGTTCTCCTACGCGGACACCCAGCGCCACCGCCTGGGCACAGCCAATTTCAACGAAATACCCATTAACAGACCCCTGGTTCCGGTGCGTAACCAGCAGCGCGACGGCTTTTTCCGCTCGCAGATTGACACGGACGCCGCCAACTACAAACCCAATTCCATCGGCGGCAACTGGCCGAGGGAAACAGCCCCGGCGGACAAGGACGGAGGCTTCGCCAGCCATGCCGCGCCGCTGGAAGGAAAAAAGGAACGCCGCCGCAGTCCGAGCTTCGCGGACTACTATTCCCAGCCCCGTCTGTTCTGGCTGAGCCAGACACCTTCCGAACAGCGGCACATCATCCAGGCCTTCTGCTTTGAACTGGGGAAGGTCATGCGCGTCTATATCCGCGAGCGGGTGGTGGATCTGCTGACCCGCATCGACCCGGATCTCGCCCGCGGCGTGGCGGACGGCCTGGGCATCCGCCTGAGCAGGGAACAATTGAACCGTGAACTGCCCGGATCGGTCAACGGTCTGGACAGGGATCCCGCCCTCAGCCTGTACGCGAACGGCAATCAGACGCTGAAATCCCGCCGGGCGGCCCTGCTGGTGGCCGACGGCGTGAACGGAAAATCCGTGGACGCCATCTGTGAAGCCCTAAAAAGCGAAGGTGTCCATCCGCAGATTTTCGCGCCCCGGCCGGGCATGATCACCACTGCCGAAGGGGAGGCTCTGAAGCCCGACGGCAGCATCGAGGGCAATCCCTCGGTGCTGGTGGACGCCGTGCTCGTGCCCGATGGGGAACAGAGCGTGGAAACGCTTATGAACGACGGCAACGCCACATACTACCTGCGTCAGGCCTACAAGCACCTGAAGGCCATCGGCCTGGCGGGCGAGGCCAAACGCATGCTGAAAGCGGCCGGACTGCCCGACGACGATAAGGACCCCGGCCTGCTGACGGCCGGCGACGCCAAAAAACTCATGAAGCCCCTGCTCCGGGCCATGAGTCAGCATCGGGTATGGGAACGTGAAGCCAGGGCCAAAACCATAGCGGCCTGACCCGCTCCCACAGTCCTTCCAGCCTGATGCCCCGCCCCCGGCCGCCCACACGGCCGGGGGCTTTCCGCGTCGGTTTCAGGCAGCGCCGCCCGGGAAAATGCGATATTCACCTTTTTGATGGTTTTATGGAAAAATTTTCTTGATATTTCAGAGGAATAAAGAATATTTTTTCATTGAAAGAGTGAAAGGCCCGGGGAAACGAAAGGCTTGTCTCACACCGCGCGCCGGCGTACAAAAAACCATGCCCCGGACGTCGGCGGAAACACTCTGCCCGTCCCCCCGGAAGGAGGAACGCTGTGAACATTTACGCCATCAACGGCAGTCCGCGTAAAAGCGGCAATACCGCCACCGTTCTGGAACACGCCCTGGCCGGAGCCCGCTCTGCCCATCCTGAGGGGATGGTAAACGGCTCGCTGATTCAGCTTTATGAGCTCAACTTTCACTCCTGCGCCAGCTGCTTTGCCTGCAAGCGCCTAAACGGCCCAAGCTACGGCCGCTGCGGCCTGCGCGATTCACTGTGGCCGGTGCTGGACAAGCTGGCCCGGGCCGATGCCCTCATTTTTGGCAGTCCCATCTATTTCGGCGGCATAAGCGGCCTTTTGAGAAGCTTTCTGGAACGGCTGCTCTTCCCCTTTGGGGTCTACGACGCGGCATACAGCAGCATTGCCCCGAAAAAGATGCCCACGGCTTTCATCTACACCATGAACGTGACGGCGGAAGTCATGGCAGCCCAGGGCTATGCCGATCTGCTACGCCCGATGGAGCGCTTTGCGGGCAACGTGTTTCTTCCGCCCCGCGTGCTGTACGTCCACGATACCTACCAGTTTGACGACTACAGCAAATACAAGGCGGATCGCTTTTCCGAAGCGGCCAAGCGCAAACAGTGGGACGACCAGTTCCCCCTCGACTGCCGCCGCGCCTTTGATCTGGGCGCAGCCCTGGCGACCGGAGCGTAAGCGCCGGACTTCGCCGGCGCCTTGACTGACGGCTGCACATGCTTTGTCCGGCAAGACTGCCGGCCCGGCCCCGGCATAATCCTTGGGGCATCATGGCCCGCCCCGCGAACAGATGAAAAACAAGGAAAAAACTCCATGCGCATCAACTCTGTGGAACTGGTGTCTTTCAGCCCCACGGGCGGCACACGCCGCATTGTGGAATGGATAGGCGAGGCCCTGCGCGCAAGCTTGCCGGATGAACCGCGGATCGTTGCACACGATTTGCTGCGCCAGCCCCCGCGGCAGGACTGTGCCCTGCCCCAAGGCAGTCTGCTGGTGGCGGGTATGCCGGTGTATGGCGGGCGCATTCCGCCCCATTGCCTGCCGCTGCTGCGCCGCTTCAAGAGCCGGAACGCTCCGGCCCTGGCCGTGGCCGTGTACGGCAACCGCGATTACGAGGACGCCCTGCTGGAACTGCGCAATGCTCTGGGCGGCAGTGGTTTTGTGGTGACAGGCGCGGCGGCCTTCATCTCCCGCCACTCGGTCTTTCCGCAGGTGGCGGCCGACCGTCCCGACGCCGCCGACCAGCGCGTGGCCGAAGACTTCGCCCGGCGCTCTGCCGAGCGCCTGATGAGTCTGGACGGCCTGTCCAGAGAGCTCAAAATTGCCGTCAAGGGCAACGCGCCCTATAAAGAACTGAAGCCCGGCGGCCCGAGGCCCGATGTGGATCATGCGAAGTGCGCCCGCTGCGGGGCCTGCGTGACTATCTGCCCGGTCAAGGCGCTGACCATGAGCGGAGAGGCCGACGCCTCCGTGGCGCGCGATCCGGATCTGTGCATGGGCTGCGCGGCCTGCATCCAGGTGTGTCCCGCCGGAGCCCAGGGCTGGCGCGGCCCGCAATACGACGCCATGAGCGCGATGTTCGCCGAAAAATTCGCCGCCCGCCGGGAGCCGGAGATCTTTGTGTAAAAAGCGTATGCCAAAAGGGTCATGGCAGCAGCGAGCCCTGGCGCGTCACACGAGATCTCACCCGGCGATCGATGATGGTATCGCGCTCATCGGGCCACCCAACCAGAAGGGGCGAGGCTGGATTGTGAAGGCGGACACGGGCCGCAACCCGGCGGCTGTGTGAAGTGGCATAGCAGTAGCGGCAGGCGTAAGGGCAGCTGTCGTACTCGCCGATGTCCACGCTTTCCACGCAGCCGCAGCTGGCGCGCTGACCAGGGTCTTTGCCCGCCCGCAAGGGCGTGCCTGTAATCTGTTCGATAAGCGCCCTGTCGATGCATGCGGCCCGTTCCACGCCGCAGTCGCTTAAGTCCAGATCCTCCGCGCAGGCCGCCAGACTGAGGCCGCGCGCCGCCGCCAGGGCGGCCAGTTCGGCGGCCAGGACGCGCAGAGATTCCTGCGTTGGCTCGCCGTCCGCCACGGCGCGCAGGAAAGGGCGATTGCGCCGGTACATATCCACAAAGCTGAACACACAGCGGCGGGTATACCCGGCCAGAGCGCGGGACAGACGGTCAAAGTCCTCCGTGTGCCGCGCAGCCGGGTATGTCGCGTTCAGCAGCACAGGATCATAGCGCCAGACCACGCGATCCGGCCCCAGAGCATCGGCCAGCCGCCGGAAGCTGTCCAGCAGGCACTGCCTGGGCGGCACCCCGGGTTCCACATCGGCGCCGTACGGGGTCAGCGTAAACTGCACATACAAAGGCCAGCCCTCGCGGTGAAGCCAGGTCAGGCGTTCCCGCATGGGGGCGGGATTTTTGCTCCAGAACACAAGGCAGTCCACCTGGCTCCGGCTCAGCGGCACCCGGCTGACGCGGCGCGGCGCGCGGGGATTGCGCACCAGAACCTCACCGGCATTCAGGCGATTCATGAACCATTCGCCATAAAAGGCCGGAATATCCGTGCGGCGGCTGGCGCTGATGATCATGGCGTGCGTGCCCCTGACCTGAACACTGTGGGTTTGCGCGGCGGATCTTCCCGCTTTCCCCTGCTGTATACGCGCTGGACACCGGTTCAGGCAAGGCTTGCCTCATGCCCTCAAACGGCTCTATGCTGTGCGGAGTGAAACATTCCAGCTCCGGGGGCACTATGGACACAGGATTTTTGCTGCTTATTGCCGGCGGCGCGGCGGGCGGCTGGCTTTTTGACGCTGTGCATATTCCGGGTGGCAGTATGCTGGGGGCGGTTATCGGCGCCATGCTCATCAAGCTGAGCGGCCTGAACGCCATGCCCACGCCCCACAGCTTTCAAATCATCGCGCAGATAGGCATGGGGATCGTCGTGGGCAACATGCTGACAAGCTCTCTGCTGGCGGAAATCAGAGCCATGCTGCCGCTTATGGCCATCACCACCGGCCTCCTGCTGGCCGCGGGATTTTTGGGCTCGTGGCTGGTGTACCGGGCCACGGGCATGGATATTCCCAGCGCCATTCTTGCCACCAGCCCCGGCGGCCTTAACGCCGTGGTGGGCCTGGCCGCCGATATGGGCAACTACGCCCCCATGGTTATGGCCTTCCAGATGGTGCGCCTGTATACCGTGGTGCTTTTGAGCCCGCTCATCAGCTGGGCGCTGCACGCCGTGCTGAAATAACGCCGCGATCCTCACAAATCTGACAGAATCAGGCAATTTTTTGCAACCATTGTTTGTTTGTTCCGCTGTCCACCTTCACTATCCTGCATACACATACTACGGAGGCAATGTATGAGTACCATCACGGAAGTCTTCCCCCGCGGCGAGGCCAATACGGCGTATGCCCAGTACTTTGTGGGCAACAGCTATCTGAAGCTGCTTTCCAGCGAGGGCGTGGTCATCGCCAACGTCAGCTTTGAGCCCGGATGCCGGAACAACTGGCACGTTCACCACGCCAGCAGAGGCGGGGGACAAATCCTGCTCTGCACCGCCGGGCGCGGCTGGTATCAGGAATGGGGCAAGCCCGCCCGCGAACTGCGCATGGGCGATGTGGTGAACATCCCCGCCGGGGTCAAGCACTGGCACGGCGCGGCCAAAAACAGCTGGTTCGTCCATCTCGCCGTGGAAGTCCCGGGAGAAGGGCTCCGCAATGAATGGCTGGAACCCGTCAATGAGGCTGACTATAATCAGCTTGCCTGATCGGCACGGCATGACACCAGGAGACCCGGCAGGCCGGCTCCCCCGCCCGGCTGCCGGCGTGTAAAACGATCAGGCCGGGGCTGTGCGGCACCGGTATCTGCGGCTTATGTATCTGCTGTGG
>JAFLSV010000018.1 GCA_022510785.1 Desulfovibrionaceae bacterium | reverse complement strand
TACAAAATTATCCTCAAAATGCTGAGGGAACAACCCCTCTGCTAGTCATGACCCTCTTTTTTTGTCAAGCCTTTTTCTTGGGCGCGACATCCATTACAATCAGCATTCCGGGCCGGGTGTCCATCCGCCATACAAGACCCGCAAGGGGAAAGCAGGTGGGGCGTTCCTGTAGCGCTGTTGAAGCTCCCGGCCCTCGTTCGTTTTGACGGGGGCAATTCAACACCTTACAGGAGTTTTCCCCATGAGCCAGGTTTCGACCTCCCCCGTCTCCGTTTCCCTTCCTCCCGTCACCTACAAAGGCCAGCCCGTCTGCACGACCGAGATGCTTGCCGAAGCCTATGGGTGTACGGCAAAGAACATCCAAGACAATTTTGCCAACAACCGAGACAGGTTTGTGGAGGGCAAGCATTATCTCTCCATAACCAACGGAGAAATCAGGGAATTTCGTTTGCACACCGAAATTTTCGGGTTGCAAATTTCCCGCAAAGCCCGTCACCTTACCTTGTGGCTTGAACGTGGTGCCGCCCGTCATGCCAAGATGCTCAACACGGACAAAGCATGGGATGTGTTTGAGCTTTTGGAAGAAACTTTTTTTCGCACAGTTCCGCCGGAAGTTCTCCCCGAACCTGTCGCCATTTCCGACACGTTCCCCGGCACCCTCTCCATCACCCCGTCCACGGTGGCCGACCGCCAGCCCCTGCGCTCGCTGGTCAACGCCTGGGCTCAGGTCAGCGGCCAGCCCTTCAACGTCTGCTGGAACCAGCTCAAGGCCGCGTTCCGGCTGACCAACATCAAAGACCTGCCGCAGGAGTGGATTCCTGACGCCATTGACTGGGGACAGGCCAAGATTGACGCCCTGCCCAAGGGATTGCCCGCCGGAACTGTTGGCAATGCGTCAACGGTTGCCGCCGTGCCCGGCAATCCCTTATCCCCCGGCTCCAAGCCTCTTCCTCTGCCCGCGCCCCTGCCGGAGGCGGCCACGGAGGAATATGCCCGCCGGGCCGCGGCCCTCGCCGAACTGGAGCGCGAAGCCCTGAAATGGGAATGTGATGCCCGCGACAGGTTCCGCGAGCTCCAGCGGCGCTATTCCGACCTCACGGGAAGCGCGTTCTCCACCCTGTTGAACCGCGTCCCCGTGCGCTCCTTCGTGTCCACCGATTTCATGGTGGATGTGCTGGCCGGACAGTTCGGCAACGCCTACCGGGGCATGGACACGGCGTTTCAGGATGTGCAGTACGCCATCCGGGCCGCCATTGCCGCCAACCGCGTTCTTGCGGCGTCGGTGTAAGGGGGGCAGGCCATGAATACCCCCATCACCGAGTTCCACAGGCGCGTTCTGCTGGCCCTCATCGATGTGGAGGCGGCGCGGGTAGCGTCCACCAGACAGGAGCGCCGGGCCGTGAAGCACAGGCTCTTCGCCCTCATCCGGGAAAGGTTCGGGTGCAAGTACACCCTGCTTCCCGCCGTCAGGTACAGGGAGGCGGCGCAACTGCTTCTGGATGAGCCGCTGAGGTAAACAGAAAGGGCCGGGGCGTGTGCTCCGGCCCGTTATCCCAAATAATCCGCAAAAAACTTGGGGCAAGCGCGGATTTCCGCTATTGTTCCAAGTTTTGCGGCTTTTCGGTGGGCTCTGGCGTTTCGGCGTCCATTTTGGCGACCAGATTGTTCATCGTGGCCATATAGGTATTCAGCATGGTCTGTCGCGCATCTTCCATCTGTTCGTCAAACGGGTCGCGGCGCATGTCCAGAAGCGACTTGATATGTATCGGCGTCAGAACACCGGCAAAGGCCGCCCATGCCCATGCCGGAATATAAACCGCCGGATCGGGCCAGACAGCAAGGTTGAGCGTCCACAGCCAGCAGTTCGCCAGGCCGCCGAATCCTATCCACATGGCCAGATTGAGAAGCCTGCTGGATTTATGAGGTTCGCGCAAGACGCTCAGTTTCTGCGGCGACATGCCGCAACCCCTGTTGCATCCATGTCCAGATCAACCATTCTTGAGCTTTTGGGGGCCATGCAAGGCACGCCGGCGACCATCCACAAGCGCCTCAGCCTGCTCAGAACTGTTCTGAGGTGGGGTTTTGAGCAGGGGTACTGCGAGAGCATTGAGTTTCCACGCCTGCCAACCGTGCATTACCGGCAGTTTGTCCCGCCAACCCCGGAAGAAATCGGGCGGATACTGGCACACGCCGCCCCGTATGTTGCGCGAGTCATCCTGATAGGGGCGTACCTGGGTGCCAGGGTCGGGGAAAGCGAACTGCTCAGGCTGACGTGGGACGATGTGGATTTGGATCGGAGAATTGTCCGCATCCACGGCTCAAAGAAAAATCCCGGAGCGTTATGGCGCGAGGTTCCTATCCGCGAGTCACTCATGCCGTTTTTCAAGGCATGGAAGGACGAGGATGAAAGAGCCGCGGTGTTTCACCTGATTCATTTCAAAGGTAAGTCCGTGCAGCGGATCAACGTGGCGTGGCGCGCATGTCTGAAACGCGCTGGAATTACCCGGCGCATCCGGCCTTACGACCTGCGGCACGCTTTCGCAACGGAACTGATTGCAGGGGGCGTGGACATCGGCACGGTGGCAAAATTGATGGGCCACTCAAG
The DNA here is from genome assembly GCA_022510785.1 of Desulfovibrionaceae bacterium. Lineage (GTDB taxonomy): Bacteria > Desulfobacterota > Desulfovibrionia > Desulfovibrionales > Desulfovibrionaceae > Mailhella. The sequence goes on along the minus strand of JAFLSV010000018.1, from coordinate 37,278 downwards.
TCCGATCATGCTGCTGAAGCACTATCAGTATGTCATGGATCGGCAGAAAAGAGAGGCCGTCTATAGGGCGTCACGGTAACTGAGAATGAGGGTTGGTCTGCTTCCGTCACGACCGATGCTTGACTTTTCCTTGACTGATGCGGCCCTGGTGCTTGACCGCCTCCAAAAAATGGCCGAGAGAAAGGTTTGAGAACGGAGGCCGTTTTTCTGGCCCGTTCGTCACGCAACTTGAGAATGATGGACGCCCCGCCTTGTGCCGGTTTTGACACAAAAGGCGGGGCTTTTCTTTTCAGGTCGGTAGCATGAATGGGATAATTCTCGCCCGGCGTTTTTGGCTAGGCCGTGTTCGCCATCGTGGCAGCCGTTGAGCCGCTGCCCCCCCCATCTGCTGCCTGCAAGGCCAGCCGTAGTTCGCCAATTATCCGTTCCTGTTCCAAGCACCGGTTATAAAGCTGACGGTTTTCCTCGGCCAGATTCCGGCGTTCTTCTTTCTCTGCCTGTAGCTCGGCTTTGAGAGCTACACATTCAGGGCATCTCGGCATCTTTGCTGCTTCATCCTGGTCTGCCTGCATTATGAGAGCCGCAGGAGGGAAAAACTTCGCGCCCTCATTTTCAGTCTTGGTTTCTCCAAGCAAAAGCCATTCTGGTGATACGCGCAGAATTTGGCAGACCTTTGCCAAAAAATCTGCTGTCGGGCTGGAAATCCCCTTTTCATAATTCCGCAGAGTGCTTTCAGTTGTTCCCATCTGTTCCGCAAAAGCCCGGCGTGCTTGCCCGTTCCTAAGCCGTACCAACCGAGAAGATAAATCATCCTTTTCGTAAGTCCCTGCAGGATCAGGTCGTTGAGCATTAGGCTGTATGGGATAGGCATATTTTCCAACCGAGCCACAGTCTGCCGCAAATTCAAATGCTGAAGCCTCATCACGGAGTTCGTCCACAGATTTTTCAAAATATATTGATGCCTTAGCGAGCATTTTTAGTGATATTTTTCCCCTGGTTCGGGCTGTTGATAGAGCTTGTTTTGAATATCCAATGAGTCTAGCAAGTTCGCTGTCATCCCTTACGCCAGCCAACGCTTTCAGATAGTCCAGTACTGCGTGGGCACTTGCATCTTTCATGCTTCCATACCTGCAAGGGAAGGTGCAAGAAAAAAATTGCACATTCCAAGTTATTCCGCAGACTTATAGAAAAATACGCAAATTTTAACATGCAAGGGAAACAAATGCGTACTTTTTTGTTAACTTGTACTCATTTGCGTACTAAATATGTCTTGCGGGCGGTTGACGTGTCACTTCTCTTGTCACCGCGACATTAACCGTCCCGCCCGATGAAATCAACGTCCAGTCCAGCCCTGGATTTGGACAAGCCCGAAAGGGCGGGGGCCTCCATGCGACAGCTTACCCTCCTTGATGACGCAACCCGGCTTGCGGGTGTCATGGCGAGCATACGCGCTGCCATGCGTGCTGCCGCTGGTGCGCCGGAAAGCGAAGGAAGAAAGGCTTTGCCGGACAAGCTGAATGCTCTGATTATGGGCGGGCCGTGCTGGATATGAGGACGGCGCGAGAACGCAAGCGCAAATTGGAGAATGACCTATGAACACATACATGAGCCGCGCGGAATGTTCCCTGCGTCGGTATAAAGCACGATACAAGATACGGGAATTTCTAGACGCTCGCGACCTATCTATGCGGGAAATCGCTACCTATCTATGCGGGAAATCGCTAGGCGTATTGGTGTATCTGGGGAAGCTGTGTCAGCCACAGTTCTTGGTCGGATGCACAGTGCTAGGGTGCTTGAAGCTTTACGCACTGCCGGGGTGCCAGAGAAATACCTTTTTGATCCGCATACGGCACGGAATGAATCTGCGTAGTAGGGGCAAAGGACACGGCAATGGTACGCAAAGAAGCATATACTACTCAAGAAATTGCATCCATCTTGTGTCTTACACGGCAGGGTGTCGATTGGAAGGCAAAGGCAGAAGGCTGGCAATACCGACCCCGTACTGGTCGGGGTGGTGGCAAGGAATGGCTGGTGGCCTCCATGCCAGAGGAAACCCGCCTTGCCATCCAGGTAGCAGAGGAAAAGAACGCTGTGGCTAAAGCCGTGCCGTCTTCCGCCCTTCCCACCCTGCCTGCAACTACACAGACAGCCATTATGGATGATTCTCGGCGCAACAAGGCCCTGGCCCGTGCCGATCTGGTGCGGCAGTATCTGGGCTGGATGCGGCGCTACGGTCACGGCAGGGCACAAAAGCACGACTTCATCACCGCCTATATGGGCGGGGCGTGGCCAGCACTCAAGGCAGAAGTGGGCAAGGTAAGCTGGCAGACGCTTGAACGCTGGAAACTTGAGCAGGAACGGGCGGGTACGGTGCTTGCCCTGGCCGACAAGCGGGGTGTGGCACACAGGGGGAAAAGCCTTCTCACGGGCCGCCATCAGACTGTCATTCTGGGTCACATCCTCAATCCGAACGCGCCCAACGTCAATCAGTGCGTCCGCGAAGTCCAGAAGATATTTCAGGCAGAGGACATTTATATCCCGTCCAAGCCTACCATCCGCAGGTTTATCACGTCCTATACCCGGTCATGCTTTGATGAATGGACGCTGTTCCGCGAAGGGAAAAAAGCGTGGAATGACAAGTGCGCCATCTCATTACTGCGGGACTGGAACCTTGTTTCCGTGGGCGACATCGTTATTGCAGACGGCCACACGCTGAATTTCGAGACGCTGAATCCGGCCACGGGCAAGCCAAAACGCATGACCATCCTGCTTTTTTACGATGGGGCCAGCAACTGCCCGCTTGGCTGGGAAATCATGCCAACGGAAAACGTGGCCTGCATCTCGGCAGCGTTCCGGCGTACCTGCATCCTGCTGGGAAAGTTCCCCCGCGTTGTGTACCTGGACAACGGCAGAGCGTTCCGCGCCCGCTTTTTTGAGGGGTGTGCGGACTTTGAGCAGGCCGGAATCTGCGGCCTGTATGAAAGTTTGGGGTGCAAGGTAATCCATGCCTGGCCCTATCACGGCCAGAGCAAGCCCATTGAACGCTTTTTTGGGACAATGCACGAGCTTGAGGTGTGGATGCCGTCCTATACGGGTTTTGACATTGCCCACAAGCCCGCCCGGATGAAGCGCGGTGAAGAATTGCACCGCAAGCTCTATGAAAAGATGGGCGGACGCCCCCTCACACTGGAAGAAACCCACGCACAGGTTGCGCGGTGGTTTATTGAATACATGAACCGCCCGCAACTGCGAACCCACCTGCACGGACGCAAACCCGGAGACGTGTTCACGGAAGGGCGTGGAGACGGTCTTTCCCATGACGATATAAGCAAGCTGACCGTGCTGATGATGCAGAAAAAAATCAGCGTTATCACGAAAGACGGTATCAAGCTCAACGGAAAACTGTACTGGCATGAAGCGCTGTCAAGCCGGCGGCATGAAGTGCTTGTCCGTTATGATGAACACTTTTCTCCAGACCATATGCTTGTTTATGACATGGATGGAAATCTGATTTGCAAGGCACTGGACAGAGAGCATCACCGCATAGGCTACGGATTGCATCCTGCCGCTGAAATTTTGGGCACACCTGAACAGTGGGAAGAGTTCAAGGCCGCGCTGGCCATCAAGGGGCAGCAAAAGAACCAGAGTGAAGCCCTGATGTGCGGGATGCTGAATGCGACCGTGATGCCGGAAGTCCGTGCCCATATCGCGGCCATACAGAACCCCGTACCCGAAACGCCAAAGCGGGCAGTCGTTATACCCCTGCCCAAGGCATCCGCAGAAGAAAAGGCGGCTTTTGAGGCCGCAAAGGCGCAGGCAAAAGCCGACATGGACGCAGCGCCTGCCTACACCCCGTCTGACTTGAAGCGCTTTCGGGATTCACAGGAACGATACGCCTACCTGTTCAAGGTCAAATACGAGCAGGGGGCGGAACTTGTACCGGCAGACGCTGCATGGATGGAGACCTACGAGCGAACCCCTGAATATGAGCGCTACGGCAAAGCCCGGTATGAGGGATTGAAAGCGGTATATGCCCGGCAATCCGCCCGGACAGCATAAAACGGAGGATATGGACGATGCGAGAAACAATTATCGAGACAGAGGCAATGACCCGCTTTGACGCCGCTGTGGATGAAGTAACCGGTGCGGACCGGGGCCTTTCCGGCTTTGTCCTGGCATACGGCCAGGCCGGACGGGGCAAAAGCGTGGCCGCGGATCGTTACCATTTTCAGCGCGGCGGCGCGTATGTCCGTGTTTGGCAGGGCTGGAGCCAGACCAGCTTTTTGCAGCGCCTGCTTTTTGAGGTCCGGGGGAAAAACACCGATATGCCCCGGCACACCGGCAACCGCTGCAAGGAACTGATTGTGCAGGCGCTGGAGGGCGAAGCCAAGCCGCTGTTCATAGATGAGGCCGACCGCCTGCGGATAGACCGCATAGAAGACTTGAGAGACATCCACGAAATGACCGGCGCTCCCGTGGTGCTGATAGGCGAGGAAGGGATTTTCGGCCTGCTTTCGGAGCGGCGGCGTATCTGGTCCCGCGTTGTCCATGAAATAGAGTTCGGCCCCATCAGTCCGGCGGAAGTGGCGCTCTACGGGATGCAGGCCGCCGGGCTGGATATATCCCTGGAACTGGCCGGGGAAATCGCCCAGACCACAGAGGGAGATTTCCGCCTTGTGCGGAATATGTGCCTGCTTCTGGAAAAAGCGGCCAAAGCGCAGGGCAATTTCAGCGTGGACCGGCAGATGCTGGATACGGCGCGGTCTGCCCGCAACTGGCGGCGCAAGTAGGGGGACGGCATGGATACCCGCAAGGAAGTCAGCAAGGAAGCGGTGCGGGCCGCACTGCAAGCGCTGGGCGAGGATGGAAAGGAAGTCAGTTACCAGCTTGTCTATGAGGCGTTGGGGCTGAAAAACGATGCCGAGCAGGCCGTTGTCCGCAGTCGTATTTCCGACATGACGCGCCACGGGGAAGTCAAGCGGACACGCACCGGCTGTTTCACCTACGATTTCAAGCACCGCCCCCGTGAATCCAAGAGTTATGAAACGCTGTGGCGCTTTGTCCGCAAGGCAAAGCCCGGATGGTCGGTGTCGGAATGTGCCATGATGACGCGCATATCCTACACGCGGGCGCTGAGGTATTGCACCTGGCTGGAAGAGGCCGGGTTCATTGAACGGACGGGCAGGAGCGATCGAAACGCTACCACCTGGCGGGCGACCGCAAAGGCGGACATGAATCCCGAAACGCCTTATCCGCCACTGCGGGAAACAGACCCTTTTGCCAAAGAACGCACGGCGGCGGCGACAATCGTCCGCCTGATGCTCTGCGCGGACCCTTACGCGGCCAAGACGGCCAGAGAGGTTACAGAAGCCGCCCGCGTTCTGCTGGCCCGCTTTGAAAAGCAGCCCGCGAAAATCGTCACGGAACTTGAGAACGCATGAGGAGAAAGAGAAATGTTGAGCGATGAACTGAAAAGCATCCGGGCGGCCCTGGGAGAGCTTGTGTACAAGCTGGATGAAGAGGGTGCCGAGCTTCTCCGGCAGTGCCGTAGCAATCTGGAAGTCGCCGAAGGGCAGGCCCTGGCGCTGGAAAACAACCTTTCGCCTGTGGAGGCAGTATGAGCCGCATTAAGCCGAATCCGCCTGTTGTGGCAGACCGTGCCCAAGCCGAGGGCGCTCTGGCCGAAATGGCCGCGCTGGACCGCAAAATCCTTGGGATTGAGGCGGATATGCAGGATACCATCGACACGGCCAAACAGCGGGCCAGCCAGCAGGCCGCGCCGCTGGTGGCAAGGCGCAAGGAACTGGCGGATGCCGTGGCGGTCTTTGCGAAACTCAATCGGCAAGAGCTGTTCGACAAGGCCAAAAGTGTGGACTTGGGCTTTGGAGTGATAGGCTTCCGGGCCAGTACCAGAATTGTCCAGATACACGGCGTGACTGCGGAAATGACCCTGGAAAGCCTGCATCAGTATAATTTCGCAGAAGGCATCAGGGTAAAGGAAGAAATCAATAAGGATGCGGCGCTTGGCTGGCCGGATGAACGCCTGGAACTTGTGGGGCTGAAGCGGCAGCAGGCGGACACGTTCTTTATTGAAATCAAGGCGGAGACCATCCAGCCATGAGGCTGACCAAAAGAGAAAAGGAACATCTGTCCAGACAGTACGCGGAAGGTCTGTATTTGAGCAGAATGACAAACCCCGCTGACCTGCCAGACTTGAAAAAACGCAGGGACTGGCAGGAAGCGGATGAATACGAAAAAAGGAGAATCGTTTCTGAACTGGCGACTTTGGCACGGGATGAACTGTTGAGAGCCGGACACAACAGGGAAACCGTCCACAGACTTGTAAACGACTACATCCGGCATTGGTAGGTTCACATGACAAAGAAAGATATTGACGCGATTCTCGAGGCCATGCCCACCACGCAGGACGGAAAAAAAACGGCTACCCGCCTGCAAGTGGAAAGCGTGATTGAGAGCTTTTGCGGCGTTGCGGCGGTGAAGCTTTTGGGCGGCGGGAACGTCACCCTGCAAGGGATAGGCAAAATCCGTACTGTGGCCACCAAAGCCCGCACCGGCCGCAACCCCAAGACCGGGGCAGTGTTGCAGATACCCGCCGGAAAACGGCTGGGCATCGTAGCATTCAAGAAATTCAAGGAAGCACTCAGACCATAAAGCGAAACCGCCCGCCCGCACAAAGGGCGGCGCGGTCGCCCGGCTGTGGTGGGCTGGGCCTGATGAGCAGCCAATGAGCAAAAAAAGCAATCAGAGGGCAAATCCGGGGCTTGCCCCGGTACGCAAGGAACTGGAAGCGATAATGAACATGGGATACCGGGCTTATCGCGTTTTTGAGGACTGGGTGGGGCTGATGTTCTACGCCTTTCAGCGGGATGACCCGCCTTACCTGGAAATCATGGGCCAGTATCGGAACAAGGGGCCAGAGGGCCAGAGGGAAGCAGACCACTTCGCAAACGCTACGGCCTGCCTCATGCGGTATATGCAGGCGACAAACGAGGAAGCGTTGGGGCCGCTGTATGAGGAATATGCGGCGGACCATTACAGGGGACAGTTTTTCACCCCGGCTGCCGTGGCGCAACTCATGGCCCGGATATGTCACACTAACCCGCCGGAGCAGGGCCGCTTTAAAGTGCTGGACCCTGCCTGCGGCGCGGGGGCCTGCCTGGTAGCGGCAGCCAAGGAACAGACCTTTGAGCAAAACAACAGGGCTATTTTCGTAGGGCAGGACATAGACCTGAACTGCGCACGCATGACGGCCCTCAACCTGATGTTTTTCAATCTGGACGGGATTGTGGTGTGGGGCAATCACCTTACCCTGGAAGTCCGTGAGGCATGGCAGACGCGCCGGAGCCTGGCCTTTGGAGGCAGTATCCGGCCCCTGGATAAAGAGCGGGTATGGGCATGGTTGGAAGGCCAGTTCACCGACCAGGAAACGCCGCCAGAAACAGAGAAAAAGGCAGTTTCGCGTGTCAAAACTGACACAAAAACAGTGCAAAAAATGGAACAGTTTTCACTGTTCTGACGGTCTCACATAAAAAGAGAGGTGGCAGAATGGACGTAATCAGGACTGAAAAGGAAATTACCCGTGTGGAAGACTGGGCTATAGAGGGTATTGAGGATGGTTCCCGATACCCTGGAATGTCTTACGAGCAAGGCGTTCTGGATGCTTTGCAGTGGTTGCGGGGCGATACAGACAATGCCCCGGATGAAGAATAACAAGCGAAACGCCCCTTTCCGGGGCGTCGCCGGAGCGTGGCGGTTCCGGCCTGATGAGCAGCCATGAGGACATCGCATGAAAAGAAAGATATATCTGGCAAGTTCGTGGCAAAATCCAATGCAGCCGCACGCGGTAAACCTTCTGCGCTTATCTGGGCACGAGGTTTATGATTTCCGTAAGCCGCTTCCAGGAAAACCGGGATTTTCCTGGGATGTTGTTGATAAAGACTGGAAACATTGGACATCTCAAGGCTTTATTACTGGCCTTGCGCACCCCCGTGCCCGAAACGCTTATCAGTTGGACAAATATGGCCTGGACTGGGCCGACACCTGCATTGTTTTGCTTGATTGCGGTAAATCCGCCCACCTGGAAGCCGGGTACGCAATCGGGCAGGGTAAAGAAACTTTTTTTGTCTTGGAACAGCAAGGCTTGGAACAGCAAGGCAATGTAAAAGCTGAATTGATGTATCTTCTGGCAGGGGAAGACCACGTTTTTGCATCCCTGGTTGGACTACTGGAACGGCTATAATGGCAAACATTATCCATGTTGAAGCACTCTGCGGCTACCTTTCTAAGAAGCATGAAAAACGTTCCTGCTGGTGCTGTGTGCATATTGAAGCCGCCTGCTACTGGAGCTCACTCCCGCCAGTTTGCAAGCGGTGCAAATGGAACGGATTAGCCGACCACGGCCTAGAGGATAACTACGTTGAACGCCCTGATGGTCGCTGGAAGGGATACGACATGAAGGACAAGCGGAAATTTGCGGCATCAATCAGCATCCGGATTGGTGACAGCCGTATCAAGCTGGAGCTGGCCCCGGCCCCTGATTATGGAGGCCCGGAAGGGTTTTACCGTGTGCGGGCCGCCCGGCGCTGGCTGGATACGGAAGACGGGCAACCGCGCTTCCTGGAGCGTGATGGCATAGCCAGAATTGCGGCGGAAATAGCCCTGTGCGCTCTTGAACCGCCTGCCCCTGCCCCAAGTATTCCCGAACCGTCCCGCGTGTCTGTGCGCCGCCCTGACGGCTTTTATGATGGGGGATGGACGAATACCGAGCCGATTCTGAACTATGAGGGCCGCTGGGTGATCCATGTATTGTTGGCAGGAAAGAGTGGGTTCGTGCCGGTGGAAGATGTCATTGTCCATAAGGAGCGCCGCCGTGGATAAGCAATCAATACGCCTTGCCCTGTATCGCAAAATCGAGGTAGCCCGGAAGCAGTTGCCGGACATGGATGAAGATACTTTCCGCGCTCTGCTTCGTTCCGAGTTTGGTGTGGAGAGCCGCAAGCAGCTTGCCATACATGAATTGTCGCGCCTTGTGCATCATTTTGCCGGGCTTGGTGTGAAGTTCACTGCTCCGGCCAAAGCGAAAAAGCATGATGTGCGGCCCCATTCCCGCACGGACTGGGTGGAAATCACAGATTCCATGCCGTATGCCCAGGAAAAGAGGCAGATTGCCGCAATCTGGCGCAAGCTGGGATATTCCATGTCCAGCTTGGATCAGCGCGTGAAACGGGCTTTTGGTGTCGAACTGTTCGTCTGGATGCAGGACAGAGGTCAAATATCAACGCTGTTATCAGACCTGCAAAGACGCGAAAAGAGCTTTGACAGAAAGGCCAAGGCTGCCGCCCGTGCTGCAAACGCTTGAGAGCCTGCGGGCGGAAATTCTGGCGCGATATGCGTCAATCCATGCGTTCTGCCGCATGAATCCAGACCTGAAACGGGCCACGGTTTATCTGGTATTGTCCGGGAAGTATCCGGGCAAAACCAAAGAACAAGCCGCGAGGATACGGGCAGCCCTGCATGAAAAGGACGCAGGCGCGGCAACGCATGGCCCGGATCTGCCGCGTGAAGAGGTTGTCCTGGCCCTGCAATCCATCCGCTGCGGGCATTGCCGCAAGCTGGACAAGCGCGGTTGCCCGGAATGCCGCAGGCAAACGGAAAGAGAGGCGCGAGAACTGTATGCCAGGCTTTACCCTGGTTTGTGAGGTGCCGCATGAACAAGACACTGGTTCGGGATGTGATTGCCCTTACATCAAACGGCTGGCGTCCGTATCCCGATAAGCCGGATAACGCGGTTTATACCCGTATAGGCTGCCCCCATTGGCAAAAGGCGAACGGTCCCTTTTGGTTTGTGCGCGATAGGATGTATCTTTGCGTGGGCTGTGCATCCCGGTGTCTGCTGGAAAATCCCGCAGGTTTTATGCCGATGCTGCCCATGCGCTATGCCAAGGAGCCGCCCCGTCTGTACAATATCACCCCAAAGGAAATGCTTGAACGCCACAACCTTTTGACCGTGCGCCAGGCCGCGTACTGCCTGAATGTGGCCGAGCGGACCATTTATGACTACATAGCAGAGGGCAAACTTGTGCGACTGCGTGAGAAGCCAACCCGCGTCCGTGCCTCTGACGTAAAGGCCATGTGTGAAGATTTTGACGAGTAAAATTGTTCGCGCTGTTCGCGCCGTTTCCGAGCATCCAGCGGCCCGTTCCTGCATACTTCAGGGGCGGGCCGTTTCGCATCGTCCCGTACCTCGTGGAAAGCCCGCCGGGATTGGCCCGGCGGGCAGTCTCAATGCGAAGGAGTACGAGCATGAAGAAAACATTTCGCAACCCCCGTGTGCTGCTGGGCTTGTTTGTCATTGCCGGAATAACCCTGCTGCTGGGCCTGCTCTGCATTTCGCCGGTACAGGGGCCGGTCGTGACGTACAAGCTGGCCCTGGCCGTGGTGGCCGCCATCACGGGCATGGTGTTTGATTACCTGGCGTTCCCGTATGCCCTGCCGTCTGGTTATCTGGTCAAAGACTGGCGGGCGGACCCTGATGCGGACGGCGGTGACGGAAATCCTGATTATCCGGTGATCGAAGGGTATATTTTGGCGTTTTGCGCAACATTGACCCGCCGGGCGCTCATTATTTTTGGCTTTATCATGGCCGTGGCGCTGAGGCTGTAAGCATGAACTGCTGCGGAATAAAAATCATAGCCGAACGCTCATGGGGATATGTGGTGCTGCTGTGCATCATAAAGTTCCTGGGCGCTGTCCTGGAAGCCTTTTCCTACATCTTGGGGGCACTGCTTGCCCTCTACATTTTCTGCGCGGTTGCCAAGGCCGGGGAAATCACCATCCCCCGCGCCGCAGAACAGCACAAGGCTGTGCTCACACGGGCCGCCCGCGATTACTGGGGCCTTAACGCGCCGGTGTCAGTTTTCGCGGCGCAGGTCCACACGGAATCCGGCTGGGACAGCGGCGCGACCTCTCCTGTGGGGGCGCAGGGCCTGGCGCAATTCATGCCGGCAACTGCGAAATGGCTGCCAAGCGTGATGCCGGGGACAGGCAAACCCGCGCCGTTCAATCCGGGCTGGGCGCTCCGGGCGTTGTGTGCCTATGACAGATGGCTGTGGGGGCGCACGGACGGCGCGAACGACTATGAGCGCATGGCCTTTGTCCTGAGCGCCTACAACGGAGGGCTTGGCTGGGTAATCAGGGACAAGGCCAGAGCCAGTGCCCTGGGTATGGATGCAAGCCGTTGGTTCGGCCATGTGGAAAACGTAAACGCCGGGCGCAATCGTGCGGCCTTTGCTGAAAACCGCCAATACCCTCGCCGGATACTCGAACGTCAGTCTGCCTATATCAAGGCGGGTTGGGGGCCGGGGATTGATGCCGGGGGCCTGCCGTGGAAATGAAAACGTGCGCCCTGGTCGCCGCGCTTATCCTGTCGCTGTGGCGGCTGGATCATGTGAACGGAGACCTTGAGGCCGAGCGTCAAAGCCACGCCGTCACGGCAAAGGAACGGGACGGCTGGAAGACTGCGGCGGAAGCGGCCCAAAAGGACGCCACGGCGCAGGCGGAAAATGCCCGCCTCTGTCTTGACCGGGAAGCGCAGGCGGCAAAGCACGCGGCGGAACGTGCCGCCATCATGCGGCAAGCCGTGCCCCGGCCTCGGACAGATACCGAAAAAGGACAGGTAGTGGACGATGAAACGCGCAATCGTGTGGCTATCCGCCTTAATCGTCCTTTGTAGTGGCTGCGGGCAGAAGGCCGCGCCGCTCATTCTTGATTTGCCCGACTGCCCGGCCCCGATGCCGCCCGTGTTGCCCATGATTGACGGTGCGGAATCCCTGGACAGCCCGGCCAACATTGCCCGGATTATGAATCGGGACGACCTGATCCGGGAGTACATTGACGGCCTGAACGCCGCGCTTGGCTGCTATCAGGCACGGAGGAGACATGGGAGCGACTGAACTGAGTGCCGCCATCAGCGCGGTGGAACCGCTGATTAAAAGTCTGATCGCCCTGGGATTACCCGGAATCATCCTTATTCTGGCCGCTATTCCCACGCTGGCCATTGTCGCTGTTTTCGCCATGAACAGCCGCCAGACCAGACGCATGGAAAGGATGCTGGAGGCGTACAGAGCCGATACGCAAAAGATACTCGCTGATATGGGCCAAAAGCATGAAGAAGTGGCCGACTTCTATCGGAAAAACGTCAGTTTGGTGAAAAACTATGAACGCATGGCTGATGTTTTGCAGACTGTTGTGGTGAATAATACGCGGGCAATGGAACACTTGTCCACCATCATAGAAACGAGGAACGGGAAATGAGCAGAGCGGAAAACCTGGGCCAGTGTGAAGAATTGCGTATCCGCCGAAAAATGATTGAGGCGGAAATCACCAGTCACTGCGATTCCATCCGGCACGCTATACCGCTGACTGCCGAGCCTGCGGAGATGGACGGAGAATACATCATGCGACTGGCCATCAAGCTGAATGAACGCTTGCAGGAATGGAAGGGCGTGACCCGGAAGATTGATATTCTGGAACGTGACCTGGGTGTGTAAGGGGGCGCTATGGGCCGGGAATATGCCTCAGACACGCTTTGGCGGGCGCAGGAGCTATATTGTGTGGACCGCTTGAGCTACGCCGCTGTTGCAGATCAAACAGGCGTCTCGGCTACCACGCTCAAGGCGTGGGGGCAGAAATACGACTGGGCACGCAAGCGGGCTGAAATCGCGCAGGCGGAAAGCGAGATCCGTATCAACACCGTCAAAAGCCGCCATAAAGCCCTTGAGCAGCTTTTGACGGCGGGGGACGCCAAAGAGGCCGCGCAGATGGCCTTTGCCGTATCCAGTCTGGAATCCCTGGCCCTCAAGCAACAGGAACTGGCTGCCGCCGGGAAAATACCCAGCGCAACCCCGCCCGTCCGGCGCAAAATCAGCACCAAAGCCGAGGCCGTGGCAGCCCTGAAGGAAGCGGTGGAAAAAAAGCTCAATCTGGCCCTTGCCGATGCGGACAAAATCAGCGCCGCCCTGGTGTCGGACGTGAAGCGTTGCCTTGAACTTGTGACGGACCTTGAAAACTCGCTGCCCAAAGAGACCAAGCCGGAGACAGCGCAGGGCCTGTCTGCCGAGATGGCGGCAAAACTGCGCGAACTTGCGGGCGTGGGGTAAGGCATGAACGCCGAAACGCTGTTGCTGCCGTATCAAAGCCGGTGGGTTGCAGACCGTTCCCAGGTCAAGGTTGTGGAAAAGAGCCGCCGTATTGGTCTGACCTGGGGGCAGGCGTATGATGACGTCCTGACTGCCGCCACGCGGGGGCGGGACGGCATGGACGTGCTTTACATCAGCTTCAATCAGGACATGACGCGGGAATATATTGATACCTGCGCGGACTGGGCAAAAAAGATTGAGGGCGTGGCCGCCACCGTGCATGAGGATATTTTCCAGGACAGTGCCGACCGGGAAATCAAGGCGTTCCGCATAGACTTTGCATCCGGCCACAAGATACTTGCCCTGTCCAACAGGCCCAGCAACCTTCGCGGCAAACAGGGCCGCGTGGTGATTGATGAAGCCGCGTTCGTGGACGACCTGGATGAACTGCTCAAAGCCGCCCTGGCCCTGCTCATGTGGGGCGGGCAGGTGGTTGTCATATCCACGCATAACGGCGTGGATAACAGCTTTAACATACTTGTCCAGGAAATCCGCGCCGGGCGTCTGCCGTACTCCCTGCACCGCATAACGCTGGACGATGCCCTTTCTGACGGGCTTTATCACCGCATTTGCGCCGTGACCAAAAAACCTTGGAGCCAGGAAGCAGAGGAAGCATGGCGGGCCGACCTGATAAAGACCTATGGGGACGGGGCCGACGAAGAACTGTTCTGCATCCCGCGACAAAGCGCCGGAGCCTACCTGCCCTTGCCCATGCTTCAGGCGTGCATGGACAGGGAAATCCCTGTCATTACATGGCTGGAGCCTGCGGCGGACTTTGTGGACTGGCCCCTGCCCGTTGCCGAAACGTGGACACGCGGCTGGATAGCGGAACGGCTGGCGGACATTCTGGACGCCCTGCCCAAAGACCGGGCGCATTATTGCGGGGTGGACTTTGGCCGGAGCGGCGACCTGTCCGTGTTCTGGCCCGCCACAGAGGAAAAAGACCTGCGGCTGACGCCTCCCTTTGTCCTGGAACTGCGTAACTGCCCGCACCGGACCCAGCAACAGATTTTGTTTGCCGTTCTGGACGCCCTGCCGCGCTTCTCCGGCGTTTCACTGGATGCGCGGGGTAACGGTAGCGCCCTGGCGGAAGCGGCCCGCCAGCAGTACGGCACCGGCCTTGTGCGCGAGGTTATGATCGCCGAAGGCTGGTACAGGGAAACCATGCCGCTGCTCAAGGCCGGGCTTGAGGACAAGACCCTGATACTGCCAGGGAACGCGGACATCCTCTCTGACTTCCGCAGTTTGCAGGTGGTCAAGGGCGTGGCCCGCGTGCCGGACAAACGGGGCAAGGACACGACAGGAGGCAGGCACGGTGACAGCGTGATTGCCTGCGCCATGATGCTGGATGCCCGTAAAGAACTAGGAAGCGTGGAGCCGTGGGATTATGTGGGCGTACCGATTGAAGGCGGTATTGATTTTCTGGGGTGGTCGTGATGCTTGCCATCTCTTAACTTGGATCAGGAACAGTTCTATGATGTGGGATATTTGATCTTTTACTTTCCTCAAGCTTATGCTCTTTTTTTATTAGTTCTGATATCCATCTCCATTTAACTTTAACTTTTTCGTTCTTGTTATTATTTAACATTTTATTTGCTTGCGATTCTAGCTTATCAAAAAATATTTTCCGTGTAAATTTTGTAGTTCCAAGTTTATTATATTCACCAATTCTATAAAAAGGATTTATAAAATAAAAATCATGATCTTTAATGATAAAATTTTTAAAATACATTTTTTTTTGAATATCAAATAAAATATTGCCAAAATAATCATCAATAATAATTCTTGGATATATAGCATAAGATGATTCCAGTACATATGCTAATTCTATTGCTGGTCCAAATATACCAAGTTCATCAACAAAATAATCACCACAAGTTATTCCTCCTCGGACTAAAAATCCCTCTAACATGATTAATTGGATGGGAACGAGAAGTGTTGTCAAAACTCGTAGTATTCGCTTATAATTTTTAGGACTGCTACAATTTCCATCTTTAAATTCATATGTAAAATAAGCACAATCTGAAAAACTATACACTTTACGTTTTAGCGCCCTAGATCTACCAGGGAGATTTTCTCTTTTTTCAACTTTATGTGTTTCAGTATGCCATATTTTATGAATTTTATATTTCATATCAAAATTATTTGTATTTTTTGTGCCTAATATATCAAGAAAACAGACTATACCTTTTTTATATTGTTCCATTTTTTTATCACTTATTTTAAAATATATTTAACACCAGTTCTATCGCCAGGAAAAAATGGCGGTATATTACTTTCTGAAATTTTACCCTTACCTTTTGCATATTTTGCTTCCACAGGGCATCCTTTAATAATGTCTATTTTTAATTGCTTATTTGTATAAAAATCTTGTAAATGATAACCAAGCATTATTATAGTGTGTGCAAAAATGACACATTTTCCGTGATTTACTCGATGGTTAAATTCATTTTTTATATTTATATAAATATCTGGACATTTTTCTTGCAATACTTTAATATTTATTTTTTTGTTGGCAATTTCAAGTAATTCATATTTTTTAATTTTAGACGGTATATCTATTTGGAGATTTTGAAAAATTTCTTTTATGACTTTCATATTAGTACGCTCAAGCATTGCAGTCATTTGAAAATCTTCAAAATTCATCATGCAAATTTCCGGATATTTTGCCCACATATAGGGAAACTTTCCATCATCAAGAAATATTTTTTTCCATTTATCAAATTCAGGCCATTCCCATTCTCCTGAGAGCAAGAATTTTTCACACGTTTCAGCACTTGGATTTTGGGCAAGGGCGGCATACAAATCGGCTTTAATGCCATCATCTGCTTGGACACCAGCCATAATTCGGCGATAGGCAGTTTCAAAACCGTGGGCTGCGTTAAGACGACTCCCACCGATAATACCTTGGTCGCGGAGTGCTTTTTCCGTGTTTGCCCGAATAGAGGTGTCGAACCCTAGATTTTTCTCTTGATCCCCACTTGGCTGGGGTAGCTGCCCGCGCCGTTGGAACCGTTTACGGAGGCAAAGAAGAATCACAATGGCAAGGGCTAAACCCAAGAGTATACCTGGTTCCATAGAGCCTCCACCCTCATTGATTATCACATTCTCAACTTCCGTGACAAATTTTTCTTGACAACTAGCTAAAAGCTAGTTTTATTCTGGTGCCGAAAGGAGGTGAAATGCCACGGAAACAAGTCAGTTTCCCCGTTACCGACAAAGAACATGAGCAAATCAAGCAACTTGCCAAAAGCGAGCGGCGAACTATCAAGCAACTTGTCTTGAGTGCCTTTGATAAGCTCTATCCCGGCTGGAACGGGGAAAGAAAAGAAAGCGGCTCCAAGTAGGGCGGCAACCCTAGCCTGAAGCCTAACCACACGCTACGTCGGAGGTAGTGAAATGGCTGAAAACAGTGTATCTCAAGTCACGTCTTTGGTCAAAGAAAACAACCTGATCCACGTTGAATTCCTGAACGGGCAAACGCCTGTCGTTTCTTCGCTGAACGTGGCACGGCATTTTCAGCGGCGGCACTCGCACATCCTGCGCGACATCGACAGATTGCGCTCTATCCTGCCGAAATCATTTTGTGAGCCCAATTTTGGGCTGACATACAACGAAGTTCCTGGCCCCAATGGCGGTACTCGAAGGGAAAAAGCCTATTGCCTCACCCGTGACGCTTTCAGCCTGCTGGTCATGGGCATGACGGGCAAGGCGGCCATCATGTGGAAGCTGCGCTACATCGAAGCCTTTAACGCCCTGGAAGCCGCCGTGCGGGAAGATCACGCAAACCTTGCCCGTGAGGCGGGGTACATGCAGGGCCGGGACGAGACCCTTGCCCTTCCGGTCATGGAGGCGGAACGGAAAAAGGGCTATCTGGCCGGGCTGCGGGAGGCGGATCGCATCTGGCGGCGCAACAATAGCCCCCGTGCGCTCCGGCGCATGGCGGAACTGCGCCGCAAGGGCTGCACCTGGCGGGAAATCGGCAAGACCGTGGGCATTTCGCCGGATGCCGCGCGCAAGCGTGTGGTGCGCGCTGTCGCCCACGGGGGTGTGCTGTGAACGCCGCCCCCATTCCCACCCCAATGCCGGGAGAGATGGTGGACGGCATGACGGAACTGGAAGAGCGGGCGGACTTCCTCAACGCGGCCTGCATCGCTCTGGCCCGATACCCGGAGCCGGCCGCCATCCTGACGGGCAAGGCGCTTTCCGGCCTTGCGTGGTGGACGATGGACATTGTGGCTCGCCTGCGTGAGTTGAACAAGCTGGCGGGCAACGAATAAAATCCCTCGCACGGTTCGCGCCCTTTACGGGCATGGCCCCCGATTCTCTGCCATACTGGCGGAAAAACGGGGGCTTTTTTGCGCCAGTCGCTGCCCGCGAAACGGGCTTGCGAATGGCGACAGCATCCCGCCAAAATGGAGCAGGTGCTATGGCAAACGGCCTTTACAACGCGGACGGCATATTCCAGCCGTTCAGCAGTGCGGAGCTTTCAACGGAGCTTGCCACCCGCCAGAACGCGGGCGTGTTTTTGGGAGACCTGGACGGCTGGCTGATTACGCTGCCGGACCCGGACCCTGTCTTGCGCAAACGTGGTGACGAGGCGGCCATATTGCGTGACCTGTCCGCCGATGATCAGGTGACAACGGCCATGCTGGCCCGGAAAAACCGTGTGTTGAA
Source organism: Desulfovibrionaceae bacterium (assembly GCA_022510785.1). Taxonomy (GTDB): domain Bacteria; phylum Desulfobacterota; class Desulfovibrionia; order Desulfovibrionales; family Desulfovibrionaceae; genus Mailhella. The sequence continues at coordinate 19,384 of JAFLSV010000018.1, read as the reverse complement.
CTGCCCGCACTTCTCTTTCCGTGCCGGAGCGCAGGAAGGGGATACGCCCACGCCGGAAGCGGAAGACGTGCATCGGCGTTTCATGCTGGACTTGGAACGGACGAACCTTCGGAACATTATTTCCGGGATGCTGGATGCACCCTTTTACGGATTCACGCCCCTGGAGCTTGTCTGGCGCTTTGCCGATGATTGGTGGCACCTCATAGACATTGTGCCGCGCCCCTATCACTGGTTCCGTTTCGACAGCCGCAACAACCCCGTGTTTGTGGGGGACTATGGCGTATTCTGCGCGGACCCCCGCCCTCTGCCGCCGGGCAAGTTTGTTTTCGTTTCACACCATGCCACCTATGACAATCCCTACGGGCTGCGCCTGCTTTCGCGTTGCCTCTGGCCCGTGAGCTTCAAGCGCGGCGGGCTGACCTTCTATGCCAAGTTTGTGGAGCGTCACGGGCTGCCCTGGGTCATCGGCGAGGCCCCGGCGCAGGCCACAGCCCTGGAAAAGCAGAACATGGCGCGGGGACTGGCCCGCATGGTGCAGGATGCCGTTTCCGTGGTGCCGCACGGCGCAAATGTCAAACTGGAGGGGGCCGGGCAGACGCAAGGGGCCTTGCATGAGAGTTTTCTTGCCCGGCAGGATCGCGCTATCAGCAAGGTTCTCATGGGGCAGACGCTGACCGTGGAAACGGACGGGAAAAATAACTCTCTGGCGGCAACGGAGGCGCATAAAGATGTGGCGGACGACCTGGCGGATGCTGATAAAAGCATGGTGGCAGACGCTTGGAACGAGCTTGCCTGGCTCTACACCCAGGTCAATGCCGGGCCGGGCGTTTTGGCCCCTCTGGCCGCCTATGAAGAGCCGGAAGACCTGAAGGCGCAGGCGGAACTTGGCAAGACGCTCAGGGAAATGGGGGCCAGGTTTACACGGGAATACTTCACCGGGCGCTTTGGCCTTAAAGATGGCGAATTCACGCTTGAGGATGAAGCGGCCACGCCGCAGGAAGCAGGCGCAAGTTTTGCGGCCCCGACCTCTGGCCGTTCGGCGCGTGTGACGGATGCTGGCCGGAGTGAATCCGGCCAGCCCCCGCGCCTCACTCAAAGCGCCGCACGCGGCGCGGCCCGCAAGGTGACGACCACGGCGGAAAAGGCCCAGGGCGCTCTTGACGCGGCTATCGTCAAAATGCTGCCCAAAGCCCTGAAAGCGAGCGGCGCGTTCGTCACGGAAGTTGAGAACGCGATCCACCAGGCCAAGAGCCTTGACGATTTGCAGGATGCCTTGGTGGAATTGCTTGCGCCATCCCTGTCACCCGGCGCTCTGGAAGACTTCTTGGCCTGCGCCATGACTGCGGCGGCAGGGCATGGCGCGGCGGCAGTAGAAGCCGAGGCGGAAGGCAATGCCGATTAATTTGGATGATTGGGAGGTCATTGCCGGGGGCGTCCGGCCAGATGCCGCCATTGAATTTTGGCAAGACCGTGCCAAGCTGACATGGGATGAGGCCAAGGGCCTTGCTGACGGCGCAAAGGCGCGGGCTTTCTATGTAACCGGCCTTGCTCGTCAGGATTTGGTTAACCTTGTCAGTGACGGCATACAGGCCGCGCTTGAAAACGGTGAAACCCTGCCGCAGTTCAAGGAACGCATCCTGTCCGCCATTGAAAGCCAGGGCTGGCGTGGCCACAGGATTGAAAACATCTTCCGCACCAATATGCAGAGCGCCTACGCCGCCGGGCGTTATAAAAAGATGCAGGCGGTCAAGGCGTCCCGGCCCTACTGGCAATATATCGCGGTCATGGATAAGCGCGTCCGGCCAAGCCATGCCGTGCTGCATGAAAAGGTTTACCCCGCCGATCATCCTTTCTGGGATACGAACTACCCCCCTAACGGGTTCCGCTGCCGCTGCGCCGTGGCGACGCTCTCCGAACGGCAGGTCAAGGCGCAGGGGCTGACGGTGGAAACGGAAATGCCCAAGGCCGATATGTGGACAGACCCGCAGACCGGGATGGAATACTTTGTCAATCTGCCGGGCGCGGACAAGGGCTTCAGGAATAATCCGTTCAAGGACTGGGCAAGCGGTTCCCTCACGGCAGACCTGAAGGGCAAGCAGCCGCCAGCGGGCTGGGACTATGAAAAGCTCCGGAGTACGCCGCAGGCCCCGACGCCTAAGCCAGACCCCATTGAAAAGATGCTCGGCGTCAAGCGGGGTGCGCCCATCAAACGGACTGATGCCTTAACCCATACCAACCCCGATTACAGGCTCGGAACTAGCTATCAGAAGAACTGCCAGCGTTGCGTTCCGGCGTATGAATTGCGGCGGCGCGGCTATCCTGTCCAGGCGCTCCCACAGCCGAACACGCAGAGGAACGGCACCAGCAAACGCCAATTCATGACCGGGAGCGAGTGTTTCAAGAATGTGGATGTGAGAGGCCGCTTGGGTGGCAAACCCAAATTGACCAAGGCGGATTTGCTTGCGGAATTAAAAACCTTGCCTGATGGGGCAAGAGCTGGCATAATGTGGGTATGGCCAGGTCGTACCCTGGACGGTCACACCATCGTCTGCGAAAAGGTGGGCGGCGCGTTGGCATTTATGGACCCGCAGAACGGGCAGATTGGAAATCACACTCTGGGCAAGGCGCACAGGCGCTATGGGTACTCCTGGTATCGGATGGATAATCTGGACCTGGAAGACGCCTTTGAATGGGATGAAATCGTCAAGGCGGTGAAAAAATGACCGTTGCTGAAGCCAAAAAAATCCTTTCAGAATGGGTGCGCGGTTCAATCACCGAGGAATTTCCCCTTGTCTGGGTGAGTGAATTGCAGGAAGAAGACGAAAACGAATACCGTTTTAAAGCCAGCATCTACGCTCCGGGTGAAAACCCGGAAGATGAAGCCGCGCCTCATGCCGTGAACAAGCATACCGGAAAGGTGGAGATGCGTATTCTGCTGTTTGGATGAAATCGTCAAGGCAGTGAAAAAATGACCGTTGATGAAGCAAAAAAAATCGTTTTGAAGCAGATACGCGGCATAACCACCAAGGAATTTCCCCTTGCTTGGGTGAGTGATTTGCTGGAAGAAGATGAAAACGAATATATTTTTGAAGCCGCGCCCTATGCACAGGGCGAAAACCCGGAAGATGAAGCGGTGCTTCATGCCGTGAACAAGCATACCGGCAAGGTAGAAGTGCGTATTGATTTGGCATAATTCCCCATGTCTCTAAACGACGAAAGCCGCCGTGACAACCGGCGGCTTTCGTTTTTAATCCTCCTGAAAATTGTTCGCATGGAACGCGCCGTTTGCGGGCACTGCCCCTGTTTTCCTGCCATAGTGGACGGAAACAGGGGCTTTTGCATGAACTGGATAGAAATTGCCCGCACGGGCACGTTCACCGACAGCGCGGGCCGTCCGCAGACATTCACGGACGCGGACCTTTCAGCCATAGCCAACGCCTATGACCCGCAAAAACGGGACTGCCCGCTTGTTTTCGGCCATCCGCAGAGCGATTCCGCCCCGGCGTTCGGGTGGGCGCGGAAGCTCAAGGCCGAAGGCGGCAAGCTCCTGGCCGTGTTTGAAAAGGTGCCGGAGCAGGTTCGGGCGCTTGTGGACGCCGGTCATTACCGGCACGTCTCCATGAGCCTGATGCCGGACCGTAAAACCCTGCGCCATGTGGCGCTTTTGGGCGCGGCGCAGCCCGCGATTGACGGGCTGAAAGCCGTTGAACTCGCAGACGGCCAGAACTCTATAACTGTGGATTTTTCCACCAATCAGGAGGGCATCATGCCTGAAGACGCACAACGGGAAATCGGGGCCTTGAAAGAGCGCCTGGCAACGCTTGAAAAGGAAAACGCCGACCTCAAGAAACAGGTCCAGGGCCACAAGGAAAAGGCCGAAAAGGCCGAGACCGAAAAGGCCGCCGTTCAGGAAAAGGCCGACAAGGCCGCTGCCGACTTTGCCGCGTACCGGGGCAAAATCGAAGGCGAACGCCGGGAAGCGCGGGTATCCGAACTGGTGAAATCCGGGAAGGTGAAGCCCGCGGAAAAGGCCGGAGTTCTGGACTTTGCGGCCAAGCTGGCGGAGCAGACCGGCACCGTGGACTTCGCGGCCCCGGACGGCAAGACCGAAAGCATTTCCCTGGAAGAGCGGTATTTCCGCGATCTGGAAGCCCGGCCCGCTGATGAACGGGCGGCGGATTTTTCCGCGCCCCCGGCCCATGAGGGCGGCCAGTCTGGCACCATCAATCCCGCCGAACTGACGGCGAAAATGTAGGAGCATACCGATGAATGAAGGATTTTTGGGCAAGCAGGTTCTGGGTGGGGAACGGGTGGCCACCAGCGATCACCCCGTGGTGCTGCATCACCTGCCGCTGTCGGACAGCGCGAAAGCCGCTGCCATTCCCGTGGGCACGGTGATGAAGCGCGTGGAGGGAAGCGGAGGCTCGGCGGCCTGGGAACCGCTGCTGTCCTCTGATGGCGAAGCGGAACCCGTGGCCGTGGTGGATACCCCCTGCGACCCGACAGGCGAGGACGGCGAACTGTCCGCGCTGTGCGTTGTGCATGGCTGCGTGAAGGCCCGCCTGCTGACAACGGGCGACAACCAGTCGTTGACCGACATTCAGGTGGCGCAGCTTGCGGAACACGGCATTTTCGCCGTCTAGCCCCGCTCCGACGGCGCAACCATGTTCACGCGGCAAAGCCGCGATGAACGCGCCGTCTGCGCTATCAGCGCCGCACGCGGCGCGGCTCCGCCGGATGCGGAATAACACTTTCACCACAAGGAAAAAAACTATGCTTGCGAATTTGAAAAACATTTTCGCCCCGCAGGCGGTGGCGCAGTCCCTGAAAAGCCTGCCGGTGCTGGAAAGCACCATCATGGATCAGTATTTCAAACAGCGTCCGACACACCCCCTGTCCATGCTCGGCATCAGCGACCTGAGAGCCGTGGTGCAGACCGTGCCTGTGGTGCGCCGTGACGGCGTACCCGTGCCGCTGGACAATGAATCCATGGAAACGCAGTTCTTCGCCCCCCTGCCCATCAAGGTGCAGGTTCCCGTATCGGCGGCGGAACTGAACGACCTGCGCGTGCTTCTGGGCAACGCGGCCTCCCTGGAGGCGTGGCGTACCCGCAAAGTGGAGCAGATACGCCAGGCCATTCACGCCACCACGGAAGGGATGTGTTCCGGCGTGCTGACCACGGGCAAACTGGCCTGGCCGGTCCAGCTTCCGGGCGGGCGTTCGGAAGCCTACGGCATCGACTACGGCGCACCGCTTGTCCATGAGCCGGGCAGCAAGCTGACGGGCACGAGCAAGCTGTCTGACGTGTACCGGCTGCTGCGTTCCATGCAGGAAAAGATCCGCAAAGAGGGCATCGGCGGCAAGGTGGAGTTCCTCTGCGGCGAGGACGTGACCGCCGTGTTCCTGGACATGGCGGAAAACTGGAAGTCAACGGCCCAGAACGCGCCGCTGTCCATCAAGCTGGGCAACGGCGAAGTGCAGATCGGCAATTTTGCCATCCGTTTCATGGACGAGACCTACCCCGCGCCGGTCACGGGTGAATGGGTGCCCAAGCTGGACGCCAAAACCCTGATGGCCGTGGCCGTGGATGTGCCGGGAACAATTTGGTACTGCGCCATCGACAGCATCAGCGCCAACAATTCCGCCGTGCCCCTGCATATCGTGCCGGTGAAGAGTGATGACGATTCCGGCATCACCCTGATTGGGCAGTCCAAGCCCATGCCCGCCCGCCCCTCGCGGGCCGTGTGCAAGGCCGTGGTGGTGGATTAACGAAAGCTTCAGCCGTTCGAGCGAAGCGAGTTACGGATGAAGACAGCAATTGGCTACCGCGACAGGCAGTCAACAGAGCCGCTGTCGCTATCCGTAAGCCGCTGTCGCGGCAACGGCTACCGCAAACGCCCTGTGCGCCCCGGAGAGGCGTTTTCTTCTCCGGGGCGAACATGAGGGCGGGGGAAACATATTAGACTAGTCTAAAACTAGTCTAAAATGCGGGAGAAAGGCGTGTCCATGATTCTCTGCACCCGTGAGCACATCACCGACCTTTTGCACGTCAAGTATGTGGAGGCGTGTGAGGCGCAAAACCCCGGCCTGGTGGATCGGACGATAGAGGCCGTTTCCGGCGAGGTGGGTGATGCCCTGTCGTACAGATACCCGCAGCCCTGGCCGTATGTGCCGGAGCTTGTGCGGTACATCGCGGCGGTTATCAGCGCGTATCGCGTTGTGGAAGCCATCACGTCCCTGGTCGATACCGAGGCCAGCGCGGGCAACGAGTGGATACCGCTGCAAAAGCAGTGGCGGGAGTGCCTGGATATGCTGGACGACATAGCCAAGGGCAAGCTCAAGCTGCCACTGGAAGAGGCCAACCCCGACCGGGAAGACGCCAGCGTGGCGGTGATGGCACCCCGGCCATTTTTTGACCTGCGGGGGCTGTGATGGCGACCGGCGGCGCGTCCCTGCATTGGGGCGGTCTTGAAAGGGCGATGGGCAAGGCCACGCAGAAGCTGGGCGACACTCAGCCGCTTATGGCATCCATAGGTGAAGCTTTGGTGTCCGGCACCCTGAAGCGTTTTCAGCATGAGGAAGAGCCGTCGGGGAAAAAATGGCCCAAGTCAAAACGGGCTGCCCTGGAGAGCGGTCAAACGCTGACGGACACGGGCCTGCTGCGCCGTTCCATCGACTATGCCGCCACGCCGGATAAGGTCATGGTGGGCAGTAACCGCGTCTATGCCCGCATTCACCAGATGGGCGGCAAGACAGGGAAGGGCCATAAGGTCACAATGCCCGCCCGTCCGTTCCTGGGCATTTCCGCCGCTGACATGAAAGAGGCAAAAGCGACCATAGCGGACTTTCTGACCGGGGCATTCAAGCCCTAGGAGCCACCATGCAAGCCTTTGCCACTGCCATTATCACGCAAACAGCCCTGGCCGCCGGTCTGCCGGAAGGCCGCGTTATCGACATCGTAAAAAAGGACAACCTCACCATCGAACGGCCCCGCGTGGAGATCCAGTTCCTGCCGGAAAAGATCACCCGCATGGGCCGCAAGCTGGATGTGAGCCGGACCAAAACGGAAAAAATCCGCACTCTGGAACTGTATGAGGTGGAACTGACGGTCAACGTCAATGTGCTGGCGGACGACCGTGCATGGCTGGAAGCGTTCTGTCTGGACTTTGTGGCCAGACTGCCGCGAGGCGGGAACGACAGCCGGGGCAAGTGGGTAAAGATACGGGCGCAGAAGGCGACATTTGGGCGCGATCCGGACAAGCGCGTGGGTGACGCCGTTATCGAGGTATTCACCAGGGTGAACCGGCTTTTCGTGCTGACGTTTACCGGACGTGTCACGGATGATGAACGGGTAGACCTTATCCGCTCGTTCGACATCCATATCAACGCAAAAAGCGGTAGCCGTTAGCGGCTTGCCGCTTACGGATAGCGACAGCGATTCCGTTGACTGGCTGTTGAGTAGCCAGTTGCTGTCTTTATCCGTAACTCGCTTCGCTCGAACGGCTAAAGCAGCGACAGCAATTTTTCGCGTCGCGTTTCGAGTAACCTTTGCTGTCTTCATCCGTAAGCCGCTGAAGCGGCAACGGCTGAAGCTAGGAGGCCAGTATGGCAACGAAATCGAAAAAGGACGAGGCACAGGGCGCGCAGGTTCAGGCGGCCACGGCCCCGGAGCAGATGGCCCCGGAACAGCCCTCGCAGGTTCAGAACCAGACCACAAGCACGCCGGAAGCGGAAGCCAAGCTGGAAAGCCTGTCTGTGCTGGCGGCCCGCCACCGCGTACCGTCATGGGAACAGGCGGCGTTGTGCCGCTTTATGGGCTGGGCTGACGGCAAGATGCTGACGGACGATGAATACACGTCCGCTCTGTCGAAACTGGCGGCCCGCCACCTGGGCGGCGGAAGGAGGAAGTAATGGGCGACGTGCTTGAATATTTGGTGGACGGCATCTCCGGGCTTGCTCCGGGCGGCGTGGAAGGTTCGGCCATCGTGGTGGGCGCGTGCAGCAAGGGGCAGGTCGGCAAGGGCTACCTGCTCGGACCCAGCTCGGATATTGAGGGCCTGCTGGGCGTGGGGCCGCTGGCGGAACGCTGCCGGGATGTCCTGAGTACCGGCGGGCAGGAACCCACGCTGATCGCCGTGCCCTGCCTGGCGCAGCCTGGCGGCTACATCAGCGAGCCGGTCTGCACGGGCGGCAACGGCAAATACCCCGCCGTAAGCGTTTCCGGCGTGGCGCAAATCAATGCGGATGTGCTGGTCAAAGTGGAGGCCGCCGGCATCGTGGGCACGGCGACCGTTCTCATTTCCCGTGACGGCGGCGCAACCTGGGCTGACGCGGCGGTGTCCACAGCGGAACAGCTTGTCATCGAGGGCACCGGGGCCACCCTGCTGTTCCCCGCTGACGCGGAACTGGAAAACGACTGGCAGTGGTCGTTTGTGACGCGCTGCCCCGTCGGCCCGGTGCTGCGCGTGGGCGACGCATCCAGCCCGCTGCCTGTGATTGAGGGCGACGTGCTGGCCGGAGGGGACATCGCCATCCAGATCGTCAAGGGAGGCGGGCTGAACGAAGGCACCTACCAGCTTTCCACGGACGGCGGGGAAAACTACGGCAAGGTGAAGACCTTGCCTGTGGACGGGCTTGTCGCCGTATCTGCCCTGGGTGTGACCGTGACGTTCCCGGAAGGCGGGTATGTGGGCGGAACCACCTACCGTTGCACGCTGCTGGACCCAGCGCCGTCCATTGTGGATGTCATGGCTGCCCTGGAGGAACCGCTGGCCAACTTTGACGTGGAGTTTGTGCTGGTGGCCGGGGCCACGGACAGCGTGGACTGGGCGGCCATGCAGGCCAAAGCCGAGGAATTGTGGAACCTGCATCGGCCTACCTACTTCAAGGCGGAAACACGGCTGCCGCGCGACGATGAAGACCTGAACGACTTCACCGCCTGGCTGGTGGCGGAAAAACAGGACGCAGCGGCGCGGTTCGTGACGGTCTGCTGCCAATACGGCAACATCACCGATTCAACCGGAGCGGTGAAGCGGCGCAACGCGGCGGGCTTGCAGGCCGGGCGGTCCATGAGCATCCCGGTGCAACGCGCCACGGGCCGCGTGCGGGATGGCAACGTCAGTCAGCTTTCCCTGCCGGACGGCTGGATGGCGGTGCAGAGTACCCTTGAGGATGCCGGATACCAGACCGCCAAAAAGTATGCCGGGCTGGACGGGGTGTACTGGGGAGATTCCCGCACTCTGGCCGATGATACGTCCGACTACCGCTATGAGGAAGTGTTGCGCACCGTGTTCAAGGCCGTGCGCAAGTGCCGTATCGCCGCGCTGAAAAGTATGTACGATGAGGCCGGAGATCCGCTGCTGGGCAATGAGGCCGCCGGACTGGCCTTCCTCAAGGCCAACCTGGAAAATGCGCTGGACACTATGGCGGGCGCTCTTCCGCCGGAACTGGCCGGGTATGTGGTCAACATTCCTTCCGGGCAGGATATTGTGAACAACGGCGTGGCGGTGGAAATCTCCCTGATCGGCATACCGATTATCCGGCAAATCAAGCTGTATTTCAGCTACACCTATGCGGGCGGCAAGTTCGATCCGCGCAGCATGAACCAGGCGGCGTAAGGAGGCGGCATCATGGCCATCAACGGACGACAGTACGACTGGGAGGATATGCACGTTGTCACTCCCAGCGGGGAACAGATAGGCATCACGGAAATCAAGTACACGGACGGCCAGAGCATCGAAGCCCGGTACGGGCGCGGGGCTGTGCCGCGTGGTTACGGGCGCGGAAACTACGAGGCGTCCGGTTCCATGGTGCTGGACCGTGACGAATGGGAACGCCTGAAACTGGCGCTTGTGGCATCCGGAGGGAGCGGCGACATCTTTGGGCACCGGCCCTTCCCCATTATTGTGTCCTATGCCAATGACGACATGGGCACCGTGGTGGATATGCTGAAGGACTGCAAAATCACGAAGTTTGACGGAGGCGGCGGCAGCCAGGGCGATGCAAACGTCAGCCCCATCACCTGCGAATTCACGATTTTGTCGCCCATTGTCTGGAACGGCATCCCGGCCAAGGTCGGATAGCGGTAGCCGTTAGCGGCTCTGCCGCTTACGGATAGCGACAGCAAGGCAGCAGTCCCGATCGGTGCTGTCGCCATCCGTAAGCCCGCTGTCGCGGGCAACGGCTGGCGCAACAAAAAACCTTCGCACAGAACGCGCCGTTTGCGGGCGCGTTTTGTGTTTTCATGGCATGGTCTCCAAAACAACAAAGGAGCCACCCATGACACAGCTTGAAAAACGCTACGTTCCCTTTTCGCACACCTTTGCCGATCCCTGGGCCGGGGAAAGCGCGGAAGACGCGCAGGACGTGACCCTGAGCTTCCGTTTCGCGAAGCCCACGAAGATACAGATTCAGCGCTTGCAGGATAAGGCGGCCAAGAACGCCGGGCAGGCGTCCCGCAACCTGGTGCTGGACTGTGTGCATCCGGACGACAAGCAGGCGCTGACGGACGCTATGGAAGAATATCCGGGCATAGCCACCACCTTTGCCACGGCCATCATCAAGGGCGTGGGCATTACCTCTGAACTGGGAAACTAAGCCTTCCCCCTGATCTGTTCGGGCAGGGGGACGCGCTCATCCTCTACTGGCTGCACAGTCCGCCGTCAGAGAGCTTTGAGGACTGGCGGGCGCAGTTAGGGCAGGCCGCGTGGCTTGAGGAGCGCTATTTCACCACCCTGGCCCGCACAATCCACGGCGATACCAAGAATCCCGCACGGAAGTAAGCTCATGGAAGTTTTCAACGTCTTCGCCACATTGTCGCTTGTGGACATGATTTCCGGCCCGCTGAACCGCGTGAAGCACGCCATGCAGGGCGTGGAAGGCGGCGTGGCTTCCCTGGGGAAGCGCATGGGCAATCTTGCCATAGCAATGGCCCCGGTCGCTCTGGCCGCCGGGGCCATGCTTGGCGCGTTCGGCGTCTGTGTGGGAGTGGCCGCCGGGTTTGAAGACCAAATGGCGAAGGTGGGGGCCGTATCCCGCGCAAGCGGCGCGGAAATGCAGGCCCTTGAAGCCAAAGCGCGGGAACTGGGGGCGACAACGCAGTTCACCGCCGTCCAGGTGGGGCAGGCGGAACAATATCTGGCAATGGCCGGTTTTACGGCTGCGGAAAATATCGCGGCCCTGCCCGGCGTGTTGAATCTTGCCGCAGCCACAGCCACAGACCTGGGCCGTGCGGCGGATATTTCGTCTGACATCCTGGGCGCGTTTGGCCTGAAAGCCGGTGAAATGGGGCGTGTGGCTGACACACTGGCCATGACCTGCGCCACAGCCAACACAAACATGGAGCTTTTGGGCGACACGATGAAGTATGTCGCCCCGGTGGCCCGCATGGCCGGGCTGTCGCTGGAAGAGACGGCGGCAATGGCTGGCCTTTTGGGCAACGTGGGCATCAAGGGCAGCCAGGCAGGCACTTCTCTCAAGGCCATGCTCAACAAGCTGGCCGCGCCGACCAAGGAGGCGCAGGAGCTTTTTGAAAAGCTCGGTGTGACGGTGAAGGACAGCGCGGGCAATCTGCGCAGCCCTGTGACCATTTTGGGCGAAATGGCCGCAAGCCTGAAAAATATGGGCACGGCGGAACAGATTGCGGCCCTGAAAATGGTGGTGGGCGAAGAGGCCATTGCCGGATTTTCGGAACTTATTGAGAAGGGCGGCATTGGCAAACTGGAAGAATACATTGCCGTCATCAATGAATCCGGCGGCGCTGCGGAAGCTATGGCCGCCCGGATGAATGACACGCTGGGCGGTTCCCTGCGCAGTCTGGGATCGGCCTGGGAAAGCGTACAGATTACCGTGGGCAAGCTGTTTCTGCCTGCCGTGCGGGCCGCCGTGAACGGTGTGACCGGCTTTCTGCGCCTACTGGACAAGGCCGCTCAAAGTCCGTTCGGGGCGGTGCTTTTGAAAATCGTGGCCGCCATCAGCCTGGCCGTGGTGGCGCTGACGGGCTTTTCCGGCGCTCTCTGGTTTTTCAGCGCCGTGGGGCCGATGATAGCCAAAGCCCTGGCCCCGGCCAAAGCCGCGATTTTGGGCCTGGGTGCGCCGATGTTGGCCGTTATTGCCGTGCTGGGCCTGCTTTACCTCGCATACAAGACAAATTTTGGCGGCATGGCGGATTATCTGTCCGACTGGTGGAACAAGATAACGCTGACGGTCAAGGGCGTTATGGCGGTCTTCCAGACGCTGAAGGACGGCAGCGGGCAAATCCGGGGCGAACTGGCCACGCAGATAAAAGCCGCCGGGCTGGCCGGGCTTGTGACCACGGTTGCCCGTTTTGTGTACCGCCTCAAAGCCCTTTTTTCCGGCATCTGGCAGGCGTTTGTGGCCGCCTGGGAACTGGTGGGCATGGCGATTGAGCCTGTCCGTCTGGTGTTTGCCTCCCTGATGAACGCTGTGGGTAAGCTGTTCGGGGTATTCAACGGCAACGAGGCTATGGGCGCTGTTTCCACCTGGGAAGCGTGGGGCCGGGTGTTGGGCGTGGTGCTGGTCGCCGTGGGCGCGGTCAAGGGCGCTCTTGTGGCGTATCATGGCATTATGACGGCCATATCCGCCGCCGTGAAAATCTGGACCGCCGCGCAATGGCTGCTGAATATCGCGCTCAATGCGAACCCCATAGGGCTTGTGGTTCTGGGCATTGCGGCCCTGATTGCGATAGTCGCGGTGCTGGTGGCGTACTGGGACGACATCGCGGCGTGGTGGACCAATCTTTGGGACGGACTGCTGGCCGATGCCCGCGTTGTCTGGGACGGCCTTTGCAACGGTGTGGCCGCCTGCTGGGATGCCATTGTCTCCGGCATCACGGAGTTCGGGGCGTCCATTCTGGCCGGGGTGACGGACGCCTGGAATGCCGTGCTGGATTTCTTCAGCGGCCTGAGCCTGTTTGAATCGGGCGCAAAGCTTCTGGATACCTTTATCGAGGGCCTCAAAAGCATGGCGTCCGCCGTGGTGGATTCCGTGGCGGGTGTCTTTGCCAAGGTGCGCGAGTACCTGCCCTTCTCGGACGCGCACGTTGGCCCGCTGTCCCAGCTTACCTTATCCGGGGCACGGATGATGGACACGCTGGCCGAGGGCGTGAATGGGGCGCAGGGCGGCCTTGTGGCCAGCGTGGGCGAAGCCCTGTCGTCCGTGGGCAGCAAAATCGGCGACTGGTGGCAAACGCTGACAACGCCTGCATCACCGGAATTGCCCGCCATGTCCATTCCGGAGGCCCCCGGCGCGTCCTCCGCTGGCGAGGGCGGGGCGGGCGGCAACAGGGCCGAAACCGCACAGAGCGGCCAGACCATAAACATCAGCATTCAGTCCGTGAATGTTTCCGGCGTCAAGGACGTGGAATCCTTTGTGGACTCTCTGCGGCAGGCATTGCAGGCCGAGCTTGCCATTATGGGGGCATAAAAAATGAACATCATCACGTTTGAAGATGGCGTGGTCACTCTGGACGGGGAAGAGCTTCCGGGCATCCTGCGTTCGCTGCGCGTAGGACGCAAGGTCCGTTTTGACGAGCAGAAGGTGGACGGCTGCTCCGGCACGCGGAAGACGCCGCAGGGCTTTGAGGACTGTGACATCATGGTGTCGCTGTACCTGCTGACGGACGAGGAATCCAGTTGCTATGACAAACTGGAACAGCTTGCAGGGATGTTTCAGAAGGTGGACGACAAGGCGAACCCGCAGATTTACTCTGTCGCCAACCGGCATTTGCTGGCACGGGGCGTGAGGGAGGTTGTCTTTTCGCAGTTGAGTTCGTCTGAATCCGACAGAACGGATGAAATCACGGCCACGCTGGGCTTTATGGAGCACAACCCGCCCATAGTCAAAACAGAGAAAGAGCAGGCCAAAACGCCCACGCCGGGCGATTTGGCGGATCAGGGTAAGGACAAGGGCAACTCGGACACGGAACCGAAGCCGGAAGAGGATACCCTGATTGTCACGGTGGACTGAGCATGATTGAGGGCATCAACATCCGCTGTAACGTGGGCGGCGTGGAAGTGCTGCGCAGCCCGCGCATTGTGCTGTCCCTGCGCCGCCGGGCCGTGGTCTCAACCTGCGAAGTGGACATCCCTGACGCGGACGCTTCAGTCCAGGCCGCTCTTGCCCAAGCTTCAGCCGTTGCGACGCAGGAAGTTACGGATGAAGACAGCAATGGGTTACGCGGCATACGGAGCAAAGAAACCGCTGTCGCTATCCGTAAGCCCAGCGAACTGGGCAACGGCTACCGCAAGCAGGCCGTCAAAGTGCGCTTTGGGCACCGGGGCGAGGGCGGAACCTGGCACGAATGGGCGGGCACGGTGAAGGATTTTCAGCCCGCCGGGCCGGATGCCGTGCGCGTTTTCGCCGTGGGGCTGGAACAGGCGCTGATCGACACGACCGTGACAGAGGCCATGCACGGGGAACCGGCGGACGTGGTGGCCCGCCGCATTCTGGCGTCCACGGGCCTGCCCGTGGCGGGCATCAGCATTCCGACGGAGACCTTCCCGCATATCGTGTTTTCCCGCGTGACCGTGGCGCGGGCCATAAAACAGCTTGCGTCCAGTCTGGAGCGAAGCTGGGGGCACGACCTGTCAAAGCACGCCGTCTGGCTGGGCGCTGCGGGCCTGTACTGGTCGGACGGAGACGAGCCGGGGGACGTGTTTGTGGTGGAGACGGCGGCCAACCTGATAACGAACAGCCCGAACCCTGCGGGCATGAGCTATGCCGTGTCCACCATCCTGCCGGGGCTGACGGCCAGCCGCAGGGTGCGCATCCGGGACACACGGCGGGGCTTTTCCGGCCTGGTGCGGGCGGAAGAGGTCATTCATACGCTGGGCGCGGACGGCAATACAACCACCATCGGCTACGGCTATGACGGGGGCTGGGGATAGAAACGGCGAAATTTTCGCGTCCTGCGGCGTCAGACTGCGGGCCGCCCTGCGGTCGAGTACAGTAAGAGTACACTCCCTTGCGCGGCCCTTGTCTTCCTTGCAAGGCATCGAAACTTACGCCGTTTCAGAAAACTGGGGAATTCTTATGGCCGAGCAAAGTATCCTTTCCCTGCTCAAGCGTGCCCTGGAACTGGCTATGCCGGACCTGCGCTCGTATTACCGCATGACGCGCAAGGCCCGCATCGTGGCCAGCTATGCCAGTGACGGGCGCTATTTCGCCGATGTCCAGCCCCTGCGCAATGACGAAAGCCCGGACCCGGATGAGCCGGTCATTCCGCAGGTGGAAATCCCTGTCATGTGGGGCGGCCCCAAGCGGGGCATTGTCTGTCCGCCCGCCGTGGGGACGCTGTGCGACCTGTCCTATTATGACGGAGACCCGAACTACCCGCGTATCAGCAATTTTCGCTGGCAGGGCAATTCCGCGCCGGAATGCGGCCTGAACGAACTCATTATCCAGCAGACGCCGGGCGTGAGCCTGAAAATAGAAAAGGACGGTTCCTTTCTGACCGTATCGTCCAAAGACTGGACCGTGACCATCGGCGGCAACGCCAGCATCAAGGCGGGCGGCAATGCCTCCGTGGAAGCGGGCGGAACGCTGACCCTGAAAGCGCCGCAGATTGTCGAGCAGGGGAACAAGACTTCTTCCGGCCCCGGCGGCGGGGCTGGAGAAAGCACGGAAACCGGCAATCGCCGCCAGGTGGGGAATGTGCGGATTGAAGGAAATCTGGAAGTGACGGGGGATGCGACCGTTGGCGGCAACGCCAGTGCGGGCACCCGCAGCGGCGGCCCCTGCCCGCATTAATTATGAATTAATCATGAGATTTTGTCGTGGACAAAGAAGTATTCTAGACCCTGCCGCGTAAGGATCGGAAATTCCCTTAATCCGCTTTTTCCTTGCCGCACATAACCCATCTGTGCTAATCGATTAAGAGCTATTTCCAGTTTTTCCTTGATCTTATTGATATCACCCTGATTATATTGTTTAAATAGTTGAGTCATAAAATCCGTTACAAAATGGTTCAGAAGCCTTTCACCCTGCCCCAAGCGAGGATCAGGATATAACTTACCAGACTTACAAGCTTCATGAAGTCTCACCGCAAGTAAATCAATAATTTCATGCATGACGTGTCCTCCCAATTATCTTTTTGGAGAAAAGATAGTCATTTTCGGACATTTCCGCAACTTTTTTTACCGAGTGAATTACTTGATAAATCAGCTGGTTGTCAGAAAAAAATAAGCTCCGGGCGGCATCCATTCTTAACCTTTGTGAGGAAAATGGTTGACAGGCTGAAACGCGCCGGAGAGCGGGCGTAAAATCCCCCAAAAATCCTTCGCATAGAACGCGCCCTTTCCGGGTGCGTTTCTCTTTTGTGTGCCAGAGTATGCCCCATGAGCTACCGCAACCGCCGGAGGCGCGGCGCGTGCGCCGCCTGGAGTGACGAGCGAAGGCCCGGTCGGGCTTTGCCCGCCGGGCGCGGTAGCCGTTAGCAGGCTTGCCTGCTTACGGATAGCGACAGCAGAGCATGGAGCTGAGCGAGGAACGGATGAGTGACAGGTGGGGGCAGGATATAGCCCTTGATAATGCCGGGCAGGCCAAAGTGGCGGCTAACGGCGAACTTGTTTTGACTGCCGGTGTGGAAACGGGCGTGCAGGATGTGAAACTGCGCCTGTTCACGCGCCTGGGCAGCCTCTTCTATGATCAGGATTTCGGCAGTCTGGTGTCCGACTGGTATTATGAGGACAGCACGGCCATCACGCGGGCGGCCTTGCTTGCGGAAGTGACCAGGCGCGTGGAAGAAGACCCGCGTGTGGTGGTGGGCAGCGTCAAAAGTTCTCTGCTTTCATGGGATGATCGCAGTGTGATTGTATCCGTATCCTGGAAATTCATAGGTGATGATCAGCCGCTGAATCTGGTTTTGCAGGCGGACAAGACCACAAAGGGGCTGATTATCACTGACGGCAGGCCCAAAACCCCGGAGGCGGCCTTATGAGCGTGAAGCTGTCCAGAAGTATCGGTGACATCCGCTCCGGCCTCTATGAGCGCATAGAAGCCGTGCAGGATGAATACGCGGCCAAAGGCTGGCTCCCGTCCCGCCTCAACCTGAATAAGGGCATTGTGCGGGGTATCATTGAAATTTTCGCCTGGGGCCTGTGGCAGCTTTATAACTTCCTCGACCGTATCCACAGGCAGGCCATCCCGCTGGAAAGCACGGATGAATGGCTGGATATGCACGCGGCGCAGGTGGGCGAAACGCGCAAGCCCGCCACCAGAGCGCGGGGTCTGGTGCTGTTTCTGCGCGGCGAAGCGGAAGGCAATGTGCGCATTCCCGCCGGGCGTATCGTGCGCACCAGGCCGGACGGCACGGGCACGATTTACCGCTATGTGACGGATGAACTGGCCGTGCTGCCAGACGGCGCGGAATCTGTGGCCGTGTCTGCCACGGCGGAAGAATACGGCCAGGGAGCCAACGCCGCCGTGGGGCAGATTTGCGAACTGGTGACGCCGGTGGAGGGCATCCGGGGCGTGACCAACGAGGCGGCCTGGCTGACCGAAGAGGGGGCGGATGAAGAGAGCGACGCCTCCTTGCAACGCCGCTACGTTCTGGCCTGGAAGAGCAAGGCCGGCGTGACCCGTGCGGCCTATGAGGCTGCGGCTCTGAGCGTTCCGGGCGTGGTGGATGTGTATGTGGCGGATCAGCACCCGCGAGGCGAGGGCACGGTGGATGTGGTGGTTCAGGGTTCCGCCGGTCTGCCGACTGAACGCCTGCTGGAAGAAGTCCGTGCCCAGCTTTCCGCCGCCATTGTCATCAATCACGACCTGCTGGTGAAAGAGCCAACCCCTGTGCCGGTCTCTGTCCGGGCCACGCTGGAGCTTGTGTCGGGGGATGCCGAAGCCATCACGGCGCAGGCGGAAAGCTGGGTGCGTTCCATGTTTTCTTCCGGCGACACTCAGGACATCCCGCGTTTCAGCATCGGGAAGGATGTGGTGCGTGACCGTCTGGCGTCCGGCATGGTCAGCATCAGCGGGGTGAAGCGTATTCGCTGGGAAAGCCCGGCGGAAGACATCAGCATCCCTGCGGACGGGTTGGCCCGGCTGGATGAACTGTCGCTGTCTGTCGCCTGGGCGAATGAGGACTGACCATGGCAAGCCCGTTCTGGCAGTATTTCCACGAAAAGCTGAACTGGCCGCACATATTCCAGCCGGGGCCTGTGTCCGCGCTGGTCAAGGGTCTGGCGCTCTCCATGGACGATGTGCGGGAAGACATCCTGTGGCTGCGCCGTCAGTTTTCGCCTGCCACGGCGGATGCGGAACTCATCGGCCGTTACGGGGCAAGCCGGGGGATTGCGCGTCACGCTTTCGACTCGGACGACAGCTATCGCCTGCGCGTGGTCAACGCCTTTGCCTGGCACAAACTGGGCGGCAAGGTGCGGGGGCTGGAGCGGATTTTTACGGAAAATCGTCTGCCTGCCGCCATCCTGCCAGCATCCAGTTTGGATTTGTGGGCGCATTTCCGTGTACGGCTGGACGTAAGCAACGCGGTGTTCGACATGGATGCGGCGGCCCTAGCCTTCTGGCTGGCCAACGAATACAAGCCCGCCCGCTCGAAGCTGGAAACCCTGTGGACCACGGACAAAACACCGCTTGATCGCGCCATTGCCGTCGGTCTGCGCACCTGGACCACAAGCGGATGCCGTTTCTGGTTTTCCGTTCCGGTCATTCCAACAACAACGCTCAAAATGGCTGTGGGCACAGTTTCGCTTACTTCAACCCGCCTGGCGGCGCGTCCGGCGGCATAGGAACAGATTATGCCGGATACTCCCAAATATTACGCCGTGCTGACCGAAGCCGGCGCAGCACTGGAAGCCCGTGCCCTGGCGGAAGGTCGGGGCATCATACTCACGCATATTGCCATCGGTGACGCCAATCTTGAAGAGGTGACGCCCAATCCTGCCGTGACGGAACTGGTGCACGAGGTGCATCGCCGTCCCATCGACGCCAAAAGTCTGGATGAGGACGATCCCAAAATTACCCTGCTGCATGCGGTCATCCCGGCCTCTGAAGGCGGCTTCTGGATACGTGAGCTGGGCGTCATCGGCCGGCTGGAAGACGCGGAAGATGAAGCGGACAACCCTGATGTGCTGTACGCCTACGCCAATCACGCGCCCTATTACAAGATGCTGCCTCAGGATGGCCAGACGGTTACGCACGAACTCACCGTGCCCATCGCGCAGGCATCAAACGCCAGGCTGATCATTCAGGTGTCTGACGAGGGCTACGCCACGCGGCGACAATTCCAGGACCTGAACGAACGGGTGGGGGCGCTGGAAGGCGAACTTTCCGGAGACACGGGCGGGGAAAATTCCGGCATTGTGGCCCGGGTGGATGAGGCCGAGGCGCGGCTGGAGGAGCTGGAGGC
>JAFLSV010000017.1 GCA_022510785.1 Desulfovibrionaceae bacterium | reverse complement strand
CAGGGACGGCGAGTGGCTGGTGGTGGAAGTCAAGGCCCAGAACATGATGGATGACCGGGATGTGCTAGCCAAAAAGGCCTTTGCCGAAGACATGCTCAAGGCCAGCAGGATCAGCTATCACATGGTCGCCCACACGGATGCGGCGGGGTGGAAGGCTGTTAGAAACACCCAGATGATGCCTGAGTGCTCTTTGCCATTGCAGTATACACAAAGGAATAAATCTGAATGAGGAAACTTTTAATTTCATCCAGAGTCTATTGAACAATCAATATTGAATGCTTTACTGGTACGTCTGTCGATGACGATAGAAAATGTAAGACTGCTAACTAAAGGAGTAAAATCTATGTTTGATATAAATGAAAAAATTATTGAAGGAAAATGGTATCTTCATTTTGAAGATGGCACAAATGAAATTGCATATGGAGAAATTGATATTGATGAATATATATTATCTGTTTTGTGTGATATAAATATAATAAATAAAATTCAAAATAAAGTATTTTATGTCACTGGAGAAACAAAAAATTATAATATAACTTTATATAAATGTTATTATAAATCTATAAATAGAGGTAAAGAAAATTATATAAATTTGAAAATAGCATATAATCAAGCCTTAATCGAAGGGCAACTACTCAATGATTCTGAACAAAAATTTGATGGTATAGTTTTTAAACTGTCATGTTTTGACTCTATGATGGTTATAGATGACGAAGAGCTCACTGAAGAAATTTCCAGATATGGAAACCTGAGTTTTTCTTGCGCAGTGGATTCCGATGGAAAAAGAGAAATAAAATGTACAGTAGATTTTAATAAACCCATAAGTATTCAGGAATCTCTTGATATATTGTATGAATTAAGATGTTTCTTTGTATTTTTATACTGTAATCGAGTAAACATAATATATAATCATCTTAAAATAAAAAATAATTCCTCATCTACAAATATTATAACTCTCCTTCACAGGACATCTTCAGATAAAAAGATACCAAATTATGAATATGAAATATTACCACGGATAGGGGAAAATTTACTTAAAAAATGGTCTGACATATTTTTAAGATTTGAAGAACAAATAAGAGTAGTATTCGAAATACTTACTTATGATGATTTTGATTCTGCTAGGGGTCTAGTTACATGTATACATGCTATAGAAGGATTTTTTAGAATCATTGTAAAAGAAAATAAAAATCTTCAAAGTACAAATTTTGAGAAAAAATATTTTAAAAGTATATGTAATGATATATTAAGATATATTGATTCACTGGAAATAAATGATGATATAAAATTAAATATTAAAAATTCAATATCACATACAAATGAAGTTAATTTAAAGGACAAAATTACTCAGCTATTGGAATCGTACCTTGATGAGCAATTAAGTTCACATTTTATAATATTACCGCGAAGTGAAAAAGTAACTGCATTAAACGAATATATTAGTACTATTGTTAATATTAGGAATTATTATGCACACCTTGATCAGTCAAATGTTAAAAAAGGCATAATGAATATAATAAACGACTATATGGAGATATATAATTACAAAGTATCAGTTTTCGCATTTTTATATATTTTGATTGCAAAAGAATATTTTAAAGATGATCGGTATCTTGCCCACAGGCTTTCGCGTAATCCTCATTTTCCATTTTCACAATCTTTCTATGAGAATCGCTTGAAGCCAAACCTATGACATTATATGCATACTCTAATAAATCTTGGCTCACTACTTTGTGTCAGTACTTATCTTGATATTATTGATACATAATTTTTTTGCGAGATATCTTTTCTATCAGTGGTTACTGATGCTAATCTTTCATTTATGATGCCAAAGATACTTCAATGATTTCTGACTGCTGAAAGAGTTGATGTGCGGCTTGGCATACTTCTGGCTCTGTCAGTCGAGAGAGCCATGAGAACTCTTGCTGTTGTGGGTTTGATGCCCTGGTTCGACCCTGAAGATGGACTTGACGAGACACAAGAGGGCTTCGGTGCTGGCCATATTGAGTCTTTTCTTGCCGTCCTAGGGTTAGCTTCTGTTGGTTACATTTTGTAACCACCTCACTGCCTTCTTTTTTCAGTCGGTTTTTCAAGACCTTCCAATAGGTTCTTGCCCGAGCCGTGTCGGGCTGCTCTGTCAGAACGCCGATAATATCCACGACCGAAAAATACCAGACTTCCGCGTCCTCATCGTACACGCGGCGGATGCCGTGGTCCTCAAAAAAGGCAATATCGTCTTCCATGCCGTCCCCTTACCTGATGCCTTGAATGGAGGCTTTTCCTGGGCTACGCGGTATTGGTGAGTGGCATCACTGCCAGCCGCATCCCCATGGCTCCCAAAATGGCTTTAAAATTTCTGAGTTCGGGATTACCCGTTGGAGAAAGCGTGCGGTAGAGGGTTTTGGGATTCAGGTGTGCTGTTTCGGCGATGTTCTTCATGCCGTAGGCCGAGGCAATACGGCGCAATGCCAGCATGAGCTCTTCCTGAGTGCCGTCTTCAAGCACGGCATTCAGGTATTCCACGGCATATTCATGGTCGTTCTTAAAGCTTTCAATAGTGGCTTCTTCGTGGGAAATATAGGGAGTACTCATACATTCTCCTTGCATGTCCGTCAGAGCTTGCTCTTCAGGGCTTGTTCATCCGGCGCAAAAAGTCGGCACGACAGGCGACTGCCCGGCTGATATCGGCGTCCTGCGTCTGTTTGTCGCCGCCGCATAGCACAACCACAAGCTGTCCCTGGTGCTGAAAGTAGTAGACGCGATACCCTGGCCCGAGGTCGATGCGCATTTCATACACACCGTCACGGCAAAATTTGTGATCGCCAAAGTTGCCGGCGGCGGCGCGGTCAATCCTGCGCAAAATGGCAACTTTGGCGCGTGTGTCCCGCAATCCGTCCATCCACCTCTGGTATAGGTCAACGCCGTCTTCTGTGAGGTAGTGGATGATTTCCATGGAGATAGGGTAGCTTTTAAGCGAAAAGAAGTCAAGGTTGATTTTTGAGCTTTCCAGGTAAGCGCTGCCAGTTTTTTACCCGTCATCACGGCTTTAATCCCAGAGCGGGGGGCTGTGTCTGCATACCTTAGCCCATGGTTCGTCAGGGCCATCGGCGTTGGTTGCCATAACTGTAGCACACTGAGGGTGGCTGCGAGGAAGGGGAGGCAAGGGCAGACTTTTCTTACGGTACAGCCGTTCCATCCGCACTGACTCCCGGCATGACGCAACCCTCAGAAGTTTTTTGCCAAGACATTCTTGTGGATGGAGATGCCCAGCGCCTGCTCGGCCACTATTTTTTGAGTCTGGAGTTTTCCTCTTCAAGCTGCCGCAGCGTTTGACGAAGGAACTTTTTTATCTTTCGCATGCCCGGATTGCCCGTATCAAGCGCTACTTTCCCCGGTCTCATGGTGTTCCAAGGATTGATGACAGGCGCATCATCAGCGGGATCATGTATGTCATCAGGAAGGCCTGCAATGGAAAGATGCCAAGCCCGAGTATGGATCATGCAAGACACTTTACAACTGTTTTATCCACTGGAGCATGTTGAGGGTCTTTAACAAAATTTTCGCTGAGCTTGTTGAGTAAAATGGCTCCGCAACCCGATTGATGATGGATGATGCTCACCTCAAGGCATACTAAACATCGGAAAGTCTGCTGAAAAAAGGGGCCTTTCCCGCTGTATCGGACGCACAAAAGGCGGCATGAATGCAAATTGAATTGCTGCCATTGTCATCTTGTATCGTTAATGAGTCCTGAGCCTGGTCATGACCCATTAAGTTTTCGTCCTTCTGGCGGCTTTCCATGATGCGCCGGCCCTGCCCCGTGCCTCGCCAGGCCTTTGACCGCGCAGCCCGCGTCGTGCTACAGCAGGGGCGGATTCGCGCGCTTGCCCGGTCAGCGCTTCAGCGGCGCGGGGTGAGTGCGGGAAGAGCCAGGCGGTGTGAGCGGATGCACGGATGGAACGAAGGCTGTATATCGTAAGCGGCCAGGTGCAGGGCGTGGGTTTTCGGCCCTTTGTGTACCGGCTGGCCCTGGCCTGCGGCCTCAGCGGCACGGTGAGCAACACCCCGCAGGGGGTGAGGATCGAGGCCCAGGGCAGCGCGGATGCGCTGGCGCTCTTTGAGCGGCGTTTGAAAACGGACGCGCCTCCTCTGGCGCGCATCGCGTCGCTGACGGCTTCGGCCCTGCCCGTGGCGGCGGATGAAGGGGCCTTTGTCATTGCGGTCAGCCAGGGTGACGCGGGCCGCGGGCACTGTGTGCTGGTCAGTCCGGACATGGCCGTGTGCGACGCCTGCCTGGCCGACATGCTGGATCCGTCCAACCGGCGCTATGGCTATGCCTTTACCAATTGCACGGACTGCGGCCCCCGCTACAGCATCACCCGTTCCATCCCCTATGACCGGCCCTGCACCAGCATGGCCTGCTTTGCGCTGTGCGACGAGTGCCGGCGCGAATACCACGATGCGCGTAATCGGCGTTTTCACGCGCAGCCCAACGCCTGTCCCGTGTGCGGGCCGGAACTGTGGCTGGAATACGGGCCGCGCTGCGAGGGGAGGGAAAGCGTGCACGGCGGTCTGGCCGTGCCCGCCCTGCTGGATGAGCTGCGCCGGGGCCGTCTGGCGGCCATCAAGGGCCTGGGTGGTTTTCATCTTGCCTGCGACGCGCTCAATGTGGCGGCCATCCGGGAATTGAGGCGCCGCAAGAATCGTCCGCACAAGGCTCTGGCCGTTATGGCGGCCGATTTGGACAGCGCCCGATCCCTGGCCGAAATTGGCCCCGAGGCCGAGGCCGCGCTGCTCTCGCCCCGGCGGCCCATAGTCATCTGTCCCCGGCGGCCGGGCGCCCTGCCCGCCGCTCTGGCCCCAGACAGCGGTGGCATAGGCCTGCTGCTGCCGTACACCCCCCTGCACCATTTGTTGTTTCATCCCGAAGCGTCGGGCGGCAGAGCGGATCAGGCGCTCAGGGCTCTGGTCATGACCTCGGGCAACGCGGGGGGCGAACCCCTCTGCCTTGGCAACCGCGAAGCCCGCGCCCGCCTGGGAGATATTGCGGATGTCTTTCTGTTTCACAACCGGGATATTCTGGTGAGGGTGGACGATTCCGTTTTGTTCGCGGACGGGAGCGGGCCGGGTGCGGACGGATCGGCCGGGGGCGGCGGGCCGCCCGTGATGCTGGCGCGTCGGGCCCGGGGCTTTGTGCCCGAAGCCCTGCCGCTTTTTCCGGAGAGCAGTCCGGTGGATTCGGTCTTTGCCGCGGGGGCCAATCTCAAGCACACGTTTTGTCTGACCCGGGGCCGCGAGGCTTTTGTCAGTCAGCATATCGGGGATTTGAGCCGCCCGGGCTGCCTGGATTTTTTTGAGGAAAGCCTGCGCCATCTGCTGGCCCTGCTGAAGCTGGAACCTCAGCTGGTGGTGCGCGACCTGCACCCTGATTATGTGTCCGGCCGCGTGGCCGAAGCCTTTGCCCGTGAGCGCGGCCTGCCTCTTTTCACTCTTCAGCATCATTTCGCCCACATGCACGCCGTACTCGCCGAGCACGGGCACGTCGGGGCGGCGCTGGGTCTGGCTCTGGACGGATCGGGCCTGGGGGAGGATGGCACCCTGTGGGGCGGCGAACTGCTCCTGGTTCACCCGGAGGCCGGCATTCAGCGCCGGCTGGGGCGGTTACGGCCTTTTCCCCTGCCCGGCGGCGAGGCCGCCATTCGCGAACCCTGGCGCACGGCGGAAGCCCTGTGGCGCCAGGCGGAGCTTGCGGACAGCGCGCCCCGGCCCTGGCTCCGGGGGGAGGCGGATGCGCGGGGGGCCGGCCGCGCCGCTCTTATGCCCCGGCTGGACGAAATGCTGCGCCGGGGCGTGAATTGCCCCCTCACATCCAGCTGCGGCCGCCTTTTTGACGCGGTGGCGGCCCTGTGCGGTCTGTGCGGCGCCATCAGCTACGAAGGGCAGGCCGCCGTGCTGCTGGAAGCGGCTCAGGACTGGACGGAAAGCGGAGCCTATGCTCTGCCGTTCACGGCGGGGCCGCTGCTGGAGGCGGATGGGGCGGCCCTGTTCCGCGCGGCGGCGGCGGATCGCCTGGCCGGCGTGCCCGTGGGCCGTGTGGCCCGGCGTTTTCACCGCGGCCTGGCCGAGGGTCTGGCCGACTGGGCGCGGGCTGGCGCGGATCAGTGCGGTGTGGCGCTGGTGGCTCTGGGCGGCGGCGTATTCAACAACCGCACCCTGGTTGCGGAATTGCCCTCCGCGCTGAGGGCACGGGGACTGACGCCCCTGCTGCCCCTGGCCTTCCCCCCCGGCGACGCGGCCGTCTCGCTGGGTCAGGCGGCATGGGGCCGCCTGCGGGCGCTCCCGTCCCGGCGTGCGGACTGTTAGCCGTCCGGCCTGCCAAGCGCAACACGGCAGCGGCGCCTCCCGTTCCCGTGCGGGGGCTGCCAGCGCCGGCCGGGCTTCCCGCCCGCGGGCTCCCGGCTCTTCGTGTTATTTGCTGGGCAGATGCGGGTTTTGTGGTGTACAGGAAAAGAGGGAGCGGCCAGGGCGCCGTTCCAATCCTTTTCCACCACGAGGTGAGTCTATGAAAAAATTTGTGATATCGCTCAGTTTGTGCGCTCTGCTGGGCGCCGTATGTTCCGTCGCCCGCGCCGAGGGAGATCGGATCTATGACTACGACGCCTCCCTGCGGATGATCTTCGGACTGGGCTACGGCAAAAGGGCCGTGACGGATGAGCAGTTCAGCGCCTTCGCCCGTGAGGTGCTGACCCCGGCTTTCAGGGAGGGCTATTGCGTGGTGCGGGAGGCTCACGGCGAATGGGCGCATCCAGAGCGCGGCCTTGTCCGGGAACGCAATGTGGTCGTTTTTCTGGACTTTAAGGAAAGCGGGGAAGCGCGGGCGGCCAGGGAGGCCGTGGCCCGCGAATTTGTGCGGCGTTTTCCGGGCAGTCACGCATCGGTGTATCTGACCGTGACGCCGGGCATTCAGTCCAGTATCCATTTTCAGTAGGCACCCGGAATTTCCGCCTGCCGGGCCGCTTTCGGGCGGCCTTGTTTGGGCTTTGTCCGCGCGGCGCGGGCGGGCGCGGTCTCGGCCGGTTTTGCATGCTGGCGCCTGATGGGGGGCAGAGTGCTTGACTATATGCCGATGGACTGATATATAGCATCAACAAAATTTGATATACTTGGCAATTCAAGGTGCTGAATCATGTCGGATACCCTGCGCCATCTGAAGGCTCTGGCGGATGAAACACGGCTGCGGCTCGCGCTGGTTCTGCAGCGCTATGAGCTTTCGGTCAACGAGCTGGTCAGTCTGCTGGGCATGGGGCAATCGCGGGTATCGCGCCATCTGAAGATATTGACCGAAGCCGGTTTGCTGCGCGCCCGGCGCGACGGGCTGTGGGTTTTTTATTCCGCGGCCGGGGCCGGGCCGCATCGGGACTTTCTGGATGCTGTGCTGAACTTTGCCGGTGAGGAAGGCCGCGCCGATCTGGACATGGCCGCCCGCATCATTGAGGAGCGGGCGCTCAAGACCCGGCAGTTTTTCAACAGCATTGCCGAGGACTGGGACGAACTCAACCGCAAGGTTTTGGGTGATTTTTGCCTGCCTGACGCCGTGCGCCGGGCCGTGCCCGCGGGCTGCGCCATTGCCGTGGATCTGGGCTGCGGCACCGGCGAGGTGCTGGAGCGTCTGCGTGATGTCAGCGCGCAGCTTATTGGCGTGGACGGTTCGCCGCGCATGCTGGAGCTGGCCCGCCGCCGCTTTGGCCGCGCGTCCGGCGCTGAGGATGCCAGGGACGAGGCGGCCCTGTCCCTGCGCATCGGCGAGCTGGATCACCTGCCCCTGCGCGATGCCGAGGCGGATTTCGCCTGCATCAACCTGGTGTTGCACCATCTTTCCCGCCCCGAGGCGGCCATCCGTGAAATGGCCCGGGTGCTGCGCTCCGGCGGACTGGCTCTGGTGACGGACTTTGATCGTCACCAGGATGAGACCATGCGCAGCGTCTACGGCGATCGCTGGCTTGGTTTTACCCGCGAGGAACTGACTGACGCCCTCGCGGCGGCCGCTTTCGAGCCTGTGGACTACCGCCGGCGGGAGCTGAAAATGGGCCTGTCCCTGCATCTGGTGCTGGCCCGCAAGCGCGATGGGGCTTTGTGACCTGTACCGGTGCGCGGGCGGGCTCCGTCCTGACCCGTTTTTTGTGAACCCTATCTCTTACGGAGGCCTTTCATGCCCGCCAAACCTCTTGATCTTTCCCTGTCCTGCGCCGTGGCCGACGCGTCTCTGGCCGAATTCGGCACAAAGGAAATGCAGCTTTCCGAACGCGAAATGCCCGGCCTGATGGAGCTCATCCGCCGCTACGCCGGCACAAAGCCCCTCAAGGGCCTTAAAATCACCGGCTCGCTGCACATGACCATTCAGACGGCCATGCTCATCCGCACCCTGCATGAACTGGGCGCGGACATCCGCTGGGCCTCGTGCAATATTTTTTCCACCCAGGATCACGCGGCCGCGGCCATTGCCAAACAGGGATACGCCAAGGTTTTCGCCTGGAAGGGCGAATCCCTGGAGGATTACTGGTGGTGCACCGAAATGGCCCTGACCTGGCCCGACGGCTCCGGCCCCGATCTCATCGTGGACGACGGTGGTGACGCCACGCTTTTGATCCATCAGGGCGTGGCGGTGGAAAAGAACCCCGATCTGCTCAGGAAAACACCCGCCAACAAGGAAGAATCCATTATCATGGAACGGCTGGCCCTGTCCTACGCCGCCAATCCCCGCCGCTGGCAGGATGTGGCCGCCCGCGTCAAGGGCGTTTCTGAAGAAACCACCACCGGGGTTCATCGCCTGTACCAGATGGAAAAGGAAGGGCGCCTGCTCTTCCCGGCCATCAATGTCAACGATTCCGTGACGAAATCCAAGTTCGACAATCTGTACGGCTGCCGCGAATCCCTGGCCGACGGCATCAAGCGGGCCACCGACATCATGGTGGCGGGCAAGGTGGTGCTGGTGTGCGGCTATGGCGATGTGGGCAAGGGGTGCGCCCAGTCCATGCGCGGTTTTGGCGCGCGGGTTCTGATCACCGAAATTGACCCCATCTGCGCCCTGCAGGCCGCCATGGAAGGCTATGAGGTCACCACGGTGGAAGACGCTCTGCCGCTCGCCGATATTTATGTCACCGCCACGGGCAACTATCACGTCATCACCGGGCAGCACATGATGGGCATGAAGGACGAGGCCATCGTGTGCAATATCGGCCACTTCGACAACGAAATAGACATGGCCTGGCTGGAATCCACCCCCGGCTGCGCGCGCATGGAAATCAAGCCCCAGGTGGACAAGTGGACTCTGCCCAGCGGCCGTTCCATTCTGGTGCTGGCCGAAGGCCGCCTGGTGAACCTTGGCTGCGCCACCGGCCACCCCAGCTTTGTCATGTCCAATTCCTTCACCAACCAGGTTCTGGCCCAGATGGAACTGGCCACGACCCGGCTGGAAACCAGAGTGTACACCCTGCCCAAAAAGCTGGATGAAGAGGTCGCCCGCCTGCATCTCGGCCGTCTGGGCGCGAAGCTGACCACCCTGACCCCGCAGCAGGCCGCCTATATCGGCGTGCCGGTGGAAGGGCCGTACAAGTCCGAACTGTACCGCTACTAAAGCCGTGAAAAAGGCCCGGGCGGCCTGAACGGACAGAAATCAGAAGGGAGGGAATATTCCCTCCCTTCTTGACCCGTGGCGGCGCGAAAATGCCAGCCCCCCGGCAGGCGGCGCCGTTAAGCCCGGCAGTCAGCCTTCATAGCGGCTGTCTTTCAGCGAGACGATCACGTTTTTGTTGCTTTCGATCCAGTTTTTGATGAGGCGCTGGGATTCAGCGCGATGGAGGTTTTTGTTCTGGAGCATGATCCGATCCGCGTCGTGCATGAGTTTGGATACGGGAACCGTCGGATCGCTGCTGGAAGCCAGCCCAAAGGAAATCAGCACGGGCATGTCCCCGCGCGAGTTGGCGGTTTCACAGCCCTGCTGGATCCGGTTCAGGATGTCTTCGGCCTTGGCCTGGCCGCAGCCGAGCAGCAGAAGCACAAATTCATCGCCGCCCATGCGGGCCACGCAGTCGGTTATGCGCAGGGGCTCACGCAGCAGGGAGGCCGCCCTGCACAGCAGCTCGTCCCCGGCGGCGTGCCCCATGTAGTCGTTGATCAGCTTGAGGCCGTTGACGTCACAGGAAATGACACTGATGGGCCGCAGCCGGGCGCGCTCGATATTTTCCACTTCCAGATCGCAAAAGGCGCGGCTGCGAAGGCCCGTCAGGGCATCATTCTTGACCAGTTCCTCCAGATGTTCGCGCTCGCTCTGGGCCGCGGTGATATCCGTGTTCAGGCCCACCATGCGGGTGGCCCTGCCGTGCGCGTCACGGTGGATGACATAGCCCCGGCTTGAAAGCCAGACCCAGGAACCGTCGGACTTGCGCAGGCGGTAGGTGCACTCGTAATTATCGCCCATTTCGGGCTTTTCTATCATGGTGCGCCGGATGGACACCACCTTCGCGTAGTCATCCGGGTGAAGCCGGGCGTTCCACGTGTCAATGCTGGTCAGTGATTCCGAGGCCGGATAGCCCAGCATGGAAAGATAGTGGGGGCTGTGGTACACCTTGCCCGTCGTGCCATCCCAGTCCCACAGGCCGTCGCCCGACACGTTGAGCGCCAGAAGCAGGCGCTTGCGCACCTGGTCGTCGGGCTCGCTGACCGCCGAAATGCCGATGGCGCTGCGCATGCTGCCCGCCATCAGCAGGGCCCGGCCGCCAATGCCGCGATCCAGAACGGCCCCATGCAGGTCTATCAGGGTATATTCATCGTTTTCCCGTCTGACATGAAGCAGATGCTCAAATATGTCGTCGCTTTCGGCGCTCGCCACAATTTTTTCCATGGATGTGGCGTACTGTCCGTCGTCTTTCAGGCGGTCGCGCCATGCCGACTGTTTCATGACGCGGGGTTCGGGCTTGAAGCCGAGCAGTTCGGCGCACCGGGCATCCAGGGAAATGAGCTGGGCGCGCACGTCATAGCTCCAGAACCCCCACCCGGAGGATATGGCGCCGGCCCAGTCCTGCGACGAGCGGTATTCGCCCATCACGGTGCATTGCCCCAGCACGCGCACCGGGTGCCCGGCATCGTCCCGGGCCAGAACCATAAGGCGTTCCCGGAGCAGAAGCCCGGCAAAGGGATAACAGTATTCCAGAAAGTTTTCGGTCGGCGTGGACAGCAGGATGCGGCGGCTTTTGTCGATGGAGGCAAGAAATTCGGCTGGTATGTTTTCGAGGAAGGCGTCCATGGTGGCCGGCGCCTCGTCCAGCCGCAGGGCCTGGAGGGCTCCCGCGCTCAGCGTTATGCGGTCGGAAGGCACATGCCATTCCCACAAGGCTTCGCTGGAAGCAACGGGGAAACGGAGTTCTTCGGTGTGCGTGGGCATAGGCGTTCCTTCGCGTCAGCGGAATCGGTGTGCGGGCAGTGGCAGTTAAGAGCATACTAACGCTTTCGGCGTGTCTTGTCACCCCATAAGGCGCGGTGAGGCGCTTTGAAGTATCAGAAAATTTTTAAGCGCATCACAGGGGTGATCGCCGGGCGCTGCCAGGGAGGCGAAAACATGCCCGGGCCGTCAGCGGCACGCCCCTGTATACGGGCACCACTGGCAGTGCCGGCCTGGCTGGGGGCGCAGCTCCGGCGCGTTTCGCATGTGGGTCAGCACAAAGCGCAGCAGGGCGGGAATGCGCGTGTTCAGAATGAAGGCGCGGTCTTCGGCGCTGATTTTTGACCCCAAAAGGGATATTTCCTTGCCGTCGCCGGCCAGATGGATCCAGGCGGCGTCGGCCGCGGCTCGTGGTTCGTCCGGGGGATTCCCGTGGCTGTAGAGATACAGATAGCACGGCAGCTGAATCCCGGGCAGAGCGTCGGCCAGCCCGGGCAGGGGATCCTCCGGGCCGGGAGCCCAGTCTTCCATGCGTTCCCACACATCATCCCCGAGCCAGAACGCGGGGGGCGCCACTTTGATGGAGCGGCCGCTTTTGTAGTCGAGGATGATGTCGCCTTCAGGCCGCGCATCCACCCGATCCAGCGTGCCGTACAGCACATGCGGGTGTCCTGCCGCCTCCAGCCGGGCTGTGTGTGTCGCCTCAACTTCCAGCAGCTCATACGCCTCGTCCGGCTGATTTTCCAGAAAGCGGCTGAGCCGGAGCGGGCCGGTCTCTTTCAGCATCAGCAGGCTTTCAGCCGGCAGATTTTCGCGCCCTTCCCAGGCATCCAGACTTTCGCGGAACAGGGCTTTCAGGCGTGCCTCGTCGATGTCGCCCCGGCGCACCGTGCGGCCGACATACGGCTCATAGGCCCGCCGCAGAACCGTGTGCAGCAGGTCGCCCACCCCGCTGGGATCGTCGCCTTCATGAACTTCGCCCAGGGGGCGGATGGCGCACAGCCGCTCCCAGAAAAAGCGGGCCGGGCAGCGGATATAGGCCTCCAGCAGGGTGGGGGCCAGGGGGGCGGCCAGCAGCTCTTCCATTTTGGCGGCCACGCGTTCGCTGCGGGCGATCACGGCCCTGTCCCGCCGTGAGGGGATCACCAGGGGAAAAGCCGCCGCCCGCAGGGGAGCCTCGCCGGGGGCCAGGCGCCTGCCCGCGTTTTTTTCCTCCAACCACAACGCCTCTTCCACAAAGCGGGAACGCACCTTTTTGCTGTCCAGCAGGCCCGAACTTTCCACCCCCTCCTGCCAGAACAGATACAGATCCCTGGCGCCGGCCGCCAGCCGGTGAAAGGTATGGGCGGCCAGCATTTCGCGCTGGCGGGTGTCGGGCAGGCCCAGCAGGCCGCGCAGGGTATCGGGCAGCAGCGGGTCATGCCGCGGCGCGCCGGGCAGCGCGTCCTCGGTGAGATCCATGAGGTAGACCCGATCAAAGCGCAGGAGGCGCGTTTCCAGCATCCCCAGCACCTGCAGGCCGGTGAGCGGATCAGCCTCAAAGGGGACGCGCTCATCCCCCAGTCTTTGCCGGATCATGGCAAACAGCGTGTCCGGGGGCAGCGCGTCGTCCGCCAGCGCGTTATCGGCCAGTTGGGGAACAAGCCTCTGCATGAGCCGGAACAGGCATTCCGCGTCCAAGGGAAAGCGCGGCCAGATGGGCCGGCCATAGGTCAGCAGCAGGTCGCACAGGGCGGCCAGGGCGGCGGCGGCTCCGCGCAGGGTCTCCACACGGCTCCAGTTTTCCACCAGCACGGCCATGACATGTTCGAGGCCGTGCCCCAGGGCTTCGTCGATGTCGCCGCCCGTTGCCGGGCCGGAGCCCTTGCCGCCGCGTATCTTCTCCAGCAGGTCGGTCACCAGCGCGGCGGGGTTCGCCAGTCTGGTGCCGGATCGCAGGCGGCCTTCCAGCATGCGCAGCAAAGGGCGCAGGGGCCTGCCCCCGGAGGACGGGGCGGAGCCCGGCGCGTCCGGCGGCAGGCGCAGCATGCGCACATAGGGGTGACGGATCAAATCCAGCAGGGGCCTCCAGTGTGTCCGGCCGTCGGGGCGGCGCTTTTCGCGCACGCGAAACACCGTTTCAAGAAGCCGGGCCAGCAGCGAGCGATCCAGCGGATAGCCCAGGGAAATATTGATGTCCTTGCGGGGCAGATGGTGCAGGGTGGGCATGAGCAGGGCCGGGTGAGGCAGTACCACGGCATCGGCCCCGGTGCCGTCCGCCGTCCTGTCCTCCCGCTCATGGCGCGCAAGCTGGGCGCGCAGTTCCCGCAGCTGGGAGTGCAGGTCATACCCGGCGAAGAAATGCAGGCGCGGCCGCCGTCCGGGGATGGAGCCGAAAACGCGGCAGTCCGCTCCCCAGCGCCTGATCCAGGCGGCATGATTCTCGCAGGCCCAGTGCGCCCGGCCTTCAGCCAGGGCGGGATCGCTGTGCAGGCAGATCAGCGCCCCGTGATTCCAGAAAAAGCGCAGCAGGATATCTTCGGCCCTGGTCAGGCTGACAAAGCCCGCCAGCACCAGAACCTTATCCCGCATGAACGGGGGCGGTTCCGGGTTTCGCAGGGCATAGCCGGCTGCCGCGTGGGCGTCCAGGCCGGGCGTGGTCAGGTTCTGGTCTGCCAGCGCGCGCAGGTAGTCTTCGCGGATGCCGCGCAGCTCGCCCAAGAGAGCGGCGGCAAAGGGCTCCACTTCACCTTCGGCGTGGCGCAGATCCTGGGCGTCCACCATCTGGGCGAGGCATTCTTCCAGCAGGCAGTCCAGGCGCACGCCCCAGGGGAAAAAGCTGGTCATGCCCCCCGCGATCAGCCTGTTGAGGGAGCTGTTCCGCGCGGGATTACGGGCAATGCGGTTCACGCTGTCCCACAGCAGGGCCACGCGATCCAGCACATCGGCCCGGCGCGGCTGGACGCCGTTGGCGCTCCACGCCTCGCGGCACCACTCCCGCAGTTCCTGTCCGGTCATAAGGCGGGGCAGAAGCAGGGGCAGTCTGGCCTGCCGCCGGTAGCCGTCCATCAGATAGCGCTTGGGGCGGCTGTGGGGGAAGACTACCACTGCCCTGTCAGGTTTGCCGTCCGTCGCGTCAGAGACAACGGCGCGCACGGCGTCCAGAAAGTCGGCGTTCCAGGGCACGACGACAAAGGGCTGTTTCCCCGGCTCCCGCCTGGAATCCACGGAACACGTCATGGTGCCGCCTTTGACGGACGCGCATCCGCCATCCCGTCCGCCTCACGCATTCTGACCATGCCGCCCTCGCTGTTCAGAACAAAGCGCTCGCGCCTGTCCAGATAGATCAGCTCGCCGTGCGCGGGGCGGCCCGAAGCGGCGCGCAGCAGCTCCACATAGCCGCGCAGCTGGGCGCTGTGGGCCGGGTTGGGCAACACGCCGGCTGTCCCGGTCTTGTATTCGACGGCGACCAGTTCAGTGCCGTCATCCACCAGCAGGTCGACCCGGTGGGCGTGACCCTCCGTGTCCAGCAGAGTGCGTTCCGGGGTGCCGAAGGCAAGATGGCGGGCTGTTTCCGGCAGGGCCGCATACCAGGCGAGGGCCTGGGTCAGGTCAGGCTCGGCGGCCTCCGCGTCCTGCACGGGCAGGGGAAAGGTGCGCAGTCCGTGCCGGACGGCCTGGGCCGCGTCCTCCCGGGCCGAGGCCTCTGTGCGGCCCGTGATGCGCAGCCGCTCAAGGCAATGATGCATGAGCGTGCCCCGCCTTTTGGCCTCGCGCGAGCGGGGGTTGTCGTCGAGCCAGTCCTGGAGGGGAGTGCGGAAAATTCTGAGCCGGGGCAGCCAGGCCATGGGACGCCATGGCTCGTGGGGGTCTTCCGTCAGGCCTGGTGACGACCGCTCCGGCGGCGCGCCTGCCGTTGGCAAGTCTCCGCCGGGCAGCGCCTCTTTTTCGGGGCAAGGGCTTTCGCCCCCGGCGGACAGGGCGGCGGGCCCGGGCTTCGTCCCGGGGCTCCCTTCCGCGTGGTCGCCGAACACATAGTCGCCGTTTTCAGCGCGCCGCGCCGTGCCCAGCAGGGGGGCGAGCAGGCTGTTCAGCGCCTGGATCATGGGATTGGCGCTCTCCTCGGGCAGAAAGCAGTGCAGTTCAGACACGGCGCGGGTCCAGGCCACATACACAAGGTGCAGGGCCTCGCGGGCCGTTTTGAGCAGGGCGCCGGCGTAGGGCTCATCCATGGCCTTGCGCAGGGGGGCCACCACCTCCAGACCGTCCGCCCCGGCGCAGGTGAGTTCGTTGCCCGGCCTGATGAGAAAAGTGTGCCAGGGCATGATGACCACCTCGGCTTCCAGGCCCTTGGCCTTGTGGATGGTCATGATTCTGACGGCGTTCATGCTCGCGGGCAGGGGCGCCCTTTCCTCGCCGCCGTGTTCCTTCCAGTAGTCAAGAAAGCCGGCCAGATCGCACAGGCCGCGCTGCTCGGCCCCGTGGAGCATTTCCAGAAAACGCAGCAGAAAGCCTTCGGCCTGGGGGTGGCGGGCGGGCACCTGCCAGCGCCGGAAGATCTCGCACACGGTATCGTACGGGGTGAGCAGCCCGGCCGCGTCGTGCAGGGGGGCGAACAGAAGCTCCCAGTGCAGGGGAAAGTCGGCCTGGAAGGCCTGGGCCAGGCTACAGCTCCGCCCCGCGGTACGCGCCGCCCAGTCGTTGAGCTCGGCGGCATCCAGAGCCGCGGGCGCGGCCGCCCCCGGGGCGGACAGCGTGGAGGGGTCGGGCAGCAGATCGGTTCCGGCCAGCACGCTCCAGAAGGCCGTGTCGTCTTCCGGCGCGTTCAGAAAGGCCAGAAGTGCCACCAGCTGAATGATCAGGGGCTGTTCCGCCAGAAGAAGACTTCCCTGGGTCACTACGGGAATACCCCGCTCCAGCAGCAGGGAGGCTGCTTCGGATGTTTGCTGGTTGGAGCGGGTGAGCACGCATATGCTGCCCCAGGAGCGGCGTTTTCCCAGCTCGGCCACGCGCTCCGGCAGCAGGGCGGCCGCGGCGGCCGGGTCATCCCCGGGCAGCATGCTCAGGCGCACCATGCCGCCGCTCTTTTCGGGAAGAGTCGTCTGGCTGGCGTCGGCAAAGGTCGCGCACAGCAGCTTGACAGCCTCGTCCATCAGGGCTGTGCCGGTCTCGGCGGGCAGCATCAGGGACAGGATTTCCCGCGCCCGCTTCGCGTCCGCAAGCTGGGAAAAGACAGCGTTGTTCCATTCCACCACGGCGTTGAGGCTGCGTCTGTTGCAGGGCAGAGACTCGATACCCGGGTGAGGCACTATGCGGCGCAGGTCAGAATCCCTGGGCACGGAATCGAACAGGGCCGCCTCGCCGCCCCGCCACCCGTAGATGGCCTGCTTGACGTCGCCCGCAATGGTCAGGGAGCCCCCCCGGGCCAGAGCCTCCATGACCAGTGGCTTCAGGGCCTTCCATTGTCCTTCGCTGGTATCCTGAAATTCATCCACCAGAATATGGGTCAGGCGCGAGCCCATACGGCAGAATGCCTCGTTGACGCCATAATCAGCGTTCAGGATGAGGCCGGCCAGGGCAGGCATCCGGGAGGCGGCCGCCATGCGCGCGCTGCGCTGGAAGCTTTCCAGCTCATTCAGCAGGCGGCGGGCCAGCCGGACAAAGGGCATATAGCCCAGGGCGCTCTGCAGCACCTCGCCATCCTCTCGCAGCCGGGCGGCGGCTTCGCGCACACGCGCGTACAGATCCTCACAGGCGGGGGGGGCCATGCCCCAGGAGGCCTTTTTCAGACACTCATCCAGACAGGACTTGGACAGCATGGCGGATTCCACGGGCAGCTCCCTGTCCTCGCAGTCCGCGCACTTGGTCAGAACCTTGCGCAAATCCTGCCTGACGTCGAGCCCGGCCCTGTCCAGGGCCTTTTGCAGGGCGCGGGCCCGCGCGCGCAGATCGGCGCGCAGAGCCGCCAGATGGGCGGCTATCTCCCCTGACGACGCCAGCCGGTTCAGCCGGGGATCGCCCTGGTGGAGCAGAAAGTAGGAAGCCAGTTCCGCAATGCGGCCGCGCACCAGATTTCCGGCCAGAAAGCCCGTATACCTGGGATCCCGGGCAATCTGGCGGCAGGCCTCGGTAAAGACGCCGGTCAGTTCAGGGTCGCCTTCGCGGGCGCGTTCGGCCAAATCGTCCAGCAACGGCGCAAACAGTTCGTTGTCGTCAAAGCAGGATTCAAAGTCCGGGGCCAGGTTCAGATCCAGGGCGGCCAGCCGCACAAGCAGGTGCAGCAGGCTGTCAATGGTGCGGATGTTCAGCGAGCCGAAGTCGCGCAAAAGGGCGCTGACGGCCCGGCCGGCCCGCGCGGCGTCCCAGCCGTTTTCCGGGGGAATGGCCTTCAGGGCGATATTCTTGAGGCGCCCCAGAACACGTTCCTTCATTTCCGAGGCGGCAAAGTTGGTGAAGGTGATGGCCATGATTTCCGGCCAGGCGTGAACACCTGGCCGGGCCGCATGGCAGCCTGACGCTGTTTCGCTTCTGGCTCCGGCCAGCAGGGACAAAAAATTTTCTGTCAGGGCGTGGGTTTTGCCCGATCCTGCCGATGCCCTGATCTGGAGCAGGGGGGGCCGCTCCGCGGTGCTGTCAGCCATTATCCCTCGCGATCGCCAGCTGCTGGCCAGTGGCCTCCAGCACCGAACGCCAGTAGGCCGAATGGATGTTCATGCGGCGGCGGCGCAAGGTCACCAGAGGCAGCGGCACATGAACAAAGCGGTCGAGGAATTTGGCCACCACCATATTGGTTCGCCCGCTCATGGCCGCGTGGACGGCGTGGCGGCCAAGAAATCCGCAGTAGACGCGGTCATTGGCGTTGGCCGGCACGGAGCGGATAATATAGCTCGGGTCAATGTACTTGATGGTGACCGGCATGGCGCGTTCCGCGAAATAGTTTTTGATGGCGTTCTGCAGGAATGGGCCGATGTCCTTCAGCACGGGGTTGCCCGAGGCGTCCATTTTGTCGCTTTTCTGCATCAGGTGCTGGCCCGCGCCTTCGGCCACCACAATAACCGCATGCCGGCGCTTTTTCAGGCGATCCTCCAGGGCGGGCAGCAGGCCGCCTTCGCCCTCCAGGCGGAAAGGCTCCTCCGGAACCAGCGTAAAGTTGACAATGCCCAGGGACAGCGTGGCCTGAGCCGCGATAAAGCCCGACTCGCGTCCCATGAGCTTGACCAGCCCCACGCCGTTATGCGCGCCCAAAGCTTCGGTGTGGGCGCAGTTGAGCGCGGTGGTGGCGGTGTCCACGGCGGTTTCAAATCCGAAGGACTGGGGAACAAAGTTGATGTCGTTGTCAATGGTTTTGGGGATGCCGATAACCGCAATGCGCAGGTTCCGTTTGGTGACTTCGGCCGAAATGGCCGCGGCCGCCTTCATGGTGCCGTCGCCCCCGATAACGAAGAGACAGCTTATATTGAGGCGCTCCAGGGCATCCACGATTTCCTCGGGAGGCTGGGGCCCGCGTGAGGTTCCCAGGATAGTGCCGCCGAAGGTGTGGATTTCGGACACGAATGCCGGGGTAAGTTCGGCGACCTTGTGCTTGTAGCGGGGTATGAAGCCCTCAAGCCCGTAGCGTATGCCCAGCACCGTGGACACGCCGTAGCCGTAATGCGCCTGCATGACAATGGCCCGGATCACATCGTTGATGCCGGGGCACAGGCCGCCGCAGGTGACGATGGCGCACTTGACCTTGCCCGGATCAAAATAGATGCGCGAGCGGGGCCCGGCCAGCTCAAAATGAATGGCCTCGCCCTCCTTCAGATCCTCGCCGCCGTATTCCGGGTCAAGGTAGAAGGGCATGGGGGTATCGGACACATAGGGGCCGGCTGCGGGGTTTTCCACCTTGGGCTGGCCCACGACGGCAATGCTGGTATCGAGGGACGAGTGCATGATGCCTCCGAAAAACGCTCTGGCCTGGCGCGTGCCGCCGACACGGCGGCATTTTCCCTTCGGGGCGCGGCCCATGCCACTTGGGATAGGGCTCTATCATAGCGATTTTTCCGCACCCTGTCACCTGGCCGCTTCAGTCCGGAGAAAGGTTCCCCCGCGCCGCGGAGATGCCCACGGAAACCGGTGCCGGCCGCCCTCCGTTTTCCCCCGTCGCGCGGGCCAGGGCGGTTTCCTCCCTTCCGCATATTTCCCCGCGCCCGCGCAGGCGCATTAAGCCCGGGGGCTTGCCGGGCAAGACGTGTTTTTTGCTGATTTCAGAAAAAATTGTTGTGGCAGTTCAGGGGGATAGCTGTTCTCATCCCTGCGCGACCCCGATTTTTCCACAATCCGGGTTGGACGAAAGAGGAGATTAATGAGAAATATACGCCTGCATGATGGAGAGCGTTTTTTTTGAACGATGCGTTCTGCTTTTCAAGTCCGCATCAGTCAACGAGGTGGAACCATGTGGAAAAATTTTTCCGTCGAGAAAAAATGCATTATCTGCATTTTTCCATTACTGCTTGTTATTATAGGTAGTTATGCCTATTTTAATAAAACGCTTGCAAGCTTGCAGAATACCATAACCCTGCTGGAAAAATACGATGACATCCGCCCGTCATTTAAACAGCGTGAAATAGAGCACATGCAATGGGTTCAGCAGTTAATCCTCTTTGTTTCTTTGCAGCAGAACAGAGAGCTCTTTTTGGAAATTCAGCCAACGCGGTGTGAACTGGGCAAATGGCTGTCCAGTTCCGAGCGGGATCAGGTCGAAGAGATGATTCCGTCCCTGGCGGAAATACTGGAGCGCATCCATGAGCCTCACCGGCGTCTGCACCAGAGCGCAGTGACCATCCGCAGCCTTGCGGGCGACCACAACTGGGATGAGGCGCGCCGCACGGTGCACAGTGAAACTCTGCCCGCCCTGGAGGAAATCCGGTCTCTGCTGGGCATGGGCACGGCCGAAATCGGCAAAGCGGTGGCCGAGATGCGCGTGCGTGCCGACAGTGACCGCGAGCACTCTGTCCTGATCACCAGACTGGCGATGGCCCTGGGGGGAAGCATCGGCGTGCTGTGCTTCATGGCCTTTCTGTTTTCCCTGCTGCACCCCGCGCGCAAGCCCTGAAAGCGCGCCGTTTTTGCCATAAGTGGCATGGCCGTGTCCCAAAGGACTTCGCCGGCTCCGCTCCCCGCGCCATCGGCACGCGCCCGCTCCACCGGAGCCGCCGCCAGGATGACGGCGTCACTCCGGTGGAGCGTCAAAGCCGGGGGCCGGCATACAGGCCGCGGCCTGCGTGCCTTCCGGTACTCCGCCCTAATAGGGCAAGCCTATCCAGGCGGCCGTGTTGACGGTATCAGCGAAGAAGGCGACGCGCGCGCACAGCACGCTCACCAGGGCAAGGGCCATCTGGGCGCAGCGCATGCGGTCGCTGTGAGCCAGCGCAAGCGTTGCCGCTATGGCCAGAATTCCCGCCCAGTACCAGGCGGAATGCAGCCAGGCCAGAGCCGAGGCCCGCATCACGGCGCTCCCTTCCAGCCCCATCAGCGGAGCGGCCGCAAGCACGGCCAGCAACATCCACAGACAGATACGCAGGATGCCCCCAAAGTTCTGCGCTGCCTCCCCCTTCTCGAACAGGGGCAGGCAGACCGCGCCCAGCGTCAGGGCGCTGAGGATGAACAGGAACAGGGGCAGACCGCCGGCCACAAAGGGCATGGACTCGGGCGAATAGGTCATGCCTTGCACGGCAAGCCCCAGCGCTCCGACAAGCGCGGCCCCCGCGCCGGAGATGCCGTTTCCGCCGCGCAGCCATGTGATGGCGGCCAGAAGGACAAACACGCCAAAAAGCAGGCCTTCGGCACTGAGCCAGGATGTGCCCAGTCCGCCCAGCGCGGATGCGGCCCGCCAGGGCTGGCCCAGATGAAACATGGAGGCGATAAGTCCCAGCGCCCCGGCCGCGAAGACCAGCAGCCAGCCCGGCCGCGAGGCGCGGCCCCGCAGTGCCAGAAAAACGGCCAGCCCCGCGGCCAGCTGGGTAAGCACGGTAAAGAGGATGAGAGGCCATTCGGCGGTCATGACTGCCCCCTGATTTGACGCGGCATGCGCGGCTGGATGAAGCGGGTTGAGGGATTGAGTCTGGGCATGGACGGATACCCGGCCGGAAACTGCACGGCGTTGGGTTCGTCCAGCGTGTTGAGATCCACCAGTTCCAGCGCGCCGGCAGGGCATGCCTGCACGCAGGCGGGCAGCAGGCCGGCGTCAATGCGTTCCCGGCACATGCTGCATTTTTCGGCGTGTTTTTCCGCCGCGTTGTAGCGGGGCGCCCCGTAGGGGCAGGAGCGCACGCAGTTGGTGCAGCCTATGCAGCTTTCCTGATGATGGACGACAATGCCGTCCTCGCGTTTTTCATAGGAGCCGGTAGGACAGGCCCGCAGGCAGGCGGGGTCGTCACAGTGGTTGCAGGCCAGGGAATAAAAGGCCCGTTCCCGGTGGGGGTAGATGGATTCGGCCAGGGGATAGACCTGGCGCCACACCATGTTCGGCTCAAGCTGGTTAAAGTTTTTGCAGGCCATGGCGCAGCTTCGACAGCCGATGCATTTGTCGGCATTCATGAGGAAGGCGTAGCGTTTGTTCATCGGGTATCCTTTCCGCGTTTTTCCGCGAGAGTCTCCATGCCGGAAAAGGCGCGCTTTTGCATGATTTTTGGCGGAGCCTGACGCTCCTGCGTCCCGGTGCGCCCGGCTATGCCAGGCGCGCGGGCGCGTCACGCCTTATCCGGCGGGCGCGATATCCACAAACTGATCGTGAATGGCCACCCCGGGCGCTCCGGTTTTCATGGCGCCCATGTCCGCGGCGCAGTCATCCACCACATTCTGGACATTGAAGGCCAGTTTGCGGAACCACGCCTCGTACATGACCAGGCAGTCCCTGGCCACATTGGTGGACAGCTTGGCGCGAAGCGTGACTTCTCCGATGGAGTTGGAGACGCGCACCCTGTCCAGATCGCCGATGCCCTTGGCCTTGGCCGCTTCGGGGTGGATATAGACAAAGGGCTCGGGGTAGAAGTTTTCCATCCAGTCCAGGTTGATGAACTGTGAATGCAGACCGAACTGCACGTGCGGCGTGAGCAGGCGGAAGGGGGCCGTGGCTTCGCGCACCGGCACATATTCGGGCAGAGCCTTGAAGCCGTTTTGCGCGCACAGATCGGAGCGGAACTCGTACTTGCCCGAAGGGGTCAGGAACTTGCGCTCGTTCCAGGAGGCGCTGCTGGACAGCTTCGCCTTGACCGGGCCATTGCGCAGATCTTCCCAGCTGGAAATGCCGAAATAGTCGTATATGCCCTTGTTGAACTCCTGAATCATCCATTCCTTGCCGTCCACTTCCTGCGGGAAGGTGCACGAGCCGGGCGATTTCTGGTTCATGGCCCTGGACAGCGCCGCGGCGATTTCAATGTTGGATTTGGCCTCGTGCATGGGCCTGATGGCCTGTTCGTTCAGCGAAAGCCAGTAATGCCAGTAGGATACGTTGACCGTCCACTCTTCAAACAGGGTGGTCACGGGCAGGACGATATCCGAGTGCCGCACGGTTTCGTTGAAGAACTGATCGACCGTCACCACCATCTCCAGCTTGGCGAAGGCCTGTTCCAGCTTGTTGCGGTCGAAGTCCTGGGCGAAGGGATTTTTGCACGAGACCCACAGCATTTTCACTTCGGGGTCTTTCGCGTCCAGAATTTCCTGCGCCGTCTTGTTGATGTTCAGAGCGCGGTCGCTGTAGGCCGTGTTGCTTTCCCCGGCAAAGTCAAATTCGCCCTTGGGGCCGGTGGCGCCGCTAAAGCCCACGGAGCCTTCCGGCTGCTTCTGAACCATGGCGTGGTAGTTGAATCCCCAGGTCTGCATCTGGCCGTAGCGCGCGCCTCCGCCTTCCACGCCGATATTGCCCGTCATGGCCACAAAGGCGTCAATGGCTCTGACCATGGCCCCGCCGTTGGTATGGCGCTGCATGCCGTAGCCAATCCAGACCGTGGCGGGCTTGACGGCGGCAAATTCCTCGGTGACGGAGCGGATGTCGTCGGCCGGAATGCCGCATATTTCCGACGCCCATTCCACGGTGACGTTCTGCCGCAGATAGGCGGCGAACTCCAGGTAGCCCGTGGCGGAGTTCAGCGCAAAGTCGAGATCCACCAGATTCTTGTCCAGCAGGTGCCGGGCCATGCCCAGAGCCAGGGCGCCGTCCGTGCCGGGCTTCACCCGCCAGTACACGTCGGCCTTGGCCGCGGTCTGCGTGAACACGGGGTCGATGACCACAATTTTGGCGCCGCGTTCCCGGGCCTCGTACAGGTATTTCATGCTGTGCATGGAACACCAGGCCGGGTTGGCCCCCCACACGATGATATACCGGGCCTTGACCATGTCCTCGGGGTCGTTGCACCACATGTCGCCCAAATCGTAGTTCTGGGCGTCGATGCCCGCCGGCCAGCACGGCGTGCCCACAAAGCGGGTGGTGTAGCCCAAAGAGGACATCATGCCCTCCACGCCGTAATTGGTGATGCCAAAGTTGCCGGAATACTTGGTCAGGCCCAGGCCCAGCAGGCTGCCGTCGCGTTGTTTGAGGTCAAGGATTTTGTCCGCGATGCGATCCATGGCCTCGTCCCAGGACAGGCGGCGCCAGTTTCCGGAACCGCGCCCTTCCTGAATCATGGGGTACTTGATGCGGTCGGGGCTGTAGAGCCGGCGTGGATAGGAATAACCTTTCACGCACAGCGCGCCCTTGGTGTAGGTGGATTCCGGCGCGCCCTCCACAAACTGGACAACACCGTCCCGCACATAGGTTTTTATGCTGCATGTGTCGTAACAGTTGCGCGGACAGGCATTGCGG
Organism: Desulfovibrionaceae bacterium; assembly: GCA_022510785.1. Lineage (GTDB taxonomy): Bacteria > Desulfobacterota > Desulfovibrionia > Desulfovibrionales > Desulfovibrionaceae > Mailhella. The sequence goes on along the minus strand of JAFLSV010000017.1, from coordinate 17,009 downwards.
AATACCTGATACGCGTCGGGATCAAAGGGCGCCGCCGCGGCGTTCCGGGCCGTCAGCAGGCCGCCTGGCAGGGCGGCCGCCGCTCCCGCGGCCAGAAGGCCCTTGAGAAAGCCGCGCCGCTCCATGGCGGCGGGACACCTGAATGTGTTTGTGTTCATCGGCAGTTCCTTTATGGTTGTGAGTTTTCCACTCTTTGCGCGACAAATCGGCGCTTCCCGTCCGGGAGGCGAAAGGGCTCAGGCCCTGTTCAGCTCGCTGCCCGCCCGCTCCAGCCATGCCTCCAGGCGGTTCAGCGCGCCGGACAGGGCCTCCGGCACGGCTTCCGCCCTGGCCCGGCTCAGAAATTGCGGAATCCAGAGCCGCATGTGCCCGTCCACAAGCCAGACAAGGGCCTCTTCGACGTTCTGGCGCAGGGTGGCGTCCTTTGTCCCGGCGAGGCTTCGGAGCACAAGCCATGCTTCCAGCTCGCAGGCGAGGTGATCCTCGGGAAGATTGTCCTCCTCCCGCACGGCCAGCCCCAGGCTTCGGAACAGCTCCCGCATGGAGGCCGTGGCCCGGCCCATGAGCAGGGGGTCGGCGTCAAGATACACCGAAGCGTACGGTGGGGCGGGCACATGATCCGGCCCCACAAAGAGCCGGTTGAAGGCGTATTCGGCTTCAGGGAAAAGGGGGGCGCGGCGGGGCGCTTCCCCGTCCGGGCGGCTGCCGCCCGCGCCGCCGTCCTCCGCCCCGCATGCGGCCAGGCGCTCCAGCGCGCGGGCCAGCCCGCCGCTGTCACGGGCGGCGAAAAGGTCGCGCAGGATCTCTGCCATGAGCTCCGGCGCCGTGTCTGGCGTTACGCCGCGCGCGAGATCCGGCGCCGGGGACGAAGCGGCCGCTTCCGGCGCGAGGGCGGGGGGGGTGGGGCGTGGGGGCATGGATACTCCGTGGGAACTTTCTCGCGGTACTATAGCCGGACAGGGAAAAAGAGCGCCAGCGGGAATGATTGGGGAGACTTCGGGGAGAACGCTCTACCCGATCCCCTGTTCATACCCGCCGGGATGCGGCGGCGTTTCGTCTGCGTGGAGCGGATGGCCGGCAAGAAAGGCCGCAAGCTGGGAGTCGTGGCCGCGCACGCCGAGCTTGCGCCGGATGTTTTTCCGGTGAGTCTGCACGGTTTCCGGCGATATGCCGAGCGCCGCCGCGATTTCCTTGCTGCTGTGCCCCGCCTGGACAAAGCGGCAGACATTGAGCTCCGCCAGGGTCAGTCTGGACAGTTTTCGGGCTCCGGCATGCCCGGCGCCTCCGGCATCTGCGCCGTTTCCCGCCTGATCCAGCATCCGGGTCACCTGATCCTGTATAAGCGCGGCATGGCTGTGCCGCGCGGATTTGTCAGGGGTATTCACCAGACGGGCCAGGGCCGGGGTCAGAAAGCCTCGCAGCGAGGCGGCGAGTTTCGCCCGGGAGGCATCCCGCTCTGCCGCCACGTTGTTCAGGACGGTGCGCAGCGTGATATTCATTTCCTCAAGCTGGCGCTTTTCCTGCTCCAGCGCGGCGGTTTTGGCGCGGATGACCCCTTCCATGATTTCCCTCTGGGCCACATGGGGGGTGATATTGGTCAGCAGCACCAGATATTCGTTGCTGCTGGCCAGGCTGATATCCCCCAGCGAGGACACGGACAGGCGGAAGACCAGGTCGCCGCCGAAAGGCGTGACTTCCACGGTCTGCCCCACGGGATAGTAGCGGAAAAATTCCTCGGGAGAGCCGCTTTCCAGGCGCAGGACGTCCCAGACCAGGCGCCCGGTGAGATTTTCCCCGGCATACTGTCGCAGCGAACGGTTTGCGGTGGTCACGCGGCACCCGGCGTCCATGACCAGCACCCCGTCGGACGTGGTGTTGAGGACATTTTCAAAGCGGCATTTTTCCATCGTCAGGCGGCGCAGCATCTCATCCACGTCGGAGTAATGCGCGTCCCGCTGGGCATTCAGGCAGACATCCATCCATATTTCTTCAAACGCGGCCCCATACAGGCGCACAAGCACGCAGGCATCGTCAAGAACACGCCGCGTGTGTCCGTCCGCCGAAAGGGCGCGCACGGCGTCTTCCAAAGCATGAATGAAGGTTTTGAAGCAGCCCAGGAACATGGAACCGGTGATGCCCCTGCGCATGTGGCGCAGCCCCGACGCCACCAGTTCCCGCGCCCAGCTGTCGCTGTTGCCGGCAAGGCGTTCAAAGGTGGGCAGATATCCCTCATCCAGGTGGCGCACGATGGGATCGGTCAGGGCGCGGCAGGCGGCAATGCAGTCGGCCCGCCTGGCGGTGGTGAAAACCAGATAACCCACAGCCTGCATATAGGCTGTCCAGCGCTCCAGAAAAACGTCCATAACGCCGTCCATGTCCCGGAACAGGGCCGCGGCCCTGCGCCACGGGGCCGCCCCGAGGCAGGGAAGACCGGACAGGTGCCCGGACTGCTGGCCGGATGTCCGGCCGGACGCCGGGGAAATGGGAGCTGGCAAAACTGCTTTCGGCATGCTATCCTCAGGGAACCCGGGCGGGCGTCGCCTTTCCGGAACACCGTGAAGGGGTAATCCAAGAATTTCACCGGCTTGCCGTTTTGTCAATCCATTCCCGGAGGAATTTCCATGAACGCTGTTTTCCGCGTGGCCGTGTTTCTGTGCCTGGGCATGGCATGTCTCCCCATGGCGCCGGCAGCGCTGTCCGCCGCCGGGGCAGAGTCTGAAACGTCGTTCGCCTTTTCCGCGGAAAAGGAGGTGGATGGCTCGCGGGTGCGTGTGGATCTGCGTTTTCCGGGCCATGCCGCCGTGGGGGAAAGCGTGCCGCTTCATGTGAATCTGGCCTTTGAGCGCCAGATGTCGGGCGTTTTCCCTTCCGTCAGCGTCACCCGGCGAACCGTGCCGGACGGGGCTTCCGCGCCGGAGGTGCTGCCCGGGGTGCCGGTGACGGACATCCGCTTTTCCGCGCCGGGCCACTATGATCTGGAGGCTGAAATAGGGCTGGTGTTCAAGAACAGCTGCGGAGGCGCCCGCTTGGTGCCTCTGGCCGCCGTTCCCCTTGCCGTGGACGTTTTCTAGTCCGTCGTTCCCCCTTCGTCAAAAAGCCGGCGGCTTTCCGCGATCGTTCCGCGCGGAGCGCCGGCCCTCATCCCAGCGTCCGGTGGCGGTGTTCCACGGTGACGGCGTATCCGGCCTGGCGCAGGGTGCGTGCCGCCAGTTCGGTCATGGCCACCGAGCGGTGCCGGCCACCGGTGCAGCCCAGGCCCAGGGTCAGGCGGTAGCGGCCCTCGCTGTCGTAATAGGGCAGCAGAAAAAGCAAAAAGTCCAGAAAGCGATCCCGGAACAGGCGGGCCGGGCCATCGCCGAACACATAGTCCGCCACGGGGGCATCGCGTCCCGACAGGGGGCGCAGTTCCTCCACAAAGTACGGGTTGGGCAGAAAGCGCAGGTCAAAGATGAGGTCCGCGTCGCTGGGCGCCCCGTATTTGAAGCCGAAGCTGAGCAGATGCACGCGCATGGCATGGGCCTGCGCCCGGGCCTGCGCCCAGCGGTGCTGGATTTCGCGGCGCAGGTCGTGCAGGGTAAAGGCCGAGGTGTCCAGCACCAGATCGGCGGCTTCGCGTACCGGGGCCAGCCGGCGGCGCTCTTCGGCCACGGCCTGTTCCAGGCCCAGTCCCTCGCGCTCCATGGGGTGGGGCCGGCGGGTGGTGGCGTAGCGGCGCAGGATGACCTCGGGCCGGGCTTCCAGAAAAAGCAGGGCGGGGCGAACCCCCGCGGCGCGCACATGGCCCAGGGCCTCGCTCAGGGTCTGGATAGTGGCCCCGCGATGGAAGTCCATGCCGAGCGCCAGGCCGTGAAAATGCTCCATATCGGGCTTGCGCGCCAGATTCAGAAATTCCGGCAGCAGGGCGGGGGGCAGGCCGTCGGCGGTAAAAAAGCCCATATCTTCCAGCACCTGAAGGGCGGTACTCTTGCCGGCGCCGGAAAGGCCGGTGACCACCAGCAGAGTGGGGGAAGAAGGCGCTGAATCGTCCGGCTGCCCGGAAGACAAGGAAGCCGCGAAAAGAGAAGAACTCTCCATAGCACAGAGCCGCCGGATTCAGGGAACAGGGCCCGTTCCTGCCGCCGGGCCCGGGGGCGGGGCCGCCCTAGGACAGGGGATCGATCAGGCCAAAGTCGCCGTTGCGCTTGCGATACAGAACATTGAGCCGTTCCAGATCGGCATGGAAGAAAACCAGCACCTCGTTGCCCGTCTGCTCCAGCTGAAGCAGGGCCTCATCCAGATGCAGGGGCTTGGGCGAATAGTTTTCCGTGCCGTTGACCACCTTGGCGCCGTTTTCGTCCTGCACGTCGTAGGTGTACACGTCCACATTGGCGTTGCGGCTTTTGCGGTTCTTCTGGCCGGCTTTTGCCGCGGCCTTGCGAACCTGGGATTCTATCTTGTCGGTCACCAGGTCAATGGTGGCGTACATGTCGTCGGACTGCTCGGACGCGGTGAGGTTCAGTCCTTCGCCGCTGAGCTTGAGTTCCGCGCGATGGCGGTGCTTATCCACCGTAAGGACGACCTGGAGGTCAAGACTGGGCGATTTGCCCAAAAAGCGCCCCGCCTTTTCAAAACGGCGGCGGGCATATTTTTTCAGATGCTCGGAGGGTTCAAAGTTCTTGAAGGTGAATTCAATGTGCATCGCGACGCTCCAGGTATAGAGGATGGCCGGACATTCCGGACGCGGTCTCGGGATCTTTCCGGGAGAAGTGTAGGCGTTTTCGCCGGCTTTGTCGATGGTGCCGGCGCTGCTTCCTTCGGGGAATTTCTTGACTCCGGGTGTGATTCCGGGCACTGTGGCGAAGCCATGCGCGCCCCTGGGACATCGCGGGCGGCGGCACGCTATTTGCATTGACCTTGATGACACAGGGGCGGGAGCCAAAATCCCGTCGGCGCGAAAGGCCGTTGTGGCGGATTCGCGCCCAGTCTCGTCAAGGATTTCAGATGATGAACACACATATCACCGGAACTGCCGTTGCCCTGGCCTGCCTGGGGCTGGGTGCGCTTATGGCGGGCTTTGTGCCCAGCCCCGGCCCCCGCGCGCCCGAGTGGCGGGGCCGGCTGGTCAGCAGTCAGGCTGCTCTCCGCCTGCCTTTCAGCCCCGTGGTGATGCAGCCGGTGGATCGCAGGCGCCTGAGCCGCGTGGTGGAAGAGCCGGCCGCCGCGTCAGACGCCGCGCATGCCGCGTCGTCCCTGTATCTGGAAGGGTGGACTGTCGGCATGGTGACGGATTCCGACCCGGCGGCGGCCCCTGATCCGGCGGACATGGCGTCCTGGCAGGCGCCCCATGCTCTGGCCCTGCCGGTCAGCGGCGCTCCGGACTCCGCTGTGGCAAGCCTGCCTGGCGGCGGAGAAGCCCTGGGCCCTGACGGCGTGCCCCTGCGCTTCACGCGGCGGCAGGCCGGCCCCGGCGGCCCGGTCTGCGCCCTGCTGACGCCGCTCACGCTGCGCCTGCGCGAATCCCGCCAGCCTGAATCCCCCCTGTCCGGCCTGTCCATGGCCGCCCGTGCCGCCCGCTATCAGGAAACGGTGAACCTGTATGCCCGCAAGTACGGGCTTGACGCCTCGCTGGTCATGGCCATCATGCAGGTGGAAAGCGGCTTTAATCCCTCGCTGATCAGCCCGCGGAACGCCCATGGCCTGATGCAGGTTGTGCCCGCCACGGCCGGCGACGAGGTTCACCGCTGGCTTGGCCGCAGCGGCCGGCCCACGGCATCGGAACTGCTCAATCCAGACAACAATATCCGTTACGGCATTTCCTATCTCCATCTTCTGCGCACCCGCCACCTGGAGGGCATACGCGATCCCCAGAGCCTGGAATACTGTGTCATCGCCTCCTACAACGGCGGGTCAGGCGCGGTGCTGCGCCATTTCGGCCGCACGCGGGACGAGGCGTTTGCCGCCATCAACGCGCTGAGTCCGCAGGAAGTGCTCGCCCGGCTGACCCGGTCGTTCCCCGCCTGGGAAACCAGAGCGTTTGTGGGCAAGGTTCTGGCCCTGCGCCCCATGTTTTATGGTTCCGGCGGCATGCCGGCCGGGGACGCGGCCTCTGATTCCGCGGCCGGCTCCGTCGCGGAGGTCGAAAAGCGCCAGCGCGCCCAGCTTGACGCCATGCGGCGGCAGCCCGGGCAGGACGAAGCTTCGCGCGGGTAGGGCCGCGTGCGGCCCTGCCTGCGCTGTGCCGCCGTGGTTCCTGCCTCCGGCTCCGTTATGCCGGGCGTGTCCCCCCCCGCGTTCGGCCATTGCCCCAAAGCGCAAAACAGGGTATTTCCCTCCTGAGTGCCCTGATGTTCCGCGGGACGATCCGCGTCCGGCGCGGGCACGGCGGGCCGCCATCAACTCACGCATGGTATGGAGACAGTTCATGAAGCGCATCTTTCTCGCGGCATTGGCTTTTCCGGCGTTCCTTGCCCTCGCGGGCGCATCCGATGCCGCGCTGGCGGCGGACAGGCTTTCGTTCGGCGTGGTGAACCTCGCCACACTGTATCAGGACAGCGCGCACGGCAAGGCCGGCATGGCCCGGCTGGAAAAGCTCCAGAACGACGCCATGGCCAGACTGGAAGCCCTGCGGGCCGATCTGGCCAGGGCACAGGAAGAGAAGGACGAGGCCGCGGTTCAGCGCCTTCAGGTGGAAATACAGGGCGCCGCCTATACCTTCCAGGGTGTTCTGTCCGCCGAGCAGGAAAATATGGTCTCCGCCATGCAGGCCGCGCTGGAAAAAAGTCTGGAACAGTATCGCGGCGAGCACAAGCTGTCCGCCATTTTCAGCAGTGACACCATACTGTCCTTCAGCCCGGATGCCGAGGTGACCCAGGGCGTTCTGGCCCTGTTCAACAAGCAGGCTGTGGATTTTGGGCCCGAGCCGTCGCTGGAGCTTCCCGCCGCGCCCGCGGGGACGGACTCCCCCGCGCCCGGCTCTCCGGCTGATGCGGCCGTGAAGTAAGTTGTGCGCGGCATGCGCGGCACCAGCCGGAATCGCGCCGGCGTTTCCGTGCCCTGTCGCTGAACGGCTGAGCGACGGAGCCGTCTTGCCGCTTCCCCGTATACGCGAAAACGCGCGGCATTCGGCCTGAACGGCTCTGTGTCCGGAAGCCCGGGGAGGCCCGGAACCCGTTCGCCCCGCGCGGGAGTTGACCATGTGCGGAATTATCGGATACAGCGGGCATCGCCCGGCTGTCCCCCTTGTGCTGGAAGGCCTGCGCCGGCTGGAGTACCGGGGCTATGACTCGTCGGGCCTGGCTTACGCACAGGCGGGCGGCCTGCGCGTGATCCGGGCGCCGGGCAAACTGGGCGCCCTGGAAGACAGGGTGGCCAGCGAACCCAACCTGCTGGCCACCACGGGCATGGGGCACACCCGCTGGGCCACGCACGGCCTGCCCGTGGAGCGCAACGCCCATCCGCATATGGACGAGGGTCGCACGCTGGCCCTGGTTCACAACGGCATCATCGAGAATTTTCAGGAAATCCGATCCGAGCTGGCGGCCGGGGGCTGCCGCTTCCAATCCGATACCGATACCGAGGCGCTGGCCTGCCTCATCGCCAGAGAACGGCGCTCAGCTCCTTCGCTGCTGGAAGCCTTTGCCCGCGCCCTGCGCCGGGCGCGCGGAGCCTACGCCGTGGTCATGATGGCCGCGGAAGAGCCCGATACCATGTACGCCGCCCGTCTGTCCGCCCCGCTGCTGCTGGGCGTGGGCGCCGGGGAATGCTTTGTGGCGTCGGACATTCCGGCCTTTCTGCCCTATACGCGCGAGGTGGTCTTTCTGGAAGACGGCGAAGTGGCCCGCATCCACGGCTCCGGCTGGGAGCTTCTGCGCCTTGACGATCTCGCCCCGCTTGTCCGGATGCCGCAGCACATCGCCTGGGATATGCAGGCGGCGGCCAAGGATGGCTATAAGCATTTCATGCTCAAGGAAATCATGGAACAGCCCCGGGTGGTGGCCGACTGCCTGAGCGGCCGGGTGGCGGGCGGCCGGGTGCTGCTGCCCGAGCTGGACAATTTGCCCGTGCCCGCCCGTCTGCGCGTGGTGGCCTGCGGCACCTCGTACAACGCGGGCCTGTGGGCGCGGCATCTGCTGGAAGGGCAGGGCGGCGTGCCCGCCGATGTGGAAATCGCCTCCGAGTTCCGCTACCGCCGTCCTCTGCTGGAGCCGGAGGAATGCGTGCTGGTCATCAGTCAGTCCGGCGAGACCGCCGACACCCTGGCCGCCCTGCGCCTGGCGCGATCCAGGGGCTGCCGGGTCATCGGGCTGTGCAATGTGGTGGGCTCGTCCATCGCCCGTGAGGCCGACGCGGTGCTCTATACCCAGGCCGGCCCGGAAATCAGCGTGGCGTCCACCAAGGCCATGTGCAGCCAGATGGCGCTGCTGGTTCTTCTGGCCATCTATTACGGGCAGCGCCGGGGCCTGGCGGGCACGGAGAGCTCTGCGCTGCTGGACGCCCTCCACGCCGTGCCCGTCATGCTCAGGGAAAATCTGCCGTCTCTGCGGGAGACCGCCGCCCGTCTGGCCCGGCGCTTCGCCGGCGCGCGCAGCTTTTTCTACCTGGGGCGCGGCCCGGCCTACGCCCTGGCCCAGGAAGGCGCGCTGAAGCTCAAGGAGCTGTCCTATATCCATGCCGAAGGCTACGCGGCGGGTGAAATGAAGCATGGCCCCATCGCGCTGGTGGATCCGGACTTTCCCAGTTTTGTTCTGGCCCTGGACGATCCCTTCCTGCCCAAGGTGCTGTCCAATATCGAGCAGGTTCAGGCCCGGCAGGGCAAGGTCATCGCCCTCATGCAGCGGCGGCCCCCCGGAGCTCCCGCTGACGCGCCCGTCGGGGCCCTGCCCAGCCCCGAGGTGGACGAACCCTGGTACCTGCCCGCCGCGCATCCTCTGACCGCGGCCTTTCTGGCCCTGCCCGCGCTTCAGCTTTTCAGCTACGAAATGGCCGATTACCTGGGCAAGGACGTGGATCAGCCGCGCAACCTCGCCAAGAGCGTCACGGTGGAGTAGGAAGGGCGCGCGCAAAGCATGAAATGAGAATGGCCCCGGCCTGCGCCACGTTGAGCGAATCAAAGTCGCGCAGAAAGGGCACGGCCAGGTCGGCCTCGCAGCGTTTGAGCACACCGGGCCGCACGCCTTTGCCCTCGTTGCCCAGCACCAGCAGGGCGGGCAGGCGCAGGGGCGCGCGCAGCGCGTTCACGCTCTGCGCCGAGCTGCGGGCGGCGTATACGGCAAAGCCCGCCTGGGCGGCCTCGTCCACGGCCCGGGCCAGGTTGACCACCCGGGCCACGGGCAGGCGCTCCAGCGCTCCCGCGGCCGCGCGGTGGGCCCCTGGCCCCAGAAAGGCGCTGTTGTGCCGGGGCAGAACCAGCCCCGCCCCGCCCAGGGCGTACAGGGTGCGGGCCAGGGTTCCCGCATTGCCGGGATCCTGCACCTGATCCAGCGCCACCAGCAGCGGCAGGGGCGCGTCCACGGCCCGTTTCAGCAGTTCGGGCCAGGGCTCGGGCGCGCCGTCGCGCAGCCGGGCCATAACCCCCTGATGGACAGCGCCGCCGGCCAGGCGGGTCAGGGCCTCGCCGGGCATAAGGGAAAAACGCACCCCCGCCGCCCGGCAGGCGTCCAGCACCCGGCCGCTTTCGCCGCCTGAGCGGCCCTTGCGCACATACACCATATCCACCCGGCCGGGATCCCGCTCCAAAAGCTCCAGCACCGGCTTCAGACCGGGCAGAAAATTTTTTTGTTCTGTAAAATTATCAGTCATATCAAGGTGATATCCTTCAATTCGGCATAGTGAAAAAGTCTAGACTTTTCCTTGAGCATTGAACGCCCTGTTTTTTGGGTGTAATACTGGAACAAGTGCCATTGCGCCCACCGGCCGCCGCGCGTCCGCCGTTTCACGGCGTGCGCGCCGGGGCATGCTCTGTCCTGCCGCTTTCCCGGCGGGGGGCCACTCGCCGGCTTGTCTGTCCGATGAAAGGTACTTCTGAGAGGTACCCCGCTTCGGGCCGGGGCGCAAGCGCGACCGAGGCCTGATGCGCCTCGCGCCGCCCTGCGGCGGCGCGGCGTTCAGGCGCGAACTTTCCAAGGAAAAGACCATGAACCACAGCCTTTCTTTTTCTCCGTCACGCCGGCTCTGGCATGTCCTGCGGAACCTGGCGCTGGGCGCCGGCTGCGCCGTGCTGCTGGCGGGCTGCGGCGCCAACCCCCGGCTGGACGCCCCCCAGGCCCCGCTGGCCGCCGCCGGCCCCTCGGATGAGGATATGCTCGAATCATACCGGCTGGCCCTTCAGGATGAAGGTCTGCCCCTGTCCGATGTGGAAATGCGGGCCCTGCTTTCCACCGGCGAGGTGGATCGCGGCCTCGGCACGGATGACATGCGGGAAGTGCAGGTTTATTTCAAGCACTATATCCATTCGGCCCGCCCGGTGGTGGAGCGCTTCATGCGGCGCGGGCAGTCCTATATCGGGTATACCCGCCGGATTTTCCGCGAGCGCGGCCTGCCCGAGGAGCTGGCCTATCTGGCCTTTGTGGAAAGCGGCTATAATCCGGTGGCGGTGTCCCGCTCCAACGCGGTGGGCATGTGGCAGTTCATGGCGGGCACGGGCCGCCAGTACGGCCTGCGGCAGGACTGGTGGATGGACGAGCGCCGCGACCCCTACCACGCCACGCGGGCGGCCGCCGACTACCTCGCCAAGCTTTACGGCGATTTCAGGGACTGGCACCTGGCCGTGGCCGCCTACAACGCCGGTGAGGGCAAAATAGGCCGCGCCCTGCAGGGCACGCAGACCGAAACCTTTTTCGCCCTGTGCCGCAGCAACGAGCTGCTGGATGACAAGGCCCAGCTGAAGGAAGAAACGCGCCAGTATGTGCCCCGCTTTCTGGCGGTGTGCAAAATCATGCGCAACGCGGAGGCGCTGGGCTTCTCCCCGGCCGAAGCCGTGGATACGGAGCGCGTCCTCCAGCCGGTGGCCGAGCTGAGTGCCCGGCCGGGCACCGATCTGGCAGCTCTGGCCGGCCGGCTGAACATGAGCTGGGACGAGTTCGCCGCCTATAATCCGGCCTTCCGCCGCTATATCACCCCGCCGGATCGCTATGTGCCGGTGTATGTGCCGTCGACCCTTCAGGCTCAGGCCTCACTCGCGCTGCGCGACGCCTCCCTGACCGGTTCGGGCTGGACAACCTATACGGTGACCAAGGGCGACAGCATGGGCCGTATCAGCAAGCGCACCGGGGTGCCGGTGAGCGTCCTTCGCCAGCTGAACCGCAAAAGCGAACCTCTCAGGGCCGGGGCCAAACTGCGTATTCCGGGCCGGGCCGGGGCCGCTCCGGTCAGCGTCGCTTCAGACAAGGGCTCCAGTCCCGCCAGGGCCGCAAATTCCGCCAAAGCGGCAAATCCCGCCAGGGCCGCCAGCCCGGCCAAAGCTCCGGCGTCCTCTCAGGCTGTGGCCGCGTCCGCCAGGGACGCCGCCCCGTCCCCGGCCACGGCGCCCGCCGGTACCAGCAATGCGGCGCCCGCCGGCGCGGCCATCCCGCGCGGGGCCGCCACGCACACGGTGCAGCGCGGGGATACCCTGGCCTCTTTGTCCCGGCGCTACGGCGTCAGTGTGGCAGCCATCAGCGCGGCCAATCCCGGGCTTGCCAATCCCCGCTCCCTGCGGGCGGGGCAGGTGTTGAATCTGCCCGGGGCTTCCACCGGAGCCGCCGGCTCCACGGCGGTCGCCGGTTCCGCCGCAACGGCTCCGGACAGGGCGGCCCAGGCGAACGCCCAGGCCGTGGCCGATACGGGCGCCGGCACGCCGGCCACGCACACGGTGCGCCCCGGGGATACCCTGGCTTCTCTGGCCCGGTACTATGGCGTCAGTATGGGCGCCATCAGCGCGGCCAATCCCGGGCTTGCCGATCCCCATTCCCTGCGGGTGGGCCAGGTGCTGAATGTGCCCGGCGCTTCCGCCGTCTCCCAGGCCGGGGCCGACAGCTCCGTCAAAAAGGTTCCGGCGCGTGCCTCCACCGCCGCGTCCGGCGCTGGGCGCGGGGTCACCACGCACACGGTGCGGCGCGGGGATACCCTGGCTTCGCTGTCCCGGCGCTACGGCGTCAGCGTGGCCGCTCTCAGCGCGGCCAACCCCCAGCTCAATCCCCGTTCCCTGCGGGTGGGGCAGACCATCACGGTTCCCGCTGCCGGAAGCTCGGTCAGCGCCGCGCCTTCCGGGGGGCCGGCCACATACAGGGTGCAGCCCGGCGATACCATGTGGGGCATAGCCCGCAAGTTCAATATTCCCCCGGCTGACTTGCTGGCTCTCAACAATATGAAGGATGCGGGCGACCTGCATCCAGGCGATTTCGTGCGCGTCACTCCGTACTGACGCGGGGATGACACGGGACAGGGGCTCTCCGGCTGGGCGGTCATGCGCGGTCGGAGGGCTCTTGTTTTGTGCCGTCCCTGGCTGAGCATGGCGCGCTTCGGGTCAGAAAGGCTTTACGGAAAGCTTCCTTTCCGTTAAAGACGAAAAAAATTTTAACCGCCAACCATCGTGGGGAACAGAGTATGAAACATTGGAAAGTGCTCGCTGTGGCGCTGGCCTGCGCGGCCGCCTTTGCGCTGGCGACTCCGCCTGACGCCGATGCCGCCCGCCTGGGCGGGGGCCGCAGCTTCGGCGGCTCTTCCATCCTGAGCCGGCCCGCGCCCATGCCGCGCGCGCCGTCGGGTTCCACCTTCCGCCAGCAGCAGCCCGGCTCCGCCGTGAACCGCCAGGCTCAGACCGGGACGGCCGCCGCTCCGGCCTTTGGCGGCATGGGCGGCCTGTTCGGCGGTCTGCTGGCGGGCAGCCTGCTGGGTTCGCTGTTCGCGGGCCACGGCGCCGCCGGGGGGGGCGGCCTGTTCGATATCCTCATCATCGGCCTTGTCATATACCTCGTGATGCGTTTTCTGCGCCGCCGCCGCGACGCTTCGTCCTCCTCTCCCTCAGCATCGGGCAATCCCTATGCCGGGCGCGCGGAAGGCAGCCAGGGCGCCGGGCAGACCGGCATGGGCTGGGACATGCTGCGTAGCAGCAGCGACGCCGGCCGCAACTACGACAACCCGCAGAGCGACGCCATCCCGGCCGGCTTTAATGCCGAGGAATTTTTGCGCGGGGCCAAAATGGCCTATGTGCGCCTTCAGGAATCGTGGGACAGGCGCGATCTGGACGACATAGCCCAGTTCGCCACCCGGCCGGTCATGGACGAACTCAGAAAGCAGCTGGCCGAAGATCCTGAACCGGGCACCACCGAACTTCTGATGGTCGACGCCTCGCTCATGCAGGTGCGCAGCGAGGGCGGCAGCCAGTATGCCGCCGTGCTCTTTGACGTGCTCATGCGCGAAGACCCGAAGGCTTCCCAGCCCGAGCAGGTGCGCGAAGTGTGGCACTTTGTCCGGCCCCTGGACGGCTCGGAGTCGTGGCGGCTGGACGGCATCCAGCAGATGGCCTGATCTCCGGCGCTCTGCCGGAAGGCGCGTGACGGCGCGGGGAGCGGCCGCCGCTTCCCGGATCAGCCGGGTTTCCGGCTCACGCCTCCGCCACATATCACCAGACAGAAAAAAGCGGGCCGTCCTTGTCGCAAGGGCGGCCCGCGTCGGTTCAGGCAGAAGGAGGTCAGATGCCGGAGGCAATCAGGTAGCCGGCCACCAGCCCCACGGGCACGCCGTAGAGCAGGAAGGGCCAGAACGTGCGGCGCAGGATGGAGCCTTCATGGCCAATCATCCCGAGCACCGCGCAGGCGGCCACGATATTGTGGATGCAGATCATGTTGCCCATGGCGCCGCCCGCGCCCTGAGCGGCCAGAATCACATAGTGGCCGAGGGGCGAGAACTTGAGGGCATCGGCCACATCCCACTGGAAGTTGCTGAACAGCATGTCGGACACGGTGTTGGAACCGGTGATGAAGGCGCCGAGCCCCCCCGCGTAGGAGGCAAGATAGGGCCAGGCATTGCCGGTCAGCGCGGCCATGAACTGAGCCATGGCCATGGGCATGGAGGGCAATCCCTCGCTGTTGACGCCGGAGCCCTTGAACACGGAAACCAGGGCCACCGCCGAGATGAGGGCGATGGTGGGGGCCTTCATCTTCTTAATGGCGGTGGTCCACGCGCCGCTGACCTTGGCGGAGTTCATGCCGTGCAGGGCGATGGTGATGATGGCCACCAGGATGAAGGGAATGGTGCCGGGCAGGTTGAGCAGGGCGAGGCTTGCGCCCACCCCTTCCTGACCGAGGATATTCTTGGCGCCCACCACACCCCAGGTGGTGACGATGGGCTTGAGCCCGAAGGCGGGCACGCGGGTGATGACCAGTATGAGGCCGCAGAGCACATAGGGCATCCAGGCGCGCATCTGGCTCATGTGATCCTTGAAGTCCGTGGCGTCGCTGGCCTTGATTTCACCGCTCCAGTCCGCGTCCCATTCGGCGGAAGGCGCGAACTGCCACACGCCGTCCGTGGGCAGGCAGAAACCCTTTTTGGTCAGAAAGACCAGCACGCCAAGACCCACCAGGCCGCCCAGCATGGAGGGCAGTTCCGGGCCCACCGCCCAGGCGAGGATGAGGTAGGGCACCACAAAGCAGACGGAGGCCATGAGGCAGTATTTCCAGGCCCGGAAGCCTTCGGCCCAGGACTTGTTCCTGCCGAAGAAGCGGGTCATGAAGCCCAGCATGAAGATGGGCAGGATGAAGGCCATGGGCAGGTGCATGAGGGTGACGTATTCGCCCACGGTTTTGTAGAACATGGCCGGGTCGGTCATGCCCATGATGCTCATGCCGAGCGCTTCCACCGACTTGAAGCCCTGAAGCACCGGGGTGCCCACGGCGCCGAAGGTGACGGGCACGCTGTTGAACACCAGGCAGATAACGGCGGCGCAGAGCGGCGGAAAGCCCAGCCCCAGCAGCAGGGGCGCGGCCAGGGCCGCCGGCGTGCCGAAGCCCGCCGCGCCTTCAATGAAGGCCGCGAACATGAAGCCGATGATGATGGCCTGAAGACGGCGGTCGGGGCTGATGCGCTTCATGCCCGCCTGGATGGTTTCCATCCCGCCGCTGTACTCCAGCGTGTAGTAGATGAGCAGGGCGCCGAACACGATAATCAGCACGCCAACGGCGGTGATGGCGCCTTCAAGGCACAGGGCCGCGAGACGCGGGGGGGCCTGTTTCCAGATCAGGGCCGCGAGGATCAGTCCGGAAAGGAGCGCGAGCGGCATGGCCCGGGTGGATGGCCAGCGCAGGCCGGCCATGAGGACAAGAGCGACAAGGATGGGGATGAAGGCGAAAAGCGCCAAGAGACCGATGGACATGGATCCTCCTTTTTTAAAACCACACAGTGGCGCGGCGCCGGCCGCAACGCCCGGGGGCGTTTTGTTCGGGCCGGGCCGCCCCGCCCGTCCGGAAAAGGCGGCCCGGCGACTCCCGCGCGGGGTGCGCGGAGAGCGCGCGTTACTTTTTCATGTTTTCCGCAAGCAGTTCCGCAATGTGCGAAACCCTGACGTCAAGGTTCCGCTTTTCCATGCCGCCCCGGATCTGCATGACGCAGCCCGGGCAGTCCATCACCACGCGGGACGCGCCCGTGGCCGTGATGTTGTCCAGCTTCTTTTCCAGCAGCCGGGCGGAAATTTCCGGGAACTTCATGGAGTAGGTTCCGCCGAAGCCGCAGCACACTTCCTCTTCGTTGCAGGGCACATAGTCCGCCGCGTCCGCGATGAGGGCGCGGGGGGCCGCCGTCACGCCAAGGCCGCGGCAGGTATGGCAGGCCGCGTGATACGTGGTCTTTTCCCCGCTGTTGCGGAAGTCATCGGGCGTGAGGCCCAGCACGTCGTGGGCGAAGGAGCTGAAGTCCGTCACCTTGTCCGCGAAGGCTTTGGCCTTGAGCAGCAGGGGATCGCCCTCCAGAATATCCGGATAGTTGTTCCTGAGGTGCGAGGCGCAGCTGGCGCACAGGGTGATCACCGCGTCGTAGTTTCCGGCGCTGAAGGCCTCCACGTTCTGGCGCGCCACGTCGGTGGCGGCGGGGCGCTGGCCCATCATGTCCAGCGGCAGGCCGCAGCAGGTCTGCGCCTCGGGATAGTCCACGGCCACGCCGTGGGCCGCCAGCACCTTCACCGCGGCTTCCAGCTGCTCGGGGTAGACAAAATCCTGCGCGCAGCCGCCGAAAAGGGCCACGCGGTATCTGGGATTGTCCACCCGGGGGGACAGCGTGGGCCAGCGGTCGCGGAAGGACTTGTCCGCGATGGCGGGCAGGGCCTTGAAGCCGTGCCTGCCCAGGAACATGGCGGGCAGGTGCCGCTGAAACTCTGTGCCGCCGGTGAAGGGTTTCTGCGCGAAAGAGGCGTACTTGAGCAGGCGGTGGAAAAGCTTGCGGTTTTTCATCACCGACGAGAGCAGGCTGAGCGGCAGGGGGTTGCCCTCCTCCGCCGTGAGTCTGTTGCGGATTTCACGGATGAGCCGGGGCAGATCGATGCCACCCGCGCACACGCTCTTGCAGGCCTCGCAGCCCACGCAGTTGTGGCAGAGCACTTTGGCCTTGTCGTGCCCGTGGAAGAAGTAGGTCAGGATGAGGCCGATGGCGCCGATGTAGATATAGCCCATCTTGTGCCCGCCCACCAGGCGGAACACCGGACAGACATTGGCGCAGGCCCCGCAGCGCACGCAGCGGAAGATCTGTGAGAAAAGCGGATCGTTCGCAATTTCGCTGCGGCCGTTGTCCACAAAGACCACGTGCATGATTTTTTTGCCGTCGGGGCTGGCCTGGCATTCTCCGGCGCCGTCCATGAGCGTGACATAGGAGGTCAGGCGCTGGGCCGTGGCGTTGCGCGGCAGCACCTGAAGGGCGGTCAGCGCCACATCCAGGGTGGGCACCAGCTTGTCCAGACCGGCGATGGCCACATGCACGCGGGGCAGGGTGGTCACCATGCGGGCGTTGCCCTCGTTGGTCACGGTGGACACCGCGCCGTTTTCCGCAATGGCGAAGTTGCAGCCGCT